>JAZJZS010000011.1:0-47754 GCA_040389685.1 Actinomycetota bacterium
CGGCGTGCGGCCGTTAAGGCGCCCCGAAAACACCCACAGATACGTCAGGAGAGCCGGAGATGTGCGCATTTATGGATTGGACGCCGCGGCTGCCGCCGCCTTCCTCGGCCTGTTGTGGCCGCGCCTGCGCCAATTGCAGACGGTCGCCGTCGCAGCCGCCGCGGCTGCGATCGCCGCGTTGAGCACTCCAGCTCTGATACCCGGCCTGCCGGTGCTTGTCGCCGGAATCGTGGCGGTCATCGTGGGTGCGTTCAACTGGTTCGGCAGTCCGGACCCCCAGCCCGAGGCCCCGGGAATCCCGACATGACGGGTTTGCTCACATGACACTGTGGCTCATCGTGATCATCGCGTCATTGGCGTGCCTATCACTGAAGGTCGCCGGGTACCTGGTGCCCACCTCCTTCCTCGAGAAGCCCGCCCCCGCCCGCATCGCCAGCCTGCTGACCGTTGCACTACTGGCGGCGCTGATCGCGGTGCAGACCCTCGGTGCGGGATCCCGAATCGTCATTGACGCGCGACTCCCCGCGCTGGGCGTGGCGGCCCTGCTGCTCGCTCTTCGCGTTCCGTTCATCGTCGTCGTGATCGCGGCGGCGGCAACGGCCGCCCTCATCCGAGCAATCTTCTGACGCGGAATAACCCCGCCCCACGCCTCATGCCGGCGTTCCGCCCATTCCCGCCCCGACTCCCGGCCCCGGCCCCGCCCCGACTCCCGGCCCCGCCCCTTCGCCCTGCCCCGCCCATTGACCTAGCCTCGACGCCTGACCCATGCGCCCTACCCATCAGAAGTGTCCCGACGCCACGCCCTGACCGCCCGTTTCCTATGCAGTAAACCTCCTCAAGTCTTGCAGGGCGGCACTCTTCGAAGGCAAGAGGCGTGGGCGCTGCTCCGAATCAACCCCCGGGGGAGGGATCAGCCAGAATCCCGAGTCGTCCCGCACGATCTCCCAGCCGTTGTTGTGGACAAGCAGGTGGTGATAGCGGCACAGCAACACCCCGTCCAGGATGTTGGTCTCTCCCTGATCGCGTTCCCAGTGTTTCGAGTGATGCGCTTCACACCAACTTGGTGGCCGATCGCAGTCCCCGAACATGCAGCCACCCTGGGCGGCGGCGAGCGCAATACGTTGTCGTTTGGAATACAGCCGCTGCTCCCGGCCGAGGTCGAGCGGGCGACCCGATTCGTCAAAGTCGAGCTGCACCGTGCCGAATTCGCAGGCGAAACGCTCGACAGTCTCGAGCGAGATAGGAATGTCGCATCCTTCGATGCGTCCATGACCCGTCCCGGCTTCGAGGTCCTTTTTCGTGACCAGAACCCGCACCGACGGCTGTCGGGAACCGACGATGCGCCGGCTTTCGCCGGTCTCCGCGCGGACCGCAATCCGTAGTAGTTGGGTGAAGGAATCGTGAACGTACTGATCTGTGGTGCGCCGGTCAGAAGAGATCGCGTCGGCCCAGGCCTTGTCTGCGGCATCGACGAAGCGCACGCCCCCGCGGCGAGGCGAGGTGATCGTGTCGTAGACCTCGTCCCAGAAGGCGGCGGACTCGATGTCCGGGTCGATGATGTACCTCGAGAGGCCATTGGGCCGACGGGTGCGGCGGATCGATCGCTCTTCGAACGCGAGTCGCTCTCGATCCGCGATGCCGGCCGCATCCAGGTCGTCCCGCAGGTTGCGCGCACGCCGCAGCAACTCATCCGCATCGATCAGCGCGGCCTCCATCACCAGGAGGTGGGCGGCGCGCGCGAGATCGTCCGGGGTCACACTTCCGACAGCTTCGGATGGCGCGCCGAGCCCGATGCGGATTGCCTGAGCGGCATCCACCGAAAGGCTTCCCGAGGCGATGGCCGCGCCGACCTCCCGAAACCAGGGCTGCGCGCTCGAGGCACCTTCGGCATTGGCGGCGTCGCGGGCCATCGTGCCGGCCTGTACGAGTGCGGAGGCGGTGCGCGCGGTCGACCCGGTCTCGTGGCGGACCAGCGCCTCCGGGGTGCGGAACCCTTCCCGTTGGGCGAGACCGGCAAAACCGAGTTCTCGCCGAGATCGATGGCCGATCTCCCCCGCTACCACAGCAGCGCCGGCCCCGAGTTCGCGAGTGAGATCGGAGAGTTCGCGCTGGACACGCAGCAGATCGGGGTCCGCAAGGGTCCCCACCAATCGAGCGCACCCGACCAGGCGACCCACCGCCCGGCGCGCACAAGCGAGCGCCGAATCGAGTTCGGACTCGACCGCCGAGGACTCGACCGCCGAGGACTCGACCGCCAAAGAATCGACCGCCGAGGACTCGACCGCCAAGGAATCGACCGCCGAGGACTCGCCTTCGGAATCGACGCCTGACTCAACTGCAGAATCGAGCGGTCCCTCCGAGGAGCACTCGAACAAAGCTACGTCATTGGTCATACAGTTATTGTCCCAAATTCGAATACAGATATGAAGCATTTTGTCAAATCTGTGGACAACTCGTGGGCCGATCCGGTGTGAAGGAGGAACAGGCGCAATGGAACGCGGGCCGCGAGCGACTACTACCCCTCGAGTTCGTCGATGCCCGGCATCCAAGTCAGCCCGGGCTCGCTCCAGCCACTCCTCTTCACAGCCCTCGCGGCCGCCTTTCTGGCCGCATGATCGAGACGATCCACGTAGAGCACGCCGTCGAGATGGTCGCATTCGTGCTGGAAGATGCGAGCGAGCCATCCTTCCGCCCGGATTTCGAAAGGCTTCCGGTCGAGGTCGACGGCCGAGAGGATCGCGAACTCTGATCGCCGAAGTGCGAAGCGTTCGCCGGGCAACGAAAGGCAACCTTCAGACTCGGAGTCCTCGTCTGCGGGGCCGATCGGCAATGGGCTCACCCACAGTGTCGGGTTGATCGCGGCACCGCGCCAGATCGTGTCGTCGTCATCCGTCCAGTCGAAAACGAAGAGGCGAAGCGGGATGTCGACCTGAGGAGCGGCGAGGCCGACACCTGGCGCGGTCTTCATAGTTTCGAACATGTCGGTGACGAGGGTCGCCAGATCGTCACCGAACGACGTCACCTCGGAGGCGCGGGAATGCAGCACGGGATTGCCAGTGATTTGAATCGGGAGGACGGCCATTCGCCAAGAATATCGGAGGGCCAGCGGGTAGGGTCGTGCCGTGACGCCAGACCTCAGTGCCATTTCGGGCCAGATCTCCCTCACTCCCTCGGCGTACATCGGTATCCCGATCGCGCTGGTCGGTGCCGTTTTCCTGTCGCTGGGGGCGCAGTTCCAGCACCGCGGGGTGAATAAGGTCGACCGTCTCACCGAGGAATCGTCGAGCGGCGGCCTGAAGCTTCGCCAGCTGCTCCTTCTCTTGCGTCGCCCGTCCTGGGTCTTCGGAACGCTCATGCTCGGCCTCGCTGTTGTTTTCCAGCTGACCGCCCTGATCTTCGCGCCTCTCATCGTGGTTCAACCATTGGGCGCGATAGCCCTGATCATCACTGCGCTTGTCAACTCCCGCGTGTCAGGGGTGAAGCTCAAGCAGGATGCCATCCGACCGATCATCTTCTGTGTCGGTGGCGTGGCGCTGTTCGTCACCTTCGCCACGATCTACGCCGGGTCGAAGGAGATCACCCAGGGTGAACTGGTGACCGTGCTCATCCTGCTCGGCGCTGTCACAATTGCGTTCGCGCTGGCATTCGCTTTTCTGCGCAAGAAATTCGGCGCGCTCATCTACATCGTCGGGGCCGGCGTGCTTTACGGTTTCGTAGCGACCCTCGCTAAGGTCGTCATCGACCGGGTGAAGACCATCATCATAAACGGCCCCCAAGGCTTCGAGTGGCTCACCATCGCCTGCGTCGTAGCCCTTCTCGCTGCAACGGTGCTCGGCGGCTATTTCGTGCAGACCGCATATTCGACTGGACCGCCCGACCTCGTGATCGCCGGCCTCACCGTAATCGACCCTATTGTCGCCGTCTCGATCGGCGTGATCGTGCTGCAGGAGGCATCCGGGGCGCCCTGGTACGCCATCGTCGCCTTCGTCGTGGCGGGCGCCCTTGCGGTCTATGGCGTGGTGCAATTGTCCAAGCGCCAACCCGAAGCCGCCGCTAGGCTGTGACCGATGGTTTCAACTGCAAGGGATGCTTAAGACTTTGTCCGACACCCCGCACGACTCGCCACACGATGCGAAGCGACGCCTTCGCATTTTGATCGGCGCGGATACCTTCCCGCCCGACGTGAACGGGGCCGCCAACTTCGGTTCGCGGCTCGCCGCTGGACTGACCGAACGCGGTCACGTGGTGCATGTCGAGGCTCCGGCCTTCAACAGTAAGCACGGCACATTCCTCGAAAAGCACGATGGTGCGGAATTCGTCGTGCACCGGCTTTTCTCCTTGCGCTGGTATCCGCACGACTGGCTGCGATTCGTGATGCCCTGGCGAAGCCAGGCGAATGCCTCGCGTATCCTCGATGAATTCAGGCCAGATGTCGTGCACATTCAATCGCACATCGTCGTGGGGCGCGGGCTCGCCCGGCAGGCCGCGAAGCGCGGCATCCGCGTGATCGGTACTAACCACTTCATGCCGGAGAACATGATCGACCACACCAGACTTCCGCATTTCGCACGCCGGTGGGCCATCCGCGCCGCCTGGAGGGATGCTGCGTCGACCTTCGCCTACTGCGAGGCGGTGACCTCGCCCAGCCGCAAGGCCGCCGACTTCCTCGAGGCCGAGACGAATCTCGAACACGTCCACGCCATCTCCTGCGGCATCGACGCAGCGCTGTACACGCCGAGCTTCGAGCCGCGCACGGAGAACCGGGTCATCTTCGTCGGACGTGTCTCGGGGGAGAAGCATCTCGACGTGCTCATGAGGGCGATTGCGCAGATCGACCGGTCCCTCGACGTCCAGCTGGAGATCGTGGGCGGTGGCGACCAGGCGAACCAACTCAAGCAGATGACCCGCGAGCTGGGAATCGACAATCGGGTCACCTTCACCGGCTACGTGACGGATGAGCAGTTGCGGGCCGCACTCACCAATTCGACCGTCTTCGTGATGCCGTCAATCGCCGAGCTGCAAAGCATCGCCACGATGGAGGCCATGGCATCCGGCTTGCCGATCGTTGCGGCGAATGCGATGGCTCTGCCCCACCTCGTGCATGAGGGGGAGAACGGCTATCTATTCGAACCGGGGAACGCCAGAGATCTGGCCGACAAACTCAGCAGGGTACTGCGTTTGAGCGATGCGGAGTTGCGCAGGATGAAGGAAGCAAGCCTTCGCTACATCGCGGCCCACGACATCCAGCGCACCCTGTCGATCTTCGAGCAGTTGTACCGTGGCGAGAAGGTCACCGATCCGGTGACGGATGCCTCACTCGACGAGCAGGTCAGCTGACGCCGCTCGGCTCACGACGGTGTGCGCGCGAGCCTGTATCGTGGTGACGCACCGTTCCACTCGGACGCTGCGGGGCGGTAGCTCAGCTGGTTAGAGCAGCGGACTCATAATCCGTCGGTCACGGGTTCAAGTCCCGTCCGCCCCACTTCGGTGTTCTCGATGTCCGTCCGATCCCGCCAGACGGCCTACCCCTCGAGTGGGTGGCGCAAAAGTCGCGTCACCACCACGGGGATGGTGCCGCCTTTGCCCAGTCGCGAAGGACGAGTTGACCGTTCAGCGCACCCGTTTCGGCATCCCGAATTCGTTAATCGGCTCGGCGCGGACCGCCTGGGGCAGGTGCGGGATGGGGCAGTTGAGCACGGCGTTCGCACTCGATCGATCGATGCTGTGTTTCGCCATCGGAGTGCCGCAGATGGGGCAAACCGCTTCGCCAACCTGTTCCACCACATCGTTGTACGGCCCCAGGTCTGCCGTACCGATTCTCCGGCTCAGGGCAGTATTGAGCCAGTTAATGAAGTGAACGAATTTGTCTTCATGATGCTCGTCGACACCAGTGTCGTGAACCATGGCGCCAGCGTACGCTCCATTTCCCCCCGTCGGCAGGCCCGTGGGACGCGATTACTGTGCGCAGTTCGCGAAAGGCTGGGATTTCGCCGGGAACGGGCAGAATCGGATGCCGCGGAGAGTCCGTCTATCTGCGATCTGACCAGCACTAATAGGCGCTCGAACGCGCACGTGGCTTGATTACAAAGCTCTCATATTGCGAGACATCCGGCCGCTTGTGTGTTTACTCTGGGACAGGCACAATCCGTGAGCGAAGCCCCCAGAAGACCGGACGGTCAAGCGGTTCGCTCTCGTTGAAAGTGCCATTTCTATTTGCACGCCGGGCATGAAGCCCGCTGCGAAAGCCACCGTCGTCGCCCCCTAAGGCAGCACGCTGCCGCTGTGCGTACCCGCGCGCCCCGCAGAATGGAGAACAGCACTGTGAGTCAAATCTGGAAGGACAATCCCTTTCGTGGCGCCCGGCGCACCGAGAGAACACCGCTTCCCCGCGCCGTGGAGAATGGGGCGGCCAATTCGCCCACCCTGGTGCTGTTCGTGCTCATAGCCACGGTCGGCGTGCTCGCCTACACGTTCTTTCTGCTCAACCCGGCCAACCGGGGCGATTGGTTGCCCTACGGACTGGTGATCACGGCCGAGGTCGTCCTGGTCACCCAGGCGCTCGTGTCGATGTGGACGATCCTGTCCGGAGGCCTCGATCCCCGTGACTTCGCATTCCATCACTCCCAGGAACGACTCTTCGATGCGCACACCATCGAGCTCGAGGGTACGGATGCCTCCCCGGAGCGCTGGGGCGTCTTCCTCAGCGACGCGCGCATCAACATTGACGTGTTCATCACCGTCTATGGGGAGGATGTCGCCACGATCCGCCGGACAGCTACCGCGGCCATTGCGATGCGCGGCGAGCACCTCACTTGGATACTCGACGATGGCGGGTCGGATGCAGTGCGGGACCTCGCCGCCGAACTCGGCGCACGCTACGTGCGACGCCTGAGCAACAACGGTGCCAAGGCGGGCAATGTGAACCACGCGCTGTCGCTCGCGAGTGGCGAGTTCTACGCCATCTTCGACGCCGATTTCGTGCCGAAAGAGGGCTTCCTCTACGAGACCGTGCCGTTCTTCATCGACAGCAATGTGGCCTTCGTGCAGACCCCGCAGACGTACGGCAACATGAAGAATCTCGTGTCGGCTGGCGCCGGCTTCATGCAGTCGGTGTTTTACCGCTTCATCCAACCGGGCCGCAATCGATTCAACGCTGCGTTCTGTGTCGGCACCAACGTGATCTTCCGCCGCGACGCAATCGAGGACATCGGTGGCATGTTCACCGACTCCAAATCTGAGGATGTCTGGACCTCGCTCATGCTGCATGAAAACGGTTGGCGCTCGGTCTACATCCCAGTGACGCTCGCCGTCGGCGATGCTCCCGAGACCGTGGAGGATTACACGAAACAGCAGTTGCGCTGGGCATCCGGCGGATTTGAGATCCTGATGCGGCACAATCCGCTGAACCCGCGTCGTCGGCTCACGATGGACCAGCGCCTGCAGTACACGGTCACAGCCACGCATTACCTCGTGGGGATCACGCCATTGCTGTTGTTGATGGTGCCGCCACTCGAGATCTACTTCGACCTGCGACCGGTGAACCTCACCGTCACCTGGCTCACCTGGCTTCTCTTCTACCTTGGCTTCTACGGCCTGCAGATCCTTCTGGCGTTCAACACCATGGGATCATTCCGGCCGGCCACGCTCGTCATGGCGACGGTGTCGTTCCCCATCTACATCCGGGCGTTCATCAACGTCTTCGCGGGTCGCGAGCAGAAGTGGCACGTCACGGGGGGAGCGGGCAAACGCGTCTCCCCATTCAATTTCATGATCCCGCAGGTGCTCGTGTTCGCCTTCCTGCTGCTCACCTCGGTGGTGGCGGTCACCAAGGACCTGGGCCACGGAACCATCACGCTGGCCACGGCCTGGAACCTCACCAGCACCCTCGTGTTCGCGGTGTTCATCGGAGCCGCGATCAAAGAAGCACACCTCGCCCGTGTGGCGGTGCCGACTCAACCGCAGTTGCATCCGGCGTTCGCTCGCGTGCCACGCTCGACTGCTCGCCCAACGACTCGCACCGTTCCGGTGCACCGCGTCGCCACGAACCATCAGGCCGCGACCTCCGAAGTCTTCAACTCGAAAGGAATGGTGACCCGATGACCTGGGGAAACCGATTCCGCCTTCTCGGCGGACTAGTTCTGGTCCTGGCGATCGTCGCCGGCGCAACTCTCGTGCTCAACCAACGCGAGAATCAGGTGGCGAGCCGCTCCGCTGCCCTCGAGGCCATCTCCTACTCCGTCGGCTCGGACTATTCCGGGTCGGTGGTAGCCGCTTCCGTGAAGGCCGGCGACCGGGTGAAGAAGGGCGACCCGCTCATGACCATTCAGAGCGCAACGCTGCTTCGTGACCTCTCCTCGCCGAAAACCTCGCCGGTCAGCACCGCCTACACCACGTCCACCGACGGCACCCTCACCCTGAAGGCCACCGAGCCGGGCATCGTCTCGAGCGTCAAGGCGCAGGTCGGCGGACTTGTCGGCGCGGGCCAGCCGCTCGCTACGATCGATCGCACCGGACCCCTGTTCGTACTCGCGAAGTTCCGGGTGGACTCCTATGACTTCGCCCGCATCGAGAAGAACGGCCGCGTCGAGATCGTGCTGCCCAATCACCAGCGCATTGCGGGTATCGTTTCCGACGTCAAGGTCCAAACGGTCGGCGGCGAAGCGGATGCTGAGATCAAGGTCACGAGCAAGGACCTGGTCGCGGGCAGCAACGACGGCCTCGTCCAACCGGGAACCCCGGTGACGTCGATCCTGCGGCTCCGGGACGATGGACCGCTCGCTGGCGTGAAGGATTCGTTCTTCTCGCTGCTCGAGCAGATTGGGATCTGATGATCCGTTCTAATTCGACCCGTCGAAGACTGAGCCGCGCAACCCTCCTGCGATCGACGGGGGTGATTTCGACGGGAGTGATCGTGACCCTCGTCGCCGCCGCCTGCAGTGGGCCGGCAACCCGCGCCGGTTCGACGGGGAGCTCAGTGCTCTCCGACAGCACGCTCGGCTCGACCATCTCCAAACTGCCGCAGAAGACCGTGGGGGAGGTTCCGGTGACGCGGCTCGCGCGCGGCCTCGCCCCTCCGACGAACCGCTGGTTCTCCGGGTTGGTCTTCGGACAACGTCCGCTCCCCGTCTTTCCGCTTCCGCTGTCCTTCGGTCTCACTGACACCGGATTCACGTTCGGCCTGCCAGAGGTCACGACCGGTCCCGACACCATCGCCGGTGGCAACGCTCCCAGCATCGCCATCGACGCCGGGGCTCGCACGAGCATCATCACCGCTTACGACGATGCCTCCGTCACCATCGCCAGCCGGAACGCCTCCAGCAGCACCATCGGATCGACCGTCATCGCCGAGGGATCTCCGCTTGTGAGCTTTACGGCGGCGAAGAAGGTCACCCTCCGCCTCGGCCAGCCCTTCGCACCCGCAGGCAAGGGAATTTTTTCCGCCAAGGTCGGTAAGACCACCTACGGACTCCGAACCGCGGGTGAAGTATCGAAGGACGGCACCGGCCTGACTCTGGCGCCGGGCGCGACGGCGGTCTGGTTCCCCGTTCCCACCGACGGCACGCTCTCGGCAGTCGCCGCCTACGCGGTGCCCCTCACCGCGGTGAAGCTCGACTACTCGAGCGGCGGCTCCACCGCATCGACCACTCTCAGCTATGCAACAGCGGGCAAGGACGACACGCTCATCGCCTCGCTCCCTCACCAGCAGAAGTCGCTGACCTCGCCGAAGTGCACGCTCGGCAGCTACCCCTCCGTCTACGGCCGGATGTCGCTCTGTGCGGGAGGCTCCCTGTCGTGGACGAGCCCGGCCGTCGCGGCATCCGGCACCATCGATCTCTCCGCGATCGGTGCGGCGCAGAAGGCCGAACTCGAAAGGACGCTGGCGCAGGATGTCGCGCAGACCGCCGCGCTACCCCCCGACACCTACTTCGGCGGGAAGGCGCTCTACCGCCTGGCCAACCTCCTGATGCTCGCCGACAAACTGGGGGACACTGCGGCGGCGAAGACCGTCGGAGGCAAGCTCAACGACGCCTTGCGCCAGTGGACCGACCCCGCCCGTTGCACCTCCGCCACCGAGCGCTGTTTCGTCTACGACCCCAAGATCAAGGGGATCGTCGGTCTCGCGGCATCCTTCGGCTCAGACCAGTTCAACGATCACAACTTCCACTACGGATATTTCCTATATGCGGCGAGCGTCGCCGCGGCCCGCGACACGGCACTTCGCACGGAGATCACCCCGGTGGTGAATCTTCTCGCTGCGGATCTCGCCTCGAGCGGCAACTCCAAGTACTTCCCCGACCGGCGCGGCTTCGATGCCTACGCCGGCCACTCGTGGGCCTCGGGCTATTCGCCGTTCGCCGACGGTAACAACCTTGAGTCGAGCTCCGAAGCGGTGAACGCCTGGAATGGTCTCGCCCTGTGGGGCAACGTGAGCGGAAACGGCGCGCTTGAGAAGGAGGCCTCGTGGATGTTGGCCAGCGAGGCGGCATCCGCCCGGTCCTACTGGACCGACTTCGACACCACGGATCCGGTGTATGCGGGCTACCAGCGTTCGATCGTCTCCCTCAACTGGGGCGGGAAGCGGGACTATTCCACGTGGTTCAGCGCTGATGCGAACGCCAAGCTCGGCATCCAACTCATCCCAATGAGCCCGGCAAGCGGCTACCTCGGGGGCGATCCGAAACGCATCGCGAAGAGCGTGGCCGAGGCAACAGCGGGGAGCTACGACAAGCAGTTCGGCGACTACCTGCTCATGTACGCGGCACTCGGCGGCACCGGCCAGGCGAAGGCCGCGCTTGCGACCGCACGAACGCTGCCGGAGAAGTTCATTGACGACGGCAATTCGCGCAGCTACCTGCTCGCTTGGATCATGTCCCGGCGCTGAATCCCGCGCGATCACCGGCTACCCCTTCCTGCATATTCGCGCAACGTCCTGACATTTTGCGCGAATCGGAGGCACGGTAGAGCTATGAGACGTGTTGCCTACGGCGGAGAGTCATTCATCACCAGCGACGACGGTGCTGCTGCGCTGCTCGAGTTCGCTGCGATGGCCGCGATGAGCGGGGTCGCGGAGGTGGTGTCGATCCCGACCGTGCTCGCCGACGGTCGAGTGGTCGTGGTCGATCTGGTGATCGGCCCATCGAGTGAGCTCCTCACCTCGCCGATCGAGACAACGCTGCGGGACCCCGACACCCGGGCTGCCACGCTTGCACTTCGCACTCGGGCCTCGCAGCTCGGAGCGTCGAGTTCCCATGTTCGCGGCGGCGCGATCGCGGCCCTGGACCTCGCGGCACCCGATGGCGGCGACCCGGAACCCTTTTGAGACATGCCGGATGAAAGAGATTCGGGGGGCCTATCTCTCGCGGGGAAGAGTACGGTCGTATCCATGATCGGATTCATTGTTCTCCTTCTCGTGATCTGGCTCGTTCTCGCGGTCCTCGGTTTCGTCATCAAGGGGTTGTTCTGGCTCGCCGTGATCGGCATCGTGCTCTTCGTCGTGACGGCGATCGTCGGGTACATCAGGCGCGGTGGCAGTCGCTCCAAGGCCTGACCGCCGCGCCGGAGTGCTGCGGGAGGCACCTCCGTCTCGCGGGGTGACTCGTCGAGCGCGAGGCTCTTCACCTACCTCATCGCCCACCGACGGGTCGGTCGCGCCCCGATGCGATGGGCGGCGCTGAGCGGCAGGATGTTTCCGCCGCTTGCGCTCCAAAGTCCCCGTTGGATACCGGAAGCACGGTCGCATTCCTGCCGGGAGCCCGAGGCGCTTTGGTGCTGAAAATGACAGACAATCCGCCGCGGTAACGCAGCGCTATGCCACCCAAAAGGTGAACGCGGTGAGAAGAACTCGAGGCGAATGTGTTCCGTTCCTGTTACACGGGTGCCCAAAAGGAGGTACGTGCACTACAGTTGGCCATGCAGTTGCAGTACCTCGCACATCTTGAATGCTTGGAACTCGCCGCTCGGGTCGGAAACGACCGGCGCGATGTGTGCCATGTTTCTTTCGGGAGCGGACGATGAACACCGCGACGAGTGGGTCCGAAAGTCGGGTTCACGCGAAGACTCCTGAAGGAGAAAATTATGGCACTAGGAACAGTGAAGTGGTTCAACGCTGAAAAGGGCTTTGGATTCATCGCCCCGGACGACGGAAGCCCGGACGTGTTTGCACACTACTCGGCGATCGCCTCGAGCGGCTACAAGTCACTCGACGAGAACCAGAAAGTCGAATTCGACCTCGCCCAGGGACCCAAGGGACCCCAGGCCGAGAACATTCGTCCTCTCTAACCACTAGTTCTCCAACTACTGGTTGGCCGTAGTGGCCGAACTGGATGCAGCTTCGTGCGCCGAATAGGCGCTGTGGATTTCCTTCCTCACGGATAAGGTCTCACACATGCTGTGGGCATTGCCCATCGCAGCTGGTACTCCGAATAGACCGGCCCCGCACCTGTGCGGGGCCTGTTTTTTCTTCGCCCGGGTACGACGGTGATTGCTCCCGTTTGTCAGGGTTGCTCCTGCGCGACGGGGAACAAACCTCACAAACGGGAGCACTCCCCGTGGGGATCGACGGATGCCGTACGAGCGGGAATGCGCGAGCGGTACCGGTCGTTAGTTCGAGAAACGTCAGCGAGGATGGACCCATGACCGATACCACCGTGTCCGCAACACCCGCTCCCAGCCCGGAGGAGGCATACGCCGCGTACCATGCGCGCCGCGAGCTGTCTGTTGTGCAGCCCACCGGCAGCCTCGCCCTGGTGAACACGCAATGGATCGACTCGGCCCAGACGATCTGGGGAGTGCCGGGCACCTGGGCACCGCTGCCGAGGGGCGAATCGGGGCTGAGACTCACGGCCGAGGCATCCGCGAACATCAGGGTCGACGGTGTGATCGTCGATGGCGATGCGATAGTGCGGGGCAAGGATGCCGAGTCCCCGAGTGAGATCGTCTTCAGCGATACCGTCACCGGTTTCGTGATCGCCGGCGACGACGGCGCCTACGCCCTGCGCGTCTGGGACGCGCATTCGGAAGGCATCCGGAATTTCGGATCGATCTCCGCCTTCGACTACAACCCGGACTGGGTCATCACCGGCACTTTCACCGAGCTTCCCCATGGCACGACCGTGGGCTTCGAGCATCTCAAGGACGACGGTAAGACCCGGGAACTGCCGATTCCGGGAGAGATCACCTTCTCCAAGGACGGGACCGACTACACCCTCGCGGCTTTCAAGGCCGGGCGTGCGCTCCAGCTCGTCTTTTCGGACGCCACCAGCGGCTCGAGCACATACAGCGTCGGTCGCTTCCTCTTCATCGCCCCGCGCACGGATGGCTCGATCATCCTGGACTTCAATCGGGCCATCCTTCCGCCCTGTGCCTTCAGCTACGCATTTAATTGCCCGATGCCGCCGAAACAGAATCGGTTCACCGTTCCCATCGAAGCGGGGGAGAAGCAGGTGCTCACCGGAGACGGTTCGCTCTTGCACGAATGAGCGGTACTACAGTGAGGCAATGACCAGACCGCGCCGGTTCGTCAGGATGCTCTCCTCGGCGCTCAGTGCTGGTGTCCTCCTCATTCTGGCGGGGTGTGCGTCGGCACCGCTGTCGCCTGTGCCGACCATGACTGCGGGCCCGACGACCGCGCCGGTGGCGGTCACCCTGGCATCGATCCAGATCGGTGGAACGGCGCTCACCCTCATCGGAAGCGACCGGTCGACCTTGAAACAGCTCGCCTATTCCGGCAATCCGGTGCTCGCCATCGCCGCTCTCAGTAAACAGACCGGCGAGACTCCGGCGGTGGAGACTCTCATGGCGACGCAGTGTTCGTCCACCCAGAAGCGCGCCAGCTGGGGCGACGGCCTCACGCTCACCTACAGCACGCAGACCATCGTCGGGGCTCCCGCCTTCGTCGTTCGTTCGGATGCCCCGAAGACACCCGGCGGAGTGGTCGTGACCACCGCATCCGGCTTCGGCGTGGGCGATCCGATTTCCTCGTTGATCGCTGCGACCCCCGGTGTGGTGGTGGACGGACGGGACACTGCCGACCAGTACGGACTCTCGGCGTACTTCGACCTCGATGCGAACCAGTCCGGCGGCGTCGCAATCTCCGATCCGAAAACCGGCCTGGTCAGGCTGCTCAACGCCCCGGTCAGTCGCTCGCAGGATTGCTGAGCCTCGGCACCGGAACTCCCGGGTAGGATGGCGGAATTCGACCAAGGCTGATCGGAGGTGTCGTGGCCAGTCCGTGGATCGTGGCGCGCCCCACCGACAGGTCCGAGCGGCGGCGCCTCGCCTCGGCGCACGACTCGGCAATCACGACCCGCACCGCAGTCAGCGGTGTGCGTCGGCTCGTACAGGAATCCTGGGAGCGGTCGCTGCAGCTGCAGCTCGACCCCGATCATCTTGGCGCCGCGATCGAGATCGACGAGCACGAGTTGAACGAATACCGCGCGGCGCATCCGATGGCATTGGCGCTGCCCACCATCCATAGCCTGCTGGTTCGTCACACCTTCGACGCGGGGTTGATCGTCGCCATCGGGGACGAAGCGGGTCGCCTGCTCTGGATCGACGGGGATCGGGCGCTCCGGCGCAAAGCCGAGGGCATGATGTTCGTCGAAGGCGCCGACTGGTCGGAGCGGGCCGTGGGGACTACCGCGCCCGGCACGGCGCTCGCGCTCGATCACGGCATCCAGATCCAGGGGGCAGAGCATTTCAACCGCATCGTGCACCCGTGGAGTTGCACCGCGGTGCCGGTGCACGATCCCGCCTCCGGCCGCATCCTGGGTGTCATCGACATCACCGGGGGAGCGGATGCCGTGGCGCCAGCGACCCTCCCGCTGCTCGAGGCCGCGGTGGCCGCCGTCGAGTCCGAGATGCGCATCCGACGCCTGGACGAGCTTGCCTCGCATCCGCGCCGATCCGCCACGTTCTTCGCGACTCCGCGGGTCATCGCGCCGCCTGTGCTCTGCGTACTCGGCAGCGACGTCGGTCGGATCACGGTCGGCGGCCGGACGGTCGAGTTGAGCACGCGACACTCCGAACTTCTCACCCTGCTCGCCTGGCACCCGGCGGGCCTCTCCGTCGACCGGCTGGCGGAGCTCGCTTACGAGAGGGAGGGTTCAGTTTCCACTCTCCGGGCCGAAATGGTGCGGCTGCGCAAAGCGCTCGAGCGAATCGACGACTCACTCGTGCCGCTCTCCCGCCCCTACAGGCTGGAGGGGCGCCTCGAACTCGACGCGCACCGCGTACTGGCGTTCCTCGACCGTGGTGCCCACAGGGTGGCGCTCGGGGCATACTCGGGTGCGCTTCTGCCGACATCCTCCGCACCCGGCATCGCGGAGATCCGCCGGGAACTGAGCCAAAGGCTGCGCGACGCGCTGCTCACCGACGCTTCGGTCGAAACACTCCTCGCCTATGCCCGCACCGACGAAGCGGCGTACGATGCTGACGTCTGGCGGGCCTGCCTGTGGATGCTTCCGCCCAAGTCCCCGAAGCGGGCCGCGATCGTCGCTCGCCTCGAACGCATCGACGCCGAACTCGGCGTGCAACAAACCGCAACCTCCTCGCAACCTCGACGGTCTTAGCCTGACGGAGGACCCTTCGGGTCCACATGACAGAGTCGTCGACAGGAGTGGCTATGACCGTTTATGCAGCCCCGGGTACCCCCGATGCGAAGTTCACCTACAAGTCCCGCTACGAGAATTGGATCGGGGGGGAGTGGGTCAAACCGGTGAAAGGCCAGTATTTCGAAGACATCTCGCCGGTCACCGGCAAGCCCTTCTGCGAAATCGCCCGCGGCACGGCCGAAGACATCGAGCTCGCCCTGGACGCTGCGCACAAGGCCGCGCCGGCCTGGGGGAAGACGTCGGCGACGGAACGCGCCGCCGTTCTCAACAAGATCGCGGATGTCATCGAGGCCAATATGGAGGCCCTCGCCCTCGCCGAGACCTGGGACAACGGAAAGCCGATCCGCGAACCCCTGAATGCCGACCTTCCGCTCGCGGCCGACCATTTCCGCTACTTCGCCTCGGCCATCCGAGCCCAGGAGGGACACTTCGCCGAGATGGACGGCGACATGACCGCCTACCATTACCACGAGCCGCTCGGCGTGGTCGGGCAGATCATCCCCTGGAACTTCCCCATCCTGATGGCGGTGTGGAAACTGGCCCCCGCCCTCGCCGCCGGCAATGCGATCGTGCTGAAGCCTGCAGAGCAGACGCCGGCGTCGATCCTTGTGCTCATCGAGATGATCGGTGACATCCTCCCGCCCGGTGTCGTGAACATCGTCAATGGCTTCGGAGTCGAAGCCGGTAAGCCGCTCGCCTCGAGTCCGCGCATCCGCAAGATCGCGTTCACCGGCGAGACCACGACCGGGCGCTTGATCCTGCAGTATGCGAGCGCCAACATCATCCCGGCCACCCTGGAACTCGGCGGCAAGAGTCCGAACGTCTTCTTCAAGGACGTGGCGGATCACGACGACGCCTTCTACGACAAGGCCCAGGAGGGCTTCGTACTGTTCGCCTTCAACCAGGGCGAGGTGTGCACGGCGCCGAGCCGTGCGCTGCTGGAGAAGCCGATCTACGACAGTTTCCTCGGCGACGCACTCACCCGCACGAAGGCGATCGTGCAAGGCAACCCGCTGGACACCGACACTCAGGTCGGAGCGCAAGCGTCGAACGACCAGCTCGAGAAGATCCTCAGCTACATCGACATCGGCAAGCAGGAGGGAGCCAAGCTGCTCACGGGAGGTGAGCGCGTCGACCTCGGCGGCGACCTGAGCGAGGGCTACTACGTGCAGCCGACCGTCTTCGAAGGCCACAACAAGATGCGACTCTTCCAGGAGGAGATCTTCGGGCCCGTGCTCGCCGTCACGAGCTTCGACGGCTACGACGACGCGATCTCCATCGCGAACGACACCCTCTACGGCCTCGGGGCCGGGGTTTGGTCGCGTAACGGGAACACGGCGTATCGGGCTGGTCGCGACATCCAGGCCGGCCGGGTCTGGGTCAACAACTACCACGCCTATCCGGCTGGCGCGGCCTTCGGCGGCTACAAGAGCTCGGGGATCGGCCGGGAGAACAGCCGCCTCGCGCTCGACCACTACCAGCAGACGAAGAACCTGCTCGTGTCGTACTCCGAAGACAAGCTCGGATTCTTCTAAACCCGCACCATTCGCGGTGATCGAGCCTGTGCACCCGCGCAGGTTCGATCACCGCCTTTCGAGCGCATACTGGATAGAGACCGAAAGGACGCCGATGTCCGTCATCGAAAGTACCGGGATTGTCACCGCCTCCGTCACCATTGCCGGCGAAACCCTTCCGCGGGTCGAATTCCTTCCGGTAACTGTGGAGTTGCTGCGCAAGCTCTGGGATCAGTACGGCCCGCTCATGATCCACCAGTCCGGCGGATGCTGCGACGGCTCGAGTCCCATGTGCTTCCCCGCCGGCGATTTCCTCACCTCCGATCAGGATGTGCTGCTCGGTCGACTCGATATCGCGCCGGCCGGTGGCGAACCACAGGTGATCGACTTCTGGATGTCGGCCGAGCAGTTCCAATACTGGAGTCACACCTTCCTGACCGTCGACGTGGTCAAGGGTCGCGGAAGCGGATTCTCGGTCGAATCCCCAGAGGGTGTGCGCTTCATGATCCGCTCCCGCCTGATGGAGACGGCAACGCCGTTCGTGTAGCATCCCCGCTCACGGTCGGCGACGGTCCGATGCGCTGACCCGCCCTCACCCGGCCGCCCCACACCGTTTCCCCTGCTCGAAATCCATGCAGCCGTTGTCGGAAGGCGGCGTGTCGACGCAAACATGTCGCCTCCAGAGAAAACAGCATGGATTTCCAACGGGACGGGAGGGGAATGCCGATAACGTCGGCGGGCGACGGCAGTATGGGAGGGTGCACGTTGTCCTCGTCTCCGTCCCCGACGGTGTCGCGCTGCAGGAAGTTGATGATGCGGGGGCGCGAACGGCGCCGGCGATCACCGTCTCGCCTGCCGGGCTCCCGAGGGCGGTCGCAGAGGTCGAGCGGAGACATCCGCGGTGGGTGTGGGACGATACCGCCCGCTGGTATCCGAACCTCTTGAAGGCGCACGTGCGCATCGAGCGGTGCGTCGACCTCCGCCTTTCGCACGCCATCCTTCGCAACTCCGCTCTGACCGCACGGTCTGCCTTTGCGGCGGCGCCGACGAATGCCTGGGACCGCAGCTCCCGTGCGTGCCTCGACAAACCCGCCGAGCACACCCTCTTCGATTTCGAGGCGGCGACGGCGGATGACGCCACCGAAGACACGATTACCGAGTTCGTTTCGCAGCGGGCCGCGATTGCCGGCGCGGAAGACCCGGCACGCATCGGTCTGCTGCTCGCGGCCGAGTCTGCCGGGGCTCTGCTGGCGGCGGAGATGATGCATTCCGGACTGCCCTGGCGTAAAGAGATCCACAACGAGATCCTCGAGAGCCAGCTCGGTTCACGACCGGTGTCCGGCCAGCGTCCCGCGCTCCTCGATGCCACGCTCCACCGACTGCGGGAGGCGCTTGAGACGCCGACCCTCAATCCGGATTCGCCCTCTGAGTTGCTGAAGGCACTCAATGTTGCCGGACTCATGGTCACCTCGACCAGGTCGTGGGAGCTCCAAAGGCTGAAGCATCCCGTTATCGAACCACTGCTCGAATACAAGAGACTCGCCCGTCTGTTTGCGGCGAGTGGATGGCAGTGGCTCGACGCTAACGTGCGCGACGGACGGTTTCATCCCGAGTACGTGCCTGGGGGAGTCGTGACTGGACGATGGGCCAGCACGGGGGGCGGCGGGGCGTTGCAGCTTCCGAAGCAGATGCGGGCCGCTGTGGTCGCGGATCCCGGCTGGAAATTCGTGGTTGCCGACGCCGCGCAGCTCGAGCCGCGCATTCTTGCCGCCCTCTCGGGGGACCGCGGAATGACGGAGGCCGGCAGGGCGGGCGACCTCTATGCCGGAATCGTCGCAAGTGGAGCCGTGGCGACTCGTGACCAGGCCAAAGTGGCGATGCTCGGGGCGATGTACGGCGCGACCTCCGGTCAGAGCGGCCGGCTGATGCCCGGGCTGAAGAAGGCCTATCCGAGAGCCATCGCCCTGGTGGAGGAGGCGGCACGGGCGGGCGAACGCGGAGAGGTCGTCACCACCCGACTCGGCCGCAGCTCGCCCCTGCCGGGTGCCGCGTGGAGTGCCGGCCCGTCGGGTCCCTACGACGAGACCAGCACGGAGGCCGATTTCAGCCGAGCACGCGGCCAGGCCCGCGGCTGGGGCCGGTTCACCCGCAACTTCATCGTGCAGGGCAGCGCCGCGGAGTGGGCGCTGTGTTGGATGGCGAACCTGCGTCGCGCCCTGCATGAAGCCGCCGAGGGAGCATGGATCACGAATGCCCCGCACATGGTGCTCTTCATGCACGACGAGGTGGTCGTGCATTGCCCGGTCGACCGTGCGGACGCCGTCGAGGCGGCGGTCCGCACGGCGGCGGCTGAAGCGGGGCGTCTCATGTTCGGCACCCTGCCGGTGACCTTCCCGCTGACCGTCGCCATCGTGGACAACTACGCACAGGCGAAGTGATTCAGTGGGTTGTTGCGCGCCGACCACGTTTCGGTCGCGCCTCGGACAGCGGGCGGAACGAATCCGAGTCGACGAGGGCGGCAATTGCGGATCCGAGCCAGGCGATGGCCGCGACCGCCTGTGCCTCGCGTGCGACGAGCGCGAGGCGCGCATCCGTGATCGTCTGCTCGGCAGCCGATCGGGTGCGGGCGAGGTCGGCCTCCCACCAGCGACGATAGCGTCCCGCGAGGGTCCTGGCCGCCACCGGATCGATCGAACTGGTCACGAGTACCTGGTCGAGCATCTCTGTCCACTCTGGCAAGCCGTCGAGCACCGGTTCTGTCATCCATGACACGGCGGCAGATGCCCCGGCAGTGGTGAGCCGGTACAGCGGAAGGGCGTCGGCGGTGGTCCCGGCGGGCTCGACGAGGCCCGCTCGCGCGAGTCGTTCGAGGGTGCCATAGATCTGGCCGGCGTTCACCGGACGACGATGAGGCGCGCGGGCGGTGAACTCCGTGTGCAGCTGGAGGCCGTAACCTGCTCCGAGCGACAGCACGGCGAGAAGACCGGCTCGAACCGACACGAAACCCTCCCTCGCAGTATCAAATCCATGCCGAGTATATATTCGCGGGAGGACTCGGCAATTACACAGTTGTTATTTGCGGGGATAGTCCGCGATAATTGGCGCAACGGTTCGCCGTGCAATTGAATACGGCAGTACGAATCATTCCGAGGTCGATGGGGAAGTCGCACCTCAACGGAATGGAGTTATCGTGGCTGCACTCACCAACACCGGTGTCGCAATGGCGCGGGGTGTTCTCTTCGTGCACTCCTCACCGCGCGCCCTGTGCCCGCATATCGAATGGGCCGCAGGGGGGGCGATCGATCGCGCCGTGAACTTCCAGTGGGAGGAGCAGCGCGTGCTCAAGGGGTCCATGCGCACCGAGTTCTATTGGCAAGGCGCTCAGGGCACCGGGGCCGCCATCGCGTCCGCCCTGCGCGGGTGGGAGCACCTGCGCTTCGAAGTGACCGAGGACGCCTCCGTCGGCAGCGACGGCGGTCGCTGGATGCACACGCCCGACCTCGGCATCTTCTTCGCCCAGACCGACACCGCGGGCAACGTCGTGATCCCCGAAGACCGGGTGCGCTACGCCATGGAGATCGCCGGCTCGGATGCCTTCGAACTGCACCGCGAACTGCGTCTCGCCCTCGGCCAGGCCTGGGATGACGAGCTCGAGGCCTTCCGCCATTCCAGCGACACCAACCAGGTGGTGTGGTTGCACAAGGTCGGTTGACCCCTACCTCCGGTACACCTCGACGATGCGTTCCGCGTAGTTGGTCGGCGAGAACAGCTCGCGATCGATGAGCGCGCCCTGCGAAAGGCCGACGAGGAGCGACGGGTCTTCGACGAGCGCCACGATCGCATCGGCCAACCCCGCGTCATCCGGAGTCTGCGACAGGTAGCCGGAGTTGAGCAGCCCCTCCTTGAGCTTTGGATCGCAGTACAGCACCCCACGCTCACGGCTCACCGCTTCCGCGATGGTCATCGGCTGGTTGTCGAACCCGAGCGAGGTGAGGGCGACAGCGGCCGAGGCATCCATCATTGCGAGCACTTCATCGTGGGGCAACGAGCCCTGCACCCGTATCTCCGGATGCCCGGCGGCGAGCTTCCTGAGTGCGGCGAGGTCGGATCCCTCCCCGACGAAATCCACGGTGAACCCGTTGTCGGTGCGAGCGAGTGCGGCGATCGCTGCCCTGGCGAAGTACAGCGGTCGCTTCACCGGCTCACAGCGCGCCACCCAGAGGAAGCTCGGGCGTTGCGCCTGGTCGAGAGTGAGGGGGTTCGACGGGATGTCAGTCGTCGCTATCGGATTGGGGATCACCGTGATGGTCCCCGTGACACCAGCGTTTGCGAGATCCTGTGCCTGGTGCTTTGACGGGGAGACGACCTGCCGCGCCCGGCGCGCCATGGCGAGCACGAGATTGCGCAGCAGGTTGTCGGTCTTGCGCGGCGTGAACTGGATGGTGGGGAGTTTTTCACCGATCACACGCTGGAGAGCCCAGCGGATGAACCAGGCGACGGATGCCTGTGGCGGGCCTTCGCTCGCCCAGTAGAAGCTATGCACGGTGTGCACGAGCGGGATGTGCAGTTTCGCGGCCGCGGCATCCGCAACGTGTGCAAGACCGAATTCCGTCTGCACGTGCACCACATCCACCTTCTCCGCACGCAGGTAGTTCGCCAGCGCGGCGACGCTACGGGAATTGTTCGGGATGACCGCAAGATCGAGCACCGGCAACCGGAACAGTGGTTTCACCAGAAGGCCGTCCGCAGACCTCTGGTGACGCGGCGCCCATAGCCCGCGTGCCGGCGACACGATGACGACGCGGTGGCCGGCGTCTTCGAGTGCCAGCTTCTGTTGCCGCATCGAGGTCTGGGCGCCTCCGACGTAGTCGAAGTAGTAGTCGCTGACGATGGCGATCGTCAACGGCGCCCCAGGATTCCCGGTCATACGCTCCGGAACGCCAGTACGGCGTTGTGTCCACCGAACCCGAAGGAGTTGCTGATGGCGAGCAGGGGCCCGTCGCCGAGGGGACGCGGGCTGGTGACGACGTCGAGCGGGATTTCGGGATCCTGTTCGGTGAGGTTGATCGTGGGAGGCGCGGTGCGGTCGCGGATTGCCAGGATCGTGAAGATCGCCTCGACGGCCCCGGTGCCACCGAGCAAATGTCCCGTCGCGCCCTTCGTTGCCGAGACCGGGATGCTGTGCACGCGGTCGCCGAACGCCGCCCTGAGAGCCGCGTACTCCGCGATGTCACCGATCGGGGTGCTCGTCGCGTGGGCGTTGATGTGATCGACCTCTTCCGGGGTGGCGCCGGCTTGGGCGAGCGCGAGGGCTATCGCGCGCGACGCACCGCGACCCTCCGGGTCGTTGGCGGTGATGTGGTAGGAGTCGGCGGTGACCCCGCCCCCGGCGACCTCGGCGTAGATGTGTGCGCCGCGGGCGAGGGCGTGCTCCTCGGTCTCCATGACGATGCTGCCGGCGCCCTCGCCCATGACGAAACCGTCGCGATCGACGTTGTACGGGCGAGACGCCGTCTCGGGGGAGTCGTTGCGGCGGGAGAGTGCCTGCATGGAGGAGAACGAGGCGAGCGTGATCGGGTGGATGGCCGATTCGGTGCCCCCGGCGATGATCACGTCGGCGAGACCGAGTTGCAGGTTCGTGTAGGCGTTGTGGATCGACTCGGTGCTCGACGCGCAGGCCGATGCCACGGTGTGCGCGAAGGCCCGAGCTTCCAGAGCCATTGAGATGGCGGCGGATGCGGCGTTCGGCATCAGCATCGGCACCGTCATGGGGAGGACCCGGCGCGGGCCTTTCTCGCGGAGCGTATCCCAGGCGTCCAGCAGGCTCCACAGCCCGCCGATGCCGGTCGCATAGTCGACGCCCAGCCGCTCCGGGGCGACCTCGGGCTCGCCGGCATCCGTCCAGGCTTCGCGCGCGGAAATCAGTGCGAATTGCGATGAGGGGTCGAGTCTTTTCATCTCCTGGCGGCTGAGCACGTCGTCCGGGCGCACCCGGGCCTCGGCGGCGAAGGTCACTGGCAGCTCATACTGCGACACCCACTCGTGCGTGAGCGCACGAACACCGGATTCTCCGGCGAGAAGGGCCGCCCACGATTCGGGGGCGGTGCCGCCGAGGGGCGAACTCGCACCGATTCCGGTGACGACGATTTTCTTGGTCATGACGGCAGCTCTCTGGTGAATGGACGCGAGTGGCGTCGTCCGACGGGCTCGGCCGGCCTCTGGGGACTCCGAAGGCCGGCCGGCCACGTTGGTGGGTCCAACGGACCCGAAACTCTAGTCCTGGGCGGCGACGATGAAGCTCACGGCGTCGCCGACGGTCTTGAGGTTCTTGACCTCTTCGTCCGGGATCTTCACGTCGAATTTCTCTTCGGCGTTGACGACGATGGTCATCATCGAGATGGAGTCGATGTCGAGGTCGTCGGTGAACGACTTGCCCAGCTCCACTGAGTCGGTGGCGATGCCGGTTTCGTCATTGATGAGCTCGGCGAGACCGGCCAGTACTTCTTCGGTGGACAATGCCATTGTGATATCTCCTTGGGGGTGTCGTTTGACCGTTGATTATCTTACGGGAGCACAACGACCTGGGCTCCGAAGACCAGTCCCGCGCCGAATCCGATCTGCAGGGCGAGTCCGCCGCTGAGTTCGGGATGCTCTTCGAGAAGCCGGTGGGTGGCGAGCGGGATCGAGGCGGCCGAGGTGTTGCCGGTGGTGGCGATGTCCCGGGCGATCATGACGGACTCCGGTAGCTTCAGCTGTTTGGCGAACTCGTCGATGATGCGCATGTTGGCCTGGTGCGGAACGAAAGCGGCGAGGTCTGCTGCGGTGATTCCGGCGACTTCGAGTGCACGCTTGGCTACCTTCGCCATGTCCCAGACGGCCCAGCGGAAGACCGTCTGTCCTTCCTGGCGCAGAGTCGGCCACTCGGCGGTGCCGTCGCGGAAGTCGGTGAGCGTGGCGTTCATGCCGACGGCATCTGCTTTCGAGCCGTCGGAGCCCCACACCGCCGGAGCGATGCCTGGCGTGTCGCTCGGGCCGATCACGACGGCGCCGGCGCCGTCACCGAGAAGAAAGGAGATCGAGCGGTCGGTGGGGTCCACCACGTCGGAGAGCTTCTCCGCGCCGATCACGAGGGCGTAGTGCGCCGCGCCGGTGCGGATGAGCGCGTCGGCCTGGGTGACCGCGTAGCTGAATCCGGCACAGGCGGCGTTGGTGTCGTAGGCAGCGGCCGGGTTGGAGCCGACTCGATCCGCCACTACGGCAGCCATTGAGGGGGTCTGTTGCACGTTGCTGATGGTCGCGATTATCACCAAGTCGATCTGGTCGGCGGCGATACCCGACTTATCGATGGCCTCACGGGCGGCATCCGTCGCGAGATCCACCGCGAGAATGCTGGCGGATGCACGCGTACGGGTGATGATGCCGGTGCGCTGCTGGATCCACTCGTCGCTGGAATCGATCGGGCCGATGAGCTCGTCGTTCGGCACGACCAGGTCCCCGCGCGCCGCGCCATAACTGTAGATGCGAGTGAACTCCGGCCCGTGGGACTGCTGGAGAATTTGCTGGCTCATGACTTCCCGTCGATCAGGTCGAACGCCGCGGCCAGGTCGTCCGGGGTCTTGACGGCCACTGTCGGCACTCCCTTGAGGCCACGCTTCGCGAGTCCGACGAGGGCCCCGGCCGGTGCGACTTCGATCAGTCCGGTGACGCCGGCATCCGCGAGCGCGTGCATTGTCTTGTCCCACCGTACCGCGGATGAAACCTGCCCGACGAGCAGGTCGACGAATGCGGCACCGTCGTTGACGCGGGAGCCGTCGTGGTTAGTCCAGATGGTCAATGTGGGGTCATGCTTCTGGATGCCCGCCGCGACGGTCGACAAGTGGGTGACCGCCGGCGACATATACCGCGTGTGGAATGCGCCGGCGACCTGAAGCGGGATGACCCGTGCGCCGGTCGGCGGAGCATCCTTCAGCGCCGCGAGCGCCTCGAGGGCACCTGCGACCACGATCTGGCCGCTGCCGTTGAAGTTGGCGGGCTCGAGACCGAGTTCGGTGAGGCGCGCCAGCAGTTCGTCTTCCGCAGCGCCGATGACCGCGCTCATGCCGGTGGGTTCGAGGGCGGCCGCACTCGCCATAGCCGTTCCGCGTTCGCGCACGAGAGTCATGGCATCCGTCTCGCCCAGGATGCCGACGGCGGCCGCCGCCGTCACCTCGCCGACCGAATGGCCGGCGACTCCGCCGATCTGCTCACGGCGACCGTCGAGAAGGGCTGCCAGGGTGAGGAGCCCCGCAGCGACGATGAGTGGCTGGGCGACCGCCGTGTCCCGGATGGTGTCCGCGTCCGAGGTGGTGCCGTGCGCGGCGAGGTCGATGCCCGCGGCATCCGACAGCGCGGCGAGGTGGACGGCGAAGCGAGGTTCCGCCAGCCAGGGCGAGAGGAATCCGGGGGTTTGGGAGCCCTGCCCGGGGCAGACGACGACGATCATCCGTCCAGTCTGCCGTGCCTCCGGCATTTGGGGGTTGTGGAGTGTGGCTAATAACGTCCGCGATTGTTGGGGTGATCCCACAGTCTGGTGTCGAAGCGAAGCGTTGTGATCGATGCTCGTTTTCTGCGCGAGCAGCTCCGTGCCGGGGCGGTCACTCCCATATCGGGGATGCTTTCGTCGAAGAACTCTGGGCTCCGGACGAGAAGTCCGTTTGCGAGAAATCCATGCTGTCGCCGGGGATTGCCGGCATGCCGTGTTGCTCAGTCAGCGTGTAATCCGAAATGCATGGATTTCGTGCGAGGAGCGTCGCCCGCTCCGGCCGCTCCGGCCGCTACCCGATCTCCGCTCCCGCTCCCCAGCGACCAAAGACCGACGACCGATGACCGGTTGGGGCGAACGATCAAAGACGGGTGTGCGAAATCCATGCGATTCGGATGACACGCCGGATGACTCCGCGCGACAAACGGCGTGTCGCCCAAACAGCATGGATTTCCCAAAAGGGAGCCAGGCATCGAGGGGCTGGGCAGCGGCGGTGGAGCTGGGTAGAGCGAGGACCAGGCAGCGGCGGAGCCTTCCGCAGCACCGCGCACCGGCGCTTAGCGGCGGCGCAACGGCCCGTCCGGCTCAGCGATCGAGCCGATGATTAGCGCCGCCTGCAGGATGAGCGACTCGCGCGCTCCGGTGGCATCCCAGCCGATCACCTCGGAGACGCGCTTGAGGCGGTAGCGCACCGTGTTGGGATGCACGAACAGCTCGCGGGCGGTGGCTTCGAGCGAACGTCCGTTGTCGAGGTAGCACCAGAGGGTGGCGAGCAACTCGGTGGAATGTGCCTGCAGCGGCTTGTAGATGCGATTGATGAGGGTCGCCCGTGCGAGGGCGTCTCCGGCGAGCGCTCGCTCGGGCAGCAGGTCGTCCGCGAGAGTCGGGCGCGGCGCGTTTCGCCAGGACCGGGCTACGGCGAACCCGGCGAGAGCCGCCTTCGCGCTGCGGGAGGCCTCCACCAGGGACGGCACCTGGTGGCCGAGCACGAGGTGCCCGTCACCGAAGCCCGGCTCGAGCGCGGACGCGATCTCGAGAAAGGGGGTGAGCGTGGCACCGGCCGGTTCGTCATCCCGGGGGGTGGGATGGGCGCGCCCGATCACCAGGACCAGTCGGCTGCCCTGCACCCCGATCAGCACGTCGGCGTCGAGGTGCCGGGCCGTGCGGCGAAGCATGTCCACGTCGAGCATCTTCGGCGCGGTGCCCACCAGCACCGAGACCTCACCGTGCCCGTGCCAGCCGAGCGCGGCGATGCGCGACGGCAGTTCGTCGTCGTACTCCCCGCTGAGGATCGAGTCGACGACGAGGGCCTCGAGCCGGGCATCCCACAGGCCGCGGGCCTCGGCCGCTCGGGCGTAGACATCCGCCGCAGCGAACGCGATCTCCCGCGAGTAGAGCAGGATCGCCTCGCGCACGGTCTCATCGGCGCCCTTGACGCGGTCTTCGACCACTTCCACCGTCACCCGGATGAGCTGAAGCGTCTGAGTCAGGCTCACCGACCGCAACAGCTCGCGCGGGGCCGCGCCGAAGACATCCGCCGCGATCCAGGGCGTCGATGTGGGGTCGTCGAACCAGTGGATGAAGGAGGTGATGCCGGCCTGCGCTACCAGCCCCACCGCCGACCGCCGGCCGGGGGGCATTTCGCCGTACCAGGAGAGCGTGTCATCGAGCCGTTTGAGAGTCGCCGTGGCGAGTTCTCCAGAGATCGCCCGAAGCCAGGCCAGCGTCTGTTCCTTGGTTTTCACCGCGGGTGGTGTCATCTCGTCGTCGTCTCGATGGGGCTAGCTCTCGCCGCCCGCCGAACCCGTGGTGCCGGCTGTCACATCGTGCAGGCGGTATCGCTCGATCGCCTGCTGGGGGATGCCCGGGTGCAGTGACCCCTGCGCGACGAGCGACTCGAGCGTGCGCACCACCAGCGACGGTCCGTCGATTTTGAAGAAACGGCGTGCCGCCGCCCTGGTGTCGGAAAAGCCGAAGTCGTCGGCGCCGAGCGTGGCGAAGTCCCCTGGCACGAAAGCACGAATCTGGTCGGGAACCGCGTGCATGAAGTCGCTGACCGCGATGAACGGGCCCTCGGCTCCGGCGAGCTTGTGCGTCAGGTACGGCACGCGAGTCTCGGAGTTGGGGGTGAGGAAGTTTTGTTCGGCGGCAGCCAGGCCGTCTCGTCGAAGTTCGGTCCAGGATGTCACGGACCAGACATCCGCGGATACGCCCCAGTCCTCGGCGAGCAGCTGTTGCGCTTCGAGGGCCCACGGCACCGCGACGCCGGAGGCCAGGAGCTGCGCCTTCGGTCCCGGCGCCGAGCCAGTGTTCAGGAGGTAGATGCCTTTGAGCAGGCCGTCGATGTCGAGGTTCTCCGGTTCCGCCGGTTGGACCATCGGCTCGTTGTACACGGTGAGGTAGTACATGACGTTCGGGAGCGGATGCGAACCCCCATACATGCGCTCGAGGCCGTCCTTGACGATGTGGCCGAGCTCGTAGCCATAGGCGGCATCGTACGAGATCACCGCCTGATTGGTGGATGCGAGCAGCAACGAATGTCCGTCGGCGTGCTGCAATCCCTCGCCGGTCAGGGTGGTGCGGCCCGCGGTGGCGCCGACGATGAAGCCGCGCGCCATCTGGTCGCCCGCCGCCCACATCGCGTCACCGGTGCGCTGGAAGCCGAACATCGAGTAGAAGACGTAGACGGGGATCAGCGGTTCGCCGTGCGTCGCATATGCCGTGCCGGCGGCGGTGAAGGCCGCGAAGCCTCCCGCCTCATTGATGCCGACGTGCACGATCTGGCCCTGCGGGCTCTCCTTATAGGCAAGCAGTTGCTCTCGATCCACGGAGGTGTATTGCTGCCCGCTCGGGTTGTAGATCTTAGCGGTGGGGAAGTAAGCGTCCATGCCGAACGTGCGCGCCTCATCCGGGATGATCGGCACGATGCGATGACCGAAGTCCTTCGACTTGAGCAGGTCTTTGAGCAGGCGGGCGAAGGCCATGGTGGTGGCGATCTCCTGCTTGCCGGAGCCCTTCTTTGCAATGGCGTACGCCGACTCGTCGGGCAGGCTGAGCGCGACGTGGCGGCTTCGCCGCTCCGGCAGGTAACCGCCGAGCGCACTGCGACGTTCGCGGATGTACTGGATCGCCTCGTCGTCTTCGCCCGGGTGATAGTACGGCGGAAGGTACGGATTCGCCTCGAGCACGGCATCCGTGATCGGGATGCGCATCGCGTCGCGGAACTGCTTCAGGTTGTCCAGCGTGAGCTTCTTCATCTGGTGCGTCGCGTTGCGTCCCTCGAAGGACGGGCCTAGGCCGTATCCCTTGACCGTTTTCGTGAGGATGACGGTGGGCTGCCCGGTGTGTTCGGATGCGGCCTTGAAGGCCGCATAGACCTTGCGATAGTCGTGGCCGCCGCGCTTGAGGCCCCAGACTTGGTCGTCGGTGTAGTTCTTGACCATGTCGAGGGTGCGCGGGTCGCGTCCGAAGAAGTTCTCGCGCACGTAGGCGCCGTTCTCCGCCTTGTAGGTCTGGTAGTCACCGTCGGGGGTGCGGTTCATCAGGTCGCGGAGCGCGCCCTCAGAGTCGCGGGCGAGTAGTTCATCCCACTCACGGCCCCAGATCACCTTGATGACGTTCCATCCGGCCCCGCGGAAGAAGCTTTCGAGCTCCTGGATGATCTTGCCGTTTCCGCGCACCGGCCCGTCGAGCCTCTGGAGGTTGCAGTTGATCACGAAGTTGAGGTTGTCGAGACCGTCGTTCGCCGCGAGCTGGAGCGCACCGCGGCTCTCCACCTCGTCCATCTCGCCGTCTCCGAGAAAGGCCCAGACCTGGCTGTCCGAGGCATCCTTGATTCCCCGATTGGTGAGGTATTTGTTGGACTGTGCCTGGTAGATCGCATTGATCGGTCCGAGCCCCATCGAGACGGTGGGAAATTGCCAAAAGTCCGGCATGAGACGCGGATGCGGGTACGAGGACAGTCCGCCGCCCCGGTGGGACTTCTCCTGGCGGAATCCGTCGAGTTGGTCGGCGGACAGGCGTCCCTCGAGGAAGGCCCTGGCGTACATGCCGGGGGAGGCGTGGCCCTGGTAGAAGATCTGGTCGCCGCCGCCGGCGTGATCCTGGCCGCGGAAGAAGTGGTTGCTGCCGACCTCGTACAGGGTCGCCGAGCCGGCATAGGTAGAGATGTGACCGCCGACGGAGATGCCGGGCCGTTGCGCGCGATGCACCATGATCGCAGCGTTCCAGCGCAACCAGGCGCGATAGCGGCGCTCGAGGTCTTCGTCGCCCGGGAATTCGGGCTCGTTCTCCGGGGCGATCGTGTTGAGGTAGTCGGTGGTCGGCACCATTGGCACTCCGAGGTGGAGCTCCTTCGACCGTTTCAGCAGGCTGAGGATGATCTCGCGGCCGCGCTCGTGACCCCGTGCTGCCACCAGCGCATCGAGGGACTCCTGCCATTCCGCAGTTTCCTCAGGGTCCTGGTCGGTGTGATTCACCGAGTAGGGGTCCTGGTCGTTTACCGTCAACGTCGACCTCGCATCTTCTCGTGGACTTCCTATGCCCTGCGCCGGGACGGTCGGGTTGCGAACGTCGCGCGGGTAGGGCCTCAACGAGTCTAGTTCTCGCTCGATGGCCGTTCGCGCGAGGGGGAGTAGCGTCGCCCGCATGACGATTGTCGAGCTGAGGAATCAGCGGGTCATCCTGAGGGTGAACTCGCATGGTGCAGAGATGGCCGGTCTCGGCCTCGTCGGTGCCGACCAAACCCGGGAGCTCCTGTGGCAGGGTGGCGAGGCCTGGGCCCGACGCGCCCCGGTGCTCTTCCCGATCATCGGACGGATGCCCGGCGACCGGCTCTCGCACGAGGACATCGACTACCCGATCTCCCAACACGGATTTGCGCGAGACCAGGAGTTTGCAGTCGATCGGATCAGCGACACCGAGATCGGTTTCGCTCTGGAGGATTCGGCCGAGACGCGCATCCACTTCCCGTTCTCCTTCCGACTGGAGGTTCGGTTCGAGCTGCTGGATGCCACGGTCCGGGTCACGCAGACCGTCTCCAACCCTGCTGGAGAGCGGTTTTCGGCCTCCCTCGGCGCGCACCCGGGCTTCGCCTGGCCGTTGCCGGGGGCTGCGAGCAGGGCGCACCACGTCATCGAATTCGAGCGGCCGGAGCCGGCCCCCGTCCGTCGTCTCGCCAACGGTCTCCTGACGCCTGAACGATTCCCCAGCCCGGTGGCCGGCAACATCCTGGAGTTGCAAGAGTCCATCTTCGCGGCGGATGCAGTGATCCTCGACCGCCTCGAGAGCCGGTCCGTGCGGTACTCGGCGCCCGGCGCGCCGAGCATCACGCTGGCGTTTCCGGACTTCCCGATCCTCGGGCTCTGGTCTAAAGCCCCCGGTGCCTTCGTCTGCATCGAGCCGTGGTTCGGGATGACCGCGGCCGAGGACTTCTCCGACGAGTACAGCGAGAAGCCGCACCAGTTCGTGCTCGAACCGAACGAGAGCCGGGAATTCACCTACAGCGTCACGATCGAGTTACCGTCGCCTTAGGTGCGCGCCGTTCCCGGGCGTATGCTTGCGAATCGTGTTTACCGGATGTTCACGTCGTCCGGAGGATAGGAACTGCACATGGCTCTGGAAAACGACACCCAGGCACCCGACTTCGAACTGCCCAACCAATTCGGAGAGCACATCAGGCTGAGCGACTTCCGCCATAAGAAGCCGGTAGCGCTCGTCTTCTTCCCGCTCGCATTCTCGAGCACCTGTACGAGCGAACTCTGCGAACTGCGCGACAACCTCGCCCTCTTCAGCGACAAAAGCATCGAGTTGCTCGGTGTCTCCGTCGACTCGAAGGCAACTCAGCGCGCGTTCGCCGAGGCCGAAGGTTACCGATTCAACCTCCTCGCGGACTTTTGGCCGCATGGTGCCGTGGCGAAGGAGTACGGCGTCTTCCTCCCGGAGAAGGGCTTCGCAAATCGCGCGAGCTTCCTCATCGACCGCAACGGCATCATCCGCGCCAGCTTCGTCACCGCTCCCGGGGAAGCACGTTCGCTGACGGCCTATCGCGAGGCGCTCGCCGAACTCGAACCGCTCGCCGTTTAGACGCTCGCTGGGCGTTGCGTATCGAGGCGCCGCAGGATTTCCTGAAGCTCCGTGATCATCTCGAGTTGACGGTTGTTGATTTCGAGAACGAGATCGATATCGATCTTCGCGGCGACATTCGTCTCGTAGTCGTTCTGCGCGAGCGCAGCAGCGATGGCATCCTGTCGCTTTGCCGCGATGAGAAGAATGGCGCCCTGCAGGCCGGCCAGCATGCTGAGGAACAGGTTGAGCAGGATGAACGGGTAAGGATCCCAACCCTTCATCGCGCTGTTCAGGATGGCCCACACCACCATGAACGCCACGAAGCCGCCCACGAACCTCCAGCTCCCCATGCCGTTGCGCATGATGTCCGCGGCTCGCTCACCGCGCGAGAGCTGCGCACGATGATCGGCATGCCAATTGCGAATGGGGCTCACGCGTTTGGGGTGTGCGGTGGGGCGGGCGGTTGTCGGCTTCGTCATTGTGCGAGTGTAGGTGTGAGTTCGCCGTGCGGCCGGTTCGGATGCCTGTACGATGATGGTTCGTCGCAGCCGTCCTCTCGGACGCACACTGCGGGCCCTTAGCTCAGTTGGTAGAGCGCCACGTTTACACCGTGGATGTCATCGGTTCGAGCCCGGTAGGGCCCACCATATAGTCTTCGCCAGCGAGCGGCTCAGGCCGAGGAGTGTCCGGGATTGCGCTCGGAGATCAGGAGAATGACGGGTCGTAAGTCCCGGGTGCACGGCCCGACCAGCGCGTAGCGTCACAGGCACGGAGGCGAACTCGCGTGCGTGAGCGTGCGTGACTGATCCAGGTGGTTCGCGTTCGATTGCCGTCACCGGCATGATCTGCCGGCGAGGAAACACTTCCACTTGGTGAAGGAGAACGATCCGCATGACCATCTCAGAAGACATCCGCCTCAGCAAGGAAACCAGCGACACAGCGTCGCAGGGCGGCCATTCGGCATGGGCAGGTTTTTCGAGCGGCCCTTGGCAGGACGGGGTGGACGTGCGCGACTTCATCCAGCGCAATTACCTGCCCTACCTTGGTGACAGCACATTCCTCGCCGACGCGACGGCCAGGACACTGGCGATCTGGGGGAAGCTCACCGCGATGTTTCCGGAAGAGCGGCGAAAGGGTGTCTATGACGTCGACGCGCTGACACCGGCCTCCATCACGGCACACGCGCCCGGCTACATCGACCGCGACAACGAGATCATTGTCGGGTTGCAGACCGATGCGCCGCTCAAGCGAGCGATCATGCCCTTCGGCGGCTGGCGCCTTGTTGCCGACTCGCTGAAAACCTACGGGTATCCGGTGTCGGACGAACTCGAAACCATCTTCACCAAATATCGCAAGACCCACAATGATGGCGTGTTCGACGCGTATCCGTCCGCGGTCAAGCGGGCGCGCCACAGCCATCTCATCATCGGGCTTCCGGATGCTTACGGGCGCGGCCGGATCATTGGCGACTACCGTCGGGTGGCGCTCTACGGCGTGGATGCCCTGGTGGCGGCAAAGAAGCGTGACCGAGCGGAACTCGACCTGGATTTCTCCACCGAGCAGGTCATCCGCGATCGGGAGGAAAACGCGGAGCAGATCCGCGCTCTCGCGGAACTGGTCCAAATGGCCAAGGCCTACGGATTCGATGTCTCGCGCCCGGCGGAGAATGCCCGCGAAGCAGTGCAGTGGCTGTACTTCGCTTACCTCGGGGCGGTCAAGGAGCAGAACGGCGCGGCGATGTCCTTCGGACGGAACACGGCATTCCTCGACGTGTACATCGAGCGCGATCTCGCCGCGGGCGTCCTCACCGAGGAGACGGCGCAGGAACTGGTCGACGACCTGATCATCAAGCTCCGCATCGTGCGATTCCTGCGCACCCCCGCCTACGACGAACTGTTTTCCGGCGATCCGACCTGGGTCACGGAGTCGATCGGTGGCATCGGGGAAGACGGCCGTCCGCTTGTCACTAAGACCGCCTTCCGGTTCCTGCAGACGCTCTACAACCTCGGGCCGGCTCCCGAACCGAACCTGACGGTGCTCTGGAGTGCCGAACTCCCCGAAGGATTCAAACGCTTCTGCACCCGGGTGTCGATCGACACCTCGGCCATCCAATACGAATCGGATGACCTCATCCGGGAGGCGTGGGGTGATGACGCGGCGATCGCCTGCTGCGTCTCTCCGATGGCGGTCGGCAAGCAGATGCAGTTCTTCGGTGCCAGGGTGAACGTGGCTAAGGCGCTCCTGTATGCCATCAACGGTGGGCGGGACGAGGTGCTCGGCACGCAGGTTGCGCCGGCCACAGCACCCATCACCGATGAAGTGCTCGACTACGACACCGTGTGGGCCGCCTACCAGAATCTCCTCGAATGGCTCGCGTCGACCTATGTGGATGCACTCAACTGCATCCACTACATGCACGACAAGTACGCCTACGAACGCCTCGAGATGGCTCTGCACGACCGGAAGATCCTGCGCACCATGGCGTGTGGGATAGCCGGGCTCAGTGTCGCGGCAGACTCGCTCTCGGCGATCAAATACGCGACCGTGCGACCGGTGCGGGATGCCTCCGGGCTCGTCGTCGACTACAAGATCGAGGGCGACTATCCGGCATTCGGAAATGATGACGATCGAGTCGACCGGATCGCGGCGATGATCGTCGAGCGCTTCATGCAGATGTTGCGCAAGCACCCGACCTACCGTGACGCCGTGCACACGCAGTCCGTGCTCACGATCACCTCCAATGTGGTCTACGGGAAGGCCACCGGGAACACGCCGGATGGCCGACGCGCCGGCATGCCTTTCGCTCCGGGCGCGAACCCGATGAACGGGCGGGACACTCACGGGATGCTGGCTTCGGCGCTCAGCGTGGCGAAACTGCCCTTCGCCGAAGCCCAGGATGGCATTTCGCTGACCACCACGATCGTGCCGAGCGGACTCGGCCACACGAAGGAGGAACAGGTCGACAACCTCATCGGCATCCTCGACGCATACACCGTCGCGCACGGTTACCACATGAACGTCAACGTGTTGAACCGCGAGACCCTGGTCGATGCGATGGAGTTCCCGGAGAAGTATCCGCAATTGACCATCCGCGTCTCCGGCTACGCGGTCAATTTCGTACGCCTCACGCGAGAGCAGCAACTGGATGTCATCAGCCGCACGTTCCACACCGGCGCCTGACGATGCAGATCACCCCGGTCGCGTCGGACGGTCAGTCACCGGTCCCCACAACGGTCTCTCTCGGCCTGTCACGGCGGTCTTGCCTGGGGGTCCACGAGGAGAAGGCCGCCCCCGGCGAACAGAAGCTGTCTGCGGAACTGCGCCACCTCGAATTGGAGGCGCTGCGCACGGGAGCTGTCGCCAGCGTGCACTCCTGGGAGCTGGTGACCGCCGTCGACGGTCCGGGTACCCGCATGACCCTGTTCCTCTCCGGCTGTCCGCTGCGCTGCCAGTACTGCCAGAATCCGGATACCTGGCAGATGCGCGATGGTCTCATCACGGGAATAGACGAGATCGTGGCTCGCATTTCCCGCTATCGCGATCTTTTCCGCATCACCACCGGTGGCGTCACGGTCTCGGGCGGGGAACCGCTGATGCAGTCCGTCTTTCTGCAGCGGCTGTTTGCGGAATGTCGGCGCCTCGGAGTCCATACCGCGCTCGACACCTCGGGCTTTCTCGGAGGTCATGCGTCTGACCAGCTTCTCGACGACACGAATCTCGTGCTGCTCGACGTGAAGTCCGGAATCGAGGAGACCTATCGGAACGTCACTGGACGCAGTCTCCAGCCCACTCGAGAGTTCGGCGACCGACTCGCCCGGTTGGGAACGCCCGTGTGGATCCGGTTCGTGCTCGTTCCCGGACTGACCGACGCCGTGGACAACGTCGATGCCGTCGCCGAGATCGTCTCGCACTGGGCGAACGTCGAACGCCTGGAGGTGCTGCCGTTCCACCAGATGGGGCGTTCCAAATGGGAGAAACTCGGACTCGACTATCGGCTCGACGGGGTGCTGCCGCCCTCACCGGAGTTGCAGGAGCGAGTGAGAGGTCAGTTCCGGGCGTCCGGACTGACGGTGTTTTAGGAATGATCACGTCACCGGGCGCTGCCCGATTGAAATCGACGGGTGGTCGAGCATCGTGAACACGATGGTGAAGTTCATGTCCGGAGTCATCGGTGCCGTCGGCGCGGCGACCCGACCGCCCGGTGCGGCCGTCGATCCCAGCCCGGATGTCGCATCCGGGCGGGCGGAGTCGAATCGAACGAGCCGGGTCGACACCGAGTCGCGTGCTCTCCTCGCGGCGGCCGCAGGCTTCGTGCTGGCCGGGCCGGCGAGCGTGTTCTACTTTCTCACCAGGTCGAATCCCATTTCGGGGCAGGGGTCGGTCGGCGATACCGCAGCGGTCGCCGCGGCGGTCATCGGGCTGATCGCCTTCGCGGCCTCATACACGAATTCGTATCTACGACCGGCAGCGCGCCGTTCGACCAGGCTCCGCCGAGCGGTCGACATCTTCGACCTGCTTGCGCTGGCGTTGGCTCATGCGACCGTCATCCTGTTGATCTGGGCGGTGGTTTTCTTCGTCTTGCAACAGGCTTTTTCCGGGGCTCGCCTTCATCCTCTCGCTGCCGGTCTTTTGGTGGGCGGTGCCGTCGCCATCAGCGCATACTTCGCCTACCTCTCCGGCTCCAATATGACGGTGTCCCGGCTGTCTCTTCTGCTCTTGGTCTTTCTGGTCGGAGGGGTGTTGACCAGCATGCTGACGGCGAGCGATCCGCGATGGTGGGTCAACAACATCAGTGCACTTGGGATCACCACTGACGTATCGGGAGTCACCTTCAACTTCACTCTCGCGATCGCAGGAATCATTCTCACCACGCTCGCTCAGTACGGAACGAAGGATCTTCGATCCACGCCGGTCGCCCGATCCTCTTCAGTTCACAGCATTCGCTCGCTGAGGTGGACGATCACGATACTCGGAATCTTCCTCGCATCGGTCGGTCTCTTCCCGGCCAACCGGCTGGTTTTGGTCCACAACACCGCCGCGACGGGCATGGTGCTGACCTTCATGGGACTCATCGTCGTGCTTCGCTGGCTGTGTCCGATGCTCCCCGTCGCCTTCCTGGCGCTCGGCTACGTCTTCGTCGTGTTCATTGCCATTGCAGTGGTGCTCTGGTATCCGATCGGCTATTTCGGGCTCACCGGTCTCGAGCTGATATCAGCCTCGCTCATCTTCCTGTGGGTGGTGGTATTCGTACGTGTGCTCGCGGCCTCTCATGCGGACGAATTCGCCGGGGTGACCCACTGACCAGCGGCGGCCGGAAGCCTACCGATCATCAAGAGCCTGGCGATCACCAAGAGCCTGGGGGAGCCTTGACCGATTTCACCGTGCTTGTCTGCCAGCGAGTGCCATTGCCGTAGTTGCTGGATGCCCAGGGGGAGGCCCAGATGGCTTGTTCGGTGATGTTCGTCGGAGCGGAGACCGTGAACGCACCCACGATCGTCGCATAGGAGCGGTTGCGTCGCAGATTCTCCGCGGCCTTCTGCGCCGCGATCGTGAGGTTCGCGTAGCTTCCGGTGCCACCGCCACCACCCGAGCCATAGCCGTTGTTCATCGGATTGTTGCGGTTCCACCAGTTGTCGACGCCATTCTCCTGCCGCATCCAGCGCACCATCACGGTGACGTTCGCCTCTGACTGCGGCCAGCCTCCGGAGAGCAGAACCAGCTTCGCCCAGTCATAGTTGGTGCCATTCGCCGCGAGGGATTCCACTCCGGCGGTGGCGGAGTAACCGTCTCGGGAGGGGGCGTCGAGGGCCGCCCGCTTCGACACGCTGAGGGTTTGCGGATGGGTCTCGATATAGAGGGCGAGCTGGCCGGCCGCATCAGTGGGGGGAGGCGGCGCGAGCGCGAACACGGCCAGCAGCGACAGCACCCCAAGGGATGCCCCGAACGCGAGTCGCGATCGCTTCGGCGCCCGAGCGGCTCGGCGGGGCCGACGGGCGGCCCGGCGCGGAGCAGAGTGATGCGGGAAAGAGGTCATGGGCGGAGGTTTCATCGGTGACCCGGCTGGATGCATTCGGCAAAACTGCGTCGAGGCTACCAGAGGGGCCTGCGCGGACGCAGTGGGACAGTGCGGTGCCGGATACCAAGTGGCCGCCCTCGATGTCAAGCCCTGGGCCCGGAATTCCGCGGTCACCTACGCTCAATGTAACCAGAAAAGGGGTCATCCATGTCAATCCACGCCTATGAAGACGATGATTCCTCGACCGATTCCCCACGTGGCTCCGCTCAGGTCTCGATCGATCCCCTCCGCGACTATCTGCAGCGAATCGGGCGCGCCAAGCTCCTCACCGCAGAGGAGGAGGTGAGCCTGGCTCGTCGCATCGAAGTGGGGGTGCTCGCCGGGGAACGGATGGCGACGCATCCAGAACTCGACGGCAAGGCCGTTCGCGAACTCCTCTGGCTCGCCAGGGACGGGGATGCTGCGTACCATCAGTTCATCTGCGCGAACCTGCGGCTGGTGGTGAGCATTGCTAAGCGGTATGCGGGACGCGGACTGCCGATCATGGATGTCATCCAGGAGGGTAATCTCGGCCTGGTACGCGCGGTCGAGAAGTTCGACTATGCGATCGGCAACAAGTTCTCCACCTACGCCACGTGGTGGATCCGCCAGTCGATCCTCCGCGGCATCGCCGACTCGAGTCGGATCATCCGAATCCCGGTGCATACCGTGGAAAGGATGGACAAGCTCGACCGGGTGCGTCGTGACCTCACCAATGAACTCGGTCGCACCCCTACCGTAGAAGAGGTCGCGGATTCGGCGCAGGTGACCGTGGCCGAGGTGATCAAGCTCGCTAAGTCCGATCATGACACCATCTCGTTCGGCGTGCCGATCGGCGACGACGGCACGACTGAACTCGGGGATCTCATCGAAGACGCCGATACTCCTGAGCCGCACGAGGCGGTGGAGTTGGACCTGCGGCACGACGACATCCGCCGCAAACTCGACGCCCTTCCCCCGAGGGATGCCACCGTCATCCGCCTTCGCTTCGGCCTCGAAGGACGCCAGGCCCTCACCCTCGACGAGGTGGGAGAGCTCTACGGCATCACCAGGGAACGCGTGCGCCAACTGGAAACCCGGAGCCTCAAACGCCTGCGCAGCGCAGACCTGCACGCGTACCTCGTCTGACTGTCGGCGAAGTGGCGCCTCCCCCCGATCAGGCGCCCGGCTCACTCGTCCGAGGGGACTTCCTTGGCACCGATTTCTTCTGTGAGCTGTAGGCCCTGTGAACTGTTCGAGGAGATGGTGAGGGCCTCGAGCCACTCGCGGTTGATCTTGGGCATTCGACCGCCGGTGTAGCGGAACACCAGGGGGATTGAGGGGTCGAGCCAGATCACGCTGCGCCCGTCACCGACGCTTTGTTCGTCACGCCAGGAAAAGAAGAAGCTCTCATCGCGCCTCAGCTTGAGCCCGATCACGAGTTGAAGGTGAACGAGCACGCGATCGTCGAAGCTGACTTCTATGGTCGGTCCGTAAAGCAGCTTTCCCACGTAGGGTCTCCCGGTGTTCTGGTCGGTGAGGCGGGGGAAGGCGGTCCCCGTTTCTGTAGTGAACGCTACTACCTCGTCCCCGGCACTTTTCGCGCGGTGCGGAGTGCGGCATCCGCTGGACATGCCCATAGAGTCGGATGTCGTGGGCACGACAGGCAGACCGCGACGCACGCCCCCGCGGTACCGTGCGCCGTTAGCGCTCGTTCTCGCGTCGGTCCTCTGGGGCACGACGGGGACGGCGGCCAGTCTTCTGCCCGCCAACGTGAGTCCACTCGCCGTGGGGTCGGCCACCATGGGTGTGGGAGGCGCGCTCCTCTTCGGCAGCGCGATCGGACCATCCGTCGCCGCTCTCCGTGACGGCGCCGCCCGCCGCTGGTTGTTGATCGGAGCGATCGGTGTCGTCGTGTACCCCCTCGCGTTTTACGCCGCGATGGACCTGGCGGGGGTCGCGATCGGAAATGTCGTCGCACTCGGTTCCGGCCCGGTCTTCGCCGCGTTCTTCGAGTGGGCCTGGGAGCGGCGTCGTCCAGGACGGGCCTGGATCATCTGCACGCTGATCGCGATTCTCGGGATCGGCCTGCTCGCCCTCGGCGGGTCGTTCCGCAACGGCCGACCGGCACCCGGGCTCATCCCCGGGGTTGCGCTCGGACTCGTCGCCGGCACCGCCTATGCCCTCTACACCTATGGGTCATCCCGAGCCATCGCCCTCGGCCAGCCGTCCCGAGGAGTGATGGGAGGAATGTTCGGCCTGGGGGCGATCGTGTTGCTTCCGGTGCTTCTGGCCACCGGTCAGCCGCTGCTTCTGACCCCGGCGAGTGTGGCGATCTCGGCCTATCTTGCTATCGGTCCGATGCTGGTGGCCTACCTCCTCTTCGGCGTCGCCCTCGGCTCCCTGCGCAGCAGTACCACCACCACGATCACTCTCATCGAACCGCTGGTGGCGACCGTTCTCGCTGTTGTAGTGGTGGGGGAGCGGCTTGCCGCGGTGGGGTGGGTCGGACTCGCCCTCATCCTCGCGGGAGTGACCGCGATGACTGCGGCCCGTCATCCCGATGAACGACCGTGAGCCCGTATCATTCTGGGCATGGGAACTGGGCATGGACACTGACGCCCCTGACCGGGCCGGTGCCGACGACTCCGGTGACCAGGAAGCCACCGAGGTCTCCGAAGACGCTGAGCATTACGACGATGATGCCCTCGCCGCGGCGATGGCCGATGAGGCGGAGCGGCTCGGACTGACCGGCGCCATCCAGACCATGGCACCCCCGACCTCCCCGGCGGTCAGCACTCCACTTCCGCCGCCGGTGGCGCGAGCGGTCGCAGCCGGTCCACGTGCACCGAATCTTCGAGTGCAGCCGCCAGCGGGACCTTGGCCCTCAGCTCGCCCCCCGTCGGGCGTACCAATCCCGCCGGCGACGGCTGGGGCGATGCCCGATCGTGCGCTTGCCGGCGCTCCTGCGCCCACCGGCGCGCCCGTCGTCTTCGAGATCGACGCCCCGCCCGGTGTCGGCGTGCCGCTTCCGACTCGTCGCTCTCTTCGTGATGCAGAGCTCGCTCGCACGCGGGAAGAGCACCAGAGACGGATGGCGGCGCCGAACGGTGAGGGGGCCAGGGTGCCGGACTTTTCCCCGGCGCCGAGCGCGCCTGAAGCCCCGGGGGGAAGCGGCGACAGGTCCCCGGTATCGACACCCGTTTCCGCGCCAGCTGTCCCACGCGTCTACGACCTCATCGAGCCTCAGCCGTACTCGGCCCCACCCTTGCCTCCGCTCGGTTCCGTTCCGGCTGCGGACGATTCGCCAGCATTGACGTCCTTACCCTCCGAAGCAGGCGCGTGGCGGGCGGCCGAAGCGGATGCGGCGCACACACCGCATCCGACGGTCGCCGAGGAGGAGGCTCCGCCCTCCAGCCTGGCCACGAGCCCCTGGCTCCACTCCGCCGCGATCGCCGTCGTGGACACCGATCGCCGGACCGCGCGGGCATGGTCACCCGAGCCGAGCGGCTCCGAGCCGACCCCGCTCGACCGCCGTCTCGGGCGAGCCGCGAGACTGTTCTGGCTCTGGTTCGCCGCGAACTCCTCGGTGCTGAGTCTCGCTTTCGGAGCGGCGATCTTCTCTCTCGGCATGAGCCTGCGCCAGGCTGTCGTGGCGATCTTCGTGGGAGTGTCGATTTCCTTCCTCCCGATGGGGCTAGGCACCCTGGCCGGAAAGTGGAGCGGTCAGCCGGTGATGGTGGTCTCCCGCGCGACATTCGGTCACCTCGGCAACCGGCTGCCGGCGGCCATCGCCCTCCTGAGCCGCCTGTTCTGGGGCGCCGTGCTGCTGTGGATGATCGGCGCCGCGACCGCGCGCATCCTGGTCGGCTCACAATTGAACGGTTCGCTGACGGAACTGCAACTCCTGGTGATCGTGATGGCGGCCGGCTTCTTGCTCGCCCTGCTCGTGGCGTTCTTCGGCTACGCGTTGTTCGCTCGACTCCAGCTCGGGCTCGGCATCGTGTCGGCCGTCCTCATCGCCGCCCTGGTCGCCATCACCTGGCCGGCGGTGGACTTCTCGACCGCCCTGACTGTCGCGGATGGACCGGTGATCCTTGTGGTCACCGGGGTCGTTCTCGTGTTCAGCTTTGTCGGGCTGGTCTGGGCGACCAGCAGCGGCGACCTCGCCCGCTACCAGCGCCCGAGTTCGTCGGGCGGGGCATCCATGCTGTGGGCGTCGTTCGGCACCACCCTGCCCGCCTTCCTGCTGATCGGCTACGGAGCCGTGCTCGCCGCCTCGAGCGCGTCGACCGCGAGGGGTCTCGTCCTCAATCCGCTGGACACGATCGCCGGATTCCTTCCGGGCTGGTACCCGGTGCCTCTCATCGCGGCGACAGTACTCAGCCTGCTGTCGGGGGTGATCCTGAGCATCTATTCCGGTGGTTTCGCGCTCGGATCCCTAGGACTCCAGGTGTCAAGGAGTTCGGCGACGGTGATCGTGGGCGTGCTGGTCTTCGTCGTCGCGGTCGCCCTCGGGATCACCGTGAGCAGCGTCGTCACGGTCTTCCGGGATCTCGCGACCACCATCGCCGTTCCGGTCGCGGCCTGGGCGGGGATCTTCGCGGCCGAGATGATCCTCCGTCGTCGGCGCTTCGACACCGCTTCGCTGGTCAGCCGCGGTGGGGTCTATCGCGACGTCAACTGGCCCAACCTGGTGATGCTGGTGGTGGCATCCGCAGTCGGACTTGGATTCACCTCCGCCACAGTCGTTGGACTCGGCTGGGAGGGCTACCTGTTCGGCGCGGTCGGAATAGCGCTCTCGAGTCCCCTCGGAGGCACCGACGTCGGCGTGCTCGTCGCACTGGTGCTTGGGCTCCTCACCCCGTTCGTCGGAGGGATTTCGACGATCCGTCGCCAGGAGCAGGGCCGGCTCGCTCCGCGGTGACAACCAGTCCTCAAACCACCAGGGGCGAGGTGCCGCCCGGAAAGTAGACTGGGCGGATGCCTCACCCCGTGCCGGACCCGATCACCGTCGCAGATGTCTGCGCCGTAGTCGAGCGGCTGTGGCCGATCGGCGGTGCGGAGAGTTGGGATGCGCCCGGCCTGGTGAGCGGTGATCCCGCGGCGCCGGTCAGGGCGATCCATCTCGCCGTCGACGCTGTGCCGGATGTCGTGGACGAAACCGTGACGGCGGGCGCCGACATGCTTCTGGTGCATCATCCGTTGCTCCTTCGCGGCGTCACCAGCATCGCCGAGGATCGCTACAAGGGCGTCGTGCTCGCCCGGCTCATCCGCGGCGGATGTGCGCTCGTTGCGGCTCACACGAATGCTGATGTCGTCGAGACCGGCACCTCGGCCATCTTGGCCGCGCACCTCGGCCTCCTCGACGTTGTCCCGATCGCCGTCGGCGAAGTGCCCTCCCGGGGCATCGGGCGAACGGGCAGACTCCCCGAGCCGACCACCCTCGGTCGCCTCGCGCGCCAGCTCGCCGAGATCCTGCCGGCAACGGCTTCGGGCATCCGCGTTTCCGGGGACTACGACCGTGTCGTCGAAACGGTCGCCCTCTGCGGTGGTGCGGGGGATTCGCTTCTCGCGGAGCAATCGGTGCGCGCCGCCGACGTCTACATCACCTCAGACCTGCGGCATCATCCCGCGTCCGAGTCCCGCGAGAATGCGAAGGTCGCTGTCGGTCCCGCGCTGATCGACGTGTCGCACTGGGCGAGCGAGTGGCTCTGGCTCGACGTCGCGGCCGAGGAACTGCGCGCGGCCCTTCTCGGTGTCACCGTCACGGTGAGCGACCTGCGCACCGACCCCTGGGATTTCACGATCGTCCAATGACCAACCGAATGAGGCACCCATGGCGCTGAAGGCCAGCCCGACCGACCAGGCCCACCTGCTCGAATTGCAGGCGCTCGACACGCGTATCCAACAGCTCGATCACCGGGCGAAGACTCTTCCCCAGCGGGCGGTGCTCACCGGCCTCGAGAGCGAATCGGCGGTGCTGAGGGCGGAAATGCTGGGCGAGTCCGGCGCTCTCGAGGACGCGAACAGGGAGCTCGCCCGCATCGAGTCCGACGTCGCAGTCGTCGAGGCCCGCATCAAGCGGGACACCGACCGCCTGCAGGCCTCGTCATCGGTGAAGGATGTCGCGGGCTTCGAGAGCGAGTTGGCCGGCCTCTCCCGCCGCCGGCTCGAACTCGAAGAGCTCGAACTCGGAGTGATGGAACGGGTAGAGGAACTCGAAGTCGCCTCGAGGACGCTCCGCGCCTCGCACGACGAATTGCTGGCCAGGATCGCCGCCGTCGTTGCCGAGCGGGACGAGTCGCTCGAGGGTCTCGCGAGCGAACGCAGCCACGCGGTTGCCAACCGATCGACGATCGCGAGCACGCTCCCCGAGGATCTGCTCGCACTCTACGAGCGCCAGCGCGCGCGGTACGGCCAGGGAGCATCCCTCCTGCGGGGAGGCGTGTCGGAGGCAAGCGGCCTTAAACTCAACGAGTTCGACATGGCGGCGATTCGTGCCGCGTCGCCGGACGAAGTGTTGATCTGCCCGGAGAGCAGCGCGATTCTGGTTCGTACGGCGGAGTCCGGTCTCTAACCCCATTCGGCTAGGCTGTCCTCTGGAATGGGTCGGCAAGACGGTCGCGTTATCCCCTCGGGGATACCGAGGAACGTCCGGGCTCCACAGAGCAGGGCGGTGGGTAATTCCCACCCGGGGTAACCCGCGAGAAAGTGCAACAGAAAGCAGACCGCCACCGGTCTCGTCGATTCGTCGGCGAAGTCGGTGGTAAGGGTGAAACGGTGGTGTAAGAGACCACCAGCGGCCCGCGTGATCGGGTCGGCTGGGTAAACCTCGCCCGGAGCAAGGTCGAACAGGAAGCGTCACGGGCGGCTCGTCCAGCTTCCGGGTAGACCGCTAGAGGTGTGCGGCAACGTACATCGTAGATAGATGGCCGTCGATGACGGGTCTTCGGGCCCGTCGGGACAGAACCCGGCGTAATAGCCGGCCCATTCACCCCTCGGGCGCTCGTTGCTCGAGTGTCGCGGCTACTCAGGTGCCGTCGATGAGACGATCGGCGAGGTGCTTCGTGAGCTCGATCAGACGCGCGTTCGCCTCATCCGGTCCGGTAGCCCACGCGGTGGCGGCCTCCCGGCTCATGCCGAAAGCGATGTGCCGTTCGATGAGCCGCGCGATCCGCAGATCGTGCGATGTATCGACGAACCAGATCTCATCCACCAAGGATCGGATGGTGCGCCAGCCTGGCTCGGGCGAGAGCAGGTAGTTTCCCTCGGTGATCACGAAGTCGATCTCGCGGGGCACCGCGATGGAGGCGGCGATCGGCTCTTCGAGGCCACGCCGATACGAGGGCGCGTAGACGATGTGTTCGTCGCGGGCGCGCAGCCGCTGCAGAAGCGAGATGTAGCCGCCGACATCGAAGGTGTCGATCGCACCCTTACGGTCGCGAAGGGGAGTGCCGTCGATGATCGAGTTCGCGAGGTGGAAGCCGTCCATCGGCACGATCGCGCTGCGGTCCCCGCCGAGGGCATCCGCGAGACCGAGCGCGAAGGTGGACTTGCCGGTTCCGGGGAAGCCCACGATGCCGAGGATCTGGCGCATGCCTGTCGAGTGAAGGCGAGCCCGGAGGTGGTCGGCCAATTCCGAGACGTCGGCGGGAGCTTCGGCCACTGGTCGGTCCTCGATTCGGTGCGGTGCGATGCTGGGCAGCGGTGTCTCGCGATGCACGAGCCTACTCAGGGGAGCGGACGTGCGCTCGATCCCCTCCTCCACAGGGGTGCATTCCGTCGTCTGTCCCCAGGGAATCCGCTGATCAAGAGGCTAATTTGTCCTTTGCAGGAATGTCGGTGGCAGCATGCAGGATGATCGTATGGAATCACCGGCGGCAGGGCTCGACAGCCTCACTGATGATGCCGTGCTGTCTTCCATCACGGCGATCGGAGACGAACAACGAGCGCTCGACGCACGTCGCGTGACCCTGGCCGGCGAACTCGCATATCGATCCCGGGAGAGCCTGGGAAGCGAGGGGATGGCTCGTCGCGCCGGCCATTCCCGGGTCGGATCCTTCCTTGCGGAGTTGTGGGGCATTACGACCGGGGAGGCCATCCGGTTGTGTGACGTGGGCCTCGCTACCCGCTGTGGATCAGCTCTCGACGGCGCCCCCCTTCCTCCGCGCTATCCGAGCGTCGGTTCGGCCATTGCTGCCCGCGCACTGGGTGTCGATGCCGCCGCGGTGATAGTGCGAGAGCTCGAATCCGCGGGAAGAGGCTGTTCCAATGAGAGCCGTCTGGTCGCCGAAAAGGCTCTCGTGGACCACTGCGGCAATTTCACTGTCCGAGAGGTGCAGTCACTCGCCCGCCAGGTGCGGGATCGGTTGGACCAGGACGGCACAGAGCCTCGGGATGAACTCCGTCGATCGCGTCGGGCGCTGAAGATATTCACCACCCCGGATGGCATGGTGAAGCTCGACTGGATCATGCCGCCCGAGATCGGCGGCCTCGTGAAGGCGGGCATCGACGCGATCGTCAGCGATCAGCTTCGACAGGCTCGCGAACCCGACGGCATGCCCGACGACCGTATTCTGCCGCAACTTCGATCGGATGCCGCGGAGCAGGTCTTCCGCCACGCAGCGACCTGCAGTTCTCCCGGTGGCGATCTACCGGCCTTCACACTCGTCGTTCGTATGACTCTCGATTCGCTGCTCTCCAATACCGGCGTCGCCGAGATCGATGGTGTGGGTGCGTCGATCTCTGCCGCAACCGCTCGGCGTCTCGCGGCGGAGTCCGAATTCATTCCCCTGGTGCTGGACGGAGCGGGTGAGGTTCTCGACCTCGGTCGCGCCAAACGGCTCTTCACGCGCGCCCAGAAAATTGCCCTGGCCGAGCGGGACGGCGGGTGTGCGGTTGGCGGATGCTCGTGCCCACCGTCGTACGCCGAAGCTCATCACATCTCGTGGTGGAACCACGGAGGTGAATCGAACCTTGACAACGGGGTGCTGCTCTGTTCCTTTCACCACCATCGGGTGCACGACGACGGCTGGGAGATCGAGGTGCGGCAGGGCATCCCGTATTTCATTCCACCGCCGTGGGTGGACCCAGCCCGTCGGGCGAGGCGCGGGGGGCGAGTTCGGTGGGCTGAGGCGGACGAGGCGGAGGATCGATCGTGCAGCTGAGCGTTGGCGCCTGAAAGCGGCGTGACGACTGAATAGAAACGGCTATAGCCCAATCCGATGCGCGGCCCAGGCACATTGTGAGCGACTTCTCTGTAGCTTGCCCCCAGCGGCCATTCTTCTGCAGAAGTCATTCGCGGTGGTGTTCCGCGCCGCGGCGGCCGGGGGCGACAACGGTGGCGGTGCGTCCTGCCGGACAATTCGCCCCACCGATTCCTCGGCTCTGTGAGCAGGACGCGCGTGACGGACGCGACGTGCGTGGAAGGTGAGAACCACATCGCAGTTCACCAGGGACCGGTCGCTCTCACCGAGTTCGACTGCCTGGTTCGCGAGATCGCAGGAGCTCTCGTCGATGTTGACATCGACTTCGGCCGTGGGCAGACCTACACGAACGCCCCAAAGTGGGTTCGGGCTCGGGCGAACATCGGGAAGAACAGCAACTGGAGCGATGCCATCAATGGTCAAACAGTTGCTGAGTGGATGGCGCACTTCGTTCCGGCCGTCGCCATCCGCTACAGCGGAAGGAGTGGCGGACGATCCTTATGCTGGACTCGACGCCGTATCGACAGTCGTCGAACGAGGAACGGCGAGCCGCGTACCAAATGGCTTGTCCTTCGCGCACCGATGTTGCCCGACGTCGCGCCGATCGCCGCGGCCTGCCAGGACTTCGACATCCAGCGGTGCGTGCCGATCCCCGTCCCGAATCGCGAATGAGATTCGGAGTCGCAGGTTCGAGTCCATTCAGACAAGGGATGGGGTCGTGTCAGCTGGTGCACCTGAGCTAGGGCCAATACCGTTCAATTAGATCACGATGGCTCGTTCGGGAGACCAATCCGGCTGG
>JAZJZS010000012.1:0-171854 GCA_040389685.1 Actinomycetota bacterium
CTACTCGAACGGGGGCCCCAGCCTCAAGAGGTAAGTGCCGTACTCATATCGTCTACGCGACGCGCTACACCCGTGGCGGGAAGCCCCGCAGGTGGGCAACCTCACATGGTGACGACACTTGTCAGTTCCGGCACGACTATATAGAATTACCAGAGATCTTATATAGGAGGATTCATGACGGTCACGAGCGTAGACATCGACAGTGAATTGCTTCGGCTTGCCAAAAACTCCTTCGGCGTGCGCACCAACCGGGAGGCGATCGACCTCGCGCTCCGCGACGTCGTGATGCGTCGTCGCCAGATCGAGGCGATCGACGCGATCGCTCAAATCCCCCTTGACCGCGACGCCACGGCCATCCCGTATGGCGACTAGGGCCCCGCGCAGAAACCCCTCTCGATACCTCATCGACAACAGCGTCTGGGCCCGTCTTTCGAGGGATGCCAGCGTGGTCGCCGCGCTGAAGTCGGTTGTCGATCTGGCCCGTCCCGACGACGTCGTCATCTGCCCACCGATCGCCCTCGAGCTGGGATTCAGCGCACGGAGCGGAGCGGATCACTCGGCGCTGATGGCCCAGCTTGCCGCCTTCCCAGAATGCCGCGAGCATCCGACAACCGACGAGACAATGCTCATCCAGAACCGGCTCTGGAACGCTGGCCTGGTTCGATCGGCCGGCGCCATGGACGCCCTGATCGCGGCCTACGCGATCAAGAACGAAGCCGTGCTGCTGCACTACGACCGCGACTACGATCACATCGCGAGCGTCATGCCCGAGTTTCACGCTCAGTGGATCGTGCCGCGGGGCTCGATCGACTAGTTACGGCCGCGCGGTTTTGCCCACGTTTTGCCCACCAACGCTTCACTTTCCACGTGATTTGCGAGCATCACATGGCATGAACTTCACTGATATTCCGGGCCTTTTGCCGATTTCGCTCCTAGTTTTCGGGGTCCATTTCGCTCTTGTAAAGCGGGGGTCGTCGGTTCGAATCCGACAGGGGGCTCCCCGCCTGCCTCACCCCTCCGCACCATCTCCCCGTTTTTACGACCACCGGCAGTTCTGCAGAGTGAGGTGATCGCAAATGCGGGAGGTGGATGATGCTGTCCGGGTGGCGGCGGCGGACGCGGTCGCGGGCGCAACGGACCGGGTCCTCAAACATCAAGGTACCCAGAAGTGGGGGCGCGCAACCGACCGAACGGGGGCGCGTGTGACATACGCTTTTCGAGGGGCTGCCACGATTTGGCACTAACGACGACGCGCGACGGGAGGGCGGATCATCGACGACCTCATTCGGAGAATACTCCGCCGAGCTCTGCAGCTTTCCCGCACTTTCGGCGCTGATGACTGGTCAGATGGCCCGCGTCCGCCCGAGATGGCCCGCCTTCGCTCCAGTGGATGCGACCCTCTGAAGGTTCTGGTCTTCGGAGGTGGGGTCGCAACGGGCTACGGGGTCAAGACCCACGAATTAGCACTCGCCGGAGCGCTCACGCGTCGGCTTTCGTCAGTGACGCATCGCGCGGTGGACCTGGACGTCGCCGTGCGCGTGGATCTCACCGTGGAGCGAGCCGCCGCCCTCGCCACCACCGTCACCTCAGCGACATACCACATGATTCTCGTCTTCGTCGGCGTCCAGGACGTCCTCGAATTCACCTGTCCGAAGAAGTGGAGCGACAGGCTCGCCGGACTGCTCGATTCCCTCTCCGACACCCGAGTCCCGCCCGAGATCGTCTTCGTGGCGATCCCGCCCCCCTCCCACCTCATGGGATTGCCGTCGCTGCTGCGGTCACGTATCGATGCACATGCCGACGCGCTTAATGAGGCCGCCCGCTCGATCGTTGCTACGAGGCCGGGTAGCCGATTCGTTCCATTCCTGCCCGCTCGGGTCGAAGAGGCGCACCGGCATCGCAGCCCGAAGACCTATGACCGCTGGGCAGAACAACTTGCGCACCCTATCGGTGAATCGGTTTCCCGCATCCATAAGGGGGGCGGCGGGGTCGACGAAGCCGAACGGCAGGCCGCAATCGAAGGGCTCGACATCCTCGACACTCCCCCGGACGAGTCGTTCGATCGGATCATGCGCCTTGCCCGGGATCTGTTCGGAGCGCCCGCGGCCGCGATCTCCTTTATCGATCGGGATCGGCTGTGGTTCAAATCGAAAGCGGGCTTCGCCGCATCCGAAACCGCACGTGAAGATGCATTCTGTGATCACACCATCCGCCAGGCTGGTGCGTTCGTCGTCTGCGATGCCTCGCTCGACGTCCGATTCGTCGACAACCGGTTCGTGAACGACGGAACCCATTTGCGGTTCTACGCGGGGTACCCGCTCGAGGGCGCCGACGGTCAGCGGGTGGGTGCGCTCTGCATCTTCGATACCGTGGCGCGCACTTTCGACGCCCGCGACACGGCCCTGTTGCGCAGCCTCGCACTCCTCGTGCAGGAGCAGCTCAGCCGTGCAAACGACACCAGCCCGGTCCTGCACTGAACCGCCCACAATCACCACCCGCTTTTACAACCACCGGCCGGTCTGTACACGGAGGTGATCGCAAAAACGGGGGATGGTGCAGGTGCGCCGGCCCGAGCTCAGGCGGCGACGCCGAGCTTGTTGAGGGAGTCCTCCACGATCGTGAGGCCTTCCATGCCCGGGAGTCCGGCGATGGCGGCATCGATCTTGCGGGCGCCCTTGCGTCCCTCCGGTCCGCCCATGAGGTGACCCATCACATGCACCACCTCGGTGCGGTCCATGATGCTCGAACCGACGGGAGCCCAGAAGTTCTTCAGCGCGAAGCGGGCAAGCACCTGGGCCTTGCGGCTCTTGGCGAGGCGATCGCGGGCCTGGGAGGTGTAGAACGCGACGTGGCGTGCTTCCTGCTTTGCGATCCGCTTCAGCAACTCGGCGAGCACCGGGTCTTCTTCGAGGTCGGCCATGCGGTTGTAGGCGGTGATCGCCGACCATTCGTTGGCGGCACCCCAGGCCATGTGCACGGCCACGAAGTCGGAGCCGACCAGTTTGCCGGCGATTGACTGCTTGATCGGGTCGAGCCTGTCCTTCCAGCCCAGCTTGAGACGGCCCGCCTTGATCTCATCGAAGTCCACGACGATGCCGTGGATGCCGAGCACGGTCGCGAGAGCCTCGCCGTGCCAGAACTCCTCACGGTTCCACATCGTCATGAAGGCACTCATGTCCGCCTCCTTGTGCGAGGGGGTCGTGAGCAGGTCGCGGGTGTAGCACACGGTGTGGTATTCCACATCCGTCATATAACGGAGCGTTCGCAGAGACCCTTCGGGCAGCGGATGCTCGCGAAAACGTTCGAGATCGAGATCGTCCCAATTCACGTTGACCGAGGTCGCGGTGTATTTGTCTACATCGAATGCCATGTGCTGTGGGAAGAGCCCGGTCCGGCTGCTCTCCCGCTCCTTTCGAGCTGTTACGAATCCGTGGGGTGGGACCCGCGCTTCCAATTGTGGATGCTCCACCTTCTTCGTTGTGCCTCGCGCGACAGATTGGTGTCGGGGTTGACCGCACTGGGGTTTCCCAGCAGTTCCAACCACACCAGGTCGGCATGACTGTCACCATAGCCGTAGCTGGATGAGAGGTCGAAGCCGTTGGTCTCGGCGTATCGACTCAGCCAGGCGGCGCGGGCCTCATCCACGAGGGGTGGTTGGGCGAGATAGCCGGTGAGCACTCCGTCACGCTCGTGCATCGATCCCGCGATCACCTCGTCGAAAAGGTCAGCGATCGGGGCTACGAGTGTGCCGATCGATCCGGTGACGAGCACGGTGCGGTGGCCGGCTGCCCGGTGTTCCTTGATGCGTGAGATCGCCGCCGGCATGGTGTGGCGAAGCAGCGTCTCGCGGTATCCGCCGGACACGACACTCTCGAGGCGGGCGACCGGCATCCCGCTGTAGCGACGAAGGAACATCCGGATGAATTCACCGCGGTCCCGACGCTCGGCGCTCAGGTAGCCGGGCAACGAGCCGAGCAGACTCAGTACCTCCCCCGGCCAGGCCGCCTTGCGGAAACCGGCCGAGCGCACCCAGAGGTACTGTTCGACGATGTTGGAGTCGACGACGGTGCCTTCGAGGTCGAAGACGGCCACGACATCAGTGCGGTGCGGGAGGGCCTTCTGCACCCTATCGGATGCCGCCGGCCGCACGGCGAATGCCCGGGTGAGCGTCGTGATGGCCGGGAAATGCACGCGCTGGAGGTAGTCCTCCCAGTCGATCATGGTCACGTCGAAGCCGGTGTTGTCGCCGTCCGTTTCAGAACCGGTCTCACTGGCCGCCGATTCGCCGAGCGCGCGAAGCTGACGATCGTCGAAGATGATCTCGGTCTGCACGTAGGCGCGATAGAGCTCCGCGAAGTTGCGCAACGATTCGAGATCGTTGCGCCGGGTCGTCACCTTGGCGATCCGGGCGCGCGTGCTGGCCGTGGACGGGAATCGCTCCAGCATCCGCTCGCGCCGGTCGTTCCAGCGCTCCTGGCCACGCAGGGCACGCTCCACCTTGCGATCCCCGGGAAAGCTCCAGGTCGGCACGCGCACGTGCCCATCGCTTTCGTGCGGCATCGGGTTGGCGGTGAAGAATTCGTTCATGTTCCGCAACATGCGGTGGATCGGCAGCGGGTTGCTCGCCCCGGAGCTCACCTGCACGTACTGGGCCGCCGGCCCCGGGCGCGCCGCGATCGCGAGGATCGCATTGACCACAAAATCCACCGGGATGACGTCGAGCACACTGTCTGGGAGCCCGGGGAATTCGGGAAGCAGCCCGCGACCGTAGGCGAGGATCAACGGATCGGCCACTTTGAATCCATCGATCCAGCCCGGGAACGGATGCGTGAGCGCGCTCTCGATGATCGCGGGACGCACGACGGACAGCCGGTGACCGGCATCCCCCCACATCTCCTCCGCGGCACGCTCGGCGAAGGCCTTGGTGAGGGTGTAGACGTCGGTCCAGCCGAGGCTCTCGGCCCGGGTGCGTCCGTAGTCGACGAGACGGGAACGCACCCACTCGATCCTGGCCGCCTCCGCGGCTTTCGCGACGGCCTGCGGCCCCTCCTTGCCGTGCCCGATTCGAGCATCCCCCATGAAGCGGCGCAGGGTCTCCGGCTGGCGCGATGCCATCTCGACCCGCACTCGCGCGTCGCGGGCCGCATCGAACTCGCTCCGCCAGTCGACTTCGTGAGTGAGGCGCGCTTCCGGAACGATTCCCTTGCGGATGCCGCCGACGTACGCCGTCGACACATGCACGACGTGCGGGTCGGATCCGCTCTCCAGCAGGGCCGTATAGAGCGCGACCGCCCCCCCGAGGTTCGTCTCGAAGGCCTGGTCGATGGGCGGATCGAAGGACACCGACGAAGCGCTGTGGATGACGACGCCCAGATCCGCGGGGAGCGCTGGCACCGAACCGAGGTCACCCTCGACCACTCTCAGGCGCTCGCGCAGGGAGCGCTCGACCTCGTCGTCGCCGACCCGCTCCCGCCAGAGCCGAAAGACGGGCTTGCGCAACAGGGTGCGAAGCCGATCGGCGGCGCTCGTGCTTCCCTTCGAACGGATGAGCAGGGAGATGGTGGTGTCGGGGTGCGAGGACAACAGCCGCTCGAGGATCGCCTGGCCGACGAACCCGGTGCCGCCGGTGAGGAGGATGTGGGAGGAGCCGAGGCGTGACACCGGCACGGCCGCGACCGCCGGTTTCGCCCGGGACTTGCGCACGGGAGCCTTCGCCGTCGGCTCCTCCGCGGGGCTCACGCCCGCAACTTACGTGTGACGGCATCACCGATGCGTGAGTCGAGACCGGGGAGCCCGGCGACGCGGCTGCCGATGTCGGCGGCGCGCGCGCGGCCGACATCGCCGCCGAACACTGAAGTTTCGAAGAAGGCGCGATCGTCGTCGGCGCGGTCGATGGCGCCGAGCGGCCAGGCCTGGCGCTGAAGGGAGGTGCGGGTGAGGGACACGGCGCGCGGGTCATCCGCCAGCCGGCGCCGCGCCTCGTCGTCGAAGAACGCGACATGGCGCTCCTTCACGGCGAGAATCGTGGCGATGGTCGCGGAGAGCGCGGGACTCGCGGCCGTGGCATCCAGCCGGTCGTAGGCCGCGCGGGTCACCCATTCGTCCACCAGGCCGCAGGTCACATGCACCCCGATGATCGGAACGCCCTGGATGAGTCCGGTGATGGCCCGGCGGATCGGTCCACGGCGTTCCACAGACTCGTCGCGAGATCGACGCACCGGGCCCTCGGCCGCGGCGTGGGAGACCGATTGACCGTTCGCTTCGAGCACGGCATCGAGTGCATCCGCGATCCAGAACTTCTCGAACGACCAGGTGACGAGGAACGCGGTGATGCGGGCGTCCTTGTGCGTCGCCGTCACGAGCAGGTTTCGCAACTGCTCCATGGTGCCGCTCTCGAGACGGGCGAGATATCGCACCGCGCGGATGCTGTCGGCCGAGAGCGGATCGGTCGCGAAGTCCGCGAGACGCAGCGTTTCGCGGTGATTGCCCCTGGCCGTGCGGGCGAAGCCACGCACATCGAATCTCGCCGTCGAATCCCGCCGAGAACCGGCCGGGGAGTGCGTGCGGGAATCGCCGTTCGCGGATGTCATGAATTCACGCCCTTGCTGCCATCGGAGCCACCGTTTAGGCAACCGGTGCCCCGTGAGCAGCGTAACCTAACGGCATGGGAGTAGCTCTCGTCACCGGCGGGACGTCGGGCATTGGTGCCGCGTTCGCCCGGCAGCTTGCCGCGCGTGGCTACGACCTCGTGCTTGTGGCACGAGCGGCCGACCGACTGGAAGACATGGCCAGCGAACTGCGGGCCACCGGTCGCGCCGTCGAGGCGATTCAGGCCGATCTGGCCGACCGGGATGCCGTCGCCCGGGTGGCCGACCGCCTCAGCGACCCCGACCGCTCGATCGACCTTCTGGTGAACAATGCCGGTTTCGGCATACACGCCTCGCCCCTCGACCCCGATGTGTCGGAATTCGATCGCGGCCTCGAGGTGATGTGCCGAACGGTATTCGTGCTCTCCGGCGCTGCGGCCCGAGGGATGGTGCAGCGCGGATCCGGCACGATCATCAACGTCTCGAGCACGGCCGGGTTCCTCACGATGGGCAGCTACTCGTCGATCAAGGCATGGGTCACGTCCTTCTCGCAGGGGCTCGCGGTCGAGCTTGAGGGAACAGGCGTCAAGGTCACGGCGCTCTGCCCGGGCTGGGTGCGTACGGAGTTTCATGAGAGGGCCGGCATCCGCTCCGGCAGCATCCCAAACTTTATGTGGCTCGACGCCGAACAACTGGTGAGCGCAGCCCTGCGTGACGTGGATCGAGGCAAAGTGATTTCCATACCTACTCTTCGCTACCGAATACTGATCGGCTTGGCTGGTCTCGCGCCGCGAAGCGCCATTCGGTCATTCTCCGGCGCGATCTCGTCGTCGCGGCGGAAGCCAGTGGCCCGGTGACGTACCGGATGCCACTCAGCTCGCGCCCGTCGGGACCGCGCTCCGCAGCCAAGCGGCTTCACGATCGCTTCAATTCGCCCTACCAGGCCGTCGCCCGCTTCCTGGCACAGCGCGCCCTCCTCAAGCCGCTGATCTGGTCGCTCACCCGCGTCACGGTGATCCGGAGCGAGAAGCTGAAGGAGCTGAGGGGCGGATTCGTGGTGGTGGCGAACCACTCCAGCCACCTGGACACGCCCCTGATCGTCGGATCGCTCCCCCGACCGCTGGCGCGCTACCTTGCCGCGGGAGCCGCGGCGGACTACTTCTTCAACGTCTGGTGGCGCCGGGGCCTCACCGCACTCTTCTTCAACGCGTTCCCGGTGCGGCGAACGGGCCCGGTGACCTCGTCGACCAGTGCACGTTCCCTTCTGATGCGCGGCATCCCGGTACTGATCTTCCCAGAGGGCACGCGATCCACAGACGGGGAACTCGGTCGCTTCAAGCCCGGCGCCGCGGCCCTGGCGGCCGCCTGCAACGTGCCGTGCATCCCAGTGGCACTCATCGGGGCGCACCTCGCCCATCCCCGCGGAACAAATTGGCCGCGGCGGGGCCGGTTCCCGGTCGGCGTGGTCTTCGGGGACCCGATTCGTCTCGCTGAGGGGGAATCCAAAGGGGAATTCGCCGAACGCACCCGGCAGGAGATCCTGCGACTCAGAGACCTGCATTCGGCCGATATTCTTGGTCGCCACACCCTGCCCCGGCGGAACTCGCCCGGGCGCGAGCAATAAGAGGAGCACAGAAGTGGCCGATGTTCAGCACATGAAGTGGTGGGGCTGGGGACGGGAAGGCGTCGCGTTCCATCACGACGACAAGCCCGGTTTCGCCCCCTTCCTCACGTTCGCCCTCGGACTCGAGCCGGGATCGCCCACCGTCGCGCCCCCCGCTTTCGACGACCTGGATGTGCCGGTGAGCCGCGCAGACGCAGATCTCCTGGCTCAGCTCATCGCCATCGTCGGCGACACGAGGGTGACCACCGATGATCTCAGCCGCGTCGTGCACACCTTCGGCAAGAGCATCCGTGACCTCATCCGGGTGCGTGCCGGGGACTTCCCCCGAACCCCCGATGTCGTCGTCTACCCGGCCGACGAATCCGAGGTGCAGCGGGTCGTGGATGCCGCGGTCGCCTCGGATGCCGTGATAATCCCGTTCGGCGGCGGCAGCAACATCGTGGGCAGCCTCGAGCCGCTTGCCGAAGAGACCCGCACCGTGATCTCCCTCGACCTCGGTCGCCTCAACCTGGTGATCGACATCGACGAGGGCTCCGGCCTCGCCCGAATCGAAGCCGGAGCGCAAGGCCCCGACCTCGAAGCCCAGCTGGCGAAACGCGGCTGGACCATCGGCCATTTTCCCGACAGTTTCACCCACTCAACGGTCGGCGGCTGGGTCGCCACCCGCTCCTCCGGGATGCAGTCCGACAAGTACGGGGACATCGCCGACATCGCCAAGGGCCTGCGTGTCGTGCGACCGGGAGGAGTGCTGGTGATCCGTGCGGTGCCGAGCGCCTCGACCGGTCCGAGCGTTCGGGAGATGATCCTCGGCAGCGAGGGTCGACTCGGCGTGATCACCGAGGTGACCGTGCAGGTGCACCGGATTCCGGCCAAGCGGGAAATTCAGGCCTACCTGTACCCCACCTGGGGCGACGGTCTCGCCGCGATGAAGGAGATCTCCGAGAGCGATGCCACCCCCTCGGTCACCCGGGTGTCTGACGGCCGCGAAACGGTCTTCTCCTTCGCAACGAGCAAGGAGAGCCGAGGCATCTCGAGCCTCCTGACCAAGGGACTCGGCGTCTTCCTCAAGTCGAAAGGCTGGGACACCGACCGGATGTGCCTCTCGTTCATCGGCTATGAGGGCAGCGAGGAACACGTCGCCCGCAACGAGAAGCTCGTCGGTCGCATCGTCAAACGGCACGGCGGCATCGGCGTCGGCAAGGGTCCGGGGGCACTGTACGACCAGAAGAAGTTCGATACCCCGTACATCCGCGATTTCCTGCTCGATCTGGGCGGATCCGCGGATGTCTCGGAAACTTCGGCTCCCTGGTCCAAGTTGCCCGCTCTCTACGACAACGTGATGGCGGCCGCGAACCTGGCCTTTGACCAGATCGGAGTGAAGGGCTGGATCATGGCCCACCTCTCGCACTCCTATCACTCCGGCGCGTGCCTGTACTTCACCTTCGCCTACCTGCCGAGCGGCGATTCGCTCGAGCAGTATGGAGTGGTCAAGAACGCCATCCAACAGGCCTTCATCGACTCGGGCGGAACGGTGTCGCACCACCACGGCGTCGGCCTCGAGCATGCCCCATGGCTCGAGCAGGACATCTCGACCGGAGGGGTCGCGGTGATGCAGGGCCTGTTCGATTCGGCCGACCCGACGAACACCTTCAATCCGGGCAAGATCATCGCCGCCCCGGTGCCGGTCCCGTCGCTACTCGACTGAGAAACCCGGCCGGAAACGAATGCGGGGCGGCTCGCGCGGTTCGCCCCGTGCTCGTTGCCGCGGTCAGTTGCTCGGGCTCGCGGTGGGGGACGGGCTCGGGGTCGCGCTCGTGCCTTGGCTGAAACTGTCGCCCGCGGCCTGGGACACCGCGGTGGCGAAATCACGAGCGCTGTTCAGCGGCCCGTCGTACTTCTTGCCGTTTATGATCACGGTTGGCGTGCGTGCCAGCTTTTTCAGGGTGGTGCCGGCAAGGGGGTCGGACGTTGCTCTGGCTGTCGCGGCGTTGACCCACGACTTGAACTTCTGATCGGTGACGCACTCCGCCACGTCATCGGCCTTTTCGACCTTGGCCTTCTTGGTGAGGGAGATTATCCGGGCGTCCGTCAATCCCTCGGTGTTTTCCTTCGGCTGGTTTGCGAACAGCAGTTCGTTGAAATCGAAGAACCGGTTGGGCGAATAGTTCGCCACGCAGGCTGCCGCGTTGGCGGATCGAGTGGAGTACTTCTTGCCGAGCGACGCCGGATCGAGGATGGCGAGCGGGTGGATCTCCAGGGTGGCGGCTCCGACCGAGATCCAATTCTTCATCTGCACCGCGTTGGTTCTCGCGAAGTCTCCGCAGAGCACGCACTGGTAGTCGACGTAAATGCGAAGATCGATCACGTTCGGGGCATTCGTCGTAAAGGGCACGGTCTGGGCGTCGGGCTGGAGCGCAGGGGTCGATGCGGCTTTGAAGCCCTGGCCGATCTTGATGCCGTCGCTGAGCATGTTCTTCGGCCCGGGCGACGGCGGACGCACACTGTTGGTGATGACGAGACCGACCACGACGACGACGGAGACCACCAGCACGGCGAGGCTGCCCTGCAGGATCACGCGACTGCGCCGATCCTTCTTCTTGTGCTGGTCACGCAGTGCACGAGCCTTCTCCCGCGCGCCCTCGCGCCTCTGGTTCCTGCTGAGCCCTGTGTCACCCGAACTGTCGTAGGTCATACAACCTCACTCGCTATCGATCAATGCCGTGGCCGTCAGCCGCTGCAGTTTGCTATGAGCGGAGCCTCAAGAACACTAGACACGCTGTCTGGGAAAAAGCCACAGTGCCGCCGTGCCCACCTTATCCAGCAGGACCCAGACCCCGGTGTGCCCCGTTCACGTGGCATACTGGGAGTGCACTACCATCCATTCACTACGGATCGTCCGGCACGTACCTGCCGGTGAAGGAGCTGTACACCCATGGCCACTGTCACGTTCGACAAAGCTACCCGCCTCTACCCGGGCTCGACAAAGCCCGCGGTCGACGCGCTCGACCTGCATGTTTCAGACGGCGAGTTTCTCGTTCTCGTCGGCCCATCCGGCTGCGGAAAGTCGACCTCGCTTCGCATGCTCGCCGGCCTCGAAGAAGTCAACGACGGAAACATCCTGATCGGCGACCGAAACGTCACCGACGTGCCGCCGAAGGATCGCGACATCGCGATGGTCTTCCAGAACTATGCCCTGTACCCGCACATGACCGTCGCCGAAAACATGGGCTTCGCCCTCAAGATCGCCGGCGTGAACAAGGATGAGCGAGCCACTCGGGTGTTGGAGGCCGCGAAGCTTCTCGACCTCGAGCCCTACCTCGGTCGCAAGCCGAAGGCGCTCTCCGGTGGGCAGCGCCAGCGGGTCGCCATGGGACGTGCCATCGTGCGCCAGCCGCAGGTGTTCCTCATGGACGAGCCGCTGTCGAACCTCGACGCCAAGCTGCGTGTGCAGACGCGCACCCAGATCGCGTCTCTCCAGCGCCGTCTCGGCGTCACCACCGTCTACGTCACGCACGACCAGACCGAGGCCCTGACCATGGGCGACCGCATCGCCGTGCTGAAAGACGGGGTACTGCAGCAGGTCGGAACGCCTCGTGACCTCTATGCCAACCCCAAGAACGTCTTCGTGGCCGGCTTCATCGGCTCCCCCGCCATGAACCTCTTCACCGCGGACCTGGTCGAGGGTGGGCTCAAGTTCGGCACGGCCATCGCAGCCCTCGATCGTTCGACGATGGGCAAGACCACCAACACCAAGGTCACCATCGGCGTTCGTCCGGAAGACGTGCGCGTCTCCACCTCTGGCAACGGCCTCCAGGTAGCGGTCGACCTCGTTGAAGAACTCGGAGCGGACGGGTATCTCTACGGCCACACCGACATCGACGGATCGCGGGTCGATATCGTCGCCCGCGTCGATGGCCGCTCGCACCCGATGGCCGGCGACACCGTGTTCATCCTGCCGGAGCCGGCACACGTGCACGCCTTCGACATCGAGTCGGGCGATCGTCTGAGCAAGGCCGTCGTCGACTGATTCGTCGAATACCCCGGAGTGCGGGCGACGATCTTCATTCGTCGCCCGCACTTTTTTGCCAGCACAGCTTCGATAGGCAGAGCACATGAGCGGTTCCCTCAACATCACCTCGGCGACGGTCGATCCCGCTCTCCTCGACCTGCCGTGGAATCTTCCCCTCGACACCTGGCCGGACAGCGTGATCGCGGCCCTGCCGAAAGGCATCTCGCGGCACCTCGTGAGATTCGTGCATCTCAGCGGCTACGTCATCGCCATCAAGGAGACATCCTCGGATCTCGCCCGCCGCGAGTACGAGATGCTGCGCACCCTGCAGAAGCTCGACGTGCCGTGCGTCGATCCGGTCGCCGTGATCACCAACCGGACGGATGACGAGGGTAACGAGCTGGATTCCGTGCTCGTCACCCGACACCTCAAGTTTTCGCTGCCCTACCGAGCACTGTATTCACAGACGCTGCGGCCCGAAACGGCGACCCGCACCGTCGACGCGCTGGCCGTGCTGTTGGTGCGCCTGCATATCATCGGATTCTTCTGGGGCGACGTCTCGCTTTCCAACACGCTGTTCCGCCGTGATGCCGGCTCGTTCGCGGCCTACCTGGTGGATGCCGAGACCGGCCAACTGTACAACGGCCTCTCGAACGGCCAGCGCGAGAACGACCTCGAGATCGCACGCGTCAACATTGCCGGCGAACTGCTCGACCTGGCGGCCGGGGGCCGGCTCGAGGAGGGGCTCGACGCGGTCGAGGTGTCGAACGGCATCGTCGCGGCGTATCGCAACCTCTGGAAGGAACTCACCGGATCCGAATCCTTCTCCTCCTCCGAGCGCTGGCGTATCAACGAACGCGTCGAACGGCTCAACGATCTCGGCTTCGACATCGAGGAGCTCGCCATCAAGACCGATGACACCGGATCCCAGGTGCGCATCCAGCCCAAGGTCGTGGATGCCGGCCACCACCAGCGCCGACTGCTGCGACTGACCGGTCTCGATGCCCAGGAGAACCAGGCCAGGCGCCTGCTCAACGACCTCGACTCGTACACGGCGACCTTCAACAAGCAGGACGACGACGAGGAGATGGTGGCTCACGAGTGGCTCGCCACGGTGTTCGAGCCGGTGATCCGCGCCATCCCGCGAGAGCTGAAGGGCCGACTCGAGCCGGCGGAGGTGTTTCACCAGCTTCTCGATCACCGCTGGTACCTGTCGCAGAACGAGAATCGCGATGTGCCCCTCGCGGAGGCCGTGAGCTCCTATATCGACACCGTGCTTCGCCATCGACGCGATGAGGCCACCGTCATCGCCCCGTCAACCGGCACCATCACGGTACCCGTCGACATCATCGCCGAGGACGACTGGCGCTCGAAGGTCTGAAACTCACCGGCACGCGCTGCTTGGAGATTTCGTAGAGGGTGACGCTCGCAGCAATGCCGGCGTTGAGCGACTCGGTCGAAGAGCTGATCGGAATCGAGACCACCGCATCGCAGGTCTCGGTGACGAGGCGGGAGAGGCCCTTGCCTTCGCTGCCGACGACGACGACCAGAGGCTCCTTCGCCCAGGACAACTCGGGCAGCGGGGTGTCGCCGTCGCCGGCGAGACCGAGTACGAAAACACCGCGCTCCTTGAAGGCTTTGAGCGTCTGGGTGAGGTTCGAGGCCATCGCCACGGGTGTTCGCGCTGCCGCACCCGCCGAAGTCTTCCATGCCGCCGCGGTGAGTCCCACCGAGCGTCGCTGCGGCACGATCACACCGTGCCCGCCGAACGCCGCAACCGAGCGGATGATCGCTCCGAGGTTGCGCGGATCGGTCACCCCATCGAGCGCGACCAACAGGGGCACCCGCCCGCTGGCGACGATCCGCTCAAGCAGGTCGGTGGGGTGGGCATACTCGTAGGGCGGCACTTTGAGGGCGAGGCCCTGGTGAACTGAGTCGAAGCCGGCGAGCCGGTCGAGCTCGGGGCGCATGACCTCCAGGATCGGCAGGCCACGCTTGGTGGCGATCTGCATGACCTCCTTCACCCGGTCGTCGTATTCGATGCGGGTCGCGACATAGAGCGCGGTCGCCGGGATGCTGGCACGAAGGGCCTCGAGCACCGAGTTGCGGCCGGTGACGACCTCGAATTCGTCGGACTGCTTCGGCTTGCTGGTACGGGCGGCCGGGCGCTGAGGCGCACCGGCGCTCGACGGGCGCTTCCCCCCGGCAGCGGCGAAGCGATCGGCCGCCGCCTTGCGCTTGCCGGCGGGATGATACGGACGGTCCACGGCCTTCGGTGTCGGCTTCTTGCCCTCGAGTGCCTGGCGACCCTGGCCCCCAGAGCCCACCTGCTTACCGGGACTGCTCTTGCGCACGGCTCCCGCGCGCGGCTTGCTGGCTCCGCTGCTCTTCATTAGTCAAGACTCCAATGCGACCCCGATGGGGTGTCTTCGATCTGGATGCCGGCTGCGGCAAGCTCATCGCGAATTCGATCGGCGGACGAAAAATCACGCGCCTTGCGTGCCACGTCCCTGTCTTCGAGCAATTTCTCGACGAGGGTCGCGAGCGCTACACTCGCGGGGTCGTCAGCTGCAGTCTGCCACTCTACGGCCATCGGGTTGATTCCGAGAACTTCGGTCATCGCCAGCACCTGTCCCTCTATGGCCGCGGCGCTGCCGAGATCCTCCGAATCGAGAGCCGCGTTGCCGGCGCGCACCTGCTCGTGCAGCACGGCCATAGCCTGCGGAACAGCGAGGTCGTCATCCATCGCGTAGGCGAATTCGTCGGGAATCGTCCTGCTGCCGCTGCCCGCGAACCGGGTGCCGGCGAGGCGCCTCGCGGCGCGATCGAGGAAGACTTCGATGCGATCGAGGGCGGCCTCCGCCTCGAGGAGGGCACCATCGTGGTAGTCGATGGTCGAGCGATAATGCGCCGAGCCGAGGTAGTAGCGCACGACAAGCGGGCGGGCCCGGTCGAGGAACTCGGCGGCGAAGATCGAGTTGCCGAGCGACTTCGACATCTTCTGCCCGTTCACATTCACGAGCCCGTTGTGCACCCACGCATTCGCGAAACCGTGCCCGGCGGCGGCGGACTGGGCCAGCTCGTTCTCATGGTGCGGAAACCGCAGGTCGAGCCCACCGCCGTGGATGTCGAACCGCGCCCCGAGATACTGTTCGGACATCGCGGAACACTCGATGTGCCAGCCTGGCCGACCGTCGCCCCAGGGTGACGGGTAGGCGGCAGAAGAGGGCTCGTCGGGTTTATGAGACTTCCACAGGGCGAAGTCCCGGGCGTCACGTTTGCCGAGGCCAGGCTGGGCCGACGTGAATTGGGCGTCCGCCGACGCAGCCAGATCGCCGGGCATCTGGTTGGTCAGCTCGCCGTAGGCGGGCCAGGATGCGACATCGAAGTAGACATCTGCATTGGGTTGATCGGATTCGGAACCATCGGCCACGTAGGCGTGCCCACGATCGATCAGCGCGGCGATGAGCCGCTGCATCTGCGGGATGCTCGCGGTGGCACGCGGTTCGTAGCTGGGAGCGAGGATGCCAAGGCTCTCGTAGGCGCGGCTGAACTCCAGTTCATACCGATAGGCCAGAGCCCACCATTCCTCGGTTCCGGTGGCCGCGCTCGCCAGGATCTTGTCGTCGATGTCCGTGACGTTGCGGACGAGGGTCACCGTGTAGCCGCGGTAGTTGAGCCAGCGACGCCACTGGTCGTAGACGAGAGCGGAACGTAGGTGGCCGATGTGCGGAGAGGACTGCACGGTCGGCCCGCAGACGTAGATGCCGACCTGCCCCTCGACGATCGGCACGAGGTCGATGAGCCCCTGCGAGCGGGAATCGTAGAGGCGCACTGTCACGCGCTCCAGCCTACCGAGTGCTCCCCGGCCGGATGCTCCGGAGCAGGCAGCTCGCGATGACGCTGATCCCCTCGCCGCGGCCGGTGAACCCGAGACCGTCGGAGGTCGTCGCAGCAACGCTCACGGGAGCGCCGACGAGCAGACCGAGTCGGGTTTCAATCTCTCCGCGACGGGTGCCGATCTTCGGATGATTCGCCACGACCTGCACGGACACGTTGCCGATCGCGAAACCGGCGGCCGCCACGAGCTCGACCGTCCGGGCGAGGAAGGCCTCGCCGTGGGCATCCGCGAACCGGGGGTCCGACGTGCCGAAGTTCGATCCGAGGTCGCCAAGGCCGGCGGCCGAGAGCAGCGCGTCGCAGATGGCGTGACTGATGGCATCCCCGTCACTGTGACCGGCGAGGCCGATTTCGCCAGGCCAGAAGACACCGCCGAGCCAGAGCGGGCGGTCGGCGTCGAAGGCGTGAACATCGAGGCCGAGGCCGGATCGGATGTCGGCGTCTGACGGTCTGCCGACCTCGAGAGACTCAGCGCGGCGCAGGTCCCAGGAGGTCGTGATCTTGAACGCGCGGGCGTCGCCCGCGATCACCCGCACCCGGTGACCGGCAGCGGCGAAGAGGGCCGCGTCATCCGTGTGGTCCGCGGTCGCCGCCGCGTGGGCGGCCGCGAGTTGTTCGCGCGGAAAGCCCTGCGGCGTCTGCACCGCCACAAGTTCCGTGCGGTCGACCGTGGCGATCGCGAGCCCGTCCTCCACGCGCTTGATAGTGTCGGCGACGGCAAGTGCGGGGATGACCCCCTCCCCGGTTTGTCGAACTGCCGCGACCACGGCGTCGAACTGGGTGGAGGGGGTGAACGACCGCGCCGCATCGTGGACGAGCACGATCTGGATGCCGGGGTCGAGTGCAGCGAGTCCTGCCGCTACGGAACCCTGGCGGGAGTCCGAGCCGACCACAACAGTCAGCGATTCGTGTGCGGCTCCGGCGATCCCGGACGCGAGCCGTCGCGCCTGCGTGATCCACTCCGCCGGGGCGACGACGACGACCTGGGCAGGCTCCGCGCTGCCGAACACGCCCTCGAGCGCGTGGGCGAGAATCGGTCGGCCAGCGACGGCGACGAACGCCTTCGGATCGGGATGTCCCAAACGCGAACCGCTTCCCGCGGCGACGACGATCACTCCGACGGTGACCCTGGCGTCCTGACCGTTCCGCTCGGGGCTAAGAGGCAAGAACCTCATCGAGCACGGTCGAGGCCTTCTCTTCGTCGGTCTTTTCGGCGAGGGCGAGTTCAGAGACCAGGACCTGCCGGCCGACGTTCTCCGCAGGCACCTCGATGACGAGACCACTCTGGACCACGGCACGCTTGAGGTAGAGCTTCTCTTCGGCGCGCACGATGCGGGTCTTGACTTCGGTGATCGTCGCCGCACGGTGGCGCGGGTAAACGACCGTCTCGCCGACCTCGAAAAGCATTGATGGCACTCCAAATTCAGTGGCCTCACGTTATCACAGGGTGCGTTCCGCATCGGCGGCGAGAAGCCGAAGCGGCCGACACCGTAGGCTAAACTTCGAGCGGGATCCGTGCGCCGACCGGGCGCTGCGCCCTATCATTTTCGTCCGTCCTGGAGGGTCCCGTGAGAACTCGCATCGCCGCAACCGTCGTAGTGGCGGCCTCGCTGTTGCTCACCACCGCCGGGTGCAGTTTCTTCGCCCCCCAGTCGACGTTGAGGCAGTACGACCCGAGCGACGGCGTCGGCGCGACCGTCGGCACGGTTCAGATTCGCAATGCGATCCTGCTCACCGATGATGGCAAGGTCGCGAGCTTCCTCGTCAACCTCATCAACGATGGCCAGAAGACGGTCAACGTGCTCATCCAGTACGACGGCACCACGGAGAGCGGCCAAGCGGGCAAGGTGGACACCCGCGTGCAGCTCGACGCCGGCGAGGTGAAAACCTTCGGGTCGTCGACCACCCGCCAGCTGCTCTTCACCGGAATCGACTCGAAAGCCGGATCGCTGTTCCCGGTCTTCGTGCAGTACGGCACCCTGACGGGAAAACAGCTGCTCGTTCCGGTGCTCGACGGATCGCTCCCCGAATACTCGAAGCTGCTTCCCTCCCCGGTGCCCACCGCGACTCCCCCGGTGAAGCCCACCGTGATCCCGGTGCCGACGCCCTCGGCCACACCGGGCAACTAGCCGGCTCTAGGGATCAGGGCTCGAAACGGTAACCGAGTCCACGAACGGTCAGCAGCATCCGCGGCTCCGACGGCTCCTTCTCGATCTTCGAACGGATGCGCTTGATGTGCACGTCGAGCGTCTTGGTGTCTCCGAAATAGTCCGAACCCCACACCCGGTCGATCAACTGGCCGCGGGTCAACACCCGGCCGGAGTTGCGCAACAACACCTCAAGCAGTTCGTATTCCTTGAGCGGCATGGCCGTCTCGAGCCCGCGCACGGCGACGGTGTGGCGGTCGACATCCATACGCACATCCCCGGACTCGAGGATGGCGGTGTCGTCGTCGTCGGTCTCGACGCGGCGACGCATCACGGCCCGGATGCGAGCGAGCAGCTCGCGGGTAGAGTACGGCTTGGTCACATAGTCGTCGGCGCCGAGTTCGAGTCCGACCACAACATCCACCTCACTGTCCTTGGCGGTGAGCATGATGATCGGCACCTGTGAGCGCAGGCGGATCTGGCGGCACACCTCCGTTCCGGCGATGCCCGGGAGCATGAGGTCGAGAAGCACGAGGTCGGCCCCGGTGCGCTCGAACTCGGCGAGGGCGGCGTTGCCGTCCGCCGCGATCGTGGTCTCGTATCCCTCCCGTCCGAGCAGGAAGGCAAGCGGCTCGCTGAGGGACGGTTCGTCTTCGACGATCAGGATGCGCAAGTCAGGCCTCTTTCAGGGATGCCGCGGCAGCGTGGGACGCCTCGGGCAGACGGATGGTGAAGGTGGAACCGTTGCCGGGCTGCGACCAGACCCGAATGTCGCCGCCGTGGTTCTGCACGACGTGCTTCACGATGCTCAGGCCGAGTCCGGATCCGCCGGTGTGACGGGAACGGGCCGGATCGATGCGGAAGAACCGCTCGAAAACGCGGTCGAGCTCCTCGTCGGGGATGCCGATGCCCTGGTCCGTGACCGCGATCTCCACGATGCCGTCGGTGTTGCGCACGCCCACTCCGACCCGGGAGCCCTTCTGCGAATACTGGATCGCATTGGCGATCAGGTTGTGCAGGGCGACTGCGAGGAGCGGTTCGTCGCCATAGACCTCAGCGCCGGCATCCCCGCCGCTGACGATCGTGACCCGCCCGGACTCTGCCGCCACCCGGTTCTGGTCGATGGCGAGGGCGACCACATGATCGATCTCCACGACCTGGGGGCTGGTGAGAGCATCCGCCGCCTGCAGCCGGGTGAGCTCGATGATCTCCTGTGTGATGCGAGCGAGCCGATCGGCTTCCTTGGTGAGCCGCTTGGCGAAGCGGCGCACCTGGTCCGGCTCGTCAGATGCCGCCTGCAACGCCTCGGCGAGCAGGCCGACCGCTCCGATCGGAGTCTTCAGCTCGTGGCTGATGTTGGCGACGAAATCCCTGCGAACCTCGTCGAGCCGATAGGACTCTGTGCGGTCCTCCGCGAGCAGCAGGATGTGCCGCGCACCCAGCCGAGCGACCCGGACGAACAGGTAGATGTTCGCATCACCGAATGGGCCACGGGAGAGTTCAAGCTCCTGGGTGATCGGCTCGCCGTAACGGCGTACACGATCGACGATCGTCACGAGCTCCGGATGCACGAGCGACTGGTTCCAGACCAACCCGAAGGCCAGCGCGCCCGGGCTCGCCTTGACGACCGTATTGGACGGATCGAGCACGACGCCCGCGGACTCCAGTGCCTCGATCACCTGATCGACACCGTCTGGAACCGCGGTGCTGACGACATCCACTGCCCGTTGGCCGCGGCGTGCGGACGCGACGAGGACACCGGTGACGCCGACGCCGACGAGGATGCCGAAGGCAAGCGCGAGCGGCACCAGCAGGGCGGAGTCCATAGCCACTAGATTAGTTACATCCCGGGGCCGGGCTGGCGCCCGCGCATCTTCCGGCCCCCGGATGTGGGAGCTTGTTCAGGTGCGGTTCCCCCGCTGTTCACCTGCGCGGGGCAGGGTGGCAGCAGAACTGTGCGGGATTCGAAAGCTCGCAGCGAAAGGGATGTGGACGATGCGCGAGGTATTCCAACAGGAACTGGCGGAGGTGCAGGTGCGCCTCGTGGAGATCGCGACCCTCGTCGAGAAGTCGATCGACAACGCCACGCGCGCATTCAACGAATCGAACGTGTCTCTCGCCGAGGCCGTCATCGCCGACGACAGCAAGATCGACGACGCGGCGATCGCCCTCGACGAGCTGGCCATCAACATCCTCGCCCGGCAGCAGCCCGTCGCGCGGGACCTGCGCATCGTCGTGAGCGCGCTTCGCATCAGCGCATCGCTCGAGCGGATGGGCGACATGTCCGAACACATCTCGCAGCTCGCCCGCTACCGTTTTCCCGACAAGGTGGTGCCGAAATCGCTCCGCTCCACATTCGCCGAACTCGGACGGCTCGATGTGCAGATCGCCCACAAGCTCACCGAGCTGCTGCGCACCGAAAACGTGCGCCTCGCGGAGGAGATCCGCAACGACGACGATCAGATCGACGCGCTTCACCTCAGCGTGTTCGACAAGGTGCTCGGCGAGACCTGGAAGGGTGCCGCAGTGGACACCGTTGATGCCACCCTCGCGTCGCGCTATCACGAGCGTTTCGCCGACCACGCCGTGTCGATCGCTAAGAAGGTGCAGTACCTCGCCACGGGCGACTGGGTCGCCGCCGGGGTCTGACGACCCGCGCCGCGCCGACCACCGCCGCGCCGACCACCTCCCGTTTTGGCGACCATCATCGTGCACAAAGACGGGGATTGTCGCAAAAACGGAAGGTGGTTGGGAGGGGCCAGACACGAGGTGCCGGGACGTGGCGGTGCAGGCTGCCGGGCTACCCCTTGCCCTGCGCGGCAACGGCCGCAGCGCCAGCGGCAGCGGCCTCCGGGTCGAGGTATTGGCCCGGCTTCGTCGGCGCGAAGTTCTCGTCGAGCGTATAAACGAGCGGAATGCCGGTGGGGATGTTGAGTTCGGCGATCTCGTCATCCGAGATATGGTCGAGGTGCTTCACCAGCGCGCGCAGCGAGTTGCCGTGCGCGGTCACTAGCACGGTTCTGCCGGCGGCGAGATCGACGGTGATGTCGGATCGCCAGTAGGGCAGCATCCTGTCGATCACCAGTTTGAGCGACTCGGTACGCGGGAGGTCGGCGCCCAGGCCGCTGTACCGGGGATCGTGCGCCTGCGAGAATTCGCTGGCGTCGTCGAGGGGCGGCGGCGGAACATCGAATGACCGACGCCAGGTCATGAACTGCTCCGGTCCGTATTCGGCGAGAGTCTGCGCCTTGTCCTTGCCCTGTAGCGCGCCGTAGTGGCGCTCGTTGAGGCGCCAGCTGCGTTTCACATCGATCCAGTCCCGGTCCGCGACATCCAGGGCGATGTCTGCCGTGTGAATCGCGCGTTTCAGCACGCTCGTGTACTGGATGTCGGGCAGGATGCCGGACCCGGCGAGCAACTCGCCGGCCCGGCGCGCTTCGGCACGGCCCTGGTCGCTGAGGTCGACATCCACCCAACCGGTGAAGAGATTCTTCTGGTTCCAGTCGGAGTTGCCGTGGCGCAGGAGGATGAGCGTGTACGTCATTCCCCAACTCTATCGAGGGCCCTGCGGGCGTGACTCGTGCCGTCGAGGTGCCCGGCCGCGAGGCATCCCGAAAGTGCCCGGCGGAAACCAGCGCTACCGATAGTGCCGCAAATCGCGAGCCCGCGACACGCTGGGATACTTGGGGAATGCCCATCGGCTCGATCACCCGCGGTACGACCGGCACCAACCGCCTCCGTCGCATCGACCGGTGGATCACCGGGCTGCCGGAGCTCCGCCGCGCGGCCGACCCGCTCGTGGTCGATCTCGGTTTCGGCGCCTCCGCGACGACCACACTCGAGTTGCACCAACGCCTGGCGCGGCTGCGACCGTCGGTGCAGGTGGTCGGGCTCGAAATCGACCCGGCGCGGGTCGCGCTTGCGGCGCTCTCCGCCCGCACAGGCGTGCGCTTCGCCCTCGGCGGATTCGAAGTGCCGCTGCCCGGCGGGCGCTCGGCCACGATCATCCGGACACTCAATGTGCTGCGGCAGTATCACGAGGCGGAGGTGCTCGCGGCCTGGCGCCTGATGGTGTCGAGGCTGTCGCCCGGCGGCGTGCTGGTGGAGGGCACCTGCAACGAACTCGGCCGGGTGGCCAGCTGGGTGGATGTCACGGCCGCTGGCCCGCTCAGCCTCACGGTGAGCCTGCGTCTCGCCGACCTCGAACGACCGTCTATTGTGGCGGAACGACTGCCGAAGGTGCTCATCCATCGCAATGTTCCCGGCGAGGGGGTGCATGCGTTCCTTCGAGATCTCGATCGGCACTGGCAACTGAACGCCGCCCTCTCGGTCTATGGCCCGTCGCAACGGTGGATCGCGACCGCCCAGGGCCTCGCGAACGAGGGTTGGCCGGTGCGGGGCGGCCGATCACGCTGGAAGCTCGGCGAGCTCACGGTGAACTGGGCCGCGGTGGCACCGCGAGACTTCGAATGGTGAACCTTCTGCACCCGTCCATCTCGACCATCTCCCACTTTTGCGACCACCTCCCGGTGCGAACACCGAGGTGGTCGCAAAAACGGGAGATGGAGCCGGGAGCAGAATCACCAGCATCGACTGCACCCCTGCCGCAATCGCGAAGGCGTTGCTCGACGACAGGATTCGGGCCACGACGAGCGTGACCATCAGCACGAGTGCGATCTGCCAGGTGCCCTGCCCGACGACCATCACCATCAGCTCGCTCAGCTCGATGCCGATGACCATCCCCACCGCGGTTTCTAGTACCCGGATCGGCCGCGCATCCCTTACGAAGCAGGCTCGAGATCGTGACGGCGACGGCGATGAGCGGCACCGGATGCCCGAGCACGGAGCGGGCGAACGCATAGGAAACGGTCGCTGCGATAGCGATCGGCAGCGCCGGAACGAGGGAGTCCACCGCCCGCTCCCCCGACAACCGCAGGTCGAAGAATCGCGGCAGGACCGACCCGACCCTGACCGCGTTCATCCGGCGCGCAACCCCTCGGCGCTTCACTCTCTCAGCGCTTCGTCGCGCCGAGCCGCGGCAGTCGAGGTACGTTCGCTGCGGCACCGGCGTCCGGCGGCACTACGATCTCCTGCGCGGCCGGCACGAGGATGCCCTCCGATCGCACCGCGAGCGCGGCAAGCGGGTCAGTGGTGCGCTTGATGACCGCCAGGGCGACCGGTCCGAGCTCGAAGTGACGTGCCGCGGAGGTCACGTGCCCGACGGTGTTCTCCCCGAGCAGCACCTCGTCCCCAGCCACCGGCAGCACGGAGTCGGAGCCATCGAGGTGGAGCATCACGAGGCGGCGGGGTGGATGCCCGAGGTTATGCACCTTGGCGACGGTCTCCTGGCCCCGATAGCAGCCCTTCGCCAGGTGCACGGCCGAGCGCAACCAGTCGAGTTCGTGCGGAATGGTCTTATCGTCGCCCTCGGTTGCCAGCCGCGGGCGCCACGCCGCGATACGGAGGGCCTCGAGCGCGAGGAATCCGGCCAGCGGCAGCTCAAGGGCAGCGAGCGCCGGGCGGGGAATGAGCGCCTCGCTGTAGTTCCAGTTCTCGGCCGGGTGGTGCCCGACCGCGGCGTACTGCCAGCCTCCCGTGGTCCCCGCCGACCATGGGTCGACCCAAACGAGTGGAATACCGTTCGGGGATGCGACGGGGAGTCGCGGCGACCCGAGAGTGCCGATCGTGGCGAGTTCGCCGGAGCGATCCCGTACCTCGACGCGCAGCATGAAGACCATCGTCGACAGCCAGGCGAGAAGGCCGGGGGCTTCCTCTCGCTCGAGGAGCAGCCAGAGGTCGACCCCGTCGTCCAGCAGTCGCACGGCGTACTCGATGCGTCCGGCCTGGTCGAGGAGCAGTGTCTCGCTCGAACTGCCCGGCGCCAGGTCGATGACGCGCTGCGAGGTGAGCGAATTGATCCAGCTCAGGCGGTCGGCACCCGAAACGGAGAGCACCGCCCGGTGCGAGAGGTCGACGACCGCATCCCCGGCGGCGAGCGCACGCTGTTCCGCGAACGGATTGCCGTAGTGCGCGGCGACTCCCGCATCAACCCCGACACCGCCTACGGCGCCGTCCCGAATGAGGTCACTCAAGGCGGGCCAGCCGTCCGGAGGCGTGGGTCGCTAGCTCCTGGCCGAGCGCGGCGAGATCCCAGGCCCAGAGCATGTGGTTGTCGACGAGCCCGTAGATGCGGGTCGACGCGGTGTGCTCCTTGGATGTGGCGGAACGCATCACGGCATCCGTCGCCAGGTCGATGCGTGGACCGGCGACCTGGCCGATATACAGCTCACTGACCCCGCCCGGATGCAGGATCGACACCTCGATGTCGAAGCCGCCGGAGGCGTTGCGTAGAGTCTCGACGGCACGAGCCGTGGTGAACGGCTGGATGCCGACTCCCGGCAGCAGGCCCGGTCCCTGGTCGCCCTCGGTCGCCTGACGGCTCAGCCGCCAGTAGCCGGTCTCGGTGGCAAGGGGGGTCAGTTCCTCGTTCAACAGCCAGGTGTAGGAGGAGTAGTTGAGATGGGGAAGGCCGTCATGAGTGAAACTGAGACGTTGGCCGAACTCATAGTTGCGCGTCTTTCCGCTCACCTCGTAGTTGACCACACCGGTTCCCTCCCACACGCCGACGAGCCAGGACAGCGGCACGAGCTCGGCTGGAAGGTTGACGGGAAGATCAATCACCTGCGGACCGGGCTAGCGCTGGCCGCGAAAAAGGCTGAACAACACCACCACGGACACATAACCGATGGCCAGGGTGGCGAGAATCAGCATGCCGATGAAGAACAGTTCGAGACCGAGATACATGATTCGATCCTACGCGGAGCGAAGCTGCAGTAGGCCGAGCACCAGGGTCGCGATGCCGAGAATCACTACGGAGCCGCCAAGACAGGCCATCATCCGATCGACGAGGCCTTCTTTCTGCACGATCGCGAGCTGGATGCAGAAGGTGAGCAGCACATCCGCGGCAAGAACGAACGGCAACCAGTCCAGGTATTGCGCGCGCGGGGCGATCAGGCCGACCAGCACGGAGCCGATGACGGCGAGCGACCACACCGGAACGACGCTGGTGAGCGCGTGACGGGTGGCGGGCGGGTCGATGGTCACGGACCAATTCTGCCCTACCCGCGCCGAACGGAGCCGACAAGTGCCTTTAGACTGTGGATCGGCACTTGGAGGACACGTTGGCGCAGCTGTTGATCCTGACTTCCGCCGTCAACAGCGATGTCTTGCCCGCCCTCGGACTGCTCAGCCACCGGACACGGCAGATTCCCGCCGAGCCGGCGTCGCTCATCACCGCGCCGAGCAGCGACCTCATCCTGGTGGATGCGCGGCAGGATTTGGCCAGCGCGAAGTCGCTCTGCAAAATTCTTACCGCGACCGGGGTGAACGTGCCCCTCATGCTCATTCTCACCGAGGGCGGCCTCACTGCGGTGAGCGCCGATTGGGGGGTGGATGACGTGATTCTCGAGACCGCGGGACCCGCAGAAGTGGATGCCCGCATCCGCCTCGTCGTTGGACGCCAGGCGCTCGACAAGACGAGCAACAAGATCCACGCCTCCGGAGTCGTGATCGACGAAGCGAGCTATTCCGCGAAAGTGCACGGCCGGCCGCTCGACCTCACCTTCAAGGAATTCGAACTGTTGCGCTTTCTCGCGACGCATCCCTCCCGTGTCTTCACTCGGGAACAGCTGCTCAGCGAGGTGTGGGGTTACGACTATTTCGGCGGCACCCGAACCGTGGACGTGCACGTGCGGCGACTGCGCGCGAAGCTCGGCGACCTCGAGTCGCTGATCGGCACCGTGCGCAATGTCGGCTACCGCTTCAACCTGCACGAGGATGACACCGAGCGCCTTGCCCAGTCCGTCAATTCCTGACTCGCTCGCGACGCTCATCGAGCATGCCCGGGATGCCGACGGGCAGTCGCCCTTCTCTGACGGCGCTCTCGTGAAATTGCGCATCGGCGGTAAGAGGCTGCTGGCGTTCGACCAGGCGGCGGCCATCTACTCCGCCTCGGAGGCGGAGCTCGTCGTGGAGCCGTCCGAGCGGGGGAAGGGGATCGGCACTCGGCTCTTTGAGGCGGTCCTGGAGCGAGGCGATCCCGGCATGAAAATCTGGGCGCACGGCGATCATCCGGCGGCCCGCGCCCTCGCGGCCAGCCACGGATTCGAGCCGGTGCGGCGCCTGCTGCAACTGCGTGCGCCAGTGAGCGCCGGTCTCTCTTTTGCCGCGTCGAGCGCCGGTCGTTCTTCTGCCGCGTGGAGCGCCGGATTCCGCCCCGGAGTCGACGAGGACGACTGGATCGCCCTCAACGCCCGGGCCTTCGCCTCCCATCCGGAACAGGGGTCCGTCACCCGGGCCGATCTCGACGAGCTCACCGCCGAGCCGTGGTTCGACCCGGATGACTTCCTGCTGTTGCGTGACAACCACCTGCTCGTCGGCTCTTGCTGGCTCAAGATCGACGGCCCGGTGGGCGAGTTCTATGTCGTCGGCGTCGATCCGGAGCGCCAGGGCGGCGGGCTGGGCCGAGTGCTCATGGACGCCGGTTTCGCGCGGCTGGCAGCCCGCGGCATCCGGATCGCCGCCCTGTATGTGGAGTCCGACAACGTGCCGGCACTGGCGTTGTACCACTCTCTTGGATTCACGGAGCACTCCGTCGACATCCAGTACGCCCGCGCCTGAGCATCGCTCGCCCGACGAGAAATCCATGCTTTTCCTGCCGACCCGCCGGGCGGGATGACCTCGTTCGGCGAGTCGAGCAGAATTGCATGGATTTCGCGCAGGGAGAGGCGCGGATGATACGGGCGGATGGCCGAGACCGGGACAGTTCGACCGCAGCGCGCAGGTTAACCCCGCGTTCACACTCGTACGGATTTCGGTAACAGGCGAAGTGCAATGATGAAGGCATGAGCAACGAGACGTATCTTGGCGACGCCGGATTGGCCACCGACAGTCTCGACGATGATGATTACGAGTCCGCCTGGGTTGACGACGGCACCCTGCCCGCAGAGCGGTACCTCGACCGCGAGTTGAGCTGGTTGGCGTTCAACACCAGGGTGCTCGAACTTGCCGAAGACCCCGAGCTGCCGCTGCTCGAACGGGCGAACTTCCTCGCCATTTTCGCGAGCAACCTCGACGAATTCTTCATGGTGCGCATCGCGGGCCTCAAACGTCGCATCCTGACCGGACTCGCCGTGCCGACCAACGTCGGGGCCGCGCCGACCGAAGTGCTCGCGGTAATCCAGGATCGGGCCCACGAGTTGCAGGCACGGCATGCCCTGGCGTTTCGTGAACTGGTGAAACCGGACCTCGACGACGCCGGTATTCACATCGAAACCTGGGCCGACCTCGGGCAGGTCGATCGGGATTCCCTCGCCGAGATCTTTGCGGCCCGCATCTTTCCGGTGCTGATGCCGCTCGCGGTCGACCCGGCGCATCCGTTCCCCTACATCTCGGGGCTCTCGCTCAACCTCTCGATCCGGGTGCGCAACCCCAAGATCGGCAAGGACGAGTTCGCCCGGCTGAAGGTGCCGCCGATGCTGCCCCGGTTCGTGCAGCTTCCGGATGACGGCAGCGGCCTGCTGCGTTTCATCCCGCTCGAAGACCTCATTTCCAACCACCTCGGCGACCTGTTCCCCGGCATGGAGGTGCTCGACCACCATGAGTTCCGGGTCACCCGCAACGAAGATGTCGTGCTCGAGGAGGACGAGTCGGAAAATCTGATCCAGACCCTCGAACGCGAACTGCTGCGCCGCAGGTTCGGGCCGCCGATCCGTCTCGAAATCACCGACGACATGGATGACCTCACCCTCAGCCTGCTCGTGCGGGAACTCGACATCACCGACTCCGAGGTGTACCGCCTGCCGGCGCCGCTCGACCTCGGTGGGCTGTTCGAGCTCAACAAGATCGACCGACCGGCTCTCAAGTACCGAAGGCACGTGCCGACGACAGCGGCGCAACTGATGCCGATGGAGCCGAACGCGGCACCGGACATCTTCGGATCGATCGCCCGCCAGGACATCCTGTTGCATCACCCCTACGAATCCTTCGCCACGAGCGTGCAGGCATTTCTGGAGCAGGCGGCGGCCGACCCGAACGTGCTCGCCATCAAACAGACGCTCTATCGCACCTCCGGGGACAGCCCCATCGTCGAGGCGCTGATCCAGGCGGCGGAGGCGGGCAAACAGGTGCTCGCCCTGGTGGAGATCAAGGCCCGCTTCGACGAATCGGCCAACATCTCGTGGGCGCGCAAGCTCGAAAAGGCCGGCGTGCATGTGGTCTACGGTCTCGTCGGGCTGAAGACGCACTGCAAACTCGCGCTCGTGATCCGACAGGAGAACGGCCTCCTCAAGCACTACAGCCACATCGGCACGGGCAACTACAACCCCAAGACGAGTCGCATCTACGAGGATCTCGGGCTGCTCACCGCGAGCGGCACCGTGGGCAAGGACCTCACCCGGCTCTTCAACGAACTCTCCGGCTATGCGATCGAGAAGAAGTTCAAACGGCTCCTGGTGGCCCCGCTGCACCTGCGCAAGGGCCTGGTGAAACGCATCCGGATCGAAGCCGACAACGCGCGAAACGGCATGCCCTCTGGCATCCGCCTGAAACTCAACTCGATCGTCGACGAGGCGATCATCGATGCGCTCTACCGGGCGAGCGAGGCCGGAGTGCCGGTCGAGCTGGTGGTCCGAGGCATCTGCAGCGTCAAGCCAGGAGTGGAGGGGATGAGCGGCAACATCGAGGTGCGATCGATCCTCGGTCGTTACCTCGAGCATTCCCGCATCTTCTCGTTCATCAACGGCGGCGATCCCCAGGTCTACATCGGCAGCGCCGACCTGATGCACCGTAACCTGGATCGCCGGGTCGAGGCGCTGGTGCGACTCAGCAACCCCGAACACCTGCGCGAAATCGAGGACCTGTTCGATCTCGCGATGTCCGACGACACCGCGCATTGGAAGCTCGCGGCGGATGGCAGCTGGGTGCGGCACTACCGGGCGGAAGACGGCACGCTCCTCGATGACCTTCAGAACGTGCTGATTCGACAGGTGTCGCAGCGGAAGCGGTCCGGAGCGGTGCGGTGACGCTCACCGGCCCCGCCGTCGTGCAGGCCGCTGGGGCAGTCTGCTGGCGTGACACCCCGCGTGGCATCGAGTTGCTCGTCGTGCATCGCGGCGACCGCGCCGACGTTTCCATCCCCAAGGGCAAGGTCGACCCGGGAGAGACGCCACCGCAAACCGCCGTGCGCGAGGTCGCCGAGGAGACCGGACTCACGATCGCGCTCGGCTCCCCGCTCGGCAGCACCGAATACACGATGCCGGGCGGTCGCGAGAAGATCGTGCAGTACTGGTCGGCGGAGGTCTCGGATGCCGCCGTCGCCGCATCGACATTCGTCTCGAACAAAGAGGTCACCTCCGTCGAGTGGCTGTCGGTAAAAGCGGCGCGGGCGGCCCTCACCTACGACCTCGACCGCGAGGTGCTCGACCGGTTCTCGGCGCGCGTGAAGGCCGGAAACATCCGCACCTTCCCGATCATCGTGCTGCGTCATGGTCGCGCTGTCTCGCCGTCCAGCTGGGATGGGCCGGATGCCACGCGTCCTCTGCTGCACCGAGGCGTCGAGCAGTCCCGCAACGTCGCTCCCGCGATCGCCGCCTGGGCTCCGGCGAAGCTCATCAGCAGCACGGCGGTTCGCTGCCTCGCCACGATCGAGCCGGTGGCGGCACTCACCGGGCTGACGGTGAAGCAGTCGGTCGGCATCAGCCAGGATGCCTACGAAGACGGTGCCGCGCGCGTGCGCAAGACCGCACGCAAACGGCTGGCAGCCGGCGTCGCCGCAGTGCTGTGCAGCCACGGGCCGGTGATCCCCGAAATCATCAGTGAGATGGCGGCGCTAACCAACACTCCGCTCGATGCACCGCTTCGCCGCGCCGGGATGCTGTCGACAGCGGAATTCACTGTGCTGCACGTTTCCCGCGAGCATCCGGATGCCCCGCTTGTCGCGATCGAAACGCACGGCCCGGCGTTCCTCTGAGGTCCCGAGCGGCGCTGCGGCCGGGGCGGGCATCTTCGGCCGCGACATCCGATTGTTGGCATTCCGTTCACCTCTCGTTCACCGTTCGGGCCAAGTCTGGACAACCTGAATTTGTACTCTCTCTGAGGGGTCGGCACCGGCCCTCCGTCCTGTTTTGACCATCCCGAAGGGAAACCTGTGAACTTCAAGCATGTTGGCACCGTCACCGCCATCGCCGTCGCAGCCACCGTCCTCCTGTCCTCGTGCGCAGCGAACGAGGCAGCACCCAAGTCATCCGGGTCCGCAGCCCCGGTCAGCAAACTCAGCGGCATCCTGAACGGCATCGGTTCCTCCGCCCAGGCCAATGCCGAGACCGCGTGGATTGCCGGCTTCCAGACGGCCAATCCGAAGGTCACGGTCAATTACGACTCCCAGGGCTCGGGCGCAGGTCGCACCGCGTTCCTCGCCGGGTCTGCCGACTTCGCCGGCTCAGATGCCGCATTGAAGGACGCCGAACTGGCGACAGCGTCACCGACCTGTGCCACAGGAACCAAGCCCATCGACCTGCCGGTCTACATCTCCCCCATCGGCGTCGTCTACAACGTCGACGGTGTCAAGGACCTGAAGCTCGACGCCGCGACGATGGCCGGCATATTCAAGGGCACCATCAAGACCTGGGATGACGCGGCGATCAAAAGCCTGAATTCCGGCGCGAAGCTGCCCTCCGCCGCCATCACGGTAGTTCGCCGTTCGGATGACTCCGGAACCACCCAGAACTTCACCGACTACCTGGCCACTGCTGCCAAGGACGCGTGGGGAGCACCGGCGGGCCAGACCTTCCCGTTCCAGATCGGGGACGCCGCCAAGGGCAACGAGGGGGTCGTGGCCGCCGTGAAGGGCGCAACCAACGCCGTCGGCTACGCGGACGAGTCCGCCGCCGGTGGCCTGGACATCGCCCAACTGAAGGTCGGGACTTCCTTTGAGAAGATCACCGCTTCCGGCGCGGCCGCGGTGGTCGCCGCATCACCCGTCGCAACGGGCCGCGCAGCGAACGACCTCGCGATTACGATCAACCGTCTCGATGTGAGCAAGGGCGCCTGGCCGATGGCGCTGGTGAGCTACCTCATCGTCTGCCAGAAGTACGCCGACCCGGCCAAAGCAGAGCTCGTGAAGGCCTACGCAAGCTATGTCGCCAGCGCCGACGGCCAGAAGGCGGCCGCAGCCCAGGCGAAGTCAGCGCCGATCGCCGCGGATCTCGCGACGAAGGTTAGCGCCGCGATCGCTACCATCAAGTAGCAACATCATCGGCTGGCCTGGACTGTGAACGTGCAGCCCAGGCCAGCCTGCTGGTAATTCCACCCCCGACCAGAGCAAGATCGGCAGGATGCGGACGATGACAACCGGTATCGCGGGCCCAATCAGGGCGAAGATGCGCCTCGGTGATCGAGTGTTCTCCGGCAGTACGGTTCTCGCGGGAGCTATCATCCTCGCCATTCTCGCTGCCGTGGCGATCTTCCTTGTCGTCCAGAGCATCCCGGCCCTGGTCGCCAAGCCGGGGACTCTGCCCCGAAATGCCACGAACTTCTGGGCGTACGTCTGGCCGCTCGTGTTCGGCACCGTGTGGGCAGCCGCGATCGCACTCCTCGTCGCCACACCCGTCGCGATCGGTGTGGCCCTCTTCATCTCGCATTACGCGCCTCGACGGCTCGCGCAGGGACTCGGCTACATCATCGACCTCCTGGCCGCCGTGCCATCCGTCGTCTTCGGCCTGTGGGGGATCACGGTGCTTGCCCCCGGGCTCCAGCCGTTCTATCTCTGGTTGAATCACAATGTCGCCTGGATACCGCTGTTCGGCGGGCAAGCGTCGGGCACCGGGCGCACGATACTGACGGTGGCGATCGTATTGGCGGTGATGATCCTGCCGATCATGACGGCCGTCTGCCGCGAGATCTTCCTGCAGACCCCCCGGCTTCATGAGGAAGCGGCCCTCGCACTCGGCGCCACGCGATGGGAGATGATCCGAATCGCGGTGCTTCCGTTCGCCCGCCCCGGCATAGTCTCCGCAGCGATGCTCGGGCTCGGCCGGGCGCTCGGCGAGACGCTCGCCGTCGCGATGGTCCTGTCGCCGGCGATCATCGTCAGCTTCTTCCTGCTCACCTCGCAAAACCCCAACACGATTGCGGCCAACATCGCACTCCAGTTCCCCGAAGCATCCGGTCTCGGCATCCAGACGCTGATCGCGTCGGGCCTTGTGCTGTTCGTGATCACTTTTGTCGTCAACGCGATCGCCCGGTACGTCGTCAATCGACGCAAAGCCTTCTCGGGAGCGAACTGATGACAGCGATGACCGCTGGACCAATGACCAACTCGCTGACGGCCGGTCGCCTGCCTCGCGGCACCACCTGGATGGTGCTCGTCGCCAGTTGGCTGCTCCTCGGCATCGTCTTCGCCTTTGTGCAGATGGCTGGCGGCACCAAGCAATACAACCTCGTCGGCGCCCTCTTCCTCGGCACCGTGCTGTTCGACATCCTCGTATTTGTCATCGCGTGGCTGGTGGAAGGCGGGCGTCAGGCCCGCGACCGGCTGATGACCTCCCTCATCACCACCGCCTTCGTCATCGCGCTCCTTCCCCTGGTCTCCCTCGTCTACACGGTGCTGAGCAACGGGCTCGGCCGCATGATCCGGCCTTCTTTCTTCACCCAGTCGATGCGGAATGTCCTGGGGGCCGATGGCGGTGCCGTCCATGCACTGGTGGGCACGCTCGAGATCACGGCGATGGCCGCCGTGATCTCGGTCCCGATCGGCCTGCTCACGGCGGTCTACCTGGTCGAATACGGTCGAGGCATCTTCGCCCGAGTGATCACCTTCCTCGTGGACGTGATGACCGGCATCCCCTCCATCGTCGCCGGACTATTCGCCTTTGCCCTGTTCGCGCTTCTCAGCGGAGACCCCGGATTCCGCTCCGGCTTCGGGGGGTCCGTCGCTCTGTCCGTGTTGATGATCCCGGTGGTGGTCAGGTCTTCCGAGGAGATGTTGAAGCTCGTGCCCAACGAGCTCCGCGAGGCGTCGTATGCGCTCGGAGTGCCCAAATGGCTCACCGTGCTGAAGATCGTCATTCCGACGTCGATTGCGGGCATCACAACGGGAGTGACCCTCGCCGTCGCCCGGGTGATCGGCGAAACGGCGCCCCTGCTCCTCATCGCCGGCTTCACGTCGAGCATCAACTACGATTTGTTCAAGGACCGGATGATGACCCTCCCGGTCTTCGTGTACAACCAGTATTCGACTCAGGGCCCGAACTCCGCCGAATTCCTCAACCGCGCGTGGGCCGGCGCGCTGACTCTCATCCTGATCGTCATGCTCCTCAATTTGGTCGCGCGCCTAATCGCCAGGATCTTCGCCCCCAAACTCGGCCGCTGAGTCCGGCCAACAATCGAAGGAAACCCGTGTCCAAGCGCATCGAAATCAATGACCTCAACGTCTACTACGGAAAATTCAAGGCCGTCGAAGACGTCACGTTGACGATCGAGCCCCGCACTGTCACCGCCTTCATCGGGCCGAGCGGATGCGGTAAGTCCACCTTTCTCCGCACCCTCAACCGCATGCACGAGGTCATCCCCGGCGCTCGCGTCGAGGGAGAAGTGCTCATCGACGGCAATGACCTCTACGGTCCGGGCGTCGATCCGGTGTTGGTGCGACGCCAGGTCGGCATGGTCTTCCAGCGCCCCAATCCGTTTCCCACCATGTCGATCCGCGACAATGTGCTCGCCGGAGTGAAGCTGAACAGCCGCAAGATTTCCAAGGGGGATGCGGACGCTCTCGTCGAAAAGTCCCTGCACAGCGCCAACCTCTGGAACGAGGTCAAGGATCGTCTCGCGCTGCCCGGTTCCGGTCTCTCGGGCGGCCAGCAGCAGCGTCTGTGCATCGCCCGAGCTATCGCCGTGTCTCCCGACGTGCTGCTTATGGACGAGCCGTGTTCGGCCCTCGACCCGATCTCGACCCTCGCGATCGAGGACCTCATCGAAGAGCTGAAGCTCGACTACACGATCGTGATCGTGACCCACAACATGCAACAGGCGTCGCGCGTGTCGGACCGCACCGCGTTCTTCAACATCGCCGGGAGCGGCAAGCCTGGAAAACTCATCGAGTACAACGACACCAACACCATCTTCTCGAAACCCAGCGTGCAGGCCACCGAAGACTACGTCTCCGGCAAGTTCGGATAGCCCGGGTTTCGATACGGGCGCGGTGCGCCCCGGCGCATCTTGGCTGCAACCCTGTTTCTCGTCGCAAATGCAGGAAACCCTGTGACGGGTGTCAACTCGAACGCCTCATCCGTCCCATCCGTCACATGCAGTCCTGCATTTCGAACACCGGCGGAGGCAGGAGGCGGCGGCGAGTCGCGACGGGGATGCCCCGTGACATCCAAGGCGGTCCGGGATGCCCCGGCCTTCGGAGTCCTCGTCGCAAATGCAGGAAACCCTGTGACGGGTGTCAACTCGAACGCCTCATCCGTCCCATCCGTCACATGCAGTCCTGCATTTCGAACACCGGTGAGGCGATCGGTTCGAGCACCTGCCGGTTGCGGGCTGCCTCGATCCGATCACTCCGACGATCGTGAGGTCACGGACGCTCCCAATTCGAGCAGCGGAAGTCACGCTGGGCGGCCCATCCGACCGGCGACGGATGACCGGGAAACGATCACGCGCTCGGCACCGCCACGATCGGGGCGGTGGTGGGCGTCTTCGACCCGCCGCTCGGTTCGATGGTGATGCCGAGGGTGTCCCCGGCAGTCATCGCACCGGAGAGAACCCTGACGGTCGTGCCGGAGGATGCGGCGTTGAAAATGCCTGCCGGGGTGGCATTCGACTTCGTGTCGATGTACCAGAGCTCATAGGTCTTGCCGTCGGCCAACTTGGGAAGCTTGTCGATCACCACGGCGGACTGTCGCAGGCTCACCGACCAGACGAAGGTGGCCTTGCCGCCACCGGAGACGCCCGCTCTCGCCTGCTGGGAATCGCTCGCCCCAACGATGGCCGAGATCGCCGAGGCCTGCTGCTGCGCCTCATTCGCGGAGGACAGCCCGAGGATATTGCCTCCGACAAACAGTGCGACCGCAGCGGCCGCAGCCACCAGGATCGATGCCGGGCGCGAGTACCACCGGGAGGCGGCCTTCGTCGATGCTCGTGAGGGCGTGCCGAGGCTGGCGGTGCGAATGGCTTCGGCCGAGCCATCCTGTTGCGGCGCCGTCTGCTGGGCGGTGACCGGGGGCACCGCCGTGAGCGTCGGACGAACCTCGGGAAGGGGCGCGAGCTGCGGCGTCACCGCGATCTGCGCCAGGAGACGAGCCTTGAGATCGGCGGGGGGCGCGACGGGCGTGTTCGCGAGACCGATCAGCACCGCTGTGTCCGACAATGAAGCCACCTCCGCCCGCGCCTCTTCGGAGGTCAGCAGGTATGCCTCGAACCGAGCCTTCTCTTCGTCCTCAAGTGCGTTCAGCGCGTACGCGCCACTGAGAAGGTGCAGTTCCTCGCGATCGGTCACGATGCCACCCCCAATTCGTCGCGCAGACGGATCATGCCGTCGCGTAGTCGTGTCTTCACCGTGCCGATTGGCACGCTGAGCATTGTTGCCACTTCACTGTGGCTGTAGCCGCCGTAGTACGCAAGGGTGACGGCCTGGCGCTGTAGTTCAGTTAGTTGCGACATGGCTTGCTTCACCCTTTCGTGTTCGATAGTCGTTTCTACCGTGTCCGCCACATTGTCGTAGTCGGGCACGTAATCCCGGATGCCGATCTTCACGTCACGATCGCGACCGGACTGTGATGACCTGATCCGGTCGACCGCGCGCCGGTGAGCCATGGTGAGGATCCAGGTGGATGCCCCGCCCTTGCTCGGTTCGTACCGGGACGCGTTCTGCCAGATCTCCAGGAACACCTCCTGGGTCACCTCTTCCGATTGCGCGTGATCCACCAGCAGCCTGCGGATCAAGCCGAACACTCTCGGGGAGACCTCGTCATACAGTGCACCGAAAGCCGACTGGTCGCCGCCCGCGATTTGCGCGAGCAGGGTCTCTTTGGTCGCAGGCTTATCCATGGACTCATAGTCCTGGCTGCGGTCGATTTCACGGGGCACGAGCTTAAGCATTGCAAACAATCCGTACGATCGTGCGCGGCACCACAATTACGCTCCTGATGGGCATCACACTTTTCAGTTGTGCGTCACCAATGCGGGCGGAACAGCATCGGTTCGCTTCCGAGGCAGTTCCGTCTGTACGGGTCACAACTGGAGTTCGCGGCCGAGAGCGAAACGGATTGGTCTCCGCCGCATCCGCAGTGCAGAAACGGGCGGATTCGCGGCGTGTCCATCGACGGACGGGGTGCCGGGCCGCAGAAACGCCTCTCGGCGCTAGGCCGCTCGAAGCGGCGAATATTGGAGCCCGGGGTTACTGCGGCCCGGCGGTGGCCCTTTCGAGCCGTGGACAAGTGTACCAATCGCCTCGGGATGCTTCCCCCTGCCTGCCCCGGGACGCTCACTCGACCTTCCGAATCGCACCATTCTGCGGCCTGCGCGGCGGAGCAGGTTGCAGAAGAGTGCAACTCGTGCGCGGCCGACCGGGAGGGCGCTAGTCGAGCGACCCCGCGCGCCAGAGCCGCGCGCAGGAAACGAACTCCGCGGCCGTCTGGGAGAGGCGCAGCGCGCGGGTGGTGAGTTCGGAGGCCCGCTCGGGCGAGCCGAGTTCGGAGTCATCCGCCACGCTCGTCGCTCCCAGTGCGGTAACGCGGCAGAAGGCTGCAGCACGGTCGAGGGCCACCCCGAAGTCGCCCTGGAACAGGCCGCGCAGGATCTGGTCAGCGAGCACAATGACCTCGGCGGGACCCGTCGGGGCGGTCGCTCCGGCGACCACCGGGTCGATCGTCGTGGCAATTTCTGTGCCGCGCTGGAACAGGTAGGCCGTGCCCTCGGCATCCTGGCGCACGAGGGCGCGCATCAGGTAGATGCGCCAGAGCGCACCCGGAAGGCTGCGCGGGCTAGCGCGAGCCCAGAGCTCCGCGACCGCGTCGATGCCATGCTCGTCGGTGAACGCGACCAGCCGGTCGACAACCTGCTGGTCGGAGCTCTGCCGCACTCGCCCGAGTAACGCACCCGCGGTCTCGTGTGCGACGCGACTGATCTGGGCGGGGTCCTCCCCGCCCACGAAGCTCTCGAACTTGGCGCCCGAGAACTGGGTCGGCTTGTGGAACTGATCGGTCATCCGCTCAAGCCTAGGTCAGCGGATGCCGCAACCGCGGCTCGTTCGCCGCTCGCGCAATCCACGCTAGATTTAACCGCAGGGGCCTCTAGCTCAGTTGGTAGAGCATCGGACTTTTAATCCGTGGGTCGTCGGTTCGAGCCCGACGGGGCCCACCGTGCCCGTCGACGTCACCCGCCCGACCCGGACTCCCACGGCAATGGCGCATCGAACGGCACCGGGTTCAACGGAATCACCACCACGGGCCGATGCTGGCGGTGGGCAAGATGCAGGGCGGTGGAGCCGCTCAGAAACTGCTGCAGCGAACCTCGCATTCCGGCCTGCCGCGCGCCAACGACGATCATTGCGGCACCCAAGACCTCAGCGAGGCGACCGAGGGCCCGGGCGGGGTCCCCCGCGAGCTCGCGAGTGCTCCAACGGACATCCGCTGGGTCGAGCAGCCGCGACAGCTGCGTGGTCAACTTGGGCGGAAGCCCGCGATCGACGATATCGCCGAGGTCTGAGTCGGTCGGCAGGGAGCGCACCGCACCATCCGCTCGCTCCTCGACGACGTAGCGGGTCACATCTACCCAGGAACAGACCAGTTCGGCCCTGAAGGTGCGGGCCAATGCGGCCGCCTGAAGCACCACGGCGTCGGCCTGGCCAGGAAACACCCCGACGATTATCCGCTCGCCGGCCCTCGCGGGGCCTGCCTGACCCGTGCCATCCATGATCCGGCTCCCGTTCTCTCAGCGTGCGCCGATTGGTGGTTTCCCAGTGCCGGAAGACACGCGCCCGCGAATCCCAGCATCGCACCGGAACCGCGCGCTGGAAAGGGCCGAAGTGCGCACTGCGCAGACCCGGCCGATTTAGTCTTTCGGGGGAACCAACTCGGCGAGCAGATTCTTCACGCGCGCCCGGATGTCGTCGCGAACGAGTCGCACCTCGTCGAGCGGGAGGCCGCGCGGGTCGGTGAGTTCCCAGTCTTCGTAGCGCTTGCCAGGGAAGATCGGGCAGACGTCGCCGCACCCCATGGTGATCACGACATCCGACTCGCGTACCTGGTCGGTCGTCATCAACTGCGGCACGGCTTGTGAGATGTCGATGCCCTCCTCGGCCATTGCCTGAATGGCGACCGGATTGATCTGGTCGCTCGGTTCGGATCCTCCGGAGAGTACGTCTACGGCGCCGCCAGAAAGCGAGCGCAGGTAGCCGGCGGCCATCTGAGAGCGTCCGGCGTTGTGGATGCAGACGAACAGAACGGTGGGAGCGTCAGGCATGGTGATCCTTTGAGTCTGGTGACAAAAGCATAGACGACTATCTATGGATGTGGTGTCACGAGCGTCGACAGCAACTGCCGCACCCTGATGTCGATATCGTCACGGATCTCGCGAACCCGTGCCAGCGGAAGGCCAACCGGATCCTCGACACCCCAATCGAGGTAGCGGCGACCGGGGTAGATCGGGCAGGCGTCACCGCATCCCATCGTCACCACCACGTCGGCCGCGCGCACCACCTCATCGGTCAACGGCTTCGGATACTCGCCACCGATCGACACCCCGATCTCGTCGAGCGCTGCGACGATGATCGAACGCACCGCTCCGGCCGGCGCCGAACCGGCGGTGCGCACCGTCACGCGATCGCCGGCGAGCTGGCGAAGGATGCCTGCCGCCAGCTGCGACCGACCGGCGTTCTGCACGCACACGAAGAGGACTTCCGGCACGCGATCGACCTCGGGGTGCTCCCCGGCGGCGAGTGCCGCCAGCCGGTCGGCGGCGAAGCGAGCGGTGAGGGAGGGAAGGAAACGGGGGAATCGCGCCTCGGCGTTCAGGAGGGCGTAACTCTCCCTGACATAACGACTGATGGTCTCCGGCCCGAAAGTCCCAGCGAAGCGCATGGCGAGATCGGTGGCGATGCGGTCGAGCAGGCCATCGGTCATGCCGGCCTGCGGGGGCGCCTGCAACACCTCGGCCACCCGATCGGCGTGGTCGGGCGCGATCGAGTACCAGACGGTGCGCCCCTCGGGCTCGCGTACGAGGAGACCCCCGTCGAGCAGTGCTTTCAGGTGATGGCTCACCGTGGGCTGGCGAAGGTCGAGTGCCGTCGCCAGGGCGCCCACAAGCTGCCGCCCCTGCGGACTGTCCCCGATCAACGCCATGATGAGTGCTCGGGTGGGATCTGCGAGCAGCCTGAGCTCGTTCACCGATCCCGTCGCGATTCCCATAGATGGAAGTCTATGCATGGACTTAGCCGGTGAGCGCCACCGACCGGATCACCCCCGGCCGCCCTCCGGCGCTGCTCGATCCTGCGAGCATCGCGATGCGTGGCGGCTCCGGTCGCGGTTGATCGCTGCGATACTCTCGTGTCGACGGGCGGCACCCGGCCGCTCCTGTGGAAATGGCGGGCATTCGTGAGGCGATTATTCGGACTACTGCGGCTCGGGGCCGGACTCGCGATCCTCGCCGCGGTGATCGGGCAATTCGCCTACACCGCCGGTCGCGCCACGATCAATCCGTTCAACTTCTTCGGATACTTCACGATCCAGAGCAATCTCATCACGATGGTCGCCTTCCTCGCCTCGGCCTTCTTCATCCTCACCGGCAGGAAGCAGCCAGACTGGGTCATCTCCCTGCGCGCGGTCGCGACAACGATCATCGTGATCGTCGGACTCGTATACAACACCCTGCTCGCAGGAGCTGCGCTCGGCGATTCCTTCAACCTGATCTGGTCGAGCAACATTCTGCACATCGTCATCCCGATCTACGCTCTCGTCGACTGGGTGTTGTTCGCCGACCGCAGGGTGCTCTCGTACAGGGAGATCTGGATGGTGCTCATCTACCCGATCGTGTGGCTCGTGGTGATCCTGATTCGTGGCGCGACGGATGGCTGGGTGCCGTACCCCTTCCTCGACCCGGCGACGGGCTACGGATCGGTGGCGGCCTACTCTCTCGGGATCGCGGCCGTCACCGTGCTGTTCGGATTCGCGGTCTTCGCACTCAGCCGGGTGCGCATCCTCACGCCCTGAGACGTGATCGTCCGCCGGGGCGTGCCCCGGGTTGCGCGCACCCTGACCGGTCTCACGCCGCCGCACGACGCCGCGGCGGGGATAACGCCTCGCGGAGGGAGTCACGCCTCCCGCCACGAGCCCGTTACGCCGCCGCGAGTGGGCGCGTCCCCCGCCACGGGATTGCTCAGGGCGGGGAACCGCATGCGACACGCCCTCGATCAGCCCGCTGCCGTACCGAACAACAGGCCGAGCAGGTAGGTCACCGCCGCGGCGCCGAACCCGATGCCGAGCTGGCGAAGCGCACGACGAAGGGGCGGCCCGCCGGAGAGCAACCCGACGACGGCACCGGTGGCGAGCAGCGCGAGACCGACCAGCACCGCCGCGACCAGGAGGGCGACGACCCCCTGCAAGCCGAACAGGTAGGGGAGCACGGGGATGATCGCGCCCGAGGCGAAGAACAGGAAGCTGGAGATGGCGGCACCGAAACCGGTGCCGACGGCCTCGTGGCTGTCGACCGGGCCACTGTGCCCAGCGGTACTGTGGCCGGCGGTACTGTGGCCGGCGGTACTGTGCCCGGCGAGGCTGTGGTCGTGCAGGCTGTCCTTGTCGAGCACGGCGGATGCTCTGGCCGCCGCCGCCGCCGCGTCCATGCCGCGCGCCCGATACACCAGGGCCAGTTCGTTGGCGTCCACATCGAGATGACGAAGCGCACGGTTGCTCTCCGGATCGGGTGTTGACGCCTCGAGCAGCTCCCGCTGGGAGCGCACGGACACGTACTCCCCCGCGCCCATCGACAGGGCTCCGGCGAGCAGACCGGCCACACCGGTGAGGAGCACGACACTGTTGGGCACACCGCTCGCGCTGATGCCGATCACCAGCGCGAGGTTCGACACGAGTCCATCGTTCGCCCCGAACACGGCCGCGCGGAATGTGCCGGAGAGCCGGTTGCGTCCGCGCTCGGCGAGCCCACGGACCACCTCGGCGTGGATGCGTTCGTCGGCGGCCATGGCGGCCGTGGCATCCGAATCCGACTCGTAGGGCGAGCGCACTTCGGCCCGCTGGGCGAGGGCGAGCACGAAGACCGAGCCGAATCGGCGGGCCAGGAGACCGAGAAACCGGGTGCGGACATCTCCGCGGCGCGGCTTGCCGAGCTGGTCCCCGAGCAGGTCGAACCAGTGTTGTTCGTGTCGCCCCTCGGCCTCGGCAAGCGCAAGCAGGATTTCGCGCTCTTCCCCGGTACGACGTCCGGCGAGATCGTGATAGACGGCGGCCTCGGCCTTCTCGTCGGCGAGGTACTGGCGCCAACGGCGCAGGTCGGCGGGCGAGGGGGCAGTGGAAGAGTCCGGGTGCGTGGCGCTCACGGGGTTCCTTTCGGTCGTGGAAGTTCGGGGGCTCGCCCCTGGTTCCTGTGTGACCGAAGGTCTCGTTCGCCGCTGCGACGACATGCGCCGCTTCGGTGGGGTACCGGGCCGGTCGTCGTGACCCGCCAGTATGTCGATACTCCCGACTACGCCGGTCGTCTCGACCCGGCGCGAGGGAACTACTCCCCTTCGTTCCTCCCAGAGTAGCGGATGCCCCAGGAACCCGACCAGCTCTCGCCCGGTTCGAGCCAGCGCAAGCCCTGTCCGCTGTTGAAGGCGTTCGGCGGCGCGGTCATCGGCTCGACGGCGATCGCGGTTCCGAGACCGCCGTCCTTCGGGAAGATGCGGGTCGTGAACACCTGCACGTAGGCGAAGTCCGACTCCTGCCACAGCTCGACGAAACGGCCGTCCGGCGCGGTGAGACGATGCCGGCTCACGCCGTCCACGGAGGTCACCCCGCCGAAGGCGTCGTCCAGGTCGAGACCGGCCACCAGTCGGCCGCCGCGCAGGTCGTACTCCGTGCCGTCGACGGTTGTCTCGCGGATCGGGTTGAGCCGGGCATCCGTCTCGAAGCGCGTCCCGGCCGCCACGGTCAGGCTGAGTTCGTAAGTCGGCACCTCGCCGAGGCGCAGGAACGGATGCGATCCGACGGCGTACGGCGCGCGGTTCGCTCCGACGTTGGTCACCCCGTGGGTGACGAGGATGCCGTCGTCCACGAGTTCGTACCGCACCGTCGTGTCGAGCATGAACGGGTATCCCCGGGTCGGATGCACCGTTGCGGCCAGCGTCACGGCATCCGCGGTGTGGTCGACAACCGAGTAGGGGCGGTCGCGCAACAGTCCGTGCAGCGCATTATGAAGCACGGGTTCGGTGATGTCGAGCACCTGCGCGGTGCCCTCATGCATCCACCGGCCATCTTCAACCCGATTGGGCCACGGCACGAGCACAATGCCGTCGCCGAACGGCGGCACCACCTGCTCGCCATACGGCTCGGTCAGGTCGACCCCGCCGATCGAGAGCACGCGAAGGGATGCCGCCACTTCGGTGATCACCGCGACGGCCTCGCCGTGGGGGGTGGCCTTCGAAAGGGCGAACTGTATTCCGGTGGGGGCACGCATGCGGTCAGCCTAGCGAGCCAGCACGATGTCGACTCCGGTGGCCGCAAGCTGCTCGAGTTCATGCGCATCGGCCTCCGCCCCGGTGATGAGCGTGTGGATCTCTCCGATCGGCGCGACGCGGCTCTGCTGGACGACGCCCAGTTTCGAACTGTCGGCCACCACGACGGTGCGGGCGGATGCCGCGAGCATCCGTCGCTTGAGATCGGCCTCCGGGAGGTTGATGTTGGTGATGCCCGCGACGGCGTCCACTCCGCTGCAGCCGATGAAGGCGAGGTCGGCGCGGACGCGGTCGAAGACCACCCCGGCGAGCGGGTCGACGAGCGAGTGTTGCAGCGGCCGCACCGTGCCGCCGGTGACGACGACGGTGAACCGAGGGATCACGGATTCGAGGAGCAGCGCAATGTTCAGCGCGTTGGTGATCACGACGACCCCCTGCAGGTCGTCGCGATCGAGTAGGGCGGAAGCGATTGCTGTCGTGGTCGTGCCGACATCCAGCACGATCGCCTGGTGCGACCGCACGAGCGCCGCGGCCGTGCGCCCGATGCGCGCCTTCTCGTGCGAACCCGCGAGCATCGATTGCTCGAACGTGCGCTCGAGTCCGAGCGACCGGGGCGCCGCCACCGCCCCGCCGTGCACCCGTTGCACCGCGCTCACCCCGGCGAGCGCGTCAAGGTCCGCTCGAACGGTGACCTCCGAGATGCCGAAGAACCGGCTCAGCTGCGCCACCCTGACGAAGCCCCGCTCCTCGACGATCGTCAGGATCTGCTCGCGACGGGCCGCAGCAGGCGGACGGGCGGAGACTTCGACCATGGGCTTATCTTCGATTACTTGCGATTTCTTGTCAATCGCGGGTAACGTGCTGTTGTTTCGAACACCGTCCCTCTAGAGAGTCGCCATGTCACCGATCGTCAAACGCGAATACCGGCTTGCCGATGGTCGCGAACTCATCTACTTCGACGATGCCGACAGCACGCTTCTGCCGGATCGTGCCCCGGATGCCCGTGCTCTCGACCCGCGGCCGGAAACGGCCCGGATGCGCCAGGATCCACTCACCGGCGAATGGATCTCCATCGCGGCCGCGCGCCAGAACCGGGTGTTCCTGCCGCCAGCCGACCAGGACCCGCTCGGCCCGGCGAGCGCCTCGAATCCCTCAGAGATTCCGGACGACTACGACGTCGCCGTCATCGAGAACCGCTCCCCCAGCTTCGGCCCGGACATCGCGGCACCCTTCGACAGCGCGGAACTCACCGACATCGGCCTCGGCCGCAGCCTTCCGTCGATCGGGCGCTGCGAGGTCATCTCGTTCAGCCCCGAGCACGAAGGGGCGTTCGGCAGCCTGAGCCGCTCCCGCGCCCGGACGGTGATCGAGGCCTGGGCCGACCGCACCGAGGTGTTGTCGGCGATGCCCGGCGTGCAGCAGGTCTTCCCCTTCGAGAACCGGGGCGAGGCCATCGGCGTGACCCTGCGGCATCCGCACGGCCAGATCTACGCCTATCCGTACATCACGCCGCGAACGACCCGACTGCTCGACTCGATCGGGCGTTTCGGACCGGCCCTGTTCGCGGCGATCCTGGAGTTCGAGTCCGCCTCCGGGCGGGTCGTCCTGCGCGGGGAGCACTGGACCGCGTTCGTGCCCTTCGCCGCGCGCTGGCCGATCGAGGTTCATCTGCTGCCGCACCGTCACGTGCCCGACTTCGCGGCGACCTCTGGAGAGGAGCGCGACGAGCTCGCCGGTCTGTACCTCCGACTGCTGCGCGGCGTCGACGAGCTCTACGACAGCCCGACGCCCTATATCGCGGCGTGGCACCAGGCGCCGGTGACGACCGGACGTGACGACATCCGCCTGATGCTCCAGGTCACCTCGCCCCGCCGGGCGGAAAGCAAACTGAAGTATCTCGCTGGTTCGGAGGCCGCGATGGGCGCCTGGATCGGCGATGTCACCCCCGAACAGACGGCCGGCTTCCTGCGGGATGCCCTCACTCGAGTACAGGACCCCCAGTGACCGCAATGGACATCCGAGACGACGTCCAGGCGAAATTCCTCGCGCTCTACGGCTATGAGCCGGCGGGACAGTGGTCGGCTCCGGGCCGGGTGAATCTCATCGGCGAGCACACCGACTACAACCTCGGCTTCGTGCTGCCCTTCGCGATCGACCGGCGAACGGTCGTGGCGCTCGGGCTGCGGGACGACCGGATGATCCGGGTCGCGAGTTCCTTCGCCGACGAGGTCGTGGAGATCCCGCTCGCCGAGCTCGCCCCCGGAACGTTGCACGGCTGGAGCGCGTATCCGCTCGGCGTCGCCTGGGCGCTCAGCGAACACGGAGCCGACCTGTCCGCCGTGACCGGCGTGGACATCTTCGTCGAGTCCGACGTTCCGGTGGGAGCGGGGCTCTCCTCCTCAGCCGCCATCGAAAGTGCGGTCGCGATCGCCCTCAACGACGTCTGGCGACTGACCCTCTCCCGCCCGGTGCTTGCACAGGTCGGCCAGCGTGCCGAAAACGTGGTGGTCGGCGCCCCCACCGGCATCATGGACCAGTCCGCGTCGCTGCTCGGCCAGAAGGACAGCGCGGTCTTCCTTGACTGCCGCAGCCTCACATCCGAGATCATCGACCTCGGGCTCACCGCAGCGGGGCTGGTGCTGCTCATCATCGACACCGGGGTGAGCCACGACCATTCGACCGGCGGCTATGCCGAGCGCCGGGCCTCCTGCGAACTCGGAGCGCGGATGCTCGGGGTCGAGTCCCTGCGCGACGTGAGCGTCGACGACCTCCCCCGCGCCCGGACGATCCTCGATGACGTGACCTTCCGCCGCGTTCGCCATGTGGTCACAGAGAACCAACGCGTGCTCGATACCGTCGCCGTGCTCCGGGACATCGGGCCGATGGGCATCGGTGACCTGCTCGATGCCTCCCACCGCTCCATGCGCGACGATTTCGAAATCTCCGTGCGTGAGCTCGACCTCGCCGTGGAGACCGCGCAGTCCAACGGCGCCATCGGGGCCCGCATGACCGGCGGTGGCTTCGGCGGGGCGGCGATCGCCCTCATCCGCTCGGCTGACCTTTCCCGCCTTCGGGTTGCGATCGAGGGCGCATTCGCGGAACATGGGCTTGGCCAGCCCGATATTTTCGTGGTGACGGCCGCGCAGGGAGCCTCCCGCGAGAACTGATCCCCCAAACCCGCAGGAGACACGAGTGAAAGCCACCTCGATCATCGGTGCCATCACCGGCACCCTCTTCGTCGGCATCCTCGCAGGCTGCAGCGGATCGTCGACCACTGCGGCTCCGACCGCGTCCCCCTCGACATCGCCGTCTCCGTCGGCCACCGCGAGCGCGCCTCCCCCGGCCAAGGACCTGCTCTTCACGATCTCGGCGAACGTGCGGGATAAAACCGGCAACACCATCGCGATCGAACTCCGGGCCCGGCAGCCGCTGCCCTACAGCGACCGTTCCGCGAAGCCCCTGGTGAGCGAGTTCGTCAGCGCCTGCGGTTCGGGTGTTGGAGTCACCCCGGTGACTGCCGAGACTCTCGCGGCCAACGGCAGCATCCTCATGCCGATCGACCTGGTGTCGAGTGTCCCCGGCAAGACCTTCCGCGACCCCATCGATGTCACCTTCGGCAACCAGTATTCAGGCCAGTCCGCCGCCGGCGCCGGCATCGCCCCCATCGATCCCACCCTGACCTGCACCAGCGGCTATGCCTGGTCGACCTCAGGCAGTGTTCGCGCGATCGCCGACTTCGAGAGCGGCATCCCGGGCCCCGACCCGACCAAGTGGAAGAACGCGCTGTTCGGCTTCTCGGTGCCGCCCGATTCGAAGTCAACCATCGAGGCCTGCAGGGTGACGTTGACGGAGGCGGCGAAGACCACGGTCGCCGGCGTACCCGGCTGGGATCCGAGCCAGTCCGCGACCGGCTACACCTGCACCATCGGCTTCGTCGGCGAGTGAGTCACCGGCCTTCGAGGAGGCGGCGAACTGAATCCGGCTGCGGAATTCCGGGCGCCAGGTCCGGGGCAGGGAGGGCCTCCGTGTACCCCGTGGAGAGCGGCAGGATGCCCGCCCAGGCCGGGCCTGCGACATCCGTCGGCCCGTCTTCGGGCCACCCGTCGGACACCTTGAGGGTCCATTCGTCCACCGTCATCCGCAACACGAGGGTCGCCGCGAGTTCCTTCGCCGAAGGGCGGCGCAGTTCGGCGACACGCCCGGGGAGGAGCCCATCGGTCACGATGTCGAGGGCGGCGACCGGGTCGGTTACCGGCGCGCAGCTTCCGAAGAGCACCGCGCTGCGGTAGGTCATCGACGATTCGAAGGCCGAACGGGCGAACACGAGGCCGTCGATCGCCGTCACCGAGAGCGCGACGGGGATGCCGGTGGCGAGCAGCCGCAGCCAGTGCGAGCCGGTGGATCCGTGCAACAGGATGTGCGCGCCATCCGTCACGATTGCGATCGGAAGCACACGCGGCCGCCCGTCTTCCACGAAGGCGAAGTGACCGACCCGCGCATCGCGAACCAACGCGGTGAGAGCTTCGGGATCCGGGGAGACGAACTTCTCCGTCATGCGGGTCGGTCGGGTGCGGCCGGTGTCGCTCACCGCCGTTCGGCCGCCGCGACCACGTTGTGCATGAGCATGGCCCGCGTCATCGGTCCGACACCCCCGGGCACCGGAGACAGGAAGCCCGCCACCTCGGCCACAGCGGCGTCGATGTCACCGATCAGCTTCGCCTTGCCCGAGTCAGGGTTGACCATGCGGGTGATACCCACATCGAGAACGGCGGCTCCGGGCTTCACCCAGTCGGCCTTCACGAGGCCGGGCACGCCGACCGCCGCGATCACGATGTCGGCGTGGCGCACTTCGGAGGCGAGGTCGACAGTGCGCGAGTGGGTGAGGGTGACCGTGGCATCCACCCCCTTGGTGGTGAGCAGGAGGCCGAGCGGGCGGCCGACGGTGAGGCCGCGGCCGATCACGACAACATGCTTGCCCGCGATCGGCACGTCGTGGCGCCGCAGCATCTCCAGGAGACCGGCCGGGGTGCAGGGCAACGGTGAATCGGTGACACCATTGACGCCGAGCACCAGTCGGCCGAGGTTCACCGGGTGGAGTCCGTCCGCGTCTTTGGCCGGGTCCATCAGCTCGAGCATCGCGTTCTCGTCGATGCCCGCGGGCAACGGCAACTGGATGATGTAGCCGGTCACCGCCGGGTTCAGGTTGAGATCCCGGATGGCGGCACGCACCTCCGCCTCTGTCGCCTCCGCCGGCAGGTCGACGCGGATCGACTCGATTCCGAGCTCGAGGCTGTCCCGGTGCTTGCCGGCCACATACGAGAGCGAACCCGGGTCGCTGCCCACGAGCAGGGTACCGAGCCCGGGATGGATGCCGCGGGCCTTGAGCGCCTCGATGCGGCCGACGAGCTCGTTCTTGACGGCGGCCGCGGTAGCGACGCCGTCCATGCGCACTGCGGTCACGGGTCCGGTCCTTTCATGGTTCTTCGGGTCGCGCCACTGCCGCTTGCGCTGCGGCCGTGTCGAGACCGTCAGCGTGCGCGGCAGGGACGGAGGTCAGGCCCAGGTCGCGGGTGACACGAGGCCCGGGTAGAGCGGGTACCCGTCGGTGAGCTTCAGCACGCGTGCTCGGAGAGCCGCGACATCCGGAGTCGGAAGCAGGGCCGCCGCGATGATGTCGGCGACCTCGGTGAACTCCTCATCGCCGAATCCGCGGGTTGCAAGCGCCGAGGTGCCGATACGTACGCCCGATGGCGTCATCGGCGGCCGCGGGTCGAACGGCACGGCATTGCGGTTCACGGTGATGCCGACCGAGTGCAGGATGTCTTCCGCCTCCTGGCCGTGGATGGCCGCCTTTCGCAGGTCGACGAGGACGAGGTGCACATCGGTGCCTCCGGTGAGCACATCGATTCCAGCCGCCGTGGCATCGGAGGCCGTCAGACGCTCGGCGAGGATTTGGGCGCCGCGGATGGTGCGCTGCTGGCGGTCGGTGAACTCCGGTTCTGCGGCGAGCTTGAACGCGGTCGCTTTGGCGGCGATCACGTGCATGAGAGGTCCGCCCTGCTGTCCGGGGAACACGTTCGAATTGATCTTCTTCTGGAGCTCGAGTTCATTCGTGAGGATGAAGCCGGAACGCGGGCCGCCGATGGTCTTGTGCACAGTGGAGGAGGTGACGTGCGCGTGCGGCACGGGATTCGGGTGGAGTCCCGCCGCGACGAGCCCGGCGAAGTGCGCCATGTCGACCCAGAGGGTGGCGCCGACCTCGTCGGCGATGGCACGGAAGGCGGCGAAGTCGAGCTGGCGCGGGTAGGCGCTCCACCCGGCGATCAGCACCTGCGGGCGGGTCTCCAGCGCCTTCTGGCGCACCGCATCCATGTCGATCAGGAAGGTTTGCGGATCAACGCCGTAAGCATGTGCCTCGTAGAGCTTGCCCGAGAAGTTGAGTTTCATGCCGTGCGTGAGGTGACCACCATGGGCCAATTCGAGCCCGAGAAGACGATCGCCGGGACTGGCGATCGCGGCGAGCACGGCGGCGTTTGCGGATGCCCCGGAGTGCGGCTGCACGTTGGCATAGGCCGCCCCGAACAGGCTCTTCGCCCGTGAGATGGCGAGGGATTCCGCGACATCCACGAACTCGCAACCGCCGTAGTAGCGACGCCCGGGATAGCCCTCGGCGTACTTGTTGGTGAGCACGGACCCCTGAGCCTCGAGCACCGCGCGCGGCACGAAGTTCTCGCTGGCGATCATCTCGAGGGTGCCGCGCTGGCGGTCGAGCTCCTGCTCGAGAACCCGGGCGATCTCCGGGTCGACGTCACCGAGCGGGGAATTGAAGGTGTTGGACATCGGGATGGCTCCTCGTGGCTCGACCGGATCAGGAAAAAGGTCATCCGGTTCGGCCCAGGCGAACGGCCGAAACTTGAAAGGAAGTCACTCCCTGATGGATGCCCATCCGAACGCCAGTCGTGACACGCCAAGTGTATCGGGCGGCGCCCCGCGGCGCATCCGGCATCCGGCGCGGGCGTGGTGGCTGTGGTGACGCTGCGGTGCGGCTTCCGCTGCGGAAACGGCCTCCCGGCGGGAAAAGATCCTCCCGGCGGGAGTCATGACCCCCGCCGCGACACCATTGCGCCGCCGCGAGCAGGCGCAACCCCGCCGCGACGGTGCTTCTTCAGTGGTCGAGCACCCGGCGAGGCGGGCGCTGGCGCAATAGGGCGTCCGAGACAAGTACCAGCACGATCGACACGAGGAGGATTCCCGCAAAAACGAAGGGCAGAGAGCCGAGCCCGAGCGAGCCGAGGAGCACCGCCCCGAGGAGCGCCCCTCCGCCGATACCGACGTTGAATGCGGTCGTGTAGAACGCGCTGGCCGTGTCGCGGATGCCTGCCGGGGCGGCGTGCAGCATCCGCGTCTGAAGCAGCGGCGGAAGGATTCCGATGGCGAGCCCCCAGAGCACGAACGCCGGCAGCGAGACGGACAGCACGCTCGGCGCAATTCCGAGGACGAGCACCGATCCCAGTAGTGCGACAAGCGCGACCATCACCCCGATCCGCGGCCGGCGACCGAGCAGGAGAGCGACCAGGACGAGCGACAGTGCCCCCGCGACCCCGAATGCGAAGAGGGCCGGGCTGACCGCCGAAGCGTCGAGGCCGACCGCGCGCGTGAGGAACGGGGCGACGTAGGTGTAGAACGAATACTCGCCGATCATGATGATCGCGGTGATCACGCATACGAAGACCACGGCTGTCACCGAATGCTCCCGGCGAGGGGCGCTCGACGGGCGCAATCGCTCGTCGAGCACGGTGATGCCTCCGGTCGCCGTACCGACGATACCCGCGCCGGCGAGATGGTCCACGCGCGGCAGGAAGCGGTAGACGAACCCTGCGCCGACGATGAGCAGACCGCCGAGCACGAAGAAGCTCGCCCGCCAGCCGACGGCCTGGCCGAGGGCGGTTCCGAGCGGCACTCCAAGCACAAAGGCGAGCGAACCTCCGCCCAACGTGATCGAGACGGCGCGGCCGACCTGGTGACGCGGCACGAGATAGGCCGAGTAGGCCCCGACCACCGACCAGAACACCCCGTGGGCGAGGCCGCCGACGATCCGCGCTCCCACCAGCACGCCGTAGCTCGGGGCGGCGGCCGTGGCCACCGTGCTCACGGCCAAGAGCAGTAGCACGGCTACAACGAGCGTGTGTCTCGGGATGCGCCGGGTCAGGGCCGTGAGCGGAGCGCTCGAGAGCACGACGGTGAAGGCGAAGACCGACACGGTGATTCCGATCAGCGACTCGCTGACCCGGAGTTCTGCGCTCATCTCGGGCAAGAGCCCGGTGGGGAGCATCTCGGTGGTCACGCTGAGGAAGATCGCCACAGCGACGGTAACGAGGGCGAAGTAGGGAAAGGGAGGTGTCGTTGGTGGCGCGGTCACGAGACCGGGAATCCGTTCGAGGAAGTGGCGGGACACCGCGGTTCATGCGGCATCGTCTTCAGGGTACGGGCAGGCGAGGGAATAGCCTAAGCGGGTGACTCTCGCGCAATCGACCCACTGGGTGTTGACCCTCGTCTGCTCCGACCGCCCCGGCATCGTGCACGCAATCAGCGGGGCGATAGTGAACGCCGGTGGAAACATCACCGAATCGCAACAGTTCTCGAGTGACGACACCGGCACCTTCTTCATGCGGCTGCAGGTGGAGACCACCGTGGACCGCGACGCCTTCGAGTCCGCGATCGCACCGGTGACCGCGCGTTACGGCGCAACCTGGAACCTGGATGTCGTGGGTCGCCCGCTGCGCACCCTCGTCCTGGTCTCCACCGCCGCCCACTGCCTCAACGACCTGTTGTTCCGTGAGCGGGCCGGGCAGCTCCCGGTCGAACTTCCTCTCGTGCTGAGCAACCATCCCGATCTCGGCGGCCTCGCCGCGTTCTACGGCGTCCCGTTCGAGTCGCACCCCGTGACATCCGAAGGCCAGAAGCTCGCGTTCGAAGACCGCATTCTCGATGCGGTCGAGCGCTTCGACATCGAGCTCGTGGTGCTGGCGCGGTACATGCAGGTGCTGTCACCGGCACTCTGTGAGCGATTGTCGGGGCGCATCATCAACATCCACCATTCCTTCCTGCCGGGGTTCACCGGTGCCAACCCGTACCGACAGGCTCACGCCCGCGGGGTGAAGCTCATCGGCGCGACGGCCCATTTCGTGACGAGCGAACTCGACGGGGGGCCGATCATCGAGCAGAACGTCGTGCGGGTCGATCACTCGCGGAGCCCATCGGAACTCAGGGCGATCGGGCAGGACGAGGAGTCGCGCACCCTCACCCAGGCGGTGAAGTGGTTCGCCGAGAACCGCGTGCTGCGCGACGGGGCTCGCACGATCATCTTCCGGTAGCCGATCCAGCCGAGATGCCTAGGATCGGCTCATGAGCTCACTCGAACGGCACACGGATTACGGATCGCTCGGCCTCTCGGAGTCGATGGCGCTCCGCGACCCGATGGCCCAGTTCGCCACCTGGCTCTCTGCCGCCGAGGATGCCCAGATCTTCGAGCCGAATGCGATGGTGCTGAGCACGGTGGATGCCGACGGCACGCCGAGCAGCCGCACGGTGCTGCTCAAGGGCCTCGACGGCGGAGCCTTCGAGTTTGTGACGAACTACCGGTCGCACAAGGGTCGGTCGCTCACCGCGCATCCTGCCGTGTCGCTGCTGTTCCCCTGGTACCAGCTCACCCGGCAGGTCATCGTGCGCGGTGTCGCCCAGCGCACGGATACCGCCACCTCCGACCGTTACTTCGCCGCCCGTCCGCGCGGGTCCCGGCTCGCCGCGCTCGCGAGCGAACAGTCAGAGCCTGTCGCTTCGCGCCAACTGCTCGAAGACCGGATGCGCGCGCTCGAAGCGCTCTATCCGGAAGGCTCGGTCGTGCCGAGACCCGAGCACTGGGGCGGATTCCGGGTAACGCCGAGTCGGATCGAGTTCTGGCAGGGACGCACCTCGCGCCTGCACGACCGGCTGGTCTTCACTGCTGTCGACGGCGCCTGGGCGATGCACCGGCTGCAGCCGTAGTCGGCCCAGCCGACTCGACAAGACGACTTCCCGGCGGCGTCGATGCCTCCCGGCGGGAGTAACGACTCCCTCTGGGAGTCCCTGACACGTCCGTGAGAGTGCATGTCTCCCTCCGCGAGGAGCCAGACGCCCGCGCATCCCCCGCCGTCACTCGTGCGCGGAGAACTGGAAGTGCAGGCTGAAGTGCGCGGGATCGAGCAGGCTCTCCACATGCTCCACCAGCTCGCCCACCGCGTTCCGGGTGACGCAGCGCGACCAGAGGAAGGCCGCCCCGGGCGCTCGGGTGAGTAGCGTGGCCTCGGTGGCATCGAGCATCCGCACCTCCACCCACTGCTCTCCGGTGGATGCGACAAGGTCGGCCTCGAGCAGCATTCGGGTCAATGACCCCGTCGCCTTGCCTGCCGCGACGGCGTCGGCAACCCGGGGAGTCGCCCGCACCCGCGACCTTTCGTAGGAGATCACCGGTCCACCCACTATCGAACGCAGGCGATCAATCGCGATGAACTGTTCGCTCGGTTCCCCGAGAAGTGTGGCGAGCGCGGCATCCTCCACGCCCTCGGCGCGCAGCACCCGAACGGTCGTGTCGAGCCCCTGCTCCTGGAGAGCGCGCGCCCAGCCGAGCCGCACGTTGAGCGGTCGACCGTCAAAGGTGACGAACGAGCCCTTGCCGGAGCGGGTGCTGATCAGGCCGGCCCGACCGAGTTCGGTGAGCGCGGCGCGCACGGTGTTGCGGCTCACCGAGAACCGTGCGGCGAGGGTCGTCTCGCCGGGCAGCTGGAGTCCGAAGGCGACCTGCCCCGCACGGATCTCGTCGCTGAGAATGCGGGCGATCTGCTGATGCTTGAGCCCGGAGACCCTCGCACCGCTGAATGTCATGAGAGCACCGCGCCGGCGGTCGTGATCTCGATCAGAGGACCGTAGAGCGCCATCGCCTCGAGCGCGCGCCGATGATCGGCGTCGCTCAGGCCGGCGCAGGCGTCGGCTGCCACGAGCACCCGTACCCCCGCATCCGCCGCGGCGAGCGCGGTCGAGAGCACGCAACAGTCGGTCGATACGCCGGCGATCACCACCGCAGCATCCGGTCCGATGATCGTGGAGAGCTCGTCGCCCCACTTACCGAAGGTCGTACGGGAGATCACCACGTGGTCCGTGCCGGCGAAGGCGGGCATCAACTCGTAGAGCGGATCGGTGTGGTGCACGAGAGCGAACGGCCACTGGTCGTAGTACGGCCGCCAGGCGCCAGTGGGATGCTCCGGGGCGATGAACCGGGTGAGCACGACCCGCTCGCCGAAGTGCTCCACCAGTCGCTGCACGGTCGGCTCGATGGCGGGATACCCCGGAGTGAACCAGGCACTGGCCGGCTCGCCGAACACCGCCTGCATGTCGATCACGACGAGCCAGGGTTCGGTCATCGTGCGGCGGTTTCGACGGGCTCCTCGAGCGGCAGCGCCTCCTGGCGTCGGATGGCACCGCGACCGAAGACCAGGATGCCGACGAAGCCGACGAGGAGCGCCACGAGCACGCCGAGGTTGGCGTAGGCAAACGGGCCCGCGCGCCCGCCGAGGCCGAACGGACCGAGCAGGTAGCCCTGCCAGTTGAGCCAGGACGGCACCCCGAAACTGTTGGTGACGAGCCCCCAGCCGAGCGCTGTCCCGAGCACGATGAGCCCGATGGGAAGCCAGCGGATGTCGCCGTAGCGTCCCGTCGACGAATACAGTTCGGAAGCGGCGTAGTCCCTGCGACGAAGGAGCACGTCGGCGACCATGATGCCCGCCCAGGCCGCGGTCGGAGCGCCGAGGGTCACCAGGAAGGCCTGGAACGGTCCGATGAAGCTCGTCGCGAAGAACACCACGATCGCAGCCCCGACGATCATCACCACTCCGTCGATCCCGGCTGCGGCGGCTCGCGGGATCCGGATGCCGGCGCTCAGCAGGGCGAGCCCGGAGGAGTAGATGTCGAGCACGGCGCCGCCGACGAGACCCAGCACGGCGACGAGCGCGAACGGGATGAGGAACCACACCGGCAGGATCGTGGTCAACGCTCCGATCGGATCCAGCCCGATCGCGCTCCCGAGCTTCGCGGACGATCCCGCGAGCAGGAGCCCGAAGACGATCAGCACGACGGGCGCGACCGAGGCACCGAAGGCCGTCCAACCCACCACACCGGAGCTCCTCGTCGCTCGTGGCAGATAGCGCGAGTAGTCGGCGGCCAGGTTCACCCAGCCGAGCCCGAAACCGGTGAGCACGAGCACGAGCGCACCGATCACGGACTGTGGACTCCCCGCGGGAAGGGCAGCAATCGTCCCGAGGTCGATCTTCGGCAGGGCGAGCACGATGTAGAGCACCGTGAGCACGCCGGTGACCACCGTGATCCATACCTGCAACCGCATGATCAGGTCGAAACCAACGACCCCTGCCGCGACGATGAGTGCCGCGACGACGATGAGTGCCACGATCTTTGTGGCGATCCCGCCATCCCAGCCCAGTTCGGTGAAGACAGTGGATGTCGCGAGCACGGCCAGCGCGGTGAGCGCGGTCTCCCAGCCCACCGTGAGCACCCAGGACAGCACCGCGGGAACCCGGGCACCGCGCACACCGAAGGTCGCCCGGCTGAGCACCATGGTCGGTGCGGAGCCGCGTTTGCCAGCGAGCGCCACGATGCCGCAGAGCAGGAAGGACACGACGATGCCGATCACCCCGACGAGTGCCGCCTGCCAAAACGAGATGCCGAAGCCGAGCACAAACGCGCCGTAGCCGATCCCGAGCACCGACACGTTCGCCCCGAACCACGGCCAGAACAGGCTGGAGGCGCGGCCTTTGCGTTCCGAATCGTCGATCGTGTTGATGCCGTTGAGTTCGATTCCGCGTGATTCGCGGGCGGTGTCGATCGTGCTCACTGAAAGCCTCCTGGCGAGTTAAGCGATTCGCACGTGCATTCACCGGGAATGCACCTGTTCAGACCTGTTCAGTCCGTGAGCACACGGTATCCGCACCACCAACAGGATGTCAATTGATCGCTGCGGGGACCTCGGTCGGATGGCTTCCTCATGCGTCGGGAAGTCAGTGCCTCAGGCCTCGCCCATCATCAGTCCCTCGATGCTGTGCTTCTGAGTGATCGGGGTGAGGGTGTCGACGATGGGACACACGAGGTGATCGCGAATCCTCTGGGGCAGGCTGTCGTAGAAGGTCCTCGTCACAGCCATATCGTGAGCCTCTGCGTTTCCCGCCCCGGGAGCATCGACACCGAGAACCAGCACGGGTCGCGACTTCTGTGACTCGTTCTTCGTTCCTCGGTGGATGGTCAATGCAGACCGAACGGAGAGGTCGCCGCGGTGCGGGAACTTGCGTTGGGCCAGGCCCTCGTATCGTTCGTAGAGCGACTTCGCCGGAAACATCTCGTGCTCGAATCCCTCGGGCAGGTCCCATTGGGTGGTGGGGGCGATCTCGAACGGACCCATGTCTTCGGCGGTGTCGACCGCCGTGGCGTTGAAGGCGAGCGACGTGAGACGACCGGTGGCCCGGGTCTCCTCCGGCATAGGGAAGTCCCGATGCCACGGTTGGTTCATCGCGCCGGGGCCCGGGATGTCGAAACCGAGTTCGACGATCTGGTAGTGCGGACCGAGCACCGCTTGACACACGCTCCGCACCCACGGATGATCGACGAGTTCGAGCCATCCGCGGATCTGTTCCGGATGCATTTCAACGTAGTAGCGGCTCGGACCGCGCCCGACCGCGCCGTCCTTCCGCGAGAGCGCCTCGGCGAGGGCGATGTCGATGTCTTCACGAAGCTGATCGGCCCATTCGACCGACAGAGCTCCCTTCAGCGCCGAGATTCCGTCGGAGTAGAGCGCATGTACGACCGCCACGACCTCCGAATCGGCCACGTCGACCGTCGGTTCTGCGATGGTGTCGACCCTCGATACCGTCATGGGTATCTCCCTTTCCTGGTGCGTGTAGTGGTCTATAGGCGCTGCGTGCGGGATAGAACGGTCTGGATCACGACAACGATCGCGAGGAACACCCCAGACACCACGGACTGCACTGACGACGACAACGAGCCGACCTGGTTGATCATGTTTTGAATGACGCTGAGCAGCAGCACCCCGGCGAGCGTTCCGACGAGGCTGCCTCGGCCGCCCACGAGTAGCGTTCCGCCGATCACGACCGCCGAGATCGCGCTGAGCTCGAGCCCGACTCCGACAGTCGGAACCCCAGACGACGAATAGCTAGCGTTGAGTGCGCCGGCGAGGCCGGCGCACAGTCCGCTCACGATGTAGACGGTCAGCTTCACCCTGGCGACGGGGAGGCCCATGAACGTCGATGCGCTCTCCGAGCCGCCGACAGCGAAGATCGCCTGGCCTCCGCGGGTGCGCGTAAGCACAACCGTCCCGACCGCGACGGCGGCGATGGCGACAATCACGGTCCAGTGGATTCCGAAAACCCCTCCCTGACCGATGGCGCTGAAGGTGGCATCCTTCACGAGCGGCGTGTTCGATCCCCCCGCCGTGATCGCGAGAACGAGACCGCGTACAGCCAACAAGCCCGCCAGCGTGACAATGAACGGCGCCATCTTGGCGTAGGCCACGAGCAGCCCCTGCAACAGGCCGATCGCTCCGCAGACCAACAGCGGCAGGAGCAGAGCGCCCCACACTCCGAGACTCGAACCGTAGGCGGCCAGCACCCCGCCGAGAGCGAACACCGACCCGACAGAAAGGTCGATTCCCCCGGTGAGGATGACGAAGGTCATTCCGACGGCGACGATCAGCGGGAAGGAGGATTGGGTGGCGATGTTGGTGAAGTTATTGAGGCTGAAGAAGGTGGGAAACGACACCGAGCCAACGACGACCAGGATGACGAGCACGATGGCTGCCCCGTAGCCCTGCAGGACTCCGGCGAATCGTTCGCGTCGCACCTGGCTGTCGGTAGTGGGGCCGGCACTGGTTTCGATGACGCTCATCGCACCGCCGCCCGTCCACGCTGAATATAGACCGCGAAGAGGATGATGACTGCCTGGGTGATCTGGGAGAAGGCATCCGGCACATTGTGTTGATTGAGTGTGGCACTGATGAACTGCAAGAGCAGGGCTCCGGCGACCGTCCCCGCCACCTTGACCTGACCACCGGTGAGAGGAGTGCCTCCCACCACGACGGCGGTAATCGCCGAGAGTTCGATCAGGTTACCGAGGGTCGAGGGCACGGACGCTCCCAGTCGCGCGGTGCCGATTATTCCGGCGATGGAGGCCAGCACGGCGGAGAGCAGGTAGACGAGCAGCAGGATCCGCTTCACCGGAAGGCCCGAAAGCTCGGCCGCCCGACGGCTGCCTCCGATCGCTATGAGTTGTTTACCAAACGTGGTGCGGTTCACGAGGAGTGCGATGATCAACACCAGCACCACCGCGATGATGACGCTGTAGGGCACCCCGAGCACCGACCCCCGACCGATGGCGAGGAGGTTGGGATCGATCACCGACTTGAGCTGCTCGTTGGCGATGAGCAGCGCGATCCCCCGCCCGGCGACCATGAGCGACAGTGTCGCGACGATCGGTTGCACCCCGACAAAAGCGACGAGCGAGCCGTTGATGACGCCCACCAGTCCACCGACGACGACGGCGATGATCACGACCGGGATGAGGCCGTACCCGATATAGAGCGGAATGACCGCCGCAGCGAGCGCCATCACGCCTCCGACGGACAGGTCGATGCCCTCGGTGCCGATTACCAGTGCCATGCCGAGAGCGACGATCAGTACCGGAACCATTTGCACGAACTGGGTTCGAAAGTTCCCGATCTGAAAGAAATTGGGCGTGAAAACGAGGTTGTACAACAGCAACACGATGATTGCGATGTACACGCCGTACTTTTGTAGCACCATGAGCGTGGCGCCTCGCTTAGGCAGAGTGATGGTTACGGTTTGCTCGGTCACCTGTCGGGTCCTATCACTTGTCAGCCCCCATCACCTATCGGCTCCGCGCGCCCCAGTAGGGTCGGTCGTGCCGGCCAGGGCGGCAAGCAGCTGGTCTTCATTCACTTCATCACCGTCGAGTTCGGTCTCAATCGATCCCTCACGCAGCACAATCACCCGAGCGGACCCTTCTACAACCTCCTCTACTTCTGACGAAACCAACACAATCGCGAGTCCCTCGCGCGCGAGTTCGTCGATGAGCGCCTGAACTTCGGCCTTGGCACCGACGTCGATGCCGCGGGTCGGCTCATCCAGCAGCAGTACCTTCGGGCTCATCGCGAGCCAACGCGCGATCATCACCTTCTGTTGGTTTCCACCCGAGAGTTCCGAGACAATCTGGTCGGGGCTCGATGCCTTGATGTGTAGCCGCTTCATGAACACTTCGACAACGGCATCCTGGTTCCTCCTGGAGGAGAATCCGGCGCGGGAGAGTCGGGGAAGGGCGGCAAGCACGATGTTGTCACGCACCGACAGTCCCGGAACTATCCCCTCGGCTTTACGGTCTTCCGGAAGCATGACGATTCCGGCTCGGATTGCAGCGGGCACCGATCCACTCCGCACAGTCTTCCCATTGATCTTCACAACCCCACGGTCGAGCTGCATCACCCCGGCGAGGGCCTTGAGGGTCTCCGAGCGACCCGAGCCGAGAAGCCCGCCGAGCCCGACAACCTCCCCGGGACGGATCTCGATGTCGATTCCGTCGATCTGGTGCTTGCGGCTGAGATCGTCAGCCACAAGCACCGCCGGAGCGCTCGAAGAGTGTGCACCCCCGAACGCGGTTGCGCCACCTCTTTGCACCTTTTCGACCGAGCGTCCGAGCATGAGCGAGATGAGCTCGACGCGGGGTAGGTCGGCGAGGTCACCGACATGCACGACCTTGCCATCGCGTAGCACGACGGCTCGCTCGGCGACACGATAGATCTCATCCATCCGGTGGCTCACGTAAACGATGGCGATGCCCTGCTCACGCAGGAGCGAGACCACCGAGAACAGAGTCTCCACCTCGCGAGCTTCGAGTGAAGATGTGGGTTCATCCATGATCACGATCCGGGCATTGATGCTCACCGAGCGCGCCAGCGCCACCATCTGTTGAATACCGAGAGCAAGGCTCCGCAACGGCCTGCGCACGTCGACGGCGATACCGTACACCTCCAGAAGACCGCGGGCGTCGGCGTACATGCGCGGGAAGTCGATGAGGCCGAACCGATTGCGAGGTTCCCGACCAAGAAAAATGTTCTGCGCCACCGACATCAGGGGGATCAGGTTCACCTCCTGGTAGATGGTGGAAACTCCGCCGCGCTGCGCGTCGAGAGGCCGAGCGAACTTTACCGGCGCTCCGCCGAGCCGGAGCTCACCGTCATCCGGCTGGTAGACGCCGGTGAGCACTTTGATGAGCGTCGATTTTCCCGCGCCGTTCTCCCCCATGAGCGCGAGGCTCTCGCCGGGTTGCACAGCGAAATCCACCGAGTCGAGGGCGGTGACGCCGGCAAATCGCTTCGTGACGAGGCGGGCTTCCAGAGCGGGAGCCGTGGCTCCGTCTCTGACGCCGGTGGTCGGGGACTCGGTGGGCACGGCCGTTACCTCTTCCTTAGAGCGAGTGGACGATCTGGGCGGCTGGCTAGGCGTCGAACACCAGCGCACCGACGACACTGTCGTGGAATACGACGGTGCCGACGGTGCGCGGGTCGTGACACGGCTAGTACGCCGAATTTACCCTCTGGGCCGCGTTGGAGGGGTCGTACTCCGAGTCTTCGATCACGATGCTCTGACCCACGGGATCACCGGCGAGGAAGGTCTTGAGCGTCGCGAAGGCGAGCGGGCCGAAACGGGGGTTGGATTCGATGACACCGTTATAGGCTCCGGCGACCATCTGTTGTACGGCGTTCTTGGTGCCGTCGATCGAGTAGATCTGGATGTCTTTGCCCGGGGACTTGCCCGCCGCGATGATAGCGGCCTGCGCGCCGAGACCCATCTCGTCATTCTCGGCGTAGATCACCGAAATTCCCGGCTGAGCCTGCAGCAACTGCTCGGTCACCGTTTGGCCGTCCCCGCGATTGAAGTTGCCGGTCTGCTGGGCGACGATCTTCATGTCTGGTGCCTTTGCCGCCATCTCGTCGACGAAACCCTTAGTGCGATCGGTCGTGACTCCGTTGCCGGAGGCCCCAAGCAAGATGGCAACGTTGCCCTTGCCGTTGGTTCCCTTGATCAACTGGTCGGCGGCGCGCTTTCCCTGGGAAACAAAGTCCGAGCCGAGGAAGGAGACATAGTCCTTGCATGCTGTTGCGTTCAGTTTGCGGTCGATGGTGAGCACCGGAATATTCTTGGCGCGGGCTGCGGAAAGCGCTGGCTCGAGTCCATCCGAGTTGAGCGGTGCCACGATCAACACCTGTGCTCCCTGGGAGATGAGATCCTGGATATCCGCGATCTGTTTGGACAGGGTGGACTGCGCGTTCGTTTTGATGAACTTCTTCACACCGATCTTCGCGGCTTCGTCAGTGATCGACTGTGTCTCGGCGATGCGAAACGGGTTGTCCTCTTTTTCCGACTGGGAGAACCCGACGATCGCGTTCTTGAGGTCGACCTTGTCGCCTTTGTAGTCAGCGAGCGTGCAGGTGGGTCCGTTCGAGGCCTTGACGGTCTGCTTGACATCGGTGCCCGACGAGCCCGACGGTGTGGTTCCCGTGTTGGTGCAGGCAGTGAGTGCGAGCCCAACAGCAGCAACGAATGCAACGGTAGTGGCGAGCGTATGCGCCTTGCGTTTCGTAAACATTTTGCCCAACTTCCTTGTTAGATGTGGCGTGCACAAGCATCCGGATCCGAGCCGAATCGCTCAAAACATAGCAATGGCTTTCACGCCGAACGCTAGCTCACCAAGAATTGTTGCTAAAACGTGTCCAAAAGTCCAGCGCGAATCGTTGCAATATGCACATCCACCCCTTTTTGAGACATCGCCTCGAGTTGGGCCGAAGGCGAGCCAGTGTCGGTGACGAGCTGGGTGATCGCGCTCGTCGGCACGGTCTGGATGGCCGTCCGCACGCCGAGCTTGGTGTGGTCGGCGAGCACGACCACCTGGTTGCCAGCGGCTGCCATCGCTCGGTCGGCATCCGCGACCGTCATGTTGGGCGTAGAGAGCCCGAACTGCGCGTCGAGCCCGTTGCCCGAGAGGAAAGTGGAGTCGGCGTGTATCCCTCGGAAGGTGCGGTTTGTGGCATCCCCGACAAACGCCAAGATGGATGCTCGGAGCGTTCCACCGGTCATGATCAGCTGATTTCCCGGAGAGTGAACGAAGGCGTGAGCGACGGGCAGTGAGTTGGTGACAATCGTGAGACCGCTGCGCGCGGTGAGATTTCTCGCCAGTGCTTCGGTCGTAGACCCGGGACCGATGATGAGCACGTCTCCGTCCCTGACGAGCCCTGCGGCGAGCCGGGCGATAGCCTCTTTCTCGGCGGTCGCTTGCACGACCTTCTCGGAGTACGGCAATTCGATGGCAGTCTGTCCTGCCACCGCCCCGCCGTGCGTTCGGGATAGTTTACCCACCGAGTCCAGATAGTCGAGATCTCGGCGTATCGTCACGGCCGACGTTTCAAGGACGACAGCGAGCGCCTTGATCGACACAGCGCCGTCATTTCGAAGCGCATCGAGGATGCGTTGGCGTCTCTGGGCGGCAATCACCTGCCCATGCTACAAATCAATGAAACAATTTGATCGATTATGTCGTTAGTTTCTCGGTTGGTCGATTCGGGAATGGTCAGGCCAGAGCATCGGCATCACCGAGCGATGGGCTACCGAATCGCACGATTAGCGAAGTCCGTTCTTCCGCTTCCGGAGACTCTGCCGAGGCATCCACCGCTGCCAATTCGATTGCCCGATAGACGGTGGCACGTGAAGTCCCAAGTTCCTGGGCGATCTCACGCACGGTTGCTCCCTGGTCTTTGAGCATCAGCACCCGCTCGACATTGGTTGGCGAAAGCGCGCGCGGTCGACCGGCGACGCGCCCACGAGCCCGCGCCGCATAGACGCCGACCATCGTGCGCTCTCGGCTGAGGCAGCGCTCGAGTTCGTTGAAGGCAGCGATGATGGTGAGCAGGGAATGGCCAGCGTCCCCCGAAGTGTCAAGGTTCTCAGCAATCGAGGCGACTCCGACGCCCCGACGGCCAAGCAACTCGAGCAGCGAAAGTACGTTGGGGGACGTGCTGCCGAGACGGTCGAGACGCCACACCACGAGGGTGTCGCCCGCGTCGATCGCGTCGAGCGCCGAGGTGAGTTCCGGGCGAATCGGAGTGGCCACATTGGCGCTGATGTCTTCGTAGACGGTATCGACGCCGCGCTGGGCAAGCAGGTCTCGCTGGAACTCCGAGTTGTGCTCCAGTGGACCGACCCACACGTATCCCACCCGTGCCATCCGCCCCAACCCCCGCTCCGCGTCCAATTGGTCGTCTTGTTTTTGGGACGAATCCACTAGTGCCGAATGTATCACCGGCTCCTTTGAATCGGGGTTTGACGGAGCATCGAACGAGACGGCCACTGGATAGCCCCGGCTCGGCCGAGTCCGTCCTCTGGACTTTTGAACACGATTTAGCAACAATGACCATGCGGAGTTCATAGTCGCCTCCCAGCCGCCATCCCGAGCAACTGCGCCGGCTCCATCGATAGTCAACAAGGAAGTTGGTCACACATGACGAACAAACGGATGAGGTGGCTCGGCATGACAATCGCTGCCGCTACGAGCATTGCCCTCGTCGCGGCACCGGGAATCGCAGTGGCGGCTCCCACCGGAAACACCTGGAGCGGCAAAACCGCCCCACTCGCTACTCCGTGGACAGCCGAAGTCAGCCCGACAAACGCTCTGCCCGAATACCCGCGCCCGCAACTGGTGCGCCCCTCGGTGGCAGCGCCGAAATGGCAGAGTCTCAACGGACTTTGGCAATATGCCGAGACGGATGGCTTCAGCCCCCCTCCAATCGGCACCGAGCTGCCAGGCCAGATCCTCGTGCCCTACCCCGCCGAGTCGGCCCTGAGCGGGGTGCAACAGCATTCTGACTACATGTTCTATCGCCGCATAGTTGATGTACCAAAGAACTTTACGAACGGCGACCAGCGACTGCGGCTCAACTTCGGCGCGGTGAACTACGACGCGACGGTGTACGTGAACGGCACCGAACTCGCCCGTCACACCGGCGCTTACGATGCCTTCAGTGTTGACATAACCAGCGCACTGCGGGCCAAAGGCCCCCAGGAGATCGTCGTAGCCGTGTACTCGCCCGTCGACAGCGCCAGCATTCCCGTCGGTAAGCAGCGTCTGGATCCGAGCGGCATTTTTTACACCGCCGCATCCGGAATCTGGCAGTCGGTCTGGCTCGAGCCAGTGGCAGCGACCAGCATTGCGAGCTTTACCGCTACTCCAGATGTCGCCTCCTCGAGTTTCACCATCGAGACGACGCTGAACGGCGACCCGACGAACGAGCGGCTCGCGGTCGATGTCTTTGCCGGAAGCAGAAGAGTAGCCAGTGGTACCGGCGCTGCAAGTGGATCCATGAGGCTCACCGTGCCGAAACCGCGCCTGTGGAGTCCGGACGATCCGTTCCTTTACACCTTTAGGGCGACCCTCAGGGGCAACGGTACTGACAGCGTTGAGAGCTACGCCGGCCTTCGCTCGATCGCGATCGCAAGCGTCGGGGGCAAGCAGCGGATTACTCTCAACGGCAAGCCGACGTTTCTGCTCGGCACACTCGATCAGGGCTTCTGGCCTGATGGAATCTATACCGCGCCGACCGATGCCGCGCTCAAGTTCGACATTCAGAAAACAAAGGATCTCGGCTTCAACACCATTCGCAAGCACATCAAGGTCGAGCCGGCCCGCTGGTACTACTGGGCCGACAGACTCGGCCTCATGGTGTGGCAGGATTCGCCCGCGCTGCCGACCGGACGAAATGGCTCGCTCACGACGGGCGACAAGGCGAATTTCCGGGCAGAGACCGCGCAGATGGTCGCCCAACTGAAAAATGTGACGTCGATCATCGGCTGGATCCCATTCAACGAAGGATGGGGCCAGTGGAGCGTTCAAGCAGCGAGTGACGTCGGCGCGCAACTCAAGAAGCAGGATCCGTCGCGGCTCGTGGACGATCGCAGTGGATCCAACTGCTGCGATACGCCCGGTGACCCAGGGACCGGGGACGTGATCGACTGGCATCAGTACCAGGGACCGGCGCTTCCCGCACCGGATGCCAAACGGGCTTCTATCGATGGCGAGCACGGTGGTCTCACTCTCTCGGTGGCTGGACACCTCTGGCCTTCGGCGTCGATCAACCCCTACGGTTCGGTGAAGGACGCCGCCGCTCTCAACGACGCGTATGAAGCGAACAACGCGATCTTGCGCGACCAGGGGGCGCCGTACGGACTCTCCGGAAGCGTCTACACCCAGATCACCGATGTGGAGGGCGAACAGAACGGCTTCTTTACCTACGATCGACAGGTAGAGAAGGTTGACGAGGCCAGAGTTCGTGCCTCGAACCTCGCAGTGATCGCTGCCGGAGCGAAGTCCACGCCGCCCGCTCCCCCCGGCACTCCGGGACTCGGCGGGGTAGACCGGTGGTCGTTCGATGAAGTCTCCGGAACGGTGGCGGCCGACAGCATCGGATCGCGCAATCTTGCCCTGCGGAACGGTGCGACATTCGCGCCCGGACTCAGTGGCAATGCATTGACGCTCAACGGTTCCAACCAGTACGCGGAATCATCCGGCACGCTCATTCCGACCGAGAACACGAACTACAGCATCTCCGCATGGGCAAGACTCGACGCGCCCGGCGGCGCGTTCCAGACCGTGGCTAGCGAGGATGGAGATGCCAACAGCGCCTTCTTCCTTCAGTATTCGGGGGCCGACAAGCGCTGGGCATTCAGCTTCGCGAGTGTGCGGGCGCTGGCGTCGAGTGTTGGGCAGCCGGTCGCGGGCAGGTGGTACCACCTCGTCGGCGTGCGGGATGTAACGAATTCGAAGCTCTCCATCTACGTGGATGGCGTCCTGTCGGGCTCGGTCGGCATCCTGGGTGGTGGTGACAAGGGAACTGGCAACCTCGAGATCGGCCGGGGCAAGTTCGGCGGCAATCCCGTTGACTATCTGGGAGGCGCAGTCGACACCGTAAAGGTGTTCGACCGGGCGCTATCTGCGCCCGAAGTGGCTACGCTGAACGCGGCCGGCGCAGGGTCGTGACTGTGTGCTGGCCGAAAAGAAGCGACAAGACTCTTTTCGGCCAGCACTACACGAAGCACATCGGCAGAGTAGCCACACTGGTTGAGCACCACCAACAGGATGTCAATTGATCGCTACTGTGGGAGTGTGAAAAGGCCACAGGCTCCGGCGGATCGACCCAATCCGAACCGCATACTGCGCGTCGCCATCCAAATCTTCGCCCTGTTGTCCCTCGGCTTCTGGGGCTATCTGGCCTGGCCATTCCCATGGCCGGGCGTGCTGTTCATGGTCGGCGCACCCCTCTTTGCCATCGTCGTGTGGGCGCTCTTCCGTTCACCGAGAGCGGTGTTCCCGCTCGATGTCGTCGGTCGTGGCCTCGTGGAGCTCTTTGTGATGGGCGCCTCTGTCGCGGTGTGGTTCATGCTCGGGTACCCGATCGTCGGCCTCGTCTTTGGCATCGTCGCCGCAGCCAGCGGTGTGATCGCGGGGCGGGCAGAAATCGCCGAAGAGGCGTCAGCACAGGAGGCGTAACACCAATGACCACTCTCTTTCACGGGGCACGCAAGCTCGACGCGCACGGACAGGTCGACGACTTTTGGATGCTCGCGCGCGGCGACACGATCGAATCCGTTGGCTCCGGCAAGCAGCATCCCGAGGCCGACGACCGGGTCGACGTCGGCGGCCATTGGTTCGTGCCCGGTTTCGTCGACCTGCACTGCCACGGAGGGGGCGGGCACTCCTTCGACGACGGCGGGGAGGAGATCTCCGCGGCGCTCGAGGCGCACCGCGCACACGGGACCACGCGCTCGGTGATCAGCCTCGTGGCGAACCCCGTCGCCCAGCTGCGCGAGAGTCTCGGCGTGATCGCCGAGCTCGCGGCATCCGATCCGCTCGTGCTCGGCTCGCACCTCGAGGGACCGTTCCTCTCTTCGGATCGGCGCGGTGCCCACAACCCGCAGTTTTTGCTCGACCCACTGCCGTGGGCGGTCGACGAGCTGCTCGGGGCAGCGCGAGGTACGCTGCGCCAGATCACCATCGCGCCAGAGAGAGAGGGTGCACTCGAGGCCATCGATGTGCTCGTGGAGGTGGGCGTGACCGTGGCCGTCGGTCACACCGACGCCGGTTACGACCTCACCCGCGAGGCCTTCGACCGTGGCGCGCGCCTGCTCACCCATGTGTTCAACGCCATGCCGCCCATCCACCATCGAGCTCCCGGACCGATCATCGCCGCGTTTGAAGACGAGCGGGTGACCATCGAGCTGATCCTCGACGGGTTGCATGTGCATCCGGATGTCGCGTCCCTGGTGTTTCGTTCGGCGCCGGGTCGAGTGGCTCTCGTCACCGATGCGATGGCCGCCGCGGCGTCGGATGACGGCGACTATCGCCTCGGATCGCTCAATGTGTCCGTGCGGGATGGCCTCGCCGTGCTGTCCGGCACCTCCACGATCGCCGGCTCCACCCTCACCCAGGATGCCGCGTTGCGCTGCGCGATCGAGTCGGCCGGAGTCTCACCGCAGGCTGCCGTCGCCGCCCTCACCACCACGCCGGCGACCGCGCTCGGATTCGGCCACCGCTTCGGCTTGCTCGCGCCAGGCTTCGCCGCCGATGCCGTGCTCCTCGACCATGACTGGCGCGTCACCGAAGTCTGGGCCGCCGGCGCCAAGCTGTAGGGCGCTACAGTCCTTCCCACCCTGGCTTGTTCGCCCAGGCGTAGCGGTAGTAGTCGATGTTGGCGAGAGCGGATGCCGCGGACTCATCGACGATCACGGTGACGTGCGGGTGCAGCTGGATCGCAGACCCCGGTGCGCTCGCGGTCACCGGCCCCTCGACGGCGGCGGCGATGGCTGCCGCCTTGCTCTCGCCGAAGGCGAGCAGTACCAGGTGACGGGCTCGCCGGATGGTGCCGAGACCCTGGGTGATGCAGTTGACCGGCACCTCCTCGAGCGAGGCGAAGAACCGGGAATTGTCGTGTCGGGTTTGCTGTGTCAGGGTCTTGACACGGGTGAGTGATTCGAACGATGACCCCGGCTCGTTGAAGCCGATGTGGCCGTCCGTGCCGATGCCGAGCACCTGGAGGTCCACTCCTCCAGCCGCCCGGATGGCCCGCTCGTAGTCCACACCGGCGGTTTCGATCGGACCGAGGTGACCGGGAACGGCGACGAGCGATGCATCGAGGCCGAGCGGTTCTACCACCTCCCGGGTGATCACGGCGCTGTAGCTCTCCGGATGCCCGTCGGGCAGGCCAACGTACTCGTCGAGCGCGAAGCCCCTCACGAGCGAGAGGTCCGCCTGGCGCGCGGCGAGGGCGCGCCAGACGCCCAGCGGTGTTGAGCCGGTCGCGAGGCCGAGCACGGCATTCGGATTCCTGGCGACGAGCGCGAGGATGGCATCCGCCGCCAATTCCCCTGCGGCTTCGGTGCCGTCCACAATCACGATCTCCGCCATCAGCCTGTTCCCTTCCTCGGGTGGTCGTCGGGGTGGGGGGTCGCCCCGACGAACGCCGCTCCGACGGCCGAGACCGGACTGCCAAGCGGCACGAGCTGCACGCGTTCGGAGAGCCGGAGTGAGGCGAGGAATGGCGACGCCTTCGACCAGCCGTCGAGCTCGGCCCGGATTCCCGCGAGCAGCGGCTGGCCGAGCGAGCTGATGCCGCCCCCGATCACCACGGTCTCCACGTCGATGCTCAGCACGAGCATCCGCACGGCGGAGGCCACACTGGCCAGGAAGCGCTGCCGCACGTCGACCGCCAACGCTTCCCCGCGATCCGCGGCGTCGAAGAGCGCGTGGACCGGGGATGCCGCCTCGCTCGGCCATTGCCGCGACACGGCGGATCCGGAGGCAATCATCTCGAGGCATCCGTGCTGTCCACACTGGCAGAGCGGTCCGTTCGGATCGACCGGGATATGGCCGATTTCCCCCGCCGTGCCGCGCGCACCCCGCCAGAGTCGACCGTCGAGCACGAGCCCCGCGGCGAGTCCGGTGCCGAGATTCAGGTAGGCCATGGATGCCTCCGGCGGCAGCGCGAGAAGGTGAAAGGCCCCGACGGCGGCGGCATTCACATCGTTCTCCACTCGCACGGGCACGCCGAGCAGCGTGGCGAGCCGTGTTCCGAGCGCAAGCTCGTTGACGCCGAGGTTGACCGCATGCGAGACTCGGCCGCTTGCGCTGTCGACCGCTCCTGGCACCCCCACCCCGACCGAGCCGAAGGCGTCGACCGGCACCCTCAGTTCGTTGGCGAGGGCGGTGACGACGGCGGCGGTAGTTTCGAGCACCGAGGCCTCGCCGAACCCGGTTGACACCCTCAGCTGGTGCAGGATCGCGCCGGTTTCGTCGATTGCGACGGCATCCGTCTTCGTGCCACCGATGTCGACACCCACCCTCACGAGGCTGCCTGCGCTTCGAGCCATCGGAGCAACGCGAGACCGGCATGTCGAGACGCCCCGAAGGTGGCGACGTCGGCGTAGCGGCGATCGTCACCAGGCCACCCCATGTCGACGACGACGGTGGAGGGATGCCGGCGGCGCGTATCGTCGATAAAGCTGCGCACCCACTGCCGCGTATGGTTCGCCCGGCCAACGATTATCGGCTGTACCCCGGCGGGCGCATCGAAGGTGTCCCCCTCCCGCACAATGAGCACCCGTGCCCCCGCCGCCGTAGGCCCCCAGGCGGATGCCCCGACCGCGATGTTCGCTTCGGTTTCGACCGCGACGATAAGGCGGCGCTTGTCGATTCGAACCGCGGAGGAGTCGAACGCCGCGATCGTGCGATCGAGTGAGAACGATGGCTCCTGTGAATATTCCGGTATGGGAATGTCCTCGGCCAACTGAGCAGTAACGCGCGCGAAGCGAGCCACCCGGCCCGCGGCATCCTCCAGGCGGGCCGTCTCGAGTCGGCCATCCGCCACCGCAACGACGAATGCCTGCGAGATTTTCGCGAGCTCGTCCTCGGTGTTGTCGGTGCCGAGGCAGAGCAGGTCACAGCCGGCGGCCACCGCTCGCACCGCGGCCTCGGGGATGCCGAACACACCGCTCGCTCCGACCATGTCGAGCGCGTCGGTGACGATCAGCCCTTCGAATCCCAGCTCGTCGCGAAGCAGGCCCTGCAGCACCGCAGGAGAAAAGGTCGCCGGGGAGCTGGCGTCCAGCTGGGGAATCATCAGGTGCGACGTCATAATCGTGCGCACACCGGCCGCAATCGCCGCGACGAAGGGATCCAGTTCCCGCTCGCGGAGCTGTTCGAGTGAGCGGTTGATCACCGGAAGCGCGAGATGAGAATCGAGAGCGGTGTCACCGTGCCCGGGGAAGTGTTTGGCGCTGCCCCCGACCCCGGTGGACTGGAGGCCACGCACCCAGGCCGCAGTGTGTCGCGCGACCAGCCCCGGATCGGTACCGAAACTACGAACGCCGATCACCGGGTTGTCCGGGTTGGAATTGATGTCGACATCCGGAGCGAAATCGAGAGTGCAGCCTGCCCGCCGGAGTTCCCAGCCGACGGAGACCGCCACGGCGGTTGTGTACTCCTCGTCGTCGATTCGACCAAGGATCGCATTACCCGGATAGGGCGAACCGAGCCGGTTGTGGATGCGTGTGACGTCGCCGCCCTCTTCATCGATGGCGATCACCGCGAGGGGATTCGCGTCGCGGATCGCTGCGGTGAGCTCGCTCAACTGCCCAGGCGACATGATGTTCTGCCCGAACAGGCAGACTCCGGCAAGGCCGGCTCGAAGGCGAGCCGCGAGCCAGTCGGGAAGCGATGTGCCGGTGAAGCCGGGCAGCAGCAGTGCAACAGGAGCGTTCGCGGCTGGCTCGACCACGCGAGCTCCCTTCTTCGCCCTGCCGGATGTTTGTTAGTAGAGCTTACTAACTCGGTGGGCCGCTGCGAAAGGTCAGGACACCCCGAGCCGGGCGAAGATCACCATCACTGCGGCGCCGCGCAGGACGATGTCGTCGCCGAGCGAGGTCATCCGCAACACCAGGTCGCCGTGGAACTCAGCCATCGTTCGACCGCGAATCGTCGCGAGCGTCGCACTCTCGAAAGCGTCGGCAAGAAGTCGCGTCGGGCCGCTCAGCACCACCTCGCCGAGGTTGAGAGCGCCGACGATCGGCGCGAGCGCGATGCCGAGTCGCGTTCCCGCGTCGCGGAGGATGGCTTCGCGGGCTGCGCCCGAGGGAGCGTCCGCCAGCTTCTGCTCGAGTCGCGGCACGGCGACCCAGGTCTCGAGACAGCCGCGTTTGCCGCACCTGCACAGCTCGCCGCCATCGGTGCCGACCACCACATGGCCGATCTCCCCTGCTGCGAACCGGCTGCCATAGACCGGGCTGTCGCCGAGCAGCAATCCGGATCCGACCCCGCGACCGATGCGCACGAGCATGAAGTCGCCCGTCGTGCCGCCGAAGCCGTGCTCCGCGAGAGCGGCCGCATTCGCATCGTTCGCGACGACAACCGGCACCCCGAAACGCTCGGAGAGCCACACCTGCAGCGGCACCCCCGTCCACTCCAGATTCGGTGCACTCAACACCACTCCGTCGAGATCAACGATGCCGGGGCACCCCACTCCGATGCCGAGAAGCGGTGCCGACACCTGCGTGACCAGGCTCTCGATGAGCGCCGAGACGTGGTCGAGGGCCACCTGGCCCGTGCTGCCCGCCAACGACAGCTCCATTCGAAGCAGGATGCTGCCGCCAAGGTCGAGCACAGCGCCACGGAAGACCGCATGATCGCTGAGGTCGATTGCGATGATCTGGAAGGACGAGCGCGCAATGTCGAGCAGGATGGCCGGCTTGCCCGGTCGGGCGCGTTCGCGCTGGCCGGTCTCCACGAGCAGGCCCTCGGCCATGAGCTCGGTCACGAGCTCCGACACCGTGACGCGGGTGAGTCCGGTGCTGCGTGCGACATCCGCCCGACTCTGGTTGCCTGCAGTGAAAAGCGTCTGCAGCACCAACGCCCGATTGTGGCTGCGCGCATGCTCTGGCAGCACCTTGACGCTCGGCCGAAGTACCCGGGTGGCTGTTACCCGGCTTCGCTGGGAAAAGAATGACGGGCGAGCGGGTTCGATCTCCTGCCCCGCGCCAGGCTGGGTCATGTTTGTTAGTAAAGCTTACGAAGGGGGGCGCCGCAAGGCACCCCCCTTCGCATATCGAGCTAGAAGATCACAATGAACCGCTTGGCCGGACTCGTCGAGGCGGCCACAGTATCCCCGGTGGGAACGAAATTCGCTCGCACCACATACACCCCGCTGCTCTTCTTCGGCAATGGATACGTGATCACCCCGGAAGAGCCGGCCGCGACCGGCAGTTCGCTAATAGTTCGCCCATTCAGGGTGATGACGACCTTGCCCGCCGGGAGCGCAGCGGCACCCGAGGTCACCGTGACCGTCGCCGTCGTCTGTTGCCACGAGAACAGCACGGTGCGACTCAGCGAGAGGCCGGTCACGGAGGCGAACTTCACCGTGACAGCCGCCGAGGTGGCCGTTCCCGGAGGAAGCTTTCCCTTTGTGGCCGTGACCACCACGGTGAGAGCCTTACCCTGGTCCGCCGCCGTGACACGATAGTTCGCACGAGTCGCTCCCGGGATGTCTACCCCGTTTGCCTGCCACTGGTATGCGAAGCGCAGACCCGCGACATCCCAGGTGCCCGGGGTGGCGGTGAGGCGCTGGCCGACCTCCGGGGTCCCGGTAATCGTCGGAGCCACGGTATTGAGCGGGGTGCCCGGCTTCACGTCGGCCTGTGTCACCACATTGACGACCGTGTAAGCCCCGGTGTCACCGTACTTCACGAGCCCAAGATAGTTCGAATAGGCGGAGAGGCCAGCCCAGGCCGCCGTGTAGGTGACGGGCACTCCCTGCTTGCCCGGCAGCACCGGTGGAGTGAGGGTGAGCGGTGCTCCCCCGTTCGGCACGGCGTAGGTGCGCAGGTCGAAGGTGGTCGGTGCGGGCGCGGCATAGACCTGGACTTCGACCAGGTAGTTGGCCGCCACCGGAGCGAGCAGGTTCACTCGCTCGTCGGCCGACCCGGTGGCCGACTGGAAGGCCGCGATCGGTGTGCCCGCGGCATCCAGCTGGTACACGATGAGATCGAGGTCGGCGGCGTTGTCCGTCGTGTCGAGATCGAAGCGCGCATACTGCGAACCCGCCGGTACGTTCACGGTGTAGTCGAAGGTGTCACCCTCGGCACTCGATCCCGAGTGGCCGACCACCCCGCCCACCGTCGGATCCGGCTGCAGCGTTCCCGCGGTAAGACCCGTGGTCGACAACGGGATGGCCCCATCCCCGCCCGGAGTCACGGTGATGTCGACCGACCCATAGGTGCCGGTGCCGTTGGCCGAGGCCGGAGCCACGATGGTGACGGGCTGCACCGCGATGGGGCTGCGAACGGCGGTCGAGCCGCTCGTCCAGGTGAGTGAACCGGTCGCGAACGCATCGAGTGGGGCCGTGGTGCGTGTGAAGGTGACCGTGAAGCTCTTCGCCTCGCCCGCCGCACCGAAGGTGAGGGTGGACGGGGAGACGACGGCGTTGATTCCCGGGACGCTCGTCACGGCGGTGAAAGTGCCCGCCTGGGTCGACGTGACGGTGCGGGTGACCGTTTGAGAGCCGGTGAGGGACCCGATGGCGATGGATGCGAGGTTGAGGTCACTCGGGTCGATCGGTGCTACGCCGACGTCGTAGCCGGCACCCTGGATGTAGCCGTACCAGTCATCGAGACCATTGAGGTAGAGCAGCCCTGGTTCGAAATATTTCGTCGGATCAACGTGACCGGCACCCTGGACGAAGGGATCCGTGACCGCTTTTCCCGCGCCATCCTTCGTGTTGTAGGCGGTGGTCATCATGGCTGACTTGATTTCCGATGGTGAGGCATTCGGACGCACGCCGAGGTAGAGCAGGGCGAGTCCGGAGATGTGTGGGGCCGCCATCGAGGTTCCGGAGAGGAACTGGAAGCTCGGGGCTTCGCCCGCCGCATTCGCACCATCAGCGATGATCGCCACCCCGGGAGCCGAGATGTCGGGCTTGAGGATGTCGCTACCGTCGGCGAGCACCGGGCCGCGAGAGGAGAAGCCCGCCACTACCGGCGTGGGCGGGGTGTCGCCCGCGGTGTTGTCCGGGGTGAAGGTCGCGGTGGCGCCGGTCGTCGCGGCGTAGGCGAGCACCGGGGCACGGTACTGGGCGTCCAGGTGAATGGTCGGCACGCTGTGCGGGTCGAGGTCAGTGGACCCGGGCACCACGTTCACCAAAATCATGCCGATGCCGCCGGCACGCTTCACCTCGGCGGACTTGTCGACCCTGGCGTTGGTGCCGCGCTCGCACACCACGATGGTGCCGGCCGCCTTGGCCGGGTCAAGCGAGTTCGTGATGCACAGGTTCGGTGTGGTGCCACCCGCGATGGCGACACTGGTCGCGGTCACCAGCGGACCCGTGAGCGGCGTCGCTCCGGAAGTTCGGTCGACAGTGACGGAAGCTCCGCCGAACTTGCTGCCGTTCCCGAGCGTGACAGTGGCTTCGTAGCTCGGGATGGTGCTCGCCGCGACGGTGGTGATCCAGGGCGACGCGTTGTCGAGCGTGGATGACCCCGGCCCGGAGTTGCCCGCCGATGCGGAGACGAAGATTCCTGCGGCGGCGGCGCCGAGGAAGGCCTGGTCGGTCGGAGAAACCGTGGTCTGGGCCGCTCCACCACCGATCGAGTAGTTGATCACGTCGACGCCATCCTTGACAGCCTGGTCGATGCCGGCGAGGAGATCGGAGGTGGCGCATCCGTCATCGGTCTGAACCGCAGGATCGGGGCCGGACCAGCAGACCTTGTATACGGCGATCTTGGCAGCGGGAGCGACACCGGTGATCGTGCCGTAGCTCGTGCCGCCGACCGAGGCGGGGACCCGGGCATTGCCCGCGGCTGTACTCGCGGTGTGCGAACCGTGGCCGTCGCCATCACGGGGAGATACGTATTCACCGGTCGACGCGTTGCCGATCTTGCCCGCGCCGAAGCCCGCGACGTAGTACCGGGCGCTGATGATCTTGGTGCTGCAGTCTGCTGCGATGAACTGCTCGCCGGTCTGGCAGGTACCGGTGAAGGTGTTGCCGTCGGCCTTCACGAAGGTCGTGGTCGCGCCATTGAGGTACGGCTCGGCACCCGCTGTCGTGCCGAGAGGCGACCCCGCGAAGGAGGGGTTCTCTGGGGCGATTCCCGTGTCGAGGTCTCCGAGCACGATGCCCTTGCCTGCCTTGGCGAGACCTCCGATCTTGTCCCAGACTCCGCCGGTGCCATCCAGGCCGAGGAAAGAGGTGGATGGCGTCGCGGTCACCCTTTTGAGTTCGTCCGGCGCGAGGGAGGCGACCTTCTTGTCGGAGGAGAGCGCGGCGAGCTGCTTCATCGTGAGCGTGGCCGAGAAGGCGTTGAGGGCCAGAGTGTAGGACTGGTCGATCTTCACGGATGCCGCAGTCGCGACATCCTTCTGCCGGGTCTTCAGGTACTCGGAATAGGTCTGGGACGCCTTCGCACGGGCGTTCAGCTGCTTGCCGTCTTCCGGCTTCGTCGCCGTATAGCCCTTCACGCCGCCGCGGTACGTCGCGACGGCCGGATCGGCGAGAGTCACGATGTAGCGTCCGGGGGTGAGAGTGGTTTGGCGCTGTCCACCGATCCCGGTGGGGGCCGCCGAGGCGCTGAGCGCCGAACCGGCAACGAGTGACGCCGCAATAAGGCTCGCGGCGGCAAGGGTCGAAAGTGCTTTCCGAATGCTCACAGATAGGTCCTTTTCGTGGAAGGTGAATCTCTGCCGGGCAGTCAGGAACTGCGCGATGGTCTCAACCTAAAGTTCTACCCCCCTCTCGGGGCGGGTCGTTACCGTTCCGTTATGGGAATGTCCCCCGTCCGTGCGCGGGAGTGCCCTTTGGGGGACGAAAAAACCCTCCCGGCCGGGAGGGTTTCGTTCGAAGCGGAATCTAGCCCAGGCGGGCAGCCAGGTTCCTGTCGAGCGTGTCGAGGAACTCCTCGGTGGTCTCCCACTTCTGCTCCGGGCCGACGAGGGCCGCGAGATCCTTCGTCATGTGGCCGTCCTCGACCGACTTGATCACCACATCCTCCAGGGTCGACGCGAATGTCTCCAGCTCGGGATTATTGTCGAGCGTTGCTCGGTGCGAGAGTCCGCGGGTCCAGGCGTAGATCGAGGCGATCGGGTTGGTCGACGTCGGCTTTCCCTGCTGGTGCATGCGGTAATGGCGGGTGACCGTGCCGTGGGCCGCTTCGGCTTCGACGACCGAGCCGTCCGGCACCGACAGCACGCTGGTCATCAGGCCGAGCGAGCCGAAGCCCTGCGCGACGGTGTCGGACTGCACGTCTCCGTCGTAGTTCTTGCAGGCCCAGACGTAGCCGCCCTCCCACTTCATGGCGGATGCCACCATGTCGTCGATCAGGCGATGTTCGTAGGTCAGTCCGGCGGCCTCGAACTTCGTCTTGAACTCCGCCTCGAAGATCTCCTCGAAGATGTCCTTGAAGCGACCGTCGTAGGCCTTGAGGATGGTGTTCTTCGTCGAGAGATACACCGGATAGTTGCGGGTGAGGCCGTAGTTGAGGCTCGCCCGGGCGAAGTCGCGGATCGAGTCGTCGAGGTTGTATTGCACCTGGGCGACGCCGTCGCCTGGCGCGTCGTAGACCTCGAACTTGAGTGGCTCGGAGCCGTCTTCCGGGGTGAATTCGACGGTGAGCTTGCCCTTGCCGTGGAAGCGGAAGTCCGTGGCGCGGTACTGGTCGCCGAAGGCATGACGTCCGATGATGATCGGCTTGTTCCAGCCCGGCACCAGGCGCGGGATGTTCGAGATGATGATGGGCTCACGGAAGATCACACCGCCGAGGATGTTGCGGATCGTGCCGTTCGGCGACTTCCACATCTTCTTGAGCCCGAACTCCTCGACGCGGGCCTCGTCCGGGGTGATGGTTGCGCACTTCACACCCACGCCGTGCTTCTGGATGGCGTGCGCCGCGTCGATGGTGACCTGGTCGTCGGTCGCGTCGCGATGCTCGATGCCGAGGTCGTAGTACTCGAGGTCGATGTCGAGGTAGGGGTGGATCAAGGTCTCCTTGATCCTGTGCCAGATGATTCGGGTCATCTCGTCGCCGTCGAGTTCGACGACGGTACCGACCACCTTGATCTTTTCGACCTGGCTGCTTGACACCTGAGTTCTCCTTACGCGCCGGGGCATTTCGCCCACCGATGGCAAGCTTACCCGCTCGACCAACTATCTCGATATCGAGATAGTTGGTCGACTTCTACAGACAGTGACTACCCCCGGATCGGTGCCGGGGGCTAGCCTGTGCTCATGGCTGAACTGAGACTGGAAGAGTTGTCGGCGAAAACGATCGTCGCCGCCAACAGCCTCACGCTGCGGCGCGGGCAGGAGCAGTTTGTCACTCCCCCGTCCTACGCCATCGCGGACGCCTACATCTCACCGGTGACCTCCTGGCCGCGGGTCGTGCTCGACGGAGATACCGTGGTGGGTTTCATCCGGGGCAATTTCGACCCGGAGGCAACCCAGGAGGAATTCCGCAGCTGCATCTGGCGGGTGACCGTCGCCGCGGATGCGCAGGGCACCGGCGTCGGACGATTCGCCGTGTGGGCGCTCGCCGACGAAGCCCGCCAGCGCGGTTTCGACCGCATCACAGCCATCTGGGAAGAGGGGGAAGACGGCCCGGAGCAGTTCTTCCTGCACACCGGTTTCACCGTCGTCGGGGAGACGCAGTACGGCGAGAAGATCGGAGAGCTCGGGCTGTGATCCTTATTCTCCAAGGCATCGGCGCGTCGATCTCGCGGATCGTCAACGCCGTGTCTCTCGGAATCCCCGGGCGCAATCCCGAACCGATCCGACCGACCCCTGGGCCGCCGGAGTACCGGCCATAGTCGAGCCCGCGGATGACTTCGTCACTCGTGCGCTCGCGGTGGTCGAGGCGATCCCGCGCGGACGGGTGATGACCTATGGCGATGTCGCTGCAGCCATCGGATCGCGGGCGGCCAGGGCGATCGGCCAGACGATGGCCTACTACGGAGCGGATGTTCCGTGGTGGCGGGTCATCCGGGCGAGCGGGCGACCCGCCGCCAACTACGAATCGCGGGCGCTCGAGCACTTTCGTGCGGAGGGAACGCCGCTGAAATGGTCGGCATCCGGGGGCTTTCGGGTGGATCTCGTCCTTGCCCGCTGGACTCCATAGGCACGCGACGGGGCATCTCGCCCGACCGGGCGGCAGGCGCCTACCCGGCCCGCTCCCCATATTCCCGGGCGGCCGATGTGAGCCAGGTCGCGAGATAGTCCGCGAAGGAGGCGCGCACGATGAGCTCGAAACTGCCGGTATCGGCATCGACCACGGTGATCACGACGTTCGCCTGGGCGAGTGGGGCGTGAACGGTGGTACCGGTCGGCGCTACCTCCGGCGCGAGGTCGACCGCGCATCCGCCTGCCAGCAGGTCCCGGGATTCGGCACCGGCGAGGGAGATCGTCGTGTACTGGGCGCTCACGTCGACAGCGGCGTCGACGGAATCGCCGAGCGTCTCGATGAGTCGACCGGCCGTCATCGATCGGCTTGTGAGAAGAAACTCGTCGGGTGCGAGCCGGATGAGGGACCAGGCACCGTCGGGGGCTACCCTGTTTCTCACCCGTATGTTGACGATCGCGGTGAACGGGATTTCGGCCAGCAACACGGCCGGAGCCGCCGCCTCGAATCGCGACGCCCACTCCGCAAGCGGACTGTTTAGCAGCGACTCATCCATCCCGTCGCGTCCCTTCCGGGTCGTAAAGCACCGCATCGACGACCCTGACCGGAGTCACCGCGCCTTCGGACCACGCGTATATCAGCTCACCGATTCGGCCCCGACCACCCTTCACCAGCGCAAGCGCGAAGTGGGATTCCAGCACCACGCTTCGGTAGGCGCTGGAAACGTGGCCGAGCATTGGCATCGGGGTCGTGATCTCCGGCGAGTCGATGAGCTGTGCCCCCTCGGGAATCGCCTGCTCCGGATCGACGGGAAGTAGGCCCACAAACTGCTTGCGGTCGGGCCGATCGTTGAACTGCCTGGCGAACGACCGCTTCCCGATGAAGTCGACCTTCTTCTTCGAGACCGCCCAACCGAGTCCGAGGTCGTGCGGGGTGACGGTACCGTCGGTGTCCTGGCCGATGATCGGATAGCCCTTCTCGGCCCGAAGAACATGCATCGTCTCGGTGCCATAGGGCGTGATGCCGAAGGACGAACCCGCCTCCATCACCGCGCGCCACAGCGCGAGTCCGTACCAGGCGGGAACGTTCAGTTCGTAGGCGAGTTCACCGGAGAAGCTGATGCGGTCGGCCCGCCCGGGGATGCCGGCGATCGTGGCATCCCGTGTCGTCATGAAGGGAAAGCCGTCCGCACTGACATCGAGCTCCGGAGCGAGCGTCGCCAGCACCTCCCGGGAGCGCGGACCGACCAAGGGGATGGTGACCCAGTGCTCGGTGACGGATGTCGCGGAGACCCGCAACTCGGGCCACTCCGTCTGCAGCCATTCCTCCATCCAGTCGAGGATGGCCGCGGCATTCCCGGTGGTCGTCGTCACGATGAAGTGGTCCGCATCGAGTCGGATGACGGTTCCGTCGTCCTTCACCATGCCGTCCGGCGAGCACATCACGCCGTACCGTATCGATCCGACCTTGAGCGAGGACATGAGATTCGTGTACAGCAGGTCGAGGAAGACGGCCGAATCGGCCCCGCGCAGATCGATCTTTCCGAGGGTCGATCCGTCGAGACAGGCCACGCCGGTTCGCGCCGCGGTGCACTCCCGCGCGACCGCCTCGTCGATCGATTCCCCCGGATGCGGGTAATACCACGGACGCTTCCACTGGCCGACGTCTTCGAAGACCGCACCGTTGTCGACATGCCACCGGTGAATCGCCGTGACACGGATCGGGTCGAACAGGTCTGCCCGGTCGGTGCCGGCAAGAGCCCCGAACGCGACGGGCGCGAAGGGAGGCCGGAAGGTCGTCGTGCCGAGTTCGCTCACCGTGGCGCCGAGCGCCTCGGCGACGACACCGGAGCCGATGACACCGGAGGTCTTGCCCTGGTCGAGCGCGGTTCCGAGGGTGGTGAAACGCTTGATGTGCTCCATCGAACGGAGGCCGGCGCCGGTGGCTCGCAGCAGCTCGCTCACGGTGACGTCGCGTTGCACGTCCACGAAACGCGTGTCGGGCTCGTGGGAGTCGGTGGGGGTGGGGATCGCCCAGAGCTGCTCGATCGGGCGCAGTTCGAACGCGCTGTCGGAAGTCGGTGCGACGAAGGGCGTCCCGCTCTCGATTCCGAGTGCCGCAAGGGCAAGGCGTGCGGCACGGGCGCCGCCGGCGAACGAGGCGGCGAGATCGGGCTGGGCGGCGGCGAGTCCCGCGAGGTGCACCCCGCGCACCGGGCCCGCGGCGACGAAGGTCGCCAGGGACTCGTCGAACACGAGTGAGCCCTTCGCCTGGCTGAAGAGGTGCAGCACGGGGTTCCAGCCGCCGGAGACCAGCACGAGATCGCACTCGAGTGTGACGCTCGATGTTCCGTCCCGGGAGACGACGGCGGCGGATGCCACGGCGACGGGACCAACGGCGGGTTTCGAGTTGGCCGCAGCCACGACCGAGCCGAGCACCACCGACACGCCGAGCGCGCGACATCCGCCCTCGAGCGCGCTCGAGATCGAGTCGCGGGTGTCGACCACCGTGACCTCGGCCCCGGCTTCCGCGAGCGCGATCGCGGAGGCGTATGCCGTGTCGTTGGTGGTGAACACCACCACCTTCTCGCCGGCGAGAACTCCATACCGTTCGAGGTATACAAGCGCAGCGGAGGCGAGCATCACGCCGGGCAGGTCGTTGTTCGCGAAGGCGATCGGGCGCTCGTATCCACCGGTCGCGATCACGATCTCTCTCGTGCGGATGCGCCACACGCGCTGGCGGGAGGTGGTTGCGTCGGCCACGTGGTCGGAACGGTGTTCGAGAGCGAGCACGAATCCGTCATCGTAGATTCCGAAGGCGGTGGTGCGCAACAGCACCCGTGCCTGTGGAAAACTCCGGAGCTCCGCGAGGGCGGCGGCGGCCCATTCGGCGCCGGACCCGCCGTCCACGATCTCGCCGTAGTCGAGCAGTGAGCCGCCCGCGAGAGTGTCGTCGTCGATCAGGATCACCCGCACCCCGGCGCGGGCGGCCACGAGTGCTGCGCTCAATCCCGCGGCACCCGCGCCAACGATGACGACGTCGGTGTGCGCATGGCGGGCGTCGTATCGCGCCGGGTCCGGAGCCGTCGCGAGCCGCCCCTGTCCTCCGAGTCCGCGGGCGACAAGTCCTTCGGTGAGTTCCAGGGTCGTGGCCAGCAGCATCGGTTCGGGAAAGGGGGCGTCGACCTGCACGAGAGCGCTCGGCTCCTCGGAGCCCGCCGACATGATCCCCCGCGGCCGACCAAGCGTCACGCTGGTCGAGAAGCTGCTGATACCGGCTCCGAGGAGGGCTGAGGCGAGGGTGTCGCCCGCGAAACCGGTGAGGGGGACATCGGCGAAAGTGAAGGAGACCGGGACGGAGCGGTCGATCGAGCCGCGCCCCTCCACGCGGCGTGCGGTCATCGGTCGCCTCCCGTGGCGAGGAGCGCAGCCACATCCGGTCGTGGGTCGCCCGGGCGGTAGACGGCGAGGAAGCGGTAGCTGACGGTGTCCCGCACGGCGTTGAACCAGCGTCGGCAGCCGCCGTTGTGATACCAACGCTCGGCAAAGGGCCCTCTCGGGTTGTCTCGAAAAAAGAGGTAGGCCGCCCATTCGGAGTCGGTGAGGGATGCCGGCTCCGGGGGATACGGCACATGTGCCTGCCCGCCGTAGTGAAACTCGATCTCTTCGCGTTGCCCGCAGTTCGGGCAGGGAATCAACTGCATGCGTGGCCCCTTCAGTGCGCGACGGCGGCGGCGCCGTGCTCGTCGACGAGCGCCCCGGTCGTGAATCGGTCGAGAGCGAAGGCCTCGATCAGCGGATGGGGTTCGTCGTGGGCGATCGTCCACGCGAAGGTGTCACCGACGCCCGGCGTGCCTTTGAACCCTCCCGTTCCCCAACCGCAGTTGAGGTAGAGGCCCTGAATGTCGGTGACCCCGACGATCGGTGAGGCGTCGGGGGTGACATCCACGATCCCTCCCCAGGTGCGCAACAGGTGGGCGCGGGAGAACACCGGGAACAGCTCGATCGCCGCCGACATCTGCCGCTCGACGATGTGGAATGCACCGCGAGACCCGTAGCCGTTGTAGCTGTCGACACCGGCGCCCATCACCAATTCGCCCTTGTGCGCCTGCGACACGTAGACGTGAACCGCGTTCGACATGACGACGTTCGGATGCACCGGCTCCAGCAGTTCGGAGACGAGAGCCTGCAGCGGGTGCGACTGCAGAGGCACCCTGATCCCCGCGTACGCTGCAACGACCGAGCTGTGGCCCGCGGCGGCAAGCGCGACCCGGCCGGCTCCGATGTCGCCGCGAGAGGTTGTGACACCGGTCACCCGACCATGCTGGATCGTGAGCCCGGTGACCTCGCAGTTCTGGATGAGGTCGACACCCAGCGCTGCCGCCGCGCGGGCATAACCCCAGGCGACGTAGTCGTGCTTGGCGATGCCGGCGCGCGCCTGGTAGGTGGCCCCGAGCACGGGATAGCGAACATCGGGAGAGATGTTCACAATCGGGCAGAGCTCTTTGACCCCGTCGGAATCCACCCATTCGGCGTCGACGCCGTTGAGCAGGTTCGCGTTCACCCGGCGCTTGCTGTCCCGCACATCCTGGAGGCTGTGCGCCAGGTTCAGCACCCCGCGCTGGCTGAAGAGGAGCGGATACCCGAGGTCTTCCTCGAGTCCCTCCCAGAGTTTGAGGGAGTGTTCGTAGATTCCCGAGCTCTCGTCCCACAGGTAGTTCGATCGGATGATCGTGGTGTTCCGTGCCATGTTGCCACCACCGAGCCAGCCTTTTTCGAGAACAGCCACATTCGTGATCCCATGTCGAGAGGCGAGGTAGTAGGCGGTGGCTAGACCGTGACCACCCCCACCGATGATGATGACGTCGTAGTGGGACTTCGGGTCGGGATTGTTCCAGAGGAAGTCCGGATGGTCTGGCAGCCTGGTCAGCATCGGATCTTGTCCCCTTGCGGATCGAACGCCGGCTCGACCGCGACGGTCGCGGCGATGCGCCGGCCAAAGTAGCCGATCGTAACGCTTGTCCCGGGGGCGGCCACAGCGCGGGGCAGCCAGGCGTAAGCGAGCGGCGCGCCGACGGTATAGCCGTAGGCCGCAGACGTGACGTAGCCCACGACCGCACCGGCATGGAACACCGGCTCGGAGCCGAGCACGATGCCGTTCGGCTCATCGATCACGAGAAGACTCATCGTCCGCTCGGCCGCCGGGGCCGATTCGAGAGCCTCCCTTCCGAGGAACGCCGGCTTCGCCATCCGCACCGCGAAGTCGAGACCCGCCTCCGACGGCAGGTGATCGTTCGTCATGTCGGCGCCGAAGGAGCGATAGCCCTTCTCGATGCGGAGGGCATTGAACGCCCCCCGTCCGGCAGCGATGATTCCGTGCTCTTCACCGGCGGCCATCAGCGTGTCCCACAGAAGGAGGCCCTGGTCGGCCGAGCAGTAGAGTTCCCAGCCGAGTTCACCCACATAGGAGAGGCGCATCGCCGTCACCTCGACGAGCCCGAGGTAGGCGGTCTTCGAGGTGAAGTATTTGAACCCCGCGTGCGAGAAGTCGGTGTCGGTGAGAGGCTGCACGACATCCCTCGCCCGTGGTCCCCAGATGCCGATGCAGCAGGTGCCCGGAGTGATGTCCCTCACCTGCACCCCCGACCCGTCCGGGATGCGCCGACGGAGCCAATCGAGGTCGATCGCGCCGTTCGCGCCCACCTGGTAGAGCTCGGTGCCGAGCCGGGCAACCGTGACGTCGGAATGGATGCTCCCGTTCCGCCCCAGCATGAGGCAGTAGGTCACCGAGCCGATCGCGCGACCGACGTTTGCGGTCACCAGCCCCTGCAGGAATTCCGTGGCCCCCGGTCCGCTCACCTCCAGGCGCTTAAGAGCGGTCATGTCGTAGAGCGCGACATCCGTACGGGTGATCGCGGCCTCGGCAGCGATCGTCGGCGACCAGTACTTCGCCGCCCAATCGTCCGGCTCGGGGACATTCCAGCCCGTGTTGCGGTCGCTGTGCACCAGGGCGTCGTTGGCCGCGTACCAGTGCGGCCGTTCCCAGCCGTTGGCCTCGAGGAACATGCCCCCGAGCTCGACCTCACGACCGTAGAACGGCGACGTGCGCAGCGGCCGAGAGTGATCACGCGGCTGCAGCGGATGGATGATGTCGTAGACCTCGACGAAATTCTGGCTGTCGGTCGCCTCGACGAACTGCGGACCGAGCTGGAAGTTCTCGAAGCGGTTGATGTCGCAGGCGTGGAGGTCGAAGGTGGACTGGCCGTCGATGATCCACTCGGCCATGGCCCGGCCGACACCGGCGGAATGGGTGACCCAGACGGCCTCGGCGAACCAGAATCCCTCGATTGAGGCGTGCGGCCCGAGCAACGGAAGGTTGTCGACTGTGAACGAGAAGACGCCGTTGATCGCCTCCCGGAGAACCGCACCCCGGGTGGAGGGAAGGATGCGGGCGCTCTCCGCCAGCGCGAACTCGAAGTCCGCCGGGGTGAAGTCGAGCACCGACGGCATGGTGCCTGCCGCGCTCCAGTGGGTCAATTCGTCTGCACCGACCGGGATCGCCCGGTGGCGATACGAGCCGATGCCGAGCCCCTCGCCGTCTTCGCGGTAGTACAACGCGGCATCCTGGTGACGCAGCACCGGACGGGTGGCCTCGTTGGTGTGGCCGCTGAGCGCGGCGAGCGGCCCGGTCCAGGCGAGCTGGTGGGCGAGCGGAGTGAGGGCGAGACGCTGGCCGACCATCGCGGCGATCGTCGGCCCCCAGATGCCGGCGCAGCAGACCACGATGTCCGCGCTGAAATGGCCCTTGTCGGTGTCGATTCCGGTGACGCGGTTGCCCTCGGTACTCACCGCCGTCACCTCGTGATCGGACAGGATTTTCGCCCCGCGCCGCTCCGCGCGGCCGAGTTGGGCCGCGATCGCGCGCACCGACTTCGCGATGCCATCGCTCGGCACGTAGAGTCCGCCGTGCACGGTGTCGCGGTCGAGCAGGTCCCACTTGCAGGCGGTCTCCCGGGCGTCGAGGAGGCGGGCGCCGGGAACACCCCAGGCCTCCGCATACCCCAGTCGTCGGGTGAGCTCGGCCGCGCGCTCCGGTGTCGTCGCGATTTCGAGACCGCCGACCTCCAGGAAGCAGGGCTCGCCCTTCCAGCTCAGGCCCTTCAGCTTGCCGACGGTGTACTGCGCCAGGTCGGTCATCACCTTGGTGCCGTTGGTCTGGAAGACCACTCCCGGCGCGTGGGAACTGGAACCTCCGGCCGCGGGGAGGGTGCCGGCATCCACGACCGTGACGTTGGTCCAGCCGCGTGCCGTGATCTCGTCGGCCAGCGCCGCCCCAACGACTCCTCCGCCGATGATGATGACTGATGGTGTGGTCATCCAGGGTCCCCTGTCCTTTCTCGGAGTGTCGCTCTATGCACAACTGACTTCACTATACGCAACAAATTGTGGGCCGAATAGAGCCCGCCCGGCTCGACTGGCGATCCGGACGGGCTGCCTTCGCTACTTGAGCCAGGCGGCGACGACCTTGGGGTTGGCGTCGACCCATTTCTTGGCTGCCGCAGCCGGTGTCATCTTGCCGTCGGCGATGTACTTGGCGACCAGGTTCTGGTCGTCGTTCGTCCATGTGAACGCCTTTACGAGCGCCGCAGCCGGAGAGCCGGAAGTGGCCAACTTCTTCGACATGATCTTGTTGAGCGTGTAGTCCGGGTAGTCGCAGGCGATCTTGGCGGCATCCGCGTCACAGCCGGCGGTGTATTTCGGGAGGGCGACCTTTTTCAGCGCGACGTCGGAAAGGAACCACTGCGGCTCGTAGAAATATCCGATGGTCCAGGTCTTGTTCTGCTCCGCGGTGCGGAAGGCCTGGATGAGCGCGGTCTCCGAACCCGAGTAGATCACCTTGTAGTTGAGCTTCAGGTTGGTGACGAGAGCCGCATCGTTAGTAACGAACGATGGGTCGCCGTCGAGCAATTGGCCCTGGGAGCCGGATTCGGAAGTTTGAAACTTGCTCGCGTACTTGTTGAGGTTGTTCCAGTCGAGGATGTCGGGATTCGCCTTCGCCAGCCACGGCGGAACGTACCAGCCGATCTTTCCAACGTTGCCGGTCGGGCCGGCGTCGACGGCGACCTTCTGCTGGTCGATATAGGTCTTTGCGAGATCTTCGTGCCCCCAGTTTTCGATGATCACATCGACAGTGTCATTGGCGAACCCCTGCCAGGCGACCTGTTCGTTGATGCTCGACTGCTTGACGGTGCAGCCCAGCTTCTTCTCGGCGACATAGGTGAACACCGCGGCATCGGCGGTGTAGCCGACCCAGTCGTTCATCGCCAGCTTGACGGTGCCGCAGGCGGACTTTGCAGCACCGGTCGATGAGGTGTTGAGCGAACTGCTGCAGCCGGTTGCGAGCAGCGAAATCGCCGCCAGAGTGGCTGCGCCGGCGATTATCCGTCGGCGAGTGAAACGTGTTGCCATGGTCATCCCTTCAGTGTGTTGCGGGTGTTGGTGCGGTGGTGAATCGAACCCGGCCGCCAGTGCCGGGAGATCGAGTTCGGCGCCGGGCGACGGCGGCCTGGGTGATGCGATCGAGCATGATGCCGAGGAGCACGATCGCGACTCCTGCAGCGAGCCCCTTGCCGAACAGTGATCCCTGGCTGAACCCGGCGACTACGTCGTACCCGAGGGCCCCGCCGCCGACGAGTCCGCCGACCACGACCATGGAGAGCACATAAATGAGGCCCTGGTTGGTGGCGAGGGTGATGGATGATGCGGCGAGTGGCACCTGCACCTTCACGATCGTCTGCCAGGCGCTCGCCCCGTTCGACTCGGCAGCTTCTACCGTTTCCGCCGAGACGTGGGAAATGCCCTCGGCGATGATCTTGATCGCGACCGGAGCGGCGTAGATGACGGCCGCAACGATGGCGGTGAACCTTGACGGTCCGAACAGCCCGAGGAAGGGCACGAGGTAGACGAACGCTGGCATCGTCTGGGCGGCATCGAGCGAGGGGCGAAGCCACTGGTCGACCCGCTTCGAACGACCCATCACGACACCGAGTACGACTCCGATCACCATCGTGATGACCGTCGCGATGAGCGTCGACGCGAGAGTCACCATGGCGTCTTCCCAGAGCCCGACCGCGATGATCAGCGCGAGGCAGGCCAGGGAGATGAGGGCAGCCCTCACCCCTCCGACGGTCACGGCGATGACAAGAACGACGAGGATGACGACGAAGAACGGCGTCTCGGTGAGCACACCCTGGAAGGGGTTGATGATCGCGAACGTGAACCCGTCCTTCAGGCTCGCGGTGATGAGCGACATCGACGTCTGCACCATCGACGAGAAGTCGCCGATCACGGTGCTGAGCGCGTCGCCCACGTTGACGGCTGCGGGGAACCTCGCCGCCCAGAGCACACTGCGGGAGAGATAGATCGCGATGACGACGAGCACCAGAGTGCCGCCCAGAAGGGCGAGACGGCGACGGCGCCGTGCCGGGTCCGCCTGGCGGGCCGAAATCTGTGCGCGGCGACTCGCCGCCGTCGTCACCCGGTCGAGCACGATCGCCATGATCACGATCGCGAGCCCCGACACGAATGCCCGGCCGACGTTGAGTGACTGCAGGGCCTGCACGACGAGTTGTCCGAGCCCCGGCCCGGCAATGAGCGCCGAGATTGTCACCATCGCAAGGGCGGCCATCACGGTCTGGTTGAGGCCCACGACCATCGAACTGCGTGCGAGCGGAAGAAGCACAGTGAAGAGCCGTTGGCGCCCGCTGACCCCGAGCGAGTCGGCGGCTTCGCCGATCGTCGGGGGAACAGTGCGGATGCCGTGAGCGGTGAGTCGGATGATCGGCGGCACCGCGTAGATGACGGTGGCGATCACTGCCGAAGCCGGTCCAATCAGAAACAGCAGGGCAAGGGGCGCGAGATACACGAACGAGGGCAGTGTCTGCATGAAGTCGAGGATCGGGGTGAGAACCCTGTCGACTTTCGCGTTGAGACCCGCCCACACCCCGAGCGGCACTCCGATGACCACCGAGAACAGAACAGCGGTGAGGGTGAGTGAGAACGTCCACATCGCATCCGTAAAGATGCCGAGCACTCCGAACGCAGTGAACCCGACCGCGGTCAGGATCGCAACCCGGTAGTTGCCGACGGCGGCGGCCAGCCAGGTGACAAGGGCGACCACTCCGAGCCAGCCGATCTCGGGGAGCTGCAGGCCGACATCCGTCTGCACGAAGAGGCGGGAGAAAACGGAGCCGACCGCGCCCACACCCTCACGGATGCCGTCGAAGAAGTAGACGAAGATCGGATTCGAATCGCGGTTGTCGCGCACCCAGGCGTTGACGTCGTTCAGCCAGAGATGCAGGGGGGTGAGCTGTGCGCTCTGCAGCGGAAGGGTCCACCTGCCGTTGAACATGCGCCACGCGATCAACCAGACCGCAACGGCGATTGCGACGACATACACCCAGCGCGGCAGAGTGAGCCACCGCGGCAGCCCGCGGTTCGTGTCGATCGGCGCGACCGCCATCAGGCCGAGCCACCGGTGTCGCCAGCGATCTCGCGGAGTATCGCGTCGCGATCGACGACCCCGACGACGGTGTCGCCATCCAGCACCCTGACCGGTATCGACGAGCGGAGAACTGTCGGGATCGCGTCGGCAATGACCGTCGTTACCGGAAGGGCCGGTCCGTCGGATGCGAGCCCGAGCGGCACCGGAGAAGCGATCCACTTCAGGGTCAACACCTGCGAGCGGTCGACATCCGACACGAAATCCTTGACGTAATCGTCGGCCGGCGCGCCGACGAGCTCATCCCCGGTGCCGATCTGCACGAGCTCGCCGTTCCTCATGATGAGGATGCGGTCGCCCAGTTTGAGCGCCTCCGACAGGTCGTGGGTGATGAATACCATCGTCTTGCCCATGTCTCGATGCAGGCGGATGACTTCGGCCTGCATGTCGCGCCGGATCAGAGGATCCAGTGCCGAGAATGGTTCGTCGAAGAGCAGCACGTCGGGATCGGAGGCGAGAGCGCGGGCGAGTCCGACGCGCTGCTGCATGCCACCGGAGAGCTGGTCGGGGAAGCGCTGCTCGTACCCGTGAAGACCAACAAGCTCAATGACCTCCCGTGCCCGTTCGTACCGTGCCGCGGTGCTGATCCCGCGGATTTCCAGGCCGAAGGCGATGTTGTCGAGCACGGATCGGAACGGCAACAGCCCGAAATGCTGGAACACCATCGAGACCCGTCGGCGGCGCACATCCCGGAGCTCTTTCGTGCCGAACCCCATGATGTCCTGGCCCTCGAGAAGCACCTGCCCGGCGGTCGGCTCGATGAGCCGGTTGAGGCAGCGCACAAGAGTCGACTTGCCCGATCCGGAGAGCCCCATGACGACGAACACCTCGCCGTGCGCGACGTCGAACGAGATGCCCCGAACGGCCGTGACACAACCGGTTTGCTCGAGGATCTCGGCCGCACTGTGATCGCGGAGGGAGGTGTCGGCGGCGATCCTCTTGGCGTCTGCTCCGAAGACCTTCCAGAGATTGCGCACCGAGAAGTCGATGTCCGCGCTGGTTCGTTCCCTGGCGGGGGCCTGCACTGCTGTCGAACTCATCACCTGCTCCTTAGGAACCAAACCACCGCTGTGGCCTGGGGCTGATGTTCTGCCAGATGTGCTTGGTCTCTCGATATTCGGCGAGTCCGGATGGCCCGAGCTCGCGTCCATTCCCGGACTGGCCGAAACCGCCCCATTCGGCCTGGGGAACATAGGGGTGGTAGTCGTTGATCCAGACCGTACCGCAGCGGAGTGCCGCAGCGACCCGCTGCGCCCGGGAAGCATCAGTCGTCCACACCGCGCCGGCGAGGCCGTAGACCGTATCGTTGGCGAGGCGGATGGCCTCCTCTTCCGTGCGGAACGTCTCGACGGTGAGCACGGGGCCGAAGGCCTCCTCCTGCACCACGGTCATCCCGGTGGTACACCGGTCGAGGATGGTCGGCGGGTAGAAGAATCCGGCATTCAGCGGAGCCTTGGTGGGGATGGCTCCGCCGGTGCGCAGCACCGCTCCCTCCGCTACCCCCCGCAGCACATACGCGTGCACTGTGTCGCGGTGGGCGGCGGAGATGAGGGGTCCGGTTTCCGCCGCGGTGTCGAAGGGGCCGCCAAGCCGGATTCTGTCCGCCCTCTCGACGACCGCATCCAGTACCGCGTCGCGGATTTCTTCGGCGATGATCAGCCGCGCACCGGCCGAACACACCTGGCCGGAATGAAGAAATACCGCGGTGAGGATGTAGTCGACGACCGTCTCGAAGTCGGCATCGGCGAAGACCACATTGGGGTTCTTCCCGCCGAGTTCGAGGGCGACCCGCTTCACCGTCGCCGCTCCCGCTGCCATGATGAGTCGGCCGGTCGCGAGGCCACCGGTGAATGACACGAGATCGACGCGAGGGTCTGAGCTGAGAACCGACCCGACCTCCGCGCCCGTCCCGGTCACCAGGTTGGCGACTCCGGCCGGAAGCCCGGCCTCGACGAGCGTCTCCATTAGCAGGATCGCCGTGGAAGGGGTGAGCTCACTCGGCTTGAGCACGAAGGTATTCCCTGCCAAAAGGGCCGGGGCCACCTTCCACGAGACCTGGAGCAACGGGTAATTCCACGGGGTGATCAGTGCGCACACGCCGACGGGCGCGTAGACGATGCGACTGATCGCGTTGGGGTTGCCGGTGTCGACGACCCGCCCCGAGTCAGTGCCGGCGATGCCCGCGTAATAGCGAAAGCTCGAAACGATGTCGTCGATGTCGTATTCGGCTTCGACGAGGCGCTTTCCCGTGTCGAGGGCCTCGGCCCGGGCGTAGATCTGCTTGTCCCGCACCAGAAGGTCCGCGACCCGTCCGAGTAGTTCGCCGCGCTGGCGCTCGGGGACGGAGGCCCAGTCGCCACTGTCGAAGGCCGCCCGGGCGCTGGCGACTGCGGCTAGAGCATCCGCTCTGCTGCCCTCGATGACGGTGCCGACAAGGGTTCCGTCGGCCGGGCAGCGGATCTGCCGCAGCGCTCCGCCGTCGGAGACTCGCCACTCGCCGCCGACAAAGAGCCCCGCGGTGGTCGCCACCGAACTCTCTGCTGCCGGGCTCATCCGCATCCGTTCATCACATGTTCACGGTCAATTTGTTGCTTGATTCGCACCACGTCGCTTCTTGTGCAACATCCTCCATCCTCAGGACGGGTGCCGTCAAGCAATTGAGTGAGCCGGACCGGAGGTTTTACGTGGACGACACATAGGGGCGTCGCCGCATCGCCGGGAGAACGGGAAGCTACTGCTTGTCGCCCATGAACGTGTGATAGCTCATGCGCTTCGACACTTCGGATGCCGCGGCACGCAACGGATCGATGGCTTCGGCCAGCCGCTCCCCGGCAAGGCGGAAGCTCGGTCCGGATACCGAGAGGGAAGCGATGACCGATCCACCCATTCCCCGGATCGGTGCGGCGACGGCTGTGAGCCCGAGTTCGAGCTCATCCGCGACAACCGAATATCCGTTCTCGCGCACGGTTGCGAGCACAGTCCTGAGCTCGGCCGGTTGCGTGACCGTTTTCGCCGTGTAGGAGGGAAACAGGCCGTCCGGCGCCGAGAGATCCGCGAGGGCAAGCTCGATCTCGGCCTGGGGAAGCCAGGCGAGAAGCACCCGTCCATTTGCGGTCGCGGGCAAAGGATTTCGCTTGCCGAGCCAATTGTGTATCTGAAGTGCCGAACCGCTCGACGCCTGGTCGAGGTAGAGCGTCTCGCGCCCCGACAGCACGACGAGATTCACCGTCTCGCCGGTTTGTGCGGCGAGCGCGCGGCTCAATGCACGGCTCTCCGTCACGAGATCCAGGCGGCCTCGCGCCGCGCCAGCGAGACGCACCACTCCGAGGCTCAACTGGTAACGGCCGCGATCGGAGAGCTGTTCCACCAGCCCGTGCTCCTCCAGCGTTCCGACGAGCCGCGAGACCGTCGACTTGTGCACTTCGAGGCTTCGCGCCATTTCCGTGACTCCGAGGTCGCCGTGAGCTGCGAGCATCTCGAGAATGACGAGCGCCCGATCAACGGATTGGACGAGTCCCAGCTTTGCCCCGTCGGCGCTGTCATCGGAAGCCATAGCCGGAGCCTAGCGTTTCCGCCTCCTCCAATTGGCAACAGTCGTTGCGCATAACGCAATCAGTTGCGTAATATGCAGCCTAACCTCACACGAAGGGTCGTCATGCCGCCAGTTCGAGAATCGGGCCGGGAGTACATCCTCACCCTGTCGTGCCTCGACGGGCCCGGCCTCGTCTACGAGGTCGCCGGCTTCCTCCGGCGTTTCGGTGCAAACATAATGAGCAGCCAGCAGTTGGACGACCGCCGCACCGGTCGCTTTTTCATGCGGGTGCAGTTCGACTTCACCGGCGAGGTGACTCCGGTGGCCGACCTCGCCGCGCAATTCCGGGACGTGGCCGATCGCAACGGCATGACCTTCGACCTGGTCGATACGGCGACGCCGACCCGCACCCTCATCATGGTCAGCAAATTCGGGCATTGCCTCAACGACCTGCTCTATCGGTACCGCATCGGCACGCTGAACATCGAGATCCCGGTGATCGTCTCGAACCATCCGGACTATGCCGCACTCGCGGCGAGCTATGACATCGAGTACCGGCATATCCCTGTTACGACCGGAACCAAAGCGGCCGCGGAATCGGAATTGCTCGGCCTGATCGCCGAGCATGACATCGAACTGGTGGTGCTCGCGCGATACATGCAGGTACTGTCGCCGGAGACGAGTCACGCCCTCAGCGGGCGGGCCATCAACATTCACCACTCGTTCCTGCCCTCGTTCAAGGGCGCAAAGCCCTATCACCAGGCCCACGACCGCGGGGTGAAACTCATCGGAGCCACCGCGCACTACGTGAACGACGACCTCGACGAGGGGCCGATCATCGAACAGGACGTCGTGCGCGTCGATCATGATTTCGGCCCCGACGAACTGGTCGCGGCGGGACGGGATGTCGAAACCCAGGTGCTGTCGCGAGCCGTGCAGTGGCACAGCGAGCGCCGCGTCTTCCCGAATGGAAACCGCACCGTCGTGTTTCGTTAGCGTCACCGACCAGCGTTTGCCCGTCCGTGCACGAATGCGGGTGAGGCGGAGTTCCTAGCCCGAGCCTCGATCATCCGGCCTTGACGTCTGACCTCCGAGGAACACTGCAAGCGCGACTATCACCACCCCGGTCGTGACGAACACGTCCGCGAGATTGAATGTAGCGAACCATCCGGTGTGGAGATAGTCGATGACTCCACGACCGTCGAGTCGGTCAATGAAGTTTCCGAGGGCCCCACCGAGCAGAAGCGCCGCGGCAACGACGGCGACCCGATTCAGACGCCTCAAGCGCACAATCAGGAAACTGACCAGACCGGCGATGATCACACCCGTGATGACTGTGACCGCCCAGGAGGGCAGGGTCGAACCGAGGCTGAACGCAACACCCGGGTTATAGACAAGCCGGATGCTCACCAGGCCCCAGTCGAGTACTTCCCCGCTGCTGAGCTGCGTGCTGACCAGAGCTTTGATTGCGAGGTCGACGCCAGCGGCAAGACCTGCTAATCCAAAGATGAGCCCCAGTCGTCGCAGGTCAGTAGATGTTCCCCGCGTCGACGTGGTCACGACGCCGTCTGCGTGCGTGAGCCGACGGTTGAGATACCCCGCCTGCTCGCATTAGGAGCCCTGCCCGCTCGCACGCCGTTGCCGATGACGACGATCTCCGCAAGCTCGTGGGCCAACACGACGGCAGCCAGACCGAGGACGCCGAAAAACGCGAGGGGAATCAGAATCGCGATCAGAAGCAGGGACAAGCCCACGTTCTGCAGCATGATTCCGCGGGTGCGCCGGGCGTGTTCGAGAACCTGCGGGAGGTGATGGAGGTCCTCCCCCATCAGCGCGATGTCAGCAGTCTCGATCGCGACATCAGAGCCCATCGCCCCCATCGCGATACCCACGTCCGCCGTGGCGAGAGCCGGAGCATCGTTGACGCCATCGCCCACCATCGCCGTCGGCTGGCGCGATTGAAGGGCACGGATGACGTTCGCTTTGTCTTCCGGGCGAAGCTCGGCGTGGACTTCGGTGATCCCGGCCGCGGACCCCAACGCCTTCGCGGTGAGCTCGTTGTCTCCGGTGAGCATCGCTGTCCGGTAGCCCGCCGCGGTTAGCCGAGCAACGACCGCCGCAGCTTCCGGTCGGAGCTCATCTCGCACGGCGACGGCGCCGAGGAGCACGCCGCGCTCCTCGATCAGGACGGCCGTAGCACCGGCGTGCTGCATCCGAGTGACGCTGTCGATCAAGGTACCGGCGTCGATCCAACCGGGTCGCCCGAGACGCACCGGCGTGCCCTGAATGGTCCCCTCAAGACCGGCGCCGGGAACACTGTTCACATCAGAGACAGCAATCCGAGTTGACGACGCGGCCAGGATGGCGCGGGCGAGCGGGTGCTCGCTGCGCTCTTCCAACCCTGCAGCAATCGCCAACACGCGCTCTGTGGTCGTCCCGGTTGTCGCGATGACCTCGATCACGGTGGGCTTGTTCTGAGTGAGGGTGCCGGTCTTGTCCAGAGCGATCGTGCGAATCTTTCCGAGCGCTTCGAGCGCACCGCCACCCTTGATCAGCACACCAAGTTTGCTGGCAGCACCCACCGCAGAAACAACAGTGACGGGCACAGCGATTGCGAGCGCGCACGGGGATGCCGCGACTAGGACGACGAGGGCCCTCTCGATCCATAACAAGGGCTCCCCGACGAGAAAGCCGTAGGCGGCGATCAGGGCTGCAAGGATCAGGACGCCCGGCACGAGCCGCTTGGCAATCGAATCGGCCAGCCGTTGGCTTGGGCCCTTTCGGGACTGCTCCGCCTCGACGATGTGCACGATCTTCGCGAGCGAGTTGTCGTCCGCGGTGCTGGTGACCTCGACCTCGAGGGGGCCCGTGCCGTTGATCGATCCGGCGAACACCGGGGAGCCGGGACCCACCTCGATGGGGAGCGACTCGCCGGTCAGTGCGGACATGTCCACCGAGGTTCGGCCCGTAAGGATCCGACCATCAGTTGCCAGTCGCTCGCCCGGGCGCACCACCATCCGGTCCCCCAGGGCCAACTGTGCCGGGGCGACGGTGACCTCGATTCCGTCCCGCAGCACCCGGGCCTCGGCCGGCACCAGGTCGAGGAGAGCCCGCAGTCCCCGCCGGGTACGTACCAACGAGTACTCTTCGAGTCCTTCCGCGATCGCGTACAGAAACGCCAGCGTGGCCGCCTCCTCGACCTGACCCAGGACGACGGCTCCGACGGCGGCGATGGTCATCAACGTTCCCACGCCGATCTTTCCCCTGAAGAGGTCCTTCAGGGTGGACGGGACGAAGGTCCACCCTGCAATCAGGAGCGCGACCGCAGCCAGCGGCAGGGAGACCCACACCGGGGCTGTGACCAGAGTTGCGATCCACCCCGCGAGCAGCAAAACCCCCGCCACAGCGGCAGCCCTGAACTCGCCGACCTGCCAGAATCTAGTCGGCTCCTCGTCTGAATCGACGTCCCCGACAGTGTCGACACCACTGTCGTGGTCGTGCGCCGAACTCATCGGTTCGCCAACCCAACAGCGGACTCGCTACCCAGCTCAACCTCGACTGCGCCGAACACCGGGCAGAGAGTGACTGCATTTCCGGTCGCCGCCAACACGGATTCGGCGTGCGCAAGCAAGTCGATCATCTCCGGATGAGCCAGTGAATACAACACTTTCCGTCCTTCCGGTCGCCCCACCACCAGACCGCAATCTCGAAGGCACGCCACGTGCGCGGATACGGTCGACTGCGCCAAACCAAGATCAACCATCAGGTCGCTGACCTTCGCCTCCCCTCTCACGAGGCGAAGAACGATCGCAAGTCGGGCCGGGTCTGCGAGGGAACGGAACAGAGCCACCGCCGGACGGAGGTCAGGCCCTGCGTGTATCGATATAATCGTCATGCAGCGATTATATCTATCGAGGTCACGAGTTGACTTCGCGCGGGTGGTTGGAGCGAACGCTCGCCACCCGGCCATACCTCCACAAAATTGACGTGGGCAACCGCTCCTCAGCCGAACAGTTCACCGAGCCAATTTTCCTTTCGCCGGCCCCGGCCCGACGAATAGCCGTCGCGCCCTGAATTGCTGTGTCCGTTGCTGCCGTGGCCAGAACCCTCGTGACCGCCGCTCTCGTAACCCCCGCGAGAACGCCGGTCAGATGAGCCATCACTAGATCGCCCGGACGATTCCGTCATAGAGCGTTCGATGATCTTGTCCAACTCGCCCCGGTCAAGCCAGACCCCGCGGCACTGCGGGCAATAGTCGATTTCCACCCCTGCCCTGTCGCTCATGACCAGGGTTGAGCCATCGGTTGGGCATTGCATTGGGTCGTCCTCTCGTTGTGCATTTCCCGGCGGGAGTCATCAGACCCACGCCGTGATGTATGCAAGACTGTTCATACGTAAGACTAGTGTCGGTCATCAAGCCGCACAGTCGCTGTGAAAGGACAATGCGCCAAATGGGATCCGAACACTCTCACCCCTCCGCCGTCAGCGCCGGGGGCAAACATCGCAGGCCGCTCTTCATCGCGTTCGTCATTACCGCCGGGTATATGGTGGTCGAATTTGTCGTCGGCTTCAGCGTCAACTCCCTCGCCCTGATTTCGGATGCCGCCCACATGGGCACAGATGTCCTCGGCCTGGGCATGGCCCTCGCCGCCATCACGCTGGCAAGCCGGCGCACGACCAGCCAACGAACGTACGGCTTCTATCGGCTGGAAGTCCTTGCCGCGCTGGCCAACGGAATTCTCCTCTTCGGAGTTGCGGGTTACGTGCTGGTCGAGGCGATCAAGCGATTCGGCGATCCGCCGACCGTCCCCGGTGTTCCACTGCTGGTTGTTGCCGTCATCGGATTGACCATCAACCTAATCAGCTTCCGGCTCCTCACCGCCGGCTCCAAGGAGAGCCTCAACCTCAAGGGCGCCTACCTTGAGGTCATGGGCGACCTGCTCGGCTCCGTCGGCGTAATCGTCGCTGCCGTAGTTTTGGTCACCACCGGCTGGCCCTACGCCGACCCGATCATCGGGGTGGGAATCGGACTGTTCATTCTGCCCCGAACCTGGACGCTCACCCGCCAGGCCTTGCGCATTCTCATGGAGGTCGCCCCACCGAATCTGAACATCGACGCGATCACCACCGAAATCGAAGCTCTGCCCGGTGTGGCCGCCGTCCACGACCTCCACATCTGGACGATCACCTCCGGAATGGAAAGCGCCACCGGTCACGTGGTGGTCGAACCCGGTGCCGACTACCAAGCGGTCCTGACATCCGTAGCCACACTGTTGCGCGATGAGTATCACGTTTCCCACGCCACCATCCAGTGCGAACCAGCTAACTTCGACGAGATCGCGAACCCGGTGTGAGAACGGACGGTACCGTACAACCATGGCCACAACCAGGAAGGTATCCCACACGAACATCACTCGACTGCCGGCGCGGATGATTGATGCGCATCACGTCGCGGAAATCAGGGCAAAGATGCCCTCGGGTGCTGACATCGCTGACCTCTCCGACGTATTCGGTCTCCTCGGCGAACCAAGCCGGGTGAGGATTCTCATCTCCTTGCTCGACGGGTCGATGTGCGTCCGTGATCTGGCCGCAGCAATCGACCTGAGTGAATCGGCGGTCTCGCATGCGCTGCGGTTGCTTCGAGCCCATCGCGTGGTCGACGTGCAACGAGTGGGACGAACAGCGCACTACCAGATCGCCGATTCTCACGTGCGCGACCTATTGGAACTGGGACTCGCGCACGTCGGTCACACCATCCTTCTGCACCCCGCGCCCGCGTCGATTACCCGAAGTAATGATCCCGCGCCACCCGCCTGCGATGCACGAAGTCCCCGCGAGATCGAGTAGTAGTCGCGCGCGGACCGGAGCGGAAACGGAACTCACGTCCCCGTGGGCACTGCAGCGGTCGCTACGGCGGTCGCTGCGGCGATCACTGCGGCGGGTGCCGGTAGAAGGGTACCGGGGTCGCCTCGATCGGGGGGCGCCCGATGATGATGTCCGCCGCCTTCTCGGCCAGCATCATGACCGGGGCGTAGATGTTGCCGTTGGTGACATAGGGCATGGCCGAGGCATCCACGACCCGCAGTCCGGACGTGCCGTGCACGCGCATCGTGAGCGGATCGACGACGGCCATCGGGTCGGAGACCGGACCCATCTTCGCCGTGCACGACGGATGAAGCGCGGTCTCAGCGTCTCGGGAGACCCAGTCGAGGATCTCCGCATCGCTCGTGACCGCGGCACCGGGAGATGTCTCGCCTCCGTTGTACGGGGCGAGCGCCGATTGGGCCAGGATCGAACGGGCGACCCGGATCGCCTCGACCCACTCGCGCCTGTCCTGATCGGTGGAGAGGTAGTTGAAGATGATCGAGGGATGCACCCTCGGATCTTTCGAGACGATGGTGATCTTGCCCCGGGCGTCGGAGTACATCGGGCCGACGTGCACCTGGTAACCGTGCGCCCGGTCCCGGCCGGATCCGTCATACCGCACCGAGATCGGCAGGAAGTGGAACATCAGGTTCGGATAGGCCACATCCTCGTTGGAGCGCGCGAAACCGCCGCCCTCGAAGTGATTGGATGCCGCGGGTCCGGTTCTGCTGAGGATCCACTGCAGGCCGACGAGCGGCATCCGCCATTTCGAGAGATAGGGCTGCATCGACACGGGCTCGAGGCAGGCGTGCTGAACGTACACCTCGAGGTGGTCTTGAAGGTTCGCTCCGACGCCGGGCAGGTCGACGATCGTCGCGATTCCGAGGGGCGTGAGATCCGCCGCATCCCCGACACCGGAAAGCTGCAGGAGCTGCGGAGTGTTGATTGCGCCCCCGCTGAGGATGACCTCGCCCGCGGCGACCGTCACTCGCCGATTGCGCCGAACGTAGTCAACGCCCGTCGCCATCGTTCCGTCGAAGTTCACCCTCGTCACATGCGCTCCCGTGCGCACGCGGAGGTTCGCGCGGTGCCGTGCCGGATGCAGATAGGCGCGGGACGCCGAGAGCCGGCGTCCCTTGTGCACGTTGCGGTCGAACGGTGCGAAGCCCTCCTGGCGGAAGCCGTTGACATCGGTGGTGCGCGGGTACCCGGCCTGCACCGCCGCGTCGAAGAAGGCGCCGAAAAGCGGGTTGGTCGCCGGCCCCCGCTCGAGCACGAGCGGGCCCCCCTTTCCGCGAAACTGGTCTCCCCGGTCCGCGGCGAGGCAGTTCTCCATCCGCCGGAAGTAGGGAAGGCAGTGCGCGTAATCCCAGGTCTCCATGCCCGCGTCGGCGCCCCAACGCTCATAGTCGAGCGGGTTGCCGCGCTGGAAGATCATTCCGTTGATCGAACTCGACCCGCCGAGAACCCGGCCTCTGGCGTGCGCAATACGCCGACCGTTCATCTGCGGCTCCGGATCGGAGACGTAACGCCAGTCGTAGAGCGGATTGCCGCTCGGAAACATCAGGGCGGCCGGCATCTGGATGAAGAGGTCCCAGAAATAGTCACGCCGGCCGGCCTCGAGCAGCAGCACCGTCGACCTGCCGTCGGCACTCAGCCGGTCCGCGAGCACGCAGCCGGCACTTCCGCCACCCACGATCACGAAGTCGAATTTCTCGGTCATGGTCTCTCCCGGGTGGCGAATCGGTTCGCTTTCGAACAGGATGGGGTGCGATGAGCACAGTCGGTGAAGTGGGCGGAGCGCAGTCCGTCGATCGCGCGATCACCGTGCTCGAGATCATCGCCGCCCGCAGCGAGGCGAGCGTCGCGGAGATTGCGACCGAGGTCGGAGTGCACCGCTCCACCGTCTCCCGGCTTCTGTCGGCTCTCGAGGGGCGCGGCATGGTAGAGGTCGCCGGCAGCCGCGGTCGATACCGGCTCGGCTCGGGCCTCCTTCGCCTGGCGAGTTCGGTCTCGGGGCCGCTGGATGTCACGGTGCAGGGTGCCGAGATCTGCGAGCGGCTCGCGGCGGAGCTGGGTGAGACGGTGAACATCGCCGTGACGCGGGGCGACAGTGCCGTCAACGTGTACCAGGCGGCCGGTTCCGGCGCGATCACCGTCGACAGCTGGGTCGGTCGCCCGACCCCCCTTCACGCGACGAGCTCCGGAAAGATACTCCTTGCCTCCTTCGACGATCGAGCTTTGGAGGCTGCGCTCGCACGCCGCCTCGACGCCTTCACTCCGCAGACGGTCACCGATCCGGTCGAACTCGTGCGACAGCTTGTCGAGGCTCGTTCGCGCGGCTTTGCGGTGACGATCGGGGAGCTCGAAGAGGGGCTCAACGCGATCGCGGCCCCAGTGCGCGGCGCGGGAGGGTCCGTCGTCGCCGCGCTGTCGACATCCGCTCCCGGATATCGCCTCACCGCGATCGCGATCCCGGCGCACGCGGCAGCGGTCGTCGCCGCCGCGGCCGAGGTCAGCCGTCGAATGGGATACCGCTGATCGCCGGTTCATTCGCGCAGCATCGCCGTGTGCCACGCGTGGAAGATGCTGATGTGGTGCTCCGCGGGCACCAGCACCCCGCCGTCTCGGTACATCCGGGACGACATTGACGGCTGGGTCTTCTCGCAGGCCTCGAAGTCCTGGCTGTTGACCCGGTGGAACAGCTCCACCGACGCGGTGAGATCCGCACCGCTCTCGACCACGCCCGGCGCGTACAGCCAATCGCATTCCACGATCGTGCGGTCCTGGGACACCGGGAACATGCGGTGCAGGATGATGTGGTCCGGCACCATGTTGATGAACACCTGCGGCTTGACGGTGATGGCATAGTACTTGCGCAGCTGGTCGGGCGAGACCCCAGGCAACAGGTCGAAGCCGGGGGACCCGTCGATGGTGAATCCCGTGATGTGTTCGCCGAACGCGGCACCGTGGTTGACGAAGACCTGCGCCGCGAGCCCGTCGGCGAACTCCGGCAGCACCTCGGTGAGTTCCGGATGAATCGTGGCGCAGTGGTAGCACTCCATGAAGTTCTCGATGATGAGCTTCCAGTTGGCCTTGACGTCGTAGACGATGCGCCTGCCGACCGCCAGCGTGTCGACGGCATAGTGGTCGAGATTGGAGACCGTCCCGAGCCGATCGACCACTTCGCCGAGGACCGTGTCCTCGAATGACGGCGGATCCTCGGCCACGCACACCCACACATAGCCGAGCCATTCGCGCACCGCGACCCGGCGAAGGCCGTAGCTGTTCCGGTCGATATCCGGCATTTTTGTGAGGTTGGGGGCGGCGATGAGCGTGCCGTCGAGGTCATAGGTCCAGGCGTGGTAGCCGCACTGGAAGGTGCGCCGGCCCTCGGAATCCTCCCCTTGGCAGAGCTGCATTCCCCGGTGACGGCAGACGTTGAAGAAGGCGCGGGCTTCGCCCTTCCGGTTACGACTGACGATGACCGATTCACGACCGACCTGCACCGTCTTGAAGGCACCGGGCGCGGCGATGTCGCTGCCGCGCACCGCGCAGAACCACATCTTCTCGAAGATCTTTTCCTGCTCACTGGCGAAGACAGCCGGATCGGTGTATGCCGCACCCGGGAGGGTCGGGACCAGGGATCCGGGCAGGGGGCTCTCAAGCTGTTCGATGATCATGCTGCGACTCCTTGGTTGGATGTCAATCTCTTACGCCACCGTGCGACGAGCGAAGGCTGGTTGATCCCGACGACGGCGACCGGTTCACCGTCTCGGCGATAGACGACGAGAAGGTCGGCGGCATCGACGGTGCCGGCCTCGACGTGCACGGTTTCGCCCCCGAGCAACCGCCCGGCGAACTGGATTCGTGCGCCACACTGGTCGCTCCACAGGTAGCTCGGGCGGAGTACGCGTGTGGGCGTATCGATCCCGAGGAGCGCCGCCATCGTGATGGCTGGGCGATCCCGCGAGTCGGTCCAGTGCTCGATGCGGTAGGGGCGGCCGCGGACGGGATCGAACCAGGCCGAGCAGTCGCCGACAGCGAAAACACCGTCGACCCCGGTGAATCCCTTCTCATCACAGACCACGCCGTTGGACAGCTCGAGACCTGAACCCTCGAGCCAGCCGACGGCCGCGACCGAACCGATGCCGAGCACGATCACATCGGCGCTGATCTCCTCGCCGCCCGACAGGCGAACGCCGGTGACATCCGCTCGCCCCGCGTCGTCCGGAGCGCCGACGAGGATCGATTCGGCCAGGACGCTGTTGCGCACGGTCACGCCGTGACGCTCCTGAAGCAGCTGCACAGCGCTGGCGACGGTGTCGCCGAAGATCCGTGAGAGAGGCCAGGTCGTCGACCCGAGAACCGTCGTCGAGATACCGAGGTCCAGCGCGGTCGATGCGACCTCGAGGCCGACGAACCCGGAGCCAACGATGACGAGTGTCGCGCCGGGCACGAGTTGGTCGCGCAGGGCGGCTGCGTCCTCGACGGTTCGGAGGGTGTGCAGGCCGCGTGGGGCCTCGGTCACCCCGGGCGACGCGCTTCCGGGGGCGGTATCAAGGGTCCGTGCGAAGGATCCGGTCGCGATGACCACGGCGTCGGCGGTGATCGTTCGTCCGTCGGAGAGCGTCACGGTGCGGGAACTCGAATCCAGCGAGACCGCGCGGGCACCAAGCATCCACTCGGCATCGAGGTCTTCGTCTTCGGTCTCGAGCGCGAGGTCTTCGACCGTCGCCCGGCCGGCCAGGAATTCTTTGGACAGTGGCGGGCGGTCGTAGGGGCGATGCCGTTCGCCGCCGACCATGGTGATCCGACCGGCGAACCCCAGAGATCTCAGCGCCTTCGCGGAGGCATGGCCTGCCAGGCTCGCCCCGACGATCGTGACGGAGCGCACGGGAGCCGCAGTCTCGGCCATGTCAGTAGGAAACGCCGGGGGGAAGGTTGGGCTCCGCCTCGGACACCGTCACGTGGATGTCGCCACCCTCGATCGTGACCGCGTGCGAGCGAACCCCCCGTTTCGCCGGCGGGGCATCGACAGCGCCGGTGCGGAGGTCGAACTTCGAGGAGTGCAGCGGACATTCGACTTCGCAGCCCTCGGCCCAGCCATCGGCGAGGGAGGCATCCTGGTGAGTACAGGTGTCATCGATCGCGAACACCTCGCCCTCTTCGGTGTGGAAGACGGCAATCGGCGGGGTGACCCCGTCGAAGCGCAGGGCATCCCCCGGGGCCAGGTCCGCGAGAGCGCAGATCCGCATGATGTGACCCCTGTCGCACTAATGACAACGCGATTCGTAGTACGCAACAGAATGGCCTGCCTACCCGCCCCCTGTCAAGCGTCGAACCCGTGCGAATTCGCTCGGTGCCGCGCGCCGACCGGATTTACACCAGCGACTCCCGCCAGGCCGCGTGCAGCTTCGCGAAGCGGCCGGTTCCGGCGATGAGGTCGCGCGGGGCGCCATCCTCCACGATGATCCCGTGTTCCATCACGAGCACCCGATCGGCGATCGCCACCGTCGACAGGCGGTGAGCGATGATGATCGCGGTGCGGTCGGCCAGCAGCGTCTGGAGGCCCTCCTGCACGAGTCTCTCGCTAGGAATGTCGAGGGACGCCGTGGCCTCGTCGAGGATCAGCACTACCGGGTCGGCGAGAAACGCCCGTGCGAACGAGATGAGCTGGCGCTGCCCGGCGGAGACTCGACCGCCGCGCTTGTTCACATCGGTGTCGTAGCCATCCGGAAGCGATCGGATGAACTCGTGTGCGCCGACGGCCCTTGCGGCGGCGCGGATCTCTTCCGCCGTCGCATCCGGCTTCCCGAGCGCGATGTTGTCGCTCACCGAACCGGAGAACAGGTATGCCTCCTGGGTGACCATCACGATGGCGCGCCGAAGGTCCTTTGGGTGTAAGCGTCGAAGATCGATCCCATCGAGCGTGACCGCGCCGTCCGAGGGATCGTAGAAGCGCGACACGAGCTTCGCTAGCGTCGACTTGCCGGCCCCCGTCGACCCGACGAGCGCGATGGTCTGCCCTGCCGGGATGTCGAGGTCGAAGCGCGGCAGGATCACCCGGTCCGCCGTGTATGCGAACTGAACCCCATCGAACCTCAGCTCGCCGTTCGCCTGCCAGAGATCGATCGGGCGCGCGGGGTCCGGCACACTCGGCTGTTCCTCAAGCACGCCCGAGATCTTCTCGAGCGCCGCCGTCGCGGACTGATAGGAGTTGTAGAACATCGCCATCTCCTGCGCCGGAGCGAAGAACGATCGCGTGTAGAGAAGCGCCGCCAGCAGCACGCCGATCGCGAGACCGCCGTCGGCGACCCGGAGTCCACCGACGAGCAGCACCACGGCGAGAGCCACGTTTCCGATGAGCACGAGGCCGGGGTCGAGTACCCCGAAGAGCTTGATGGTGCGAAGGTTCGAGATACGGTACTCCTCCACAAGCCCCGCGAACTCGGTCTCGTTGCGCGTCTCCTTGCGAAACGCCTTCACCGCGCGGATGCCGGTCATCGTCTCGACGAACTGAACGATCAGCCGGGCGGATGCCGTGCGCGTTTCGCGGAACGCCCGCTGCGAGCGCACCTGGAACCAGCGAACCAGGAAGCCGAGGGGGACCAGCGCGCCGAACAGCACGACACCGCTGACCCAGTCGATCGAGAACAGCGCCGCGGCGATGAACACCATGTACAGCCCGCCCTGGATCAGCTGGTTGATGCCCGAATCCAACAGTTCCCGGATGGCGTCAAGATCACTCGTCTGGCGCGCGATGATGCGACCGGAGGTGTAAGTCTCGTGGAACTCGAGGCTCAGCCGCTGCGTATGCAGGAACACCCGCTTGCGCAGGTCGAGGAGGATCGCCTGGCTGATGCGCGCCGTAAGCACGGTGTACCAGGCGATCAGCACGGCCCCGACAACGCCGGCAACGAGGTAGGTCCCGACCGCGACGCCGAGAGGCACCCAGTCCCGGTTGACCAGCGCGGGCAGGCCGGTGTCGATGCCGAACGCGATGAGAGCCGGTCCGGCGACCTGCGCGACGGTCGAGACGACGACCACGAGGATCGTGACGGTGACCCGCGCCCAGAGCGGACGGAGCAGCGAGTTCAGCAGGCGAAGCGAGCGATCGCGAATCTGGCGGCTCTCCGCCCTGCTGAAGTCGCTGCGCTCTTCACCCTCGACCCCCGTGATGTTCGCGGTGCTCATGCGTTTACCTCCTCGGCTTCGCGTTTCTGCTCGTCCTCGAGACTCGAGATGACGAACCGGTAGTGCTCGCTCGACTCGAGCAGGTCGCGATGCCGGCCGACCGCAGTGATGCGACCTCGCTCGAGCAGCGCGACCCGGTCTGCCAGCATGACCGTGGACGGGCGATGCGCCACGATAAGCGCCGTCGTCGAGGACAGAACCCGACGAAGCGCGGCCTCGACGAGCGCCTCCGTGTCCACGTCGAGCGCGGACAACGGATCGTCGAGCACGAGCACGTCGGGACGAGCCGCGACCGCCCGGGCGAGGGCAAGTCGCTGGCGCTGGCCACCGGAGAGGCTGAGGCCCTCCTCGCCCACCCGTGTGTCGAGCCCGAAAGGGAGCTCGTAGACGAAGTCCGCCTGTGCGATGTCGAGCGCTTCGGCGAGGTCGGCATCCGTCCCCTGGGGGCGACCGAGCATCACGTTGTCGCGCACGGAGGCCGAGAACAGCGTCGCGTCTTCGAAGGCCATGGCCATGTGGCTGCGTAGGTCCAGCCGGGCGAGTTCGCGGATGTCGACGCCGTCCAGTCGGATCGCGCCCCCGGTCACGTCGTAGAGCCGCGTGGTCAACGCGGTGAGCGTCGACTTGCCCGAGCCGGTCAGCCCCACCACTGCCATCGTCTCCCCCGGCTCGACGACGAGGTCGATGCCGTCGAGGAGATCGTCGTACTGGCTCGGCGAGTCGGCATAGCGGAAGTGCACGTCGTCGAAGACGAGTCGGCCCTCGGGCGCCGCGATGGTCAGCGGATGCTCCGGATCGACGATCGTGTTCTTCGCGTCCATGACCTCGAAGAACCGATCGATGGCGGTGCGCGCGTCGAAGGTCATCGAGAGAAGAAACCCGATCGACTCCACCGGGAAGCGCAGCACGGTGGCCGTCGCAAAGAACGCCACGAGTTGCCCGACCGAGATCTGGCCGGCGCCGGCGAGCCAGACGCCGCCGAGCAGGGAGAGCCCGAAGGTGACATCCGGCACCATCAGCAGCCACAGCCAGATGCCCGCGATTGCCTTGGCCTTTTCGATCTCGGTGCCCCGCAGGTCTTCCGCCCGGGAGGTGAAGTTCTTCAGCGCATGCTGGCCCCGACCGAAGGCTTTCAGCACCCGGATGCCGTGCACCGACTCTTCGACGGCGGTCGCGAGGTCACCGGCCTGGTCCTGGCTTCGGCGGGCGACGACGGAGTACTTCTGTTCGAACAGGTAACCGTAGACCCAGAGCGGGATCGAGCAGACGACGAAGACCACGCCGAGGATCCAACTGATCGACAACAAGAAGACGAGCCCAATGAGGATTGTGAGCGTGTTGACAACGAGCAGCACGAGGCCGAAGGAGATCCAGCGGCGCACCAGGTTGAGGTCGCTCACCGCCCGGGAGAGCAGTTGGCCGCTTGCCCACCGGTCATGGAAATTCACCGGCAGGTCCTGGAGTTGCGCGTACAGCGAGTTACGCAGATCCGCCTCGACGTGCGTGCCCGGCTGAAGCACAAACCACCGCCGGAACCAGATCATCACCGCCTCGAGCACGCCGAGACCCAGCACAGCGGCCACCGGCCACCAGACCTGGCTCGCGTCACCGTCTTGCAGTGGGCCGTCGATGAGGGCGCGCAGCACCTGCGGGATGAGCAGCGCCACGAGCGCCGCGACGAGCGCAGAGACCATGCCGAGATAGATGCGCCGCATGGCCGGCTTCGCCCAGGGGTAGATGCGCACGATCGAGGCGAAGGTGCCTTGGCGCTTGGTGGCGGCTGGGCGGTCCTGTTTCACTGCAGACACAGAATTTTTCCTTGCGGATTGGTCGGCACCCACCGTTTCGGTGGTGGCCGGAGAAAAGGGAGGTGAAGAGGGAGCCGGGTGATACCGCGCGGCCGCGAAGACGGGGCCGGGCGACGCACGGTGGCGCAGGTGGGGGCGGCGACAGGGAGTCAGCAGCCCCGACTGTTACCGAGTGCCGGTGGACAGGTTAAACGGGAGAACGGCACCACGCGTCGCGCCTGCAGTTGCGAGAGATGTGATGGTCATGGTGTCCTCCGGAATAGTTGTGTCTTCACCAGCACGGCCTCGGCTCGGCTCCTCGTGGGGACCAACCGGACAGCCCTACAGGATATGCCCGGGAGTCGCCGAGTCACAACCTTTGCCCCGAATCCGATGCGCAACCGGGGCGAAACGTCGGCAACCTCAGCGCACGCGCACCGACAGGCAGGTGACGCAGCCTTCGAGCTTCTCGAACTCGCTGATGTCCGCGGTGAGCACCCGGTAGCCGAGGTCGGCGATGAGCGCGGCAGACCGGGGAGCCGCCGACGACATGAGCACCGTGTCATCCGCGAGCACCACGACGGCCACACCCTCCGCTTCCGGCACGGCGAGATAGCGGCCGAACACAGAGGGGTCGTCGACGAGGGGGGAATACCCGATCACCGTGCCATCCGGCAGGGCGGTGACCGCGCTCTTGAGGTGCAGGGCCTTCGTCACCGGAACCGCGACGACGGTGTATCCGAGGGGCGTCACCAGGGCTCGCAATTGGCGGATGCCCTCCGCATTCGTGCGGCCGCCACGGCCGACGAACACGGTGCGATCCACTTTCAGAACATCGCCGCCGTCGAGAGTGCCCGGCGTCTCGATGCGCCGGACGGTTAGCCCGAGTTCCGTCACGGCCCGTTCCGCGTCCGCGATCTCGCCGACGCGGGATTCCGCACCGGGGCTGCCGATCACCGCGAGTCGTTCGAAGATCACCATGGTGTCCTCCACGAATACCGAGTCGGGTTGCCCGTCCGCGGCTGGCACCTCCACGATGTCCCAGCCGGCGTTCGACAGCAGGGCGACGTATTCGTCCCACTGGGTGTTGGCGAGCTCGAGATCGACCGCCACCCGTTCGATGTGGGTGAGCTGGCCGTCGGCGAGGGTGTCGGCCGGGGGCCGCACGATCGCGATCCGCCGGGAGGCGGCATCCGGTTCGCTGCCGATGAGGCGTCGCCAGATGGCGTGGCCCGCGGTGACCGTCCCGATGATCGTGGCGAGCAGGAATGGCAGGTTCGGGCCACCGAGCGAGGCGAACAGTTGGCCGAAGACGTTGCCACCGGTCGCGGCTCCACCGCGAACCAGGGTGAATGCCGACCCGACGAGCGAGGCGACGAGGCCAGCCACGAGGCCGCCGAGGAGTCGCAGGTACCAGTAGCGGTAGATTCCGACCAGCGCAAAGACGGTGAGCGCGAGGAAGACGACGAGGGTGGAGCCGACGAAAAAGTCGAACAGCGGGCCGAGCGTGGCGGGATTCCCGCCGAAGAACAACAGCGAGACCGCGGCGAGCGAGATCAGCGAGACGGCGAGAGCTGCGACGACCGCCCCCGCGAATCGACGGACGAATGGCACGCGGACGCTCACGACAGTCATGGGTTACGAGCCTATGGGATGCCGGCTATGCATCGGCTGTACCGCCCGGCTCATCCGGGTGGTCGAGAAGGGCGCTCGCCAGACCCGGTGGTCGAGTAGGGCGCGCAGCGCCCGTATCGAGGCCCGGTGGCGCGAAGTGCCTAATGGTAGAAGTGGCGCTCGCCGGTGAAGTACATCGTCACTCCCGCCGCCGTCGCCGCCTCGATCACGTCGGCGTCACGGATCGAGCCGCCGGGCTGCACCACCGCGCGCACCCCCGCGTCAAGCAGAATCTGCAGGCCGTCGGCGAAGGGGAAGAATGCGTCGGATGCCGCAACCGACCCCGCGGCCCGATCGCCGGCCCGCGACACCGCGAGTCGGCACGAGTCGACCCGGTTCACCTGTCCCATTCCGACACCCACGGATGCCCCATCGTCCGCCAGCAGGATCGCGTTCGACTTGACCGCGCGTACCGCTCGCCAGGCGAATTCGAGGTCGGCGCGAGTGGCGTCATCAACCTCGTCGCCAGCCACGAGGCTCCAGCCGTCGCTGGAGAATTCGTCGAAGACGTCGGGCTGCTGCACGAGCAGTCCGCCACTGATCTGCTTGAACTCGAGTGGCTCCCTGGTGTATCCGGCGGGCAGTTTGAGCAACCGCAGCTTCTTCTTCGTCTGCAACAGCTTGAGGGCTTCGGCATCGAAGTCGGGCGCGATCACCACCTCGGTGAAAATGTCCTTCACCGTGCGCGCCATCTCGAGAGTGACCGGGCGGTTCGCCGCGATCACCCCACCGTAGGCCGAAACCGGATCACAGTCGTGGGCGCGCTGGTGGGCCGAGGCGATGGGAGCCCCGGCACCGCGGGCGACGGCGATCCCACAGGGCTGGGCGTGCTTGACGATGGCGACGGCCGGCTCGCGGAAGTCGTAGGCGGTGCGGAGCGCGGCATCCGCGTCCACGTAGTTGTTGTACGACATCTCCTTGCCGCCGAGCTGGATGGCCTGGGCGATGCCAGCGCCTCGCTCGGTGACATAGAGCGAGGCATCCTGGTGGGAGTTCTCGCCGTAGCGGAGCACGTTCTTGAGCGATGCCGTCACGCTGAAGCGGTGCGCCTCGTCGCGCGGATGCTCGGCCCTGATGCCCACGTTCGCTGCGAAGAATTCGGCGACGGCCGTGTCGTAGGCGGCGGTATGCGCGAAGGCCTCCCCCGCGAGCCGTTGGCGCTGGGCGAGGGTCGTTCCACCGAGAGTGACGGCCTTGATCACCCTGGCATAGCTGTCGGGCGAGACCACGATCGCGACGTTGGCATGATTCTTGGCCGCGGCGCGCACCATCGCCGGTCCGCCGATGTCGATCTGTTCGATCGCATCGTCTCCGGTGACCCCGGAGGCGATCGTCTCGACGAAGGGATAGAGGTTCACCACGACGAGCTCGAACGGGCGGATGTCCAGCTCCATCAGCTGAGCCTCATGGCTCGCGAGGCGCAGGTCGGCCAGGATGCCGGCGTGGATGGCGGGGTGGAGGGTCTTCACGCGCCCGCCGAGGGTCTCTGCGAACCCTGTGACGCTCGCGACCTCGGTGACGGGATGTCCGGCATCCGCGATGGCCTTCGCTGTCGAGCCGGTGGAGACGATCTCGACGCCGGCATCCACGAGCGCGGCGGCAAGTTCGAGAAGGCCCGTCTTGTCACTCACCGAGATGAGCGCGCGGGTGATCGGGATGGCGTCCCTGGCGCGGTACTCGGACGGGTCATGGGTCGGTGCGCTCATGGTGCACTCCTCAGGTCGGATGCTGCGGTGCGGCCTTGAGCCGCGCCGGCAGCGATGGTAGCCAGGTCGATGGCGCCGTTGGCGATGTCGAGCACGGCCTGCACGAGCAGTTCGCGTTCGACCGGCTTGATGCGGTCGTGGAGGGTGGATTCGGTATCACCGGCGAGCACGGGCACCCGGCGCTGCGAGATGATCGGCCCGGCATCGACCCCGTTGTCGACGATGATGATGCTCGCGCCCGTCGCGGCGACGCCGGCGGCCAGGGCATCCCGCACGCCGTGCGCCCCCGGAAACTCGGGGAGGTAGGCCGGATGCGTGTTGATCAGGTTGGGGCTGAGGGCCGCGATCACCCGCGGGGGCAACAGTTTCATGAAGCCGCTGAGGATCACGAGGTCCGGCTGCCAGACGCGGATCTGATCCAGGATGGCGTCACCCCAGCTCTCGCGATCGTCGAAGCTCGACAGCGCGGCAGCGAAGGTGGGGATGCCGTAGGACTCGGCGTGTTCGAACCCGTCGGCGTCCCGATCCGCTCCGACCGCCACGACTCGGGCCGGAAACTCGGCATCCTCGGAGGCCTCGAGCAACGCGCGGAGGTTCGACCCTCCGCCGGAGATCAACACGACCAAAGAGAGCACCCGTCGAGCCTATCGGAGTGCCTCGCCGAGGGCGGGACTCAGCGACGGGACGGCCGCCCGGCCACGAACCCGATCGCCGCAGCGATGCCGATCTCAAGCGCGGCGAAGCCCCCGACGAGCCACGGTGACGGTCCGACATCCATCAGGCGACCGGGACCTGCGGATCCGGCCGAAGCCCAGGCGAGCAATCCAAGCAGGGTGCCGCCGACCACCCCGCTCGCCAGCCCGGTCGCGATCAGGGTGAGGGTGGATGCCCGGGGACCGAGTTCCCGAGCGATCCGCGGGCGCACCAGCAGCGCCACGAAGAACCCGGCGAGCACGGGCACCAGGAGGCCGAGAAAACCCCACCCGAGCACGCCGGGAGCGGGCAGGGCGCCGAGAATCGGTATGGCGGGAATCGGACCGAGGGTCGTTCCGAGAGGGGCGACGGACGAGCCGGTACCCACCGCGAACCCGGGGCCGACGAACCACGATGCACCCCAGATCACGAGGTTCGGCAGCACCGCGAGTTGGCCGACGGTGAGCGCGATTCCGCCGAGCACGCCGGCGTGCACACCCTCGTAGAGCGAGACGATGGCGGCATAGTTGGCGAGAAACAGTCCAGCGACTGCGAGGGCGGATGCCGCGATCACCATGCTCGCTGAGCCGGCACCGCCCCGTAGCGCCGACGCGACAATCAGACGGATCTCGGGACGCCATCCGCCGACGATTCCGCGCGCACTCTCGCCGAGCAGGTCGGACGCTGGTCGCAGGAATTCCGCCCCAATCACGATTCCGAGGGCGAAGACAAGGGTGGGCAGCAGCGTTCCCTGCCAGATCGAGGGTCGGGCAGCAGGCAACAACACGCTGAGAGTGAGCCCGAGCGAGAGAAGCGCGAACGCCGCGACGGAGACCGTCATCCCGAGCAGGCGATGCGGAGTCTCGCCGATACGACGCCCGGCTCGCACACCGAGCAGCACGGTGAGCAGTGCGAAGCCGAGCGGCGCGATCGTGACGACGAAGGGCGTGCCCGCTCCAGTGAACCCGAGGCCGGAAGCCATCACTGGATCAAGAGTCAGGCGGATGTCGACACCGGACCCGAGCAACCAGAGGTCGACCGCCGTGCGCCAGAACACCACGAAATCGACCTGCAAGCCGTACTGGAAGGCCCACAGCACGGTGAGCGGAACCAGCGGAATCGCAACTCCGATGGTCACGACGAGCACCGCTTCGAGGGCGGAGAAGAGGGCGGTGAGCGGACGATTCATACCGGGGGCGAGCCTACCGGCGCAGACCCGCTGCGCCGGGTCGCCGATCCGTCGTCGCGCAATCTCCCGGCAAATTCCTCGACCCAACCTGGAAACGAACGGGATTCACCATCAGGTGGAACGCCGCGAAGGCCCGCTCGTAGTCGCCAAACCGTGCGCCGTAGGGCAGGCTGGAGGCGTGTCTCCCGCCGCGATCTACGTTCGCACCGTCATCAGAGCCGATCTCGAAACGGTCTGGCGGATGACCCAGGACACGTCCGAGCATCCGCGCTGGGACCTGCGTTTCAGTCGCATCATCCCGCTGCAGCAGCTCGATGGTGGCGGGTATCGCTTCCGCTACGAATTGCGGATGCCTCTCCATACGATCCTCGGCGCGGGGACAAGTATCGGCGAACTCCGACGTCTCGACGGCTCTCGCACCTCCGCGCTGAGATTTACCACGACGGATCGCCTCTCACCGCTCGGCGATGGACGCGGGTACTGGCGCTACGTACCGACAGATTGCGGCACCATTTTCAGCACCGGCTACGACTACGACCCGCGCTGGGGGCGCCTGATTGACCAGTGGGTGATCCGCCCTCTAGTTGGCTGGATGACCGCGTGGAGCTTCGATCGGCTGCGAATCTGGGCCGAAACCGGAGTGGAACCGGAGGCGTGGCCGGTATTCGCTTTCTGGAAGCGCGGCCGACCACGAGCCTCTCGCTGCGTGCGGATACCCCCGCACGGCCCGGCTATGGGAGACGCCCCCGCATCCCTCGATACGCTGCCGTCACCATGACCTCCATCTTCGAACACGCCCTCGGCGCACAATTCGGCCGGCTTCACCCCATGATGCAAAAACGATTCGGAGTGGGGCTCGACTCCGGCTACGCCTGCATCGGCCGGGGTGTGATGACCCGGGTGCGACGCGGCCCATGGTGGACGGTGCCCTTCCTGCACATCGGCAAGATCCGCAACATCCTGATTCCGGATCTCGGCTCCGATGTGCCCTTCACTATCGAGAACTACCCCTACCGTGATCCCTTTGGGCGAGAGACCGTGACCTTCGTGCGGGAGTGTCTGGTGGGCAGGAAGCCGTGCCGTTTCGATGCGACCATGGTGTTGAGCGACGGCCGAGTGCTCGACTACCTCGGCACCCATCAGCACCTCGCCGTCGACCTCGATCTCTCGGTCGAGGCCGACGGGAGCCTTCATCTTCGTTCTGGTGCGCAGCGATTTTACGAGGGACGTTTCGTGGCCTTTCGCTTCCCGATGCTGTTCAGCGGCCGGGCGGATCTCCGGGAGAGCTGGGACGACGACGCTCGGGTCTACCGGGTGACGCTCGAGGTCGTGAATCCGGTGTTCGGATTCCTCTTCGGTTACGAGGGTGAGTTCCGCTGCGAGTTCCCGCCGGCATCCGACGCTCCGAAACGGCTCAAACCCGTGCGCCACGAACTTCGGGTCTGAGCGCCACCCCGCGCAGCCTCAGAGCTCCCCGAACCCGTCGGTCACCAGCTCCGTCACCTTCGCGAGCGCCTCCGCGGCCTGGGCTCCGGATGCGGCCACCGTGAGCACATCCCCCGCTTTCGCCCCGAGAGAGAGCAGTCCGATCAGACTGTTCGCGGACACCGGCGCCTGTCCCGTGCGCGGATTCACCGCGGTGATTTCCGCGTCGAAGCCAGCCACGATCGAGACCAGCCTGGCCGCCGGTCGGGCGTGCAGGCCGTCCGGATTGATGATCGTCAGGTCGGCGGACAGCCTCGCGGCCGCAGGCGGCGCGACGGTGGTCGCGGGCGCGGCATCACCGAGCATCGAGGCCTTCGGGGCGAGAGCCCCCCGCGCTTCCCGGTCGACATCGTCAAGGCTCGCCCCGCCCGCCGCGGTGACGACCGCCGCGAGCAGGCCTTCCACAAAGGGCGCGCTCGAGAGCCGAACCTCCCCATCGGATGCCCGGAAGTCGAGCGCCATCTCCGCGCTCATCACCGCCGACCCCAGATCCATGATCACGAAGACGCCGTCGGGCGAGGCGACCTCATCGATGGCGGCCGAGACCGCCGTGGCATCCGTTCCGATCAGCCCCTCCCCCGCTCCGGCGGCGATCGCGATGGCCGGGCGCTCTCCCTGCACCATCTGGAGGGCAAGATCGACAGCAGCGTGCGCCAAAGCCGAGCTGTGGGAGACGACCACGACTCCGATCACGCGAGCGCTTCGGCGAGCGCACGGAACAGGAGGGCCGTGGATGTCGCGCCCGGATCGAGATGCCCCGCGCTGCGGTCGCCGAGGTAACTCGCCCGACCCTTGCGGGCCACGAGGGGCTCCGTGGCATCCCGTCCCGCGTCCGCCGCGGCGGCGGCACCCGCCGCGCTCGCGGCCAGGTTTGCTCCCGCAGCGATCTCCGCGTCGAAGGCGTCGACCGCCGGTGACATCGCGTCGAACATCGTCTTGTCGCCGAGCTCGGCCTTCCCTCGAGCCACGACCCCGCCGAGACCGGCACGAAGTGCCGCCGCCAGGCCCGCGGAGTCGAGCTCGGCCACCGCGCCGGCCGTTGTGCCGAATCGGAGGAAGAACGTGCCGTACAGCGGACCGCTCGCCCCGCCGACCGAGGTGACCAGGGTCATACCGACCAACTTGAACAGCTCGTCGACGGCGGTCGAGGGTGCGGCCGCGGTCTTCTCCATCACCGCCGCCATGCCCCGGGCCATGTTCGACCCGTGGTCGGCGTCGCCGATCGCCGAATCGAGCTCGGTGAGGTAGCTGCGATTCTCGGTGACCAGCGCGGTGAAGCGCGACAGCCACGAAACGAGCTGGTCGAGGGAGACGGTGCGGTCCGCCACTGTTCTAGACCCCCCAGCGCAGGCCGGTGGTGCTCACCGGCGCGTCCCAGAACTTCAGCATGTCGTCATCCGCCTTCAGAATCGTCACCGAGCACCCCGCCATGTCGAGCGAGGTGATGTAGTTGCCCACGAGGCTCCGCGCCACGTTGACGCCGGCCTTGTCCAGGATCTTCCTCACCTCGCCGTACATCAGGTACAGCTCGATCAACGGTGAGCCGCCCATGCCGTTCAGCATCACGATGGTCGGACCGTCGGTGAAGTCGAGGTCCGCGAGCACCGGCTCCACCAACTGCTGGGCGATGGATGCCGCGGACGCGAGCGCCACACGATGCCTGCCCGGCTCCCCGTGGATGCCGACCCCCATCTCCATCATGTCGTCCGGGATCTCGAAGGTGGGCTTGCCTGCCGACGGCACGGTGCAGCTGGTGAGCGCCATGCCCATCGACCGGCCGGACTCGTTCACCCTGCGGGCGAGCGCCGCCACCGCGCTGAGGTCCTGGCCGGCCTCCGCGGCCGCCCCGACGATCTTCTCGAGGAGCACCGTCACGCCGACACCGCGTCGGCCGGCGGTCCAGGTGGAGTCCTCGACCGCGACGTCGTCGTTCGTGACCACCGTTTCGACCGTGACGCCGGCATCCGCCTCGGCCAGCTCTGCCGCCATCTCGAAGTTCATCACGTCACCGGTGTAGTTCTTCACGATGTGCAGCACGCCGGCGCCGGAATCGGCCACCTTGGTCGCCTCCTGCATCTGGTCGGGGGTCGGGCTGGTGAACACTTCACCGGCACACGCGGCATCGAGCATCCCGAAGCCGACGAATCCGCCGTGCAGCGGTTCGTGGCCGGATCCGCCGCCCGAGATGAGGGCGACCTTGCCCGGCCTGGTCGGCTCACCGCGATAGATAATGCGGTTCACATGGTCGACCCGCAGTTCCGGATGCGCGGCCTCGACTCCCACGAGGGAGTCAGCCAGCACGTTCGCTGGGTCATTGATGAGCTTTTTCATACCCGAACCTCTTCTTCCTTGACGAGTTCCTGCGAATCGAACTGTGTCTTCGCGATGAATCCGAACAGCACCGCGGCCGCGATTCCGGCAAGCAGTTCAGCTCCAACGTAGACCGGCCACTGTTGCCACGCCACCTGTCCACCGAGGATTTGTTGCACGAGCATCGGTCCGGTGGTGCGGGACGGATTGATCGATGCGCCGGTGGCCGGTGCGACCGGGATGGTCGCGGCGAAGACGACGAATCCGATCACCAGTCCCGCCTCGCTCGCTTTCGTGCCGAGTACGCCGACGATCGCGAACGATCCGACGATGGCGCCGAACAATTGGGCGAGCAGGTAGCCCGGTACCGGGCGCCACTCCACCGGTCCGACTCGCTGAAGCCGGGGGATCCGCAGCTCGCAAAAAATTCTCTCCCGGTGCATCCGAATGATCGGTCGAGGCGGAAGTACCCCATAAGAACGATACGAGCGCCCGCCCGTCGGGCCCGATAAAGGAGTGCATCGTGAAGAACCGCCTCATCGTCACCGCCATCACCACCGTCGCCGCCGGAGTTCTTGTGCTCGGCAGCTCCATTCCGGCATCAGCGTCGGTGCCGTCCCACTCTGGACCGCCAGCCCCCAAGGGATCGATCGTGGATATCGCGGTCGCCGCCTCCGGAGGGGGAACCCCCGACAGCAATCCCTACGACTACGACCTCCTCGTGCAGGCGTTGACGGCCACCGGACTCGTGCCGGTGCTCGCCGATACCAGCCGTAAGTTCACGGTGTTCGCGCCGAACGACCGCGCGTTCGAGCGCCTCGTGCAGGACCTCACCGGCGTCGCGCCCACCAGCGAGGAGGCCGCACTCACGACGATCACGACCGCGCTCACGATCGACCAGATCAAAAATGTGCTGCTCTACCATGTCGTGGCCGACCGCAAGCTCGGCCCGATCAGTGTGCTCACGGCCAGGTCGCTGACCATGGCCAATGGCGGCATCGTAAGGCCGCGTGGCCTCACCCTTCGTGACGAGAACCCGGCGTTCCAGGACCCGCGGCTCGTTTTTTCTGGCATCAACATTCAGGCCAGCAACGGCGTGATCCACACAATCAATCGGGTGTTGCTGCCCGCCGTGCTCTGACCGCTCGGGGAGTGTCCAGTCGGGGGAAAACGCGACTGTGCACGCCTCCAGGCCGCATTTGGTCCCGAGTCGATCAGAGGACGCCCAACGCCGGAGCCTGACCGCCTAAGTCCTGGCCCAGGACTCCCCTGATGCGACCCGCGGAATGCGACCGCATCCGTCTTCGCGCTCCGGTGAGCCGAGCAGCGGATGCCCGACTCCGGCTTTACGACGGAAGGCCAGCCGAGGCTGGCCTTCCGTTTCAATCGGGCTGACGCTACAACGAGGCGAGCACCTCGCGCATGAGGGAAGCGGTCTCGCTCGGCGTCTTGCCGACCTTGACCCCGGCGGCCTCGAGCGCCTCCTTCTTGCCCTGTGCGGTGCCCGCGCCTGAGGAGACGATGGCACCGGCATGGCCCATGGTTTTTCCTTCGGGAGCAGTGAAGCCGGCGACATAACCGACGACAGGCTTGGTGACGTGCGCTTTGATGTAGTCCGCGGCCCGCTCCTCGGCGTCCCCGCCGATCTCGCCGATCATGACGATCGCCTTCGTGTCGGGGTCCGCCTCGAACGCGGCGAGCGCGTCGATGTGCGTCGTGCCGATGATCGGATCGCCGCCGATGCCGATCGCGGTCGAAAAGCCGAGATCCCGCAGCTCATACATCATCTGGTAGGTGAGCGTGCCCGACTTGGAGACTAGTCCGATCGGCCCCTTGCCGGTGATGTTCGCCGGGGTGATGCCCACCAGCGACTCGCCCGGCGTGATGATTCCGGGGCAGTTCGGCCCGATGATGCGCGTTGTACCCGACGCCTTGGCCGTGGCCCAGAACTCGGCCGCATCTTGGATCGGGATGCCCTCGGTGATCACGACGACGAGCGGAATCCCGGCTTCGATGGCCTCGAGGACGGCATCCTTGGCGAAGGCCGGGGGGACGAACACGATGGAGACATCCGCTCCCGTGGCAGCGATCGCCTCCACCATCGTGCCGAACACAGGCAATTCGACGTCGCCATGGGAGACCGTCGTGCCGGCCTTGCGGGCGTTGACCCCGCCGACCACCCGGGTACCGGCCTTCAGCATGAGGGCGGTGTGCTTGGTGCCCTCACCCCCAGTGATGCCCTGCACGATGACCTTGGAGTCCTTGTTGAGGAAGATCGACATTTCTTCTGTTGTCCCTTACTTCGAAGCCAGTTCGGCGGCCTTGGCGGCGCCGTCGTCCATGGTGTCGGCGAGCGACACGAGTGGGTGGGCGTATTCGGCGAGGATGGCGCGGCCCTCGTCGACCTTGTTGCCGTCGAGTCGAACCACGAGCGGCTTCGAGGCGGCGGCACCGAGAGTCTTGAGCGCTCCGACGATGCCATTGGCCACCGCGTCGCACGCGGTGATTCCGCCGAAGACGTTGACAAACACACTCTTCACCTGTGGGTCACCGAGGATCACGTCGAGGCCGTTGGCCATCACCTCGGCGGATGCCCCGCCGCCGATGTCGAGGAAGTTGGCCGGCTTCGCGCCGCCGAATTTCTCGCCCGCGTAGCTGACCACGTCGAGGGTGGACATCACGAGACCGGCACCGTTGCCGATGACCCCCACCTCACCGTCGAGCTTCACGTAGTTGAGGCCGAGCGCTTTCGCTTTCGCCTCGAGCGGGTCTTCCGAATCGGTGTCGACGAGGGCCGCGTGGTTCGGGTGACGGAATTCGGCGTTCTCGTCGATCGAGACCTTGCCGTCGAGGGCGACGATGTCGCCGTCCTCGGTGAGCACGAGCGGGTTGACTTCGACGAGAGTGGCATCCTCGCCCTTGTAAACCTCGTAGAGCTTCACGAAGACGGGCGCGACCTTGTCGACGACGTCGGCCGGGAACCGGGCGGCGATCGCGATCTCGGTGGCCTTGGCCAGATCGATGCCGGCGAGCGGGTCGATCTCGACGCGGGCCAGCGCCTCCGGGCGCTCCACAGCGAGCTCCTCGATCTCCATGCCACCCTCGTAGCTGGAGAGCGAGAGGTAGCTGCGGTTCGCCCGGTCGAGCAGCACCGAGAAGTAGTACTCCTCTTTGATGCGGGCTCCGGCGGCGACCATGACCCGCTTGACGGTGAGGCCCTTGATGTCGAGGCCGAAGATGCCCTCGGAGGCCGTGGCCGCGTCATCCGGGGTGTGGGCGACCTTCACGCCGCCCGCCTTGCCGCGTCCGCCCGCCTTCACCTGAGCTTTGACCACGACCGTGCCGCCGAGTTTGGTCGCCGCTGCCCGCACCTCTTCCGGCGTATCCGCGATGATGCCGGCGAGCACCGGCACCCCGTACGATTCGAAGAGATCTCGGGCCTGGTACTCGAAAAGATCCACGCTGCTGTATCCAATCCGCAGTTCGTCTGTCTGGTGTGGCGGAAGGTATCTCGATGTCGAGATAGCTCGACATCAAGATATTTGGGCCACCAAGAACTCTACCCCCGGTCACTCCGGTGGGCCCGCCGGTGCCCGGGCACGGAAGCGAAACTGTGCAGGTTCTTACCGTGGGACGGCCAGTGGATCGACATCCGTGCACCGCGGCGCACAATGGACTGTGGCTGTGAAGACCGTGGGACTCGTCGACATCGGGGCGGAGGCCGTGCTGCTCCTCGGGGGCGGCCGAGCGATCCTGCTTCAACTGGCCAACCCGGCGGTGGGCCATGCCGTTGCCGATCACAGCGACTTTGCGGCGGATCCCCTTCGGCGACTGCGGAATACCCTCGGTTATGTCTACGCCCTCGTCTTCGGCACCCCGCAACAGGTTGGAGCCGTGCGATCGATGGTGCAGCGCGCGCACGCCCCGGTGCGATCGGATGCCTACGATGCTTCGGATCCCGGGCTGCAACTGTGGGTCGCCGCCACTCTTTACGACACGGCATCCACGCTGCACGCGCGGGTGTTCGGACCCCTCGACCCGACATCCGCAGACACCGTGTACCGCGACTACGCGGTCGTCGGCACGGCTCTCGGAATGCCGGCTGCTCTCTGGCCGGCCAACCGGTCTGCGTTCCGGGAGTACTGGGACACACAGCTTGCCGGCCTCGAGGTGGACGACCGCGTGCGCGCGGTCAGCAGGCAGGTGTTGCGTCCGGCATCCGGTCCGCTGTGGATGCGCGCACTCATGCCGGTCGCGCGACTCGCGACCGCCGGTCTGCTGTCGCCCGCGCTCCGCGAGGCCTACGCGCTGCCCTGGGACCACCGCCGCCAACGCCGTTTCGACCGGATGATGGATATCACCGCCCGCCTCTACCCGCACCTACCGTCCCGGCTGCGCCACTGGCCGAAGGACCACCTGCTGAGGCGCCCGGTCTGACACCGACCCGCTCGTGCCGCTCGTGCGCGAAATCCATGCAATCCCCGATGACGATCCGCTCAACTTCACTTTCCTGCGGAGCGTCGCCGAGAATGCATGGATTTCGCGAACGCAACCGACCGACCTACCTGCCTCCCGCCAGCTGGCAAGCAGGCGCCGCCCGGAACCTCCCTCAGCTCGCCAGGGCGGGATAGTCGGTATAACCCTCTCCGGTGGGGCCGTAGAAGGTGTTCGGGTTCGGCTCGTTGAGTTCCCGGTCGTCGCGCCAGCGTGCTACGAGGTCGGGATTCGCGATCAACTGGCGGCCGACGGCCACGACATCCGCGTGCTTCTCGCGAACGAAATCCATCGCCTCGTCGCGGGTGGTCAGCTGGCCGAATCCACTGTTCGCCATCAGCGGGCCGCCGAACCGAGCACGCAAGTCCTGCACGAGCTCACCAGCCGGGTCGCGGTGTAACACGCTCAGGTAGGCCAGACCGAGCGGGGCGATGCCGTCGATGAGAGCATCGTAGGTTGCCTTGGTCTCCTCCACATCCGTCTCGAAGACATCCTGGATGTTGTGCGAGGGCGAGATGCGGATGCCCACTCGATCCGCCCCGACCGCCTCGGCGACGGCCGTCACGGTCTCGATGCCAAAGCGGGCGCGGTTCGCCGGGGAGCCGCCATAGGCGTCTGTGCGCACGTTGGACACCGGCGACAGGAACTCGTGCAGCAGGTAGCCGTTGGCGGAGTGCACCTCGACGCCGTCGAATCCTGCCTCGATCGCGTTGCGGGCAGCCTGCACGATCTCGGCCGTCACGGCGGGTAGTTCGTCAAGGGTGAGCGCGCGAGGCTCGGGGTAGCGCTTCTTGCCGAGCGGCGTGTGCGTCTCGCCGTCGATCGCGATTGCGCTCGGTGCGACCGGCGTGAGACCGCCGATGATGTCGGGGTGGGTGACGCGGCCCCCGTGCATGAGCTGCATCACGATCACGCCGCCGGCAGCGTGCACGGCGTCGGTGACCCGGCGCCAGCCGGCGATCTGCTCGGCGGTGACGATTCCGGGCTGGCCAGGGTAGGCCTGGCTCACCGGGCTCGGGTAGGTACCCTCGGTCACGATGAGGCCGGTAGTGGCCCGCTGACGATAGTGCTCGACGAGCAGGTCGTTGGGCACGCCGTCCGCCCCCGCACGCAGTCGGGTGAGGGGCGCCATGACGACGCGGTTGGTGAGGGCGAGGGCCCCGAGGCTGACGGGCGTGAAGAGTGGCACGACATTGCTTTCTGATGGGAGACAGGTACAGAGGCGGCAACCGAGACGGACGCCGCACTATTCCGCGCTCACGCGAGGCTGCGGCTAGCCTGTGAGGATGGATGACCCCACGCGCGAGTTCGTCTCCACCTTCCAGCGATTCCTGGCTGAGGTGATCAATCAGACCGCGGTCGAGTCAAGCGATCTCACTCCGCTCGGGGAGCTCGTGCAGCACTTCCTCGAAACGGATGTCTCCCTCCTTCCGGTGATCACGCATTCGCTCCCCGCCCACCGGCTCGTCGACGCCGATCTGGCGCTCGCCGAGCTCGGCCGGGACTCAGGGCAGCCACCGATCGGCGTCAGTGGAGGGCAGCAGCGCGAAAGCCAGTCCCTGGCGGAACTGCTCTTCAGCCCCTATGGCCGCTTTTCCCCGGCTCCAATCGACTACCTCTCGATCGCGGATGGCCCGGAGACCACGCGGCGGGTCATCGCGTTCGGCCTCCATCGCATCGTCTTCGATGGCCACCCTGTCGTCGTGCTCGAGCGCGCCGCCCAGCCGCAGTTCGGTCGCCTGGGCGCTCAACTCGAGATCCTCTCCCCCGACACTGAGATCTCCTCGCGCTTCCTCGACGAGTTCTCCCGCCTGCTGCTGAGTCTCAGCGTGTTGCGTGGCAAGGTCCTGTCCTTCACGGGCAACGAGTACGGCAATTCCGCCGCCGGTGCCACCTTTCTCCAACGACCGACCGTCGTCGCGGATGACGTGGTGCTTCCGCCCGGTGTACTCGAGACCGTAGTGCGCCACGTCGTCGGCATCGGCGAACAGCGCGAGCGCCTGCTCGCGGCGAGCCAGCACCTCAAACGCGGTGTGCTGCTCTACGGTGCTCCCGGAACCGGAAAGACGCTCACTGTTCGTCATCTGCTGTCGCGCACCCCGGGCACGACGGCTGTGCTTCTCACCGGATCGAGCATCCACTTCATCACCGAGGCCGCCGAACTCGCCCGGGCGATGCAGCCCGCGATCGTGGTGCTTGAGGATGTTGACCTGGTGGCCTCCGAGCGGGGAATGCACGGACCCCAACCGCTGCTGTTCGCGGTGCTCGACGCCCTCGACGGCCTCGACGGGGATGCCGATGTCACGTTCATCCTGACCACGAACCGGGTGGAGGTGCTGGAGCGTGCCCTCGCCGAGCGACCGGGGCGCGTCGATCTCGCGGTGGAGATCCCGCTACCCGACGAAAATGCCCGGCGACGACTGTTCCATCGCTACGCCGCCGCCCTGCCATTTTCCGCCGCGGCGATCGATGCCGCGGCCGACCGCGCCTTCGACACGACGGGTTCCTTCGCCAAGGAACTGGTGCGGCGAGCCGTGCTCTCCGCGGCGGAACAGGATCGCGAGGTCACCGACGACGATCTCGCGTCGTCCCTCGACGACCTGCTCGAGTCCGGCGCCCAGCTCGCTCGCAATCTGCTCGGCGGAGGCCACACTCACGAACCGGATGCCCACCAGCACGGATCGTGGGGCACCTACGCACCCCTGAATTCGGCCCCCCACTTCGAGTGAGGCTGTCTCAGAGCTTCTCGATCGGCGCCAGTTTGATCAACAGCCGCTTACGACCGGCGGTCTCGAACTGCACCTCCGCGATCGACTTCGGTCCGATGCCGGTGACGCCGGTCACTCGACCGTCACCGAAATCGACATGGCGGATGCGGTCCCCCGCGGCCAGCGTGAGGTCGCCGTTGTCCCGCACGACGTTCGTCACCCGATTGGCCCACTGAGTCTTCGGCTGAGCCGCTCGCTCTGCCCGGGCGGCGCGAGCGAGGGCCGTCGCCCCGGGCCCGCTTGACGCGCCATAGCCCGAACCCAGCGCCGGGGCATCCTCCGCGCCGAACCCGCCGCGGCGGGCGTTGAGCGCACGCGGTTGGGTGCCACCGCGCGACGTCGCCATGCCCGGCGACTGCCGCCAGTCGATCAGCTCCGGAGGGATCTCCTGAAGGTACCGCGACGGCATCGCCACGGAGACCTCCCCGAACTGCGCCCGTGTCATGGCGAGGGAGAGGTAGAGCTTTCGGCGCGCACGCGTGATGCCCACGTAGAAGAGGCGTCGTTCCTCGGCCGGTCCGCCGGGCTCGTTCGCCGACATCCGGTGGGGAAGCAGGTCTTCCTCGATGCCGGTGAGAAAGACGGCCTCGTATTCGAGACCCTTCGCGGTGTGCAGCGTCATCAGCGAGACGGTGCCGCTCGAGTCGTCGATGTCGTCGGCCGCGGCCACGAGGGAGGTCTCGGTGAGGAAGTCGAGCAGTGTGCCATCCGGATTGTTCTTGGTGAACTCCCTGGTCACTGCAACGAGTTCCTCGACGTTCTCGGCGCGCGCCTCGTCCTGCGGGTCGCGGGATGCCCGGAGCGCCTCGACGAACCCGGTCTTTTCGAGGAGCGCGGTGAGGATGTCGGCGACCGGGGCCGTGTCAGCGGTGAGCGCGACCTCGTCGAGTATTGCGCCGAGCCGCAAGATCGCGCCGGTGATCTTCGGGCCGAAGCCCATCTCATCCGCATGCCGGAGCGACTCGCGCAGGGTGATTTCGTGCATCTCGGCGTAGCGCTGCAGGGTCGCCTCGGTGACGCCGCCGATGCCACGCTTCGGAGTGTTCAGGATGCGGCGCAGCGCCATCGGGTCCGCCGGGTTCGCGATCGCGATGAGGTACCCGAAGGCGTCCTTGATCTCGGCCCGCTCATAGAATTTGGTTCCTCCGAGCACCCGGTAGGGCAGCGCCGAGCGGATGAAGATCTCTTCCAGCGCCCTGGTCTGGGCGTTGGTGCGGTAGAAGACAGCGATGTCGCGGTACTCGATGTTTCCGGTGGAATGCAGCTCGGTGATCTCGTCCGCGATGAACTGGGCCTCATCGTGCTGGCTGTAGCCGGTGAAGCCGACGATCTTGTCGCCGTCGCCGACGGTGGTGAAGAGCTTCTTGTCTTTGCGGTCGAAGTTGTTCGAGATCACCGAATTCGCGGCACTCAGGATGTTCTGCGTCGACCGGTAGTTCTGCTCGAGCAGCACGACCTTGGAGTTGGGGAAATCCCGCTCGAACTCCACGATGTTGCGGATGTCCGCGCCCCGGAACGCATAGATCGACTGGTCGGAATCGCCGACGACGGTCAGCGATGCGGGCTCGAGATGCTTCGTCGGGTTGCTGAGCAGCGACCCGTCGAACCCCGTCGCATTCGCCAGCAGGTCGGTGCGCGGCGGTTGGGTCAGTTCCCGGATCAACGAGTACTGGGCATGGTTGGTGTCCTGGTATTCGTCGACCAGGATGTGGCGGAAGCGTCGCTGGTAGAGCGCGGTGACCTGCGGAAAGGCCCGGAACAGGTACACCGTCTGGCCGATGAGGTCGTCGAAGTCGAAGGCGTTGGCGCTCTGCAGGCTGCGGGTGTATTCGCGGAAGATGTCGAGGAACACCCGCTCTTGCGGATCGTTGAAGTTCGCCCCGCGGGCATAGGACTCCACGTCGTTCAACTCGTTCTTGAGCTTGGAGATCTTGCCCGCGACACTCGAGACGGTGAAGCCGAAGGTGTCGGCATCCAGGTCCTTGATGATCCGTTTGATCAGCGCGCGGGAGTCGGCCGAGTCGTAGATGGTGAAGTTCTTGCCGAAACCGAAGTGCTCGGCCTCGCGCCTCAGGATGCGCACGCAGGCCGAGTGGAAGGTCGAGATCCACATGCCCTTGGCTGCCTGGCCGAGAATCGCCTCGACGCGTTCGCGCATCTCGGCCGCGGCCTTGTTGGTGAAGGTTATGGCGAGAATCTGCGACGGCCAGGCATCCTGCGTCTCGATGAGACTCGCCACCCGCCGGGTGAGCACGCTGGTCTTGCCGGATCCGGCGCCCGCGACGATCAGCAGCGCGTGACCGCGGTATTCGACAGCTTCGCGCTGCTGCGGGTTGAGGCCCGCGAGCAAGGGGGACTGCGTCGGTTCAGAAGGGGCGGGCTCTGCCGGATCCAGGATGAAGGTCATGACCGACCCAATTGTAGGGCGAGGCACCGACGGAGGATCGTCGCGGCGGCGCCCAGTTCAATGCCGCACAGCGGCGAGGGCGAAGCGAGCCACGTCAGCGATGCTGAGCGTTCCGTCACCAAGACCCACATCGAGCACACGTTGGAAGAGCCTCTCGTTCCGCTCGCAGGCTCGCACGGTGGCCTCGATGGCACGCGGTCGGTCGAGCAACGGATACAGTGCGCGCAACTGGCGGTAGTGGCGACCGAACCTGGCCCGAAGTGCGCGTGAGTAGGCATCCCCCGCATCGGTACCGGTTGCGCCGACGGCGGCGCCACCGGCGAGCGCCCCCGAGGCCAGCGCATAGAAGATGCCCTCCCCCGTGAGGGGACTGATCTGGCTGGCCGCATCGCCGGCGAGCAAAATTCGGCCCACTGCCAACCGAGGCATTCGTGTCGACAGCGGCAGCAGGTGTCCGGTCATCCGAGTGGAGTTGATCGCAAAGTCCGGTAAGAGCTCGGTCGCCCGCTGCACCAACCGCGCCTTGCTGACCCCGTCACCGGCCGTTCCGTACCCCACGTTCGCTGTTGAGCCAACCGTGGGGAACGCCCAGGCATAGCCAAGTCCGTCACCGGGAACGGGGTCCCACCGAATGTAGAGTTCGTCGAATCCCTCGGGCGCGGCAGCGTATCCGCGCACGGCGACGGCCAGGTGTCGACCGCGATTCGGTGGCTGGCCAATGACACGTCGGACAATCGAGTTGGCCCCATCGGCGCCAATGAGAACCGGAGCGCTGAATTTTCCATCGACAACTACCCCGGAGCCGACCTGGCGGATCTCGTGGACCGCGTGCTGATGAAAGGTTGCTCCGGCGCCGATGGCCGCTGTCATCAGGCGGTGGTCGAAGTCTGCGCGGGGAACGACGTAACCGGGCTGCGGTGCATGGCCCGAGATATCCGCGCCGGAGGGAGCGACAAGCCGAAAACGCACCACGCGCTCTTCGGGCCGGAGGATATCGGTCAGCCCGAGGCTCGCCAGTTCGACTACCGCTTCGGGCCCGATTCCATCTCCGCAGGTCTTGTCTCGTCCGAGGGGCGCCCGGTCGAGCACCAGAACTCGTGCCGTTGGGCGCGCACGGAGGGCGCCGAGGGAAGCGGCCGAGCCGGCCGGACCCGCGCCGACGACGATGAGGTCGAAGTTTTCCGGCGTCGCTGTGATCACGGTGAGCGGTGGTCGACGAATGCTGAGCCAACAGACCTGATTGCCATGCTTCAAGCTGACGGTGCGGTTTGCGACCAGTCAAGGGACCTTGGGCCCGAAGAAACTGACGACGAGGCAGGAGAACGGGCCGAGTGCAGCTGTTCAGCGAACGGTGAGCCCGGTCCAGTTGAGCGGCGGCTGGCCGGTCGGAGTCGGCGAACCCGGGTTGTCGAAGCGCGGGTTGTCCGGCCGAGATGGGGACTGCGTGTCCCCCGCATCCGCCCGCTTCTGCGTCCTGATGCCGACGCCGACCAGGGTGATGCCGGAGGCCAGCGCGATGATTCCCACCACCAGATTGATCGTGCCGACGGTGGCGTCGGCGGCGGTGAGGGTCGCGACGATCGACTGGGGTACGAGCCACCAGGACCCGATGATCGCGAGGGCGCCGAGCGCGATGAGAAGACCGCCGTTGCGGCGACCGCGGAGCCGGACAGCGTCAAGCCGAAGTGCGCGTTCTACCGGTCGAGAGGTTGCATATCGTGAGGCTAGTTCGTCTGCCGCACGATGCCGAGGATCTCGATACGGTCGCTGAGCGACCTACTGGATCACCGGCGGCACTCGATCACCGGCGGCACTCGATCACTGGCGGAGCCCGGCCAGCGCCGTGCGCGCCTCGATCGCGAGGTCGGGCTGGTCGGCGAACACCCCGTCGATCCCCATGCCCATCAGCGCGAGAAACTCGGTCATCCAGTCACCGGACGTGCTCGCGGATGGCCCGTGCCGCAGCGCTTCCGCGAGAAACGTGTTCTCCGCCCGCAACGTCCAGCAGAAGACCGTGAGCCCGGCGGCGTGAGCGCGCGCAACGAGTTCGGCACCGAGCTCCGCGCCCGAGGCATCCGTCTCCTGCAGGATGTGCTTGTTGACGCTGATACCGTCGACGGCCCCGGCGAGCGCGGCCATCCCGTCAGCCGTGAGGTAGGAGGCATAGGACCTGGCGTCATCCCCGAACTCGGCCACCTGGTCTGCGGGCGCGCCCCCGGCTTCGACCAGGAACACGTATCGCGCCCGGATTCCCCGATTGCGGATCTGCCCCAGCACCGTCGCCTCGAAGCTCTCGACGGTGAGTCGGTCGTCGTCGTGCCAGCCGGCGGCCGTCAGTTCGGCCGCGAACAACTGATCGAGGGGCAGGCCGATCGACGCGAAATAGGTCGCGTGCTTGATCTCGGCGACAAGGCCGATCCGCTCGCCGAGAGCGCTCAGCGGTGCCGCGTCGAGCATGGCGAGGAGGTCGACCAGTCGCAGGATGCCTTCGCTCGCGAACCCCGTATTGCCAGGCCTCACCTCGGGTAGCCGCTCGGTCGCCCGCAGGGTGGCGAGCTCGGCCCAGGTGAAGTCCTCGGTGAACCAGCCGCTGAGGGCCTGCCCGTCGATCACTTTCGTTGTGTGCCGGTCGGCGAACTGCGGGAGCGAGGCCACATCGGTGGTGCCGGAGATCTCGTTTTCGTGACGGATCACCAGCACGCGGTCCTTCGTGGCGACGAGGTCTGGCTCCACGGCATCCGCTCCCTGGGCGAAGGCGAGCTCGTAGGCCGACCGGGTGTGCTCCGGCCGGTAGCCGCTGGCTCCGCGATGACCAATCACAAGGGGGCGGGCAGGCGAGGTCACGGGCCAACGCTACGGGATGCGGATGCCCCGACTCGCAGACTTGCTACTCTCGTGGCCATGGGGAATTGTGCGAACTGCGGGGCTGAGCTCGATCCGGGCTGGAAGTTCTGCATCTCGTGCGGGCACGCCGTCGAGACGCAGCATGAGCCGATTCCCTCGGCTATCCGCCCACCCGCGGTCTCCGGCGACGACGCCGTCCCGCGCAAGCGCGTGGATGTCGCCCTGCTCGTCGGCATCGTGATGGCGGTCGGCGGCGGCGTGCTGATCATTCTCGTGGCGGTCGCTCTCTTCTCTTCCCGGGGCTGACCCGGTGGCGACGACGGGGGGCTGGGTCGAGCCGACTTCGCAGATCCCCCTCCGCTGGGGCCGCTATCGTGCCCGCTATCTCGCGGCGGTCGTCCTCATCCTGGCCGGTGCACTGGTGCTGCAGGCCGGATCCGCCTATGCCGACTACCTGATCGTGCTCGGCGTCGGTGCTCACATCGCAGGCTGGTTGATTCTGCCGGCCAGGGGGGCGCGCCGGGCGGCCGTCGCCGTTCCCAGTGCGCTTCTCGTAGGCTCGCTGCTTCTCGGATCGGTCGCCGCGGTGCTCCTCGTCGCACCGCTCGCCTTCTGGCTGATGCTGCGCCAACGACCCGGGATCAGCTACCTCGCTACCCTGCTGCCGCTGGTGAGCGGACTCGTGCTAGCACAGCTCTACCCGCAGTACGGCGACGGCGCGATCGTCGTCGCCGTGTCCCTCGTGGTGATCGTGGCTGCCGCGTGGATCGCCCGCTGGATCGCCGTCTCCCGCTCCTAAGGAAACAGCGAGGGAATCCCCAGACATCCGGGCGCGACGAGCGATAAACTCTCAGCCATGGCAACTTCCAACCCGGCATTCAATCGTTCCCCCGCGTTCTCGTCGAATCGCGATATCGCATCCAACATGAAGGCGGGCCCGGCACCCCAAAACATGACGGCAGCCCAGTTGACCGACCTGTACAGCGCGCCGTCTGCAACCCCATCCGACACCGACCGGATGACCTACGAAGACACGATGGTCAAGATCGTCGTCTCCTTCGTGATCCTTCTCGTCGGCGCGGCGGTCGGCTGGTTCATCCCGGTGCTCGCGCTCCCCGCCGCCATCGTCGGGTTCGTGCTCGCCCTGGTGAACATCTTCAAGAAGAAGCCGTCACCCGCGCTGGTGCTCAGCTACGCCGCAGTGGAAGGCATCTTCGTCGGCGGAATCACTGTCTTCTTCGAGACCCGCTTCCCCGGCATCGCGGTGCAGGCCGTGCTCGGCACCCTCGTCGTCGTCGGGGTGACCCTCGCCCTGTTCGTCAGCGGCAAGATCCGTGCGTCGAAGCGCGCGACCAAGGTCTTCCTCATCGCCATGATCGGGTATGCCGTCTTCTCGCTGATCAACTTCATCCTGATCGCGACCGGAGCCAACTCCGATGCCTTCGGACTCCGCGGCAGCGTCCAGATCTTCGGCATCCCGCTCGGCGTGATCCTCGGCCCGCTCGTCATCATCATGGCCGCCTACTCGCTCGTGCTCGATTTCGACAGCATCAAGACCGGAGTGCAGCGGGGTGCCTCGCGCATCTACGGCTGGACCGCCGCCTTCGGCATCATGGTCACCGTCGTCTGGCTCTACCTCGAGATCCTGCGCCTGCTGGCCCTGCTGCGCCGCTGAGGCTCGGCGGTCGAGCAGCCCGTCCAGTACACCGGCGAGACACAGGGCCGTCCTTCGGGGCGGCCTCTGTCGTGTGGCCCTCGACCGTGCAGGTTTGATGGTTCTTGTCATATAGCTCCTCCGTCAGCGTGGCGGAAATCCTTCAAAAGGCCGCACAGGTGGGAATCGGCCCAACCGAGGCGTTGACCGCTTTCGGTGAATTGGAAATCGGCACGGTGCCCTTCGATGATTCGATGGCGGCGGCTATCGCCGCGCTCTGGCCGCTCACCAGGCACAAAGGGTTGTCCCTCGCCGACCGAGCGTGCCTTTCGCTGGCGGCGACCGTGAGCGGGATCGCCGTGACCACTGACACAGCCTGGCGCGATCTCGACCTGCCGGGCATCACCATCCACGTCATCAGGCGGTGAGGCACCGAACGGGCGGCGGGTGACCGCTGGAGGGTCAGCGCCCGGCCGCGTAGTGGTTGATCACCTGCGCCTGAGTCAGCACGGTCGTGTATACCGCCGCGAACCGCATCGATCCCTTGAAGAAAAACGGGGCAGCGGCTCCGGACCATCCGTTGAGGTTGTCATAGCCGATGCGCCAATAGCCGGTGTAATTCTGGGGAGTGACGAAGGCGGCATTGGACGCAACTCTGACGCCGTCGAGGTAGAGGATCATCCCGGTGGCTGCGGAGAATGTGGCAACGGCCTGATGCCACGCTCCGTCGTTATAGGCGGTCGGGCTGGTGACGATCTGGGTTACTCCGTTGTAGGTGCCGAACGAGATCTTGCCTGAGGTCGTCACGAAAAGGTGTCGATCGTAGTTGCCCGAAGATCCGGTTGCTGCGTTTCCGAAGCCGATGAGCTTGCCACCGGCGACGGTGGTCTTGAACCACACCTCGAGGCTGAATGTGGTCGGATTCACCTGCGACTGGCTCATGGACACGTAGCTCGTCGATCCATCGAGCACGTAGGTGCCGCCGAGGTCGCGCGGGCAGGCCGGCGTGGTGGCCGTGGTCGACGTCATCGTTCCGACATAGCTGCCTGGTCGCGAGCCCGACGCGTAGTCGACCGCGCTGGCGGTGCCGCTCGCTTCATTCAGCCGGTACGAAAACAGTGCGCTCGCCTGGTCGACAGCGAGGGCTCCTGCGCAGGTGAAGTTCACTGCGGTAGCCGCGGTGTCGGTCGAATTCGTGATCCTCGCGGTATAGCCGGATGACGTGGTGGGCACGGCGAGGGCACCGAGGGCGAGCGCGGCGATACCGGCGACCATCGCCAAGCCGACCACGCGGTTGGTCAGTGGTCGAATGCGGGATGTCACGATTCGTTCTCCAGCGTGCGCGGAGGAAGTCCGACGATCAGAACCCAGAGCAGCGGAATCGCGCAGACGACCACGAAGATCGCCCATCCCCAGAGCGGCAGGTTGAGAGTGGACGAGAGCGAGTAGCGAGCGTCGGAGGCGATGGTCGCGATGTCCAGGTGACCCACCTGGCCGCTCACCAGGTCGATGAATCCACCATCCACGGCCGTCACCCGGATCGGCAGCAGGCCGGTCGACACCACGGTGGCCCGGGCACTGTCCCGGTCCGCCGTGGCCGAGAGAAGCTGGATGCCGACAAAGGGACGGAGGATGATCGCGGTGAGGGAGACCACGAGGGAGTATCCCACGATGCGGTAGGCGGCCCGTCGGAAGGGGGTGCGGGCGCGCAGGCTGACCGCCCACACCGCGACACCACCGAGCAGCAGGTACGGAAGGGCGCGAATGACCCAGCCGATGCCGGGAGCGATGACGCCGACCTTGCCGATGAGATCCGATTGGCCGAGCACCCAGCCATCATCGACACCGCTGATGTCGCCCCGGGTGCGGATTGCCCCCTGCGGACTGATGGACGAGACCCGATGGGTGTACACGCTCGTCGGCGCGGAGGGCGGGTGAAAGCTGATGATGTCGCCGACCCGGAGCTCGGCCACGGTGGTCGACCGGTCGATCACGAGCGATCCCACCGGGGCGGTTCTCCCCATTGATGGGGATTCGACGATGAAGAAGCGTCCACCCGAGGCCTGGAACGCCGCCGAAAGCAGCAGTGCTCCGATTATCGCGACCAAGAAGATTCCCGCCGCCACCCGGAGCCGGCGGCGGCGTACCGCGGCCGCGACCTCTTCATGGTCCGGCAGAAAACCGGCGCGCGGGGACGGATGCTGGTCCGTCCCCGGTTCCTGCAGGTTCGTCATCGTGGTGTCGCTTCAAGTCGATGAGGCGGGATCGCCGGATCAGCGCCCCCGCCCGCAGCAATGCGATCAGCTGTTGAAAGTCCAGGTCAGCGGGAGCGAAGCCTGGAGTCCCTGATAGGTGTTGTTCGCCGACGACGCGAGTGTCACGGCGAACGAGAACGGCAGGGTCACGCCGGCAGCGGGAGGAGACGCGATGGTGATCGGTGCCGCCCCGGCGAGAGTGGCTAGCGTGCCGCTGAACACCGTGGCCGCACCCTGGCTGATGACGACGTTCATCTTCGCGCACAGGTCGAGGGCGGAGCCGTTCGGCGTTCCACTATTCGACTGGGTGCAGGTTGCTCCCGGTGTCAGGGTGAATGAGGCGGCCGCGACGCTGCCGACATTCTTGATCGTGATCGGTGTGGTGACCGTGTTGCCCGGCGTCATCGTGGTGCTGCCGCCGAACTTGTTGATCGTCGCGCAGGTCGCAGTGTTCGTGTTGATCGAACCGCCATCCGTCGACACGCAGGTGATGGTGCCGGCGGCGTTCTGCTCCTGCATGACCAGGGCGCCGGTGGAAGCGAGGTTGGTGCTGTTCTGGATGCTGGCCACGAAGCCCGAAAGCGTGCCAGACGTGGTGACGGCCAACAGAACGGCTCCGAGCACTCCCGCTCCGATGGCGATCGGTGCGAAGCGCTGGCGTTTCGGCTTGGCAGAAGCGGTCGTGTCAGTCATGGGATTCCCCCGGTTTCTCGTGGTTTAGCTGGCGGAGTCCCGTCAGATAGGCCAGTGCCTAAGTAGTTCGACGTTCAGACTACTTGACGATGTGAATTTCCGATCACCAAAGCAACACCCGTCTTCTGGGGGTGCCCCGACCGCTCTGCCGACCCACCGCAAAACCTAAGCTGAGAACAGTCCCCGGTCGTGCCCACTGAAAGGAAATCGGATGATGCCCCTCCAGTCGGCCATGCCCGATGCTCCGCTGGTCTCGGAGACAGTTCGGGACTTCGCCGATCCGCTCAGCCCCACTCGGTTGCTCGCCCGCGCCCTTCACCACCTCGACATCGAACACCGGCGCATCCGAGGCATCTTCGCCTCATCCCTGCAGGTGAGTCCCTCGGAATTCAACGCCCTCATGCACCTGGGGGAGACCGGCGAGGTGACCCCGAAGGCTCTGGCCGTCGAGCTCGGCCTCACGACGGGCGCGATGACCTCGATGGTCGACCGGCTCGAGGCCGCCCGGCTGGTGTTCCGCCGGCCGAATCCCGACGACCGCCGCTCACTCTTCGTGCGCCTCTCCCCCGCGGGCGAGGAAGCCCGCGAAGAGGTGTACCGCCGCTATTTCGAGGCGGTCTCCCATGCGGTCGACACCTCGCTCTCCCTCCGTGAACCAGCGACAATCGAGGTGCTCGAGCACGTGGCGACGGCGATCCGAACGACCATCACGCCGGGTCGGTAAGCCCTACTCCCATTCGATGGTGCCCGGGGGCTTCGACGTGACATCCAGGACCACGCGATTCACCCCGGCGACCTCGTTGGTGATGCGGGTGGAGATGCGCGCGAGCACGTCGTAGGGCAGGCGCGTCCAGTCCGCCGTCATCGCGTCTTCCGACGACACCGGGCGCAACACGATCGGATGCCCGTAGGTGCGCCCATCGCCCTGAACGCCGACGGAGCGGACATCCGCGAGCAGCACGACCGGACACTGCCAGATCTCGGCGTCGAGTCCGGCGGCGGTGAGTTCGGCGCGAGCGATCGCATCCGCCTTTCGCAGCAGTTCGAGGCGCTCGCGGGTGACCTCGCCGACGATGCGGATGCCGAGGCCCGGCCCCGGGAACGGTTGGCGGGCGACGATCACCTCCGGGAGCCCCAGCTCGCGTCCGATGGCCCGCACCTCGTCCTTGAACAGGGCGCGCAGGGGCTCCACGAGTGCGAACTGGAGGTCCTCTGGCAGGCCACCCACATTGTGGTGGCTCTTGATGTTGGCGGTGCCGGTGCCGCCACCGGACTCGACGACATCCGGATAGAGCGTTCCCTGCACGAGGAAGTCGATCGACGCTCCATCACCCGCTGCTTCGGCGACGAGTTCGGCGGCCGCCGCCTCGAACGAGCGGATGAACTCCCGCCCGATGATCTTTCTTTTGGTCTCCGGGTCGCTGACGCCGGCGAGCGCGTCGAGGAACTGGTCGACCGCATCCACGGTGACGAGCCGCACACCGGTCGAGGCGACGTAGTCCTCTTCGACCTGGCGGCGCTCATCCTGGCGGAGGAGGCCGTGGTCGACGAAGATGCAGACGAGCTGGTCGCCGACGGCCCGGTGCACGATCGCCGCCGCGACCGCCGAGTCGACTCCGCCGGAGAGTCCACAGATCACGCGCGCCGACCCGACCTGGGCGCGGATGCGCTCCACCTGCTCCGCGATCACGCTACCGCTGTTCCAGTCGGCGGGGATTCCGGCGGCGTCGTGCAGGAAATTCTCGAGCACCCGCTGGCCGAACTCGGAGTGCCTGACCTCCGGGTGCCACTGCACCCCGTACATCCGCCGTTCGTCGCTGGAAAACGCGGCGACCGGGGTCGATGCACTCGAAGCGAGCACGGTGAAGCCCTCCGGGGCCTTCGACACGGAATCCCCGTGGCTCATCCAGGCGGTCTGCTGCGACGGCTGGTCCCCGAGCAGAGTCGACGTGCCGGCCGCAAGCGTGACAGCCGTGGAGCCGTACTCCCGAAGGCCCGTGTTGGCGACCTCGCCGCCGAGCTGCTGCGCCATGACCTGGAAGCCGTAACAGATGCCGAGGGTGGGGATTCCGAGTTCGAGAATTCCCGGATCGAGCGCCGGTGATCCCTCGTCGTAGACACTGGACGGGCCGCCGCTGAGAACGATTCCGGTCGGCTTCATCGCCGCGACCTCCTCGGCCGAGATCGTGTGCGGCACGATCTCCGAGTAGACCCCGGCCTCGCGTACGCGGCGCGCGATCAGTTGGGCGTACTGCGCTCCGAAGTCGACGACGAGCACCGGCCGATGGTCGGTCTCGGTGTGGCCCGTGCTAATGATTCGACACCTCGGCACGGGCGGCCGAAGCCGGGACGGTCCGTTCGAGTTCGGCAAGCTCATGCCGCACTCGACGGGTGATGAAGTGCTCGACGATGAAGGAGAGGAAGGGCACGACGCCGCCGAGGGCGATCTGGATGAACCGAAGGAACGGCCATCGCATGAAGCTCCAGAGGCGGAAATCGGCGAAGAGGTAAACCACATACAGCCAGCCGTGGGCGATGAGGATTCCCGTTGACAGGTTCATTGCCTGCACCGAGCCGTCGGGCACCAGCGCGAGGAAGCCTTGCGGCCCGCCCACCTCGATCTCCCGCTGGATCGGCGTGTACTTGAGTACCATCTCGAGCACGAGCAGCAGCAACAGCGTGCCGGTGACGTAGGACGACACCCGGTACCACTTCACCGCCCCGCGGATCTTCGGGATGTCGGACAGTCGGGGTCGAAGCGCCATTGGGCTAGTTTACGTCCGCCGTTTGGGCATCCGCTGCGGCCCCCTCTAAGGAGGTAGCTGCCGAGGCCACGCGCTCCGCTGCCTCTTCCTGCTCGCGCTCCCAAGTGTCGCGCACCAGCCGGAACCAGAGGAAAATCGCAAAACCGGCGAAGACCACCCACTCGATGGCGTAAAAGATGTTCAGCAGGTTCAGCTCGATTTCTGAGGAGGGTTTCGGTGAATCGATGCGAGTGAGGCCGGCGACCGCCTCGGCTGAGGTGACGTATCCGCCATAGACGCCGGCAGAATCCGCTGTGCGCCAGGTGTTGATAAATGCCCCCGGCGTGATCGTCGAGAGCTTGCCGTTCTCGAAGTCGCTCTCCTGCGGGCCCTCTGCGGGAAGGTAGCGCCCGGTGACTTGGACGAGCGCGCTGCTCGAGTCTCGCTGCAGGGTCGCCAGGGCGGATGCCGCGCCCGCCCGATTCGGGGACCATCCGACCGCCACGACGAGGCCTGCCGTCGTGACGGAGTCGAGACCCGCCGAGAAATGACCAACGACCCAGTAACCGCGGATGCCCCGGTTGAGGCGGTCGCTGACGAGCGAATAGTCCCCGGCGTTCCAGCGGCCGGTCACGGTCACCAGCTGGGCGTTCGCCCGTGAGGTGACGGGCGACTGCGGCTTCGCGACATCCTGGAGGGGCAGAGCGGTCTCGGTGCTTCGATCGACGACGGTGCCGGTGCTGACGGAGCGCGCGAGCTGCCACTGGCTGAGCCCGGCAAACCCGGCGGCGATCGCGAGGGCAAGGGCGAGGGCCGCGATCCAGCCCGGGCGCCGGGCCACGGACCATACGCTCACCTGTTCGATCATCGCCTCAGTACTCCGGATCTCTCTTGCGCTCGTTCTGCTCGTCTGACTGCAGCATTGCCTGCTCGATCAGCCGGTCGGCCGCGGTGACAGCGTGGTCGGGCTCCCCCGCGTCGAGACCGGCGGTCGCCGCCTCCACCAGGGCGATATTCTCCTCCGCCATGATGGGAGTCGGCTTGGCGAGGGCCGCCTTCGTCCGTTTGGTGCGCAGATAACGATTGCCGAAGGTCTCCGAGCGGCCCGCGAGGATCGGACCGATGATGGCCATGATCAGCACGTACAGCCCGGCGAACGGGGTCAGGCGGGCATCCAACCCGGCGGATGTGGCGAGAGTGGCCAGGATCAGCGCGAACTCCCCACGGTTCTGCAGCATGGCGCTCGTGTTGAATCCCTGCGCGGGCGTCAGTTTCGCGATCCGGGCGATCAATTGGCCGCCAAGGGTGTTCAGGGTCAACGTGAGCACGATTGCGACCACGACCGGCAGGGCGACGACGCCGAACGTGGTCGGATCGAGCACCAGCCCGAAGTTGAGGAAAAAGAAGGCCCCGAAGACATCCCTTAACGGCAGCGCGAACTGTTCGATCCTCGTGCGGAAACGTGTTGCGCCGAGCACCAGTCCGATCAGGAACGCACCGATGGCGTCGGACACCCCGAGCAGTTCCCCGATACCACCGAACGCGACCGCAAGGCCGAAAAACAGGATCGTGAACAGTTCGTCGTCCCGCGTGTTCACGAGCCGCGACACGAACCGTCCGCCCCATCGCGCGAGGGCGAACATCACAACGAGGAAAGCGAACGACACGGCAAGCTGAAGCGCGACCGCCCAGAATCCACTCTCGCCCCCGAGCACCACGGAAATGATGGCGAGGTAGATCGCAACGAACACGTCTTCGAGCACCATGATGCCGAGGATCACCGGCGTCTCGCGGTTGGCAAGGCGCCGGAAATCGATGAGGAGCTTCGTGACGATGGCGCTTGACGATGTCGCCGTCATCCCGGCGATGATGAGGGCCTCCCTGGTACCCCAGCCGACCCACAGGCCGAAGCCGAAGCCAGCGGCCATGTTGATGACGATGCGGGTTCCGCCCGAGACGAGCAGTGCCCTCGCGTTGCCGTAGAACTCGTCCTGGTCGAACTCGAGACCGAGGCTGAACAGCAGAAAAATCAGCCCGAAGACCGCGACGAGTTCGACATCCGCGGGCTTAAAACTGAGCGGAAAGAACTGGAAGTTCGGGCTCGCGATGAGACCGACGAGCATGTACACCGGGATCGCGGGAAGTCCGATGCGCTTTCCTAGCCGACCGAGCACATAGGCGATGACGAAGAGCAACCCGAGCACGAGAAGCTCCCCACCGAGGCGCATCCCTAGTCTCCTGGCGGCGAATCGACCGGCAGCTTGTGGGCAAGCTCCCCCGTGCGGTAGAAGTTGAACGCCTTGGTCACCTTCTCCGGGGATCCGGCGACCACAAGAGTGTCACCGGGAAAGACCTTGAAGTCATCGGCCGGGGCCGGGTTCGCCGACTCACCGCGCACCACCGCGACGACAGTGAGCCCGACGACGCCACGCGACGCGAGATTGCCGAGCTGCTGGCCGGCGATGTGGTCGTCGTAGTCCACGGTGAACCAGTCGATCGAGAGACCGGGAATCTGGTCGAGCTTGTCCAGGCCCTCGGTGATGCGGGTGCCCCCGAGCAGTTCCGCGAGGGTGTGAGCCTCGTCTTCGCTCAGCCGCAGCGAGACCTTGCTGGCATCCGATCCGTCTTCCTCGTCGGCAAAGGTGATCAGGTCACTGTGTCCGGAACGGTGGGTGATGACTCCGGCTTTCCCGCCATCGGCGGTCACGAAGGTGTGGAGAACGCCCACCCCCGGTAGTTTGACCCGCCGAACATCCACCATCGCGCTGACCCTTTCACCTACCGAGTAACCGGCAATAAGCCTACCGTCGTACCCCTGCGCGGATGCCGGGCCTTGCTCGCTGCTACCTCGCCGCCACGATGTCCGGTGCTTCCAGGCGCACGCGGTCCGCCGACGCGTCGTCGGGTTCGAGCTGGCTGTCGCGTTCGGCCTGCACGCGCTTGAGATAGTTGTTCGTCTCACCCTCGACCCGCTCCGCGTCCCAGCCGAGGACATCCCCCATGAGCTTCGCCGCCACCGGCGCGGCCGACACGCCGCGATCCCAGGCTTCGATCGAGATCCGGGTGCGGCGGGCAAGCACGTCTTCCAGGTGCAGGGCTCCCTCGTGGGTGGCCGCATAGACGACCTCCGCTTCGATGTAGTCATCGGCTCCGGGAAGCGGCGTGTTGAGGGACGGCGTCTCGCGAATCAGGTCGAGCAGCTCATCCGTCATGACGCCGTACCGGTTGAGCAGATGTTCGATGCGCACCTTGTGCACGCCGAAGGCCCGGGCGATCTTCGCCCTCTTGTTCCACGCCGCCTGGTACCCCTCCGCCCCGAGTAGGGCGATGTCCTGGGTCACGCTCTTCGGCACATTCGCGTCGAGAGCGGCGGCGGCGGCGTCGATCGCATCCTTCGCCATGATGCGATAGGTGGTCCACTTGCCGCCGGCGACGACCACGAGGCCCGGGACGCTGTGGGCGACGATGTGCTCGCGAGAGAGTTTGGAGGTCTGGTCGGACTCCCCGGCGAGGAGCGGGCGGAGCCCGGCGTACACACCTTCCACATCGTCGCGGGTGAGCTTAACCGCGAGCACGCTGTTCACATGCTCAAGGATGTAGTCGATGTCCGCTGCGGTGGCGGCGGGGTGAGACTTGTCGAGATGCCAATCCGTGTCGGTAGTGCCAACCAACCAGTGGCGGCCCCACGGGATCACGAAGAGCACGCTCTTCTCGGTGCGCAGCAGCAGTCCCATGCTCGACTGGAACCGGTCACGCGGCACCACCAGGTGCACGCCTTTGGAGGCCCGCACCTTGAATTGCCCGCGCTCTCCGACCATCGATTGGGTGTCATCCGTCCAGACGCCGGTGGCATTGACGACCTGCTTGGCGCGGATCTCGAACTTCTCGCCGGTCTCGAGATCGTGCGCATTCACCCCGACGACGCGCTCACCGACCTTGATGAAACCTTCCACGCGCACCCGGCTGGCCACGTGCGCGCCATAGAAGGATGACGTGCGGGCGAGGCTCGCGACGTAGCGGGCGTCATCCACCTGGGCGTCGTAGTAGGTGATGCCCCCGATCAGCGCATCGTTTGCGAGGCTCGGAATCGAGCGCATGACCTGCGACTTGGACAGGTGGCGATGGTGGGGCACCCCGGGCGGGCGACCGCCGGTGTAGCTGAAGATGTCATAGAGCAGCATGCCCGCTCCGATGTAGAGGCGTTCGATGAAGCGCTTCTTCAACGGGTAGAGGAAACGCACCGGCTTCACGAGGTGCGGGGCGAGGCGCTGCAGCAGAAGTCCCCGCTCGATGAGGGCCTCACGCACCAGGCGGAAATCCAACTGCTCGAGGTAGCGAATGCCGCCGTGCACGAGCTTCGACGACCTGCTCGAGGTGCCGCTCGCCCAGTCCCGGGCTTCGACCATACCGACGCTCAAGCCTCGGGTCACCGCGTCGAGCGCGCTTCCCGTGCCGACGATCCCCCCGCCGACGACGAGGATGTCAAGGTCCTTCTCCTTCAGCGCGGTTATGGCATCCGCGCGCTCCTCCGGCCCCAGTTTCGATGAGCGGGTAACCGTCTTGAGCCTGGCCATCTTTGCCTCCGTCAGTAGTGCATCTTCGGTTCTACGTCACTTTTGGTACGGTGCGACCACAACTTCGACCCGCTGGAATTCCTTGAGGTCGGAGTACCCGGTCGTCGCCATCGATCGACGCAATGCGCCAACCAGGTTCACGGTGCCATCCGCAACTGTGGATGGGCCGAAGAGTATCTGTTCGAGCGGGGCGACCTGGCCGACCTCGACCCGGTTGCCGCGCGGGAACTCGCTGTGGTGCGCCTCGGTTCCCCAGTGCCACCCGCCGCCGGGGGCCTCGGTAGCCCGTGCGAGGGTCGACCCGAGCATCACCGCATCCGCCCCGACCGAAAAGGCCTTGGCGATGTCGCCGGAGGTGCCGAGGCCACCATCGGCGATCACGTGCACGTATCGCCCGCCGGACTCGTCCATGTAGTCACGGCGCGCGCCCGCGACATCCGCCACCGCGGTGGCCATGGGAGCGTGGATGCCGAGGCTCGCGCGCGTGCTCGACGCCGCTCCCCCGCCAAAGCCGACGAGCACTCCCGCTGCTCCCGTGCGCATGAGGTGGAGCGCGGGGGTGTAACCCGCCGCGCCGCCGACGATCACCGGCACATCGAGTTCGTAGATGAACTTCTTGAGGTTGAGCGGCTCCTGGTTCTGGGAGACGTGCTCGGCGCTCACGGTCGTGCCGCGGATCACGAACAGGTCGACTCCGGCCTCCACGACGGTCTTGTGAAGTTCCTGCGTGCGCTGCGGCGAGAGTGCTGCGGCCACGGTGACGCCTGACGCCCGGATCTCGGCGAGGCGGGAGATCACCAGCTCCGGCTTTATCGGCTCGGAGTAGATCACCTGCATCCGGCGGGTGGCGTTCGCCGCGGGCAGGGCGCGGATCTCATCGAACAGGGGCTCCGGGTCGTCGTAGCGCGTCCAGAGGCCCTCGAGATCGAGCACTCCGAGGCCTCCGAGCTTGCCCATGAGAATCGCCGTGGCGGGGGATACGACCGAGTCCATGGGAGCCGCGAGGAAGGGAATGGAGAACTGGTACGCGTCGATGCCCCAGTTGACCGATACATCTTGGGGGTCTCGAGTGCGTCGATTCGGCACTATGGCGATGTCATCAAAGGCATACACCCGGCGAGCGCGTTTGGCGCGGCCGATTTCTACGTCACTCACGGGTTCAACCCTACCCGCGGTGTGCGACGGGGGTACCCCGTGCCGACGCGGGTCCGCGTGCGACGATCTGCGGCCGTCGGTCCCCCGTTGAACCCTGCGGCGGGAGTTCCGCCTGCTCCCGGACGCTCCACTCCCTCGCGGACGGAGTCACACACCCCTCCACGAGGTCATTGCCCCGCCGCGAGGCACACCGGCCAGCAGCAGCATCCGCTCGAGTCGCACGGGAGCTTTCACGTGTTCCGTGAGTATGCGCGTTACGTCGACCTCCATCGCTCGCAACCTGTCCTCCCGCTTCTTCTCTCTCCAGACCACCTCTCCGGGATCACCCCTCGTGAATTCGTCTCTGGTGTACTTCGCCTTGCCGTCGAACTCCGCAACCCTGCGTATCGAACGCCAGAAGAAATCGGGCTCGATCTTCCCCTGGGCATCGAAGAATTCGACTTGCAGCTCTGGAGGCTCGAATCCGAGTAAATGGATGACGGCGCGAGCTGTCGACTCCCCAAACGAGTCGGACAGGCTGGTCGAGAATGCGATACAGCGCTGCAGGTGACGGATTCCGAATCGAGGATTGAGGCGACTCAGCTCATCGACGAGAGCGATCTTCTCAAGCGCGCCCTTCCGCTTTCTCCACAGCACCCAGTCCAATGAACCGATCGCCCCGGCAAAGCTGTGAGTGCGCGCGATGTCGATGGCGGTCCGCTCGATCGATGTCACCGGGATGCCGTCCACCACCTGGATGGATGCCGTGCGGAATCCGCTTGCGGTCTTGCGCACTCCCGGCTCTGAGCGGCCGCCCCCTCTCCATTCATCGAGGATGGTGACTTCCGTGGGCCAGGCCTCTTCGATGGGCATGCCCCAGACCGCCGCGGCGGAGACACCGGCCAGGGCGGCGGGCCGCCTCACGTCCGCGAGGGCAGCCCGCGCTCGGAGAAGGTGTCGTCCTCGTGAGTCAGCAGCATCCCAGACCGTCAGCGAGACGAACGCGCCTCGGCGAAGTCGCACCAGAATTCCGCGCTCGGCGTCGCGGCGAAGCGACCGCGAATCGACGAGCATCGCCCGCACCTCGTTAAAGAGGATGAGTCCATTTCGGCCGAGAGCGTCGTAGTCCATATGCAGAAACTGGCATCAACCGGCATCCTGCGGGCTGCTGCTGCGCCGTTCTGGGAGTACTCGCGATCTTCGACCTCCTGTCGAGGAGGGGATATGACTCCGCGGACGGCGAAACGCCTCCGTCCGCGAGGTCAGTATGCCTCCGGGAAGCGGCAGATCCCCCGCCATGGGTTCCCCGCGCTCGAGCTCGAGCCACTGCCCCCTATCGGGAGTAGTTGGGCGCTTCCACGGTCATCTGGATGTCGTGGGGGTGCGACTCCTTGAGCCCGGCGGCAGTGATGCGCACGAATTTGCCCTTCGCCTTGAGCTCGGGAATGGTACGAGCACCAGTGTAAAACATCGACTGGCGAAGCCCCCCCAGCAGCTGGTACGCCACTGCGGACAGCGGTCCACGATAGGGCACCTGCCCCTCGATGCCTTCGGGGATGAGCTTGTCGTCGGACGGCACGTCGGCCTGAAAATAGCGGTCCTTCGAGTACGACGTCTTCTCGCCACGAGACTGGAGTGCGCCGAGCGACCCCATGCCGCGATAGTTCTTGAACTGCTTGCCGTTGACGAAGACCAGGTCACCCGGGCTCTCATCGCAGCCGGCAAGCAGCGATCCGAGCATCACGGTGTCAGCCCCGGCCACGAGCGCCTTGGCGATGTCGCCCGAATACTGCAGCCCACCGTCAGCGATCACCGGGATGCCGGTCTCGCGTGCCGCGAGCGAGGCCTCGTAGACGGCGGTGACCTGGGGCACCCCGACGCCGGCCACCACGCGGGTGGTGCAGATCGACCCGGGGCCCACTCCCACCTTGATGGCGTCGGCTCCGGCATCCACGAGCGCCTGCGCGCCGCCGCGGGTCGCAACGTTGCCACCGATGATGTCCACGTGGCGGGCGACCGGATCGCTTTTCAGGCGCCGGATGATGTCGATCACGCCCGCGCTGTCCCCGTTGGCCGTGTCGACGACCAGGGCATCCACCCCGGCGTCGATGAGGAGCATCGCACGTTGCCAGGCGTCCCCGAAGAAGCCGATCGCGGCGCCGACGCGCAGTCGGCCGTTCTCGTCCTTGGTGGCCTGCGGATACTGCTCAGACTTGTCGAAATCCTTCACGGTGATGAGACCACGGAGCCGGCCGGATGGGTCGATGAGGGGGAGCTTCTCGATCTTGTGCTGCGCGAAGATCGCGATCGCGTCATCCGGATCGATGCCCTCCGGCGCGGTGATCAGAGGGGTGCGGGTCATCACGTCGCGAACCAGGGTCGTGGCCTTCTCGAACGGCGACACGAATCGCATGTCGCGATTGGTGATTATTCCCACCAGGGTACCGTCGCCCTCGACGACGGGCAGACCCGAGACCCGGAACCGGCCGCAGAGCGCATCAACCTCGGCGACGGTGGCATCCGGGGTCGTCGTGACCGGGTTCGTGATCATGCCCGACTCGCTGCGCTTCACCCGATCGACCTGCTCGGCCTGGTCGGCGAGGGAGAGGTTGCGGTGCAGCACGCCGAATCCGCCCTGGCGCGCGATCGCGATGGCCAGGCGCGACTCGGTGACGGTGTCCATCGCAGATGAGACAAGTGGAGCGGCGACCGTGATGCGTCGACTGAGGCGCGCGGTGGTATCCGCTTCGCTCGGAATGACGTCGGTATGGCCCGGGAGCAGCATCACGTCGTCGTAGGTAAGCCCGATGAAACCGAAGGGATCCGGCTGATCCATTGAAGTCCTCAATTTCGCGCAGATGGTGAGTGAAGATAGCCGGGCTACGACGATGGATTCCGGTGTTCAATGTTAACCGGTTAGACCTTGCGCAATTCCACCGCCATAATTAGCCAACCGAGGAATGTGGTCTCCGTGAAACACGGGTGACATAATCCGCAAGTATCGTCAACGACGACGTACGCCAGAAAGACCCGGGAACCCCTCCTCCCGGCTGGCGCGCGTCTTGGAGGTTTCGTGACACTCGTACGCAGTGCCCGCCCGCAGCGAACTCGCTGGCTCATCGGCATCGCCGCCCTGCTCCTCGCCGTCTTCGCGCTGTCGTCCAGCCCGATGCTCGCCACCGCGGCGAATGCGGCGTCGGACACCCCCGTGGATCCCGCCACCGCGAAACAGTCGATGCAGGTCTGGGTGCGCCTCGACTCCGACAAGTCGGGTGTTCCGAACATATCGGTCACAATCACCGGCAAGGGCGGCTTCGACCAGACGGTGGTCACCGGCGCCGACGGCAAGGTGCTTGTCGGATTCGCGAAGGCGGGCACCTACACGGTGACGATCGACGAAAAGTCCCTCCCGGCCGGCGCCGGGTTCCCCAACCAGAATCCGCGCAAAGTGGACGTGTTCGCACAGAACACCGAGGTGCCGGCAAACTTTCTGCTGTCCCCGTCGAACAGCGCGATCGGCGCTTCGCCAGCACCCGGCGCAGGCGGCGGTTCTACCGAGAATGGTGCACAGTTCTGGAGCATCTTCTGGTCCAAAGTGGTCACCGGGCTCATCTTCGGCCTGCTGCTCGCCCTCGCGGCGATCGGCCTCTCCCTGATCTACGGCACGACCGGCCTCAACAACTTCGCTCACGGGGAACTCGTGACCTTCGGGGCGCTCATGGCCTACACGTTCAGCGGTGTGTTGCGTTGGCCGGCCTGGATCGCCATCCTCGTCGCCGTCGCTCTCGGCGGCATCTTCGGCTACGTGCAGAATGCCACGCTCTGGCGACCGCTTCGCACGCGCAACCTTGGCCTCATCCCCCTCATGATCGTGACCATCGGCCTCTCCCTTGCGCTCCGCTATATCTTCGTGTTCTTCTGGGGTGCCGACCGCCTCACGCTGCCCAACTCGACGAAGCCGTTCCTGGTGGTCGGATCCATCAGCCTCAAATTCACGGATGTCGCGGGTGCGGTCGTCGCGATCGTGCTCCTGCTCGTCGTCGCCTACGTGCTCCTGCGCACCAAGATCGGCAAGGCCACCCGTGCGGTTGCCGACAACCGTTCGCTCGCGGCGGCATCCGGGATCGACGTCGAGGGAGTGATCCGCACCGTCTGGATCGGGGGAGCCGCTCTCGCCGCCCTCTCGGGTGTGTTCGTCGGTTACTACCAGTCCCTGCGCTGGGACACGGGAGCATCCATCTTGCTGCTGATCTTCGCCGCCGTCACTCTCGGGGGGCTGGGAACCGCGTTCGGCGCCCTCATCGGCTCCCTCGTTATCGGCGTCTTCATCAATGTGTCGACAATCTGGATCCCGGAGAACCTGAAGTATGTGGCCGCCCTCGTGGTCATGATCCTCATCCTCCTTTTCCGCCCACAGGGCATCCTCGGTCGACGAGACCGCATCGGTTAAGGGAGCGACATACACCATGGAATACAACTTCATTCCCCTCTCGATCGGCGAACTCTTCTCGCCGACGACAGCGGCCTATGCGCTCGCGACAATCGGCCTTGCGGTGCATTTCGGGTTCACCGGGTTGCTCAACTTCGGCCAGGCGGGCTTCATGGCAATCGGCGGATACGCCTTCGCCATCACCTCGGTCAAATGGCAGTGGCCGCTCTACGGGTCCGTGCTCGCGGCCATCGTCGCGGCCACGATCTTCGCCCTCATCCTCGGAATCCCCACCCTGAGACTTCGAGCGGACTACCTGAGTATCGTGACGATCGCCGCGGCGGAGATCATCCGATTATCGGTGAAGACACCGGAATTTTCGAAGGTCACCGGCGGTTCGGAGGGCATCAACGGTGCCGCCGGCGCCTTCAATGCGATCAACCCGCTGCCCGCGGGCAGGTGGGGTTTCGGTGTGCTCACCTACTCCGCCGACCAGTGGTGGGTGCGAATCGTGGGCTGGGGGCTCGTGGGTATTGCCGCGCTGCTGGTCTTCCTGCTCATCCGGAGCCCATGGGGGCGCGTGATCCGCGGCATCCGCGAGGACGAGGATGCCGTCCGCAGCCTCGGCAAGAACGTCTATTCCTACAAGATGCAGGCTCTCGTGCTCGGTGGCGTGTTCGGCGGACTCGCCGGTGCCCTGTTCATCCTCCCCCGGTCGCTTCAACCCGACAACTACGGCACACAGCTGACCTTCTTCCTCTACACGATCCTGCTTCTCGGCGGGGCCGCGACGGTCTTCGGCCCGGTCATCGGGTCGATCATCTTCTGGGTGACGCTGTCCCTCTCGGACGGCCTGCTCAGCCTCGGGGTGAATTCTGGTGTCATTCCGATCGCCTCGATCCAGCAGGGCCCGATCCGCTTCGTCATCGTCGGCGTCGCGCTCATGATCCTGGTGATCTTCCGACCACAGGGTATTTTCGGCAAGAAGAAGGATGCACAGTTCAGTGTCTAATCGAACTCCCACCGCAGAACTCGTTGCCGGCCCCGCGGTGCCCGGCGTTGCCAAGATCGACCCGATCCTCGTCGCCGACAAGGTCAGTCGTCACTTCGGCGGGTTGATGGCCGTGGAGGTGGACCACCTCGAAATCCCGCGCGGCGCGATCACTGCGCTCATCGGTCCGAACGGTGCGGGCAAGACCACCTTCTTCAACCTGCTCACCGGCTTCGACAAGCCCAACACCGGCACCTGGAACTTCGGCGGCAAGAATCTTGCCCACATGCCGGCCTTTCGCGTCTCGCGACTCGGGATGGTGCGCACCTTCCAGTTGACCAAGGCGCTCGGCCGGCTCACGGTTCTCGAGAACATGCTGCTCGGGGCGAAGGAGCAGGGCGGAGAGAACCTCTTCGTCGCGCTGATCCGTCCGTTCTGGCGCAAGCGCGAGGACGCAATCACCGAGCGGGCGATGTCGCTGCTCGCGAAGTTCAAGCTCGATACCAAGTCCGAGGACTACGCGGCCAGCCTCTCCGGTGGCCAGCGCAAGCTGCTGGAGATGGCTCGTGCACTCATGAGCGAACCGGAGATGGTGATGCTCGACGAGCCGATGGCCGGGGTCAACCCCGCGTTGACGCAGTCCTTGCTCCACCACATCCAGGACCTGAAGTCCGAGGGGATGACGGTGCTGTTCGTGGAACACGACATGCACATGGTCAACGAGATCGCCGACTGGGTGGTCGTGATGGCCGAGGGTCGCATCGTCGCCGAGGGCCCTCCCGGCGTGGTGATGAACGACCAGGCCGTGATCGACGCCTACCTCGGCGCCCACCACGACACCGACCTCGGGACGCTCACCGGTCAGATGGAGATCGCGGAGGGCATGGAGTCCTCCCTCGTCAAAGCCGAGATCGAAGCCGATCTTTCGGCAGAGGAGTCGCCGACAACCAGCGCGAAGGCGGATGACAAATGAGCGAGATCGTGCTCGAGACCACGGATCTCATCGCAGGCTATCTGCCGGGGGTCAACATCCTGAACGGCTGCAACGTGCACGTCGGCAAGGGCGAACTCGTGGGCATCATCGGTCCGAACGGGGCCGGCAAGTCGACACTGCTTAAGGCGATCTTCGGGCAGGTCAACATCCGAAGCGGCAGCGTCGTGCTCAAAGGCGACAACATCACCGGACTCAAGGCCGACAAACTCGTCTCCAAGGGCGTGGGGATGGTGCCGCAGAACAACAACGTATTTCCGAGTCTCACGATCGAAGAGAACCTGCAGATGGGCAACTACCAAGAGCCCAAGATGTACAAACCCCGACTGGACTTCGTGACCAGTCTCTTCCCCGAGCTCGGTAAACGCCTCAAGCAGCGTGCCGGCTCGCTGTCCGGTGGGGAACGCCAGATGGTGGCGATGTCCCGCGCGCTCATGATGGAGCCGAGCGTTCTGCTGCTCGATGAGCCGAGCGCCGGGCTCTCCCCGGTGCGCCAGGACGAGACCTTCATCAACGTCGCCGCCATCAACCGTGCCGGCGTCTCGATCATGATCGTCGAACAGAACGCGCGCCGCGCCCTGCAGATCTGCGACCGCGGCTACGTGCTCGATCAGGGAACGGATGCCTACACCGGCACCGGTCGCGATCTCATGAAAGACCCGAAGGTCATCGAGCTCTACCTCGGAACCCTCGCGGCAGACCAGGAAAGCTCGAAGGCGGCCGGCTGAGCCTGTACCCCGGGCCGGAGCTCGCGGCATCCGTTCGCGCCTCTCGGGGCTGCTACACGGACTGCCTGGGTGCTTAGGGAGCGGCTTCCACTGCGGGCTGCCCGGACGTCGGCGGTTGAGCGGCGGATCGGGCCGACTCGACTCGGGGCGGGGCGTGCTCGGGCGCACAACCCACAGGCACGCGAATGCTCGAAGACAGAGGGCCCCGTCGACACGGCCGGCCCGCACGCACGCAGGGGCCCGACCGTTCGGCCGGACCCCTGCGTCGTTCAGCTACCGGCGGTTACAGCTTGCCGTAGACCTGCGACTCGAAGGCGTTGGTGTTGCCCGTCGCGTACTTGTAGATCGACACGTAGGCCTCGGTCGGGTCGCCGTTCTTGTCGAACGTGATCGGACCGGAGAGACCGTCGTAGTTGATGTCCTTCTTGTCGGCGATCAGTTTGGCGCAGTCGACGTAGGTCGTGCACTTGGTGCCCTTTTCGGACACCGATTGCAGGTTCGCCTTGATCGTCGCACCATCAGTCGCTCCGCCCTGGAGCGCAGCGAGAGCAGCGAGGATGACCGCGTCATAGGACTCGGCAGCGTAACTAAACACACTGAGTGGCTGGCTGCCTTCCTTCTTCACCAGCGCCTGGAGGTCGGCCTGGAACTTCTTCGTCGCCTCGACTCCGGGGTTGGTGAACTGGGCGCCGGCGATGTCGACGTTGGAGTCCTTCGGACCGATGACGCCGTAATTGCCGTCCGTGCCGTAGAACTTCTTGAAGTCGAAGCCCTTCGCGGCGAGTTGCTCCGCGATGGTCTTGATCTCGTCGAAGGAGATCACGACGAGGGCATCCGGTCCAGTGGCGAGCAGGGTGGTGATCGCACTGTTGAAGTCGGTGGATGCCGGCTCGAAGATCTGCTCGCCCGCGATGGTGGCTCCGCCGGAGACGAGTGCCTTCTTGACGTTGGACTCGAGACCCGTTCCGTAGGCATCGTTCATGTACAGGATCGCGACCTTAGTGGCGCCGTCCTTCAGGATCTTGTTGCCGAGAATACGGCCCTGGAGCACGTCGGACGGAGCGGTACGCCAGTAGTAGCCGTTATCCGCGTAGTTCGTGAAGTCCGGCGAGGTGTTGGCCCCGGAGATCTGCACTACCCCGGCCTGGGTGACCTGGTCGATGAAGGTCTTGGAGACTCCGGACGACGCGGCACCGATGATGACGGAGACACCCTCGGCGAGAAGCGCCGTCGCGGACTGCGTCGCGATGTCGGTCGAAGTGTCGCCGGAGTCCTTGTTGGTGACCGTCATCTTGAGGCCGGCCTTGGCGGCATTGATGTCCTGAACGGCGAGGTTCACGCCGGCGATCTCGGGCGGGCCGAGAACCGCGAGGGTTCCGGTCTGCGGAAGAATGCTGCCGATTTTGAGGCTCAGGTCCTTGCTGCTGCCAGTGGTGCCGCTTCCGCTTGATGCACAGGCGCTGAGAAGAAGCGCGCTGGCACCGAGGATCGCGATACCGCTGATGGTGGACTTGAGAGCCCGTGAGCGGGAGGCCTTGGCCTTCGCGAAAACGCTCATGTTGCTCCTTGCGTTGAGTTGTGATGAGGACGTGACAATACGGGGTATTGCACTGCTATCGAAGGTATTGCCCCGAAGGTCGGGAAACAATACGCGCGTGTTACAGGCACGTAACACGGGCCAATCGTTACTTTCCGTTACTTTGTGATGGTCGTCCGGTCGAAAAGCTCCGTTTGGGCGGCATCAACCAGCGATTACCTCAGCCACTCGGGCAAAGCGCCCGGCCGCGTCGTAGCGGTAGAGGCCGAAATGTGCCGGGGATGTGTCCCCCTGGGCGTCGAAGCTGGTCGCTCCGGAGATCCCGTCGTAGTCGATGTCGGAAGAGGTTTTCAGCACATCGAGGCATTCGCGAAACGAGGTGCAGTCGATGCCCCTGGCTGAAACGCCCCGCAAGCGTCCGGCGATCTCGGGTCCGGTCGCGTCCCCTGCGGAGGTCGCCGCCAAGGCCGCAAGGATCGTGGCGTCATAGGCCTCCTCCGCATAGAGCAGGTCGGTGACCGCCGGGGCGACGGCCGCGATACGCGCCGCGAAGGCGGCCGTTGGCGTGGCCCCCTCGAGGAGACCATTGACGTTCGTCATCGTTCCGACGGGCAACGCCTGCGAATAGTCGGCGGTGTTCTGCCCGGTGAGCCAGAGCTTTGCCCCGCCGAGACCGGCGTCGGTCAGCTGGGTGATCATCGACTTGTTCTGCTCCATCGCGCTGAACGGACTCACGAACACGACGTCGTCGGGCGTCGACGCCTTCACCGCGGCGACGATCGGCGCGAGATCCTTCGTGTCCGCGGTGATCTTCTGCACGCCGACCAGCCCGCCGGATGCCGCGAGCGCGGCGCGCAGAGTGCCGAGCACCGCCCGGCCCGTGTCGTCGTCGAAATAGACGATCGCGATGCGGGCCTTCCCTCCACCGATGGTCTTCGCGAGAGCTTCCCCTTCCAGGGCGGCCGATCCGATGGTACGGAAGAAAAAGCCGCTCGTCTGTGTGGAGCTCAGGCGCACCGAGGTGGCGGAGGGGGAGATCATCGGCAGCTTCGCCGCCACGACCTTGGGGATGACGCGCTCGGCCAGCACGGACGAAGACGGCCCGATCAGCACATCCGCCTTCGCGGTCACGAGGTCGGCGATCGCAGTCTCGATCGTGGTGGTCGTCACGTCACCGGAATCGCGGGCGAACATCTCGACCGGCTTGCCGAGGACGCCGCCGGCATCATTGATCTCCTTCACGGCGACGGCAACGCCCGCGGCCTGGCCGTCCCCGAGATAAGACAGCGCTCCCGTTGTGGGGAAGAGGGTGCCGATGCGGAGTATGCCGTCGCCTGACGGGTTGACCGTTGGGGTGGCCGAAGCCACCGGGCGTGCGGGTAGCGGTCGTTGAGCGGAGCACGACGCGAGAGCGAGACTGAGCACGACTCCCGAGACGACGGCCACGAGCATTCGGGTGCATGCCATCAAGGTCCTTCGGGTCGAACGGGTATCTCGAACCCTACAGTTCCGTCACGCGACCAAGGGCGAGGCGCGACGGGATTGACGGGTGAGACGGGCGGAAGTGACGACGTCGACACTGAGAATCACCAGCGCGATCCAGACCAGTCCGAATCCGATCCACCGGGCTGGCGGCATGTTCTCGCCGAGCACGAAGGCACCGACGATGAACTGCAGCACCGGGGCGAGGTACTGGATGAGTCCGAGGTAGACGAGGGGGAGGCGGCGGGCGGCGGCGGCGAAGAGCAGCAGCGGCACCGCGGTCACGACGCCCGCGCTGATGAGCAGCAGCGTGTGGGCGAGGCTCACCGTGCCGAAGGTGAGTCCGGCACCGGTGCCGACCACGGCGAGTTGCACGACCGCGACGGGGACGAGCCAGGCGGTTTCGAGGGTGAGGCCGCCGACGGCATCCACCGCGGGACCCACCCGCTTCTTGATGAGACCGTAGAGCCCGAACGAGAACGCGAGAACCAGGGAGATCCACGGCAGCTCCCCGTAGTTGACGGAGAGCACGACCACCGCGACGGCGCTCGTACCCACGGCGATCCACTGGGCGATCCGCAGCCGCTCCCGCAGCACGATCACGCCGAGCAGCACGGTGACGATGGGGTTGATGAAGTAGCCGAGAGACGCTTCGATGACCTTCCCGTCGAGAGTCGCGAAGACGTAGACCTGCCAATTCACGTAGATGAAGGCGGCGGCGAGCCCCATGGTGAAGACGATCCGCGGCTGGCGCAGGAGTGCGACCAGAGCGGCCCACCGGCGCGTCGCGGTCACGATGATGGCGCAGAACACGAGCGAGAACAGGATGCGCCAGGCGACGATCTCGAACGCACCCGCGGGCTGCAGCAACAGGAAGTAGAGCGGCAGCACGCCCCAGAGCGCGTAGGCCGCGACCGCCATCAGCACTCCCGACCGCTCGGGGGAATGTCGGGAGGCTGGCGGGGTGAGCATCAGAGGGATATTACGGCAAAACGTCGAAGGGCCCGTTCCGACCATGGTCGGAACGGGCCCTTCGACGAGAGCAGGATTAGTGGACGACGACCGCGAGCACGTCGCGAGCCGACAGCACGAGCAGGTCTTCCCCGCCGTACTTCACCTCGGTGCCGCCGTACTTGGAGTAGATGACCCGATCGCCAACGGCGATGTCGAGGGGGATGCGGTTGCCGTTGTCATCGATGCGACCCGGTCCTACCGCGACGACCTCGCCCTCCTGGGGCTTCTCCTTCGCGGTGTCCGGGATGACAAGACCGGAAGCGGTGGTCTGCTCGGCTTCGACCTGCTTGATGACAATGCGATCTTCGAGCGGCTTGATGGAGACTGCCACGGTTGACCTCTTTCTTGGAGTACTTCGAAATCTGGAGGGTTAGCACCCTCCAGAGGAGAGTGCCAGATGTAGCTTAGCCGCGCGTTAGCACTCCTGCAAGGTGAGTGCCAATCCCTGGCTTGCTACGGTGGGGCGATGGAATCCTCCGAACTCGTCGAACTGCTCTCCGGCGACGGACTCCGGTTGCTCGATTCCCTGCCTCCCTGGCAGTCCAGCGCGGATGTTCTGAAGTCGGTGACCGAACTCCGCCGCGCCGGGCACTCCCCCGGTCTCGTCGCCGCAGTGCTGAGCCAGTCGAAGCTGCGGGCGAAGGCCGTGGCCAAGTTCGGACCCTTCGCCGAGCGGATGCTCTTCACCGAGTCTGGCCTGGAGCAAGCGACCCGGCTTCGGGTAGCGGCGCTCCATGCCGGACGTTTCCTGTCGGCTGGCCTCACCCGCGTCGCCGACCTGGGAAGCGGAATCGGGGGGGATGCCCTCGCCCTCGCCTCGCTCGATCTCGAGGTTACCGCCGTCGAGCTCGACGAGGTGACCGCCGCCATCGCCGCCTATAACCTCGCTCTCTGGCCGAATGCGACGGTCGAACACGCCGATGCCACCGGCTTCGATCTCGGCGGGTTCGACGGCGTCTTCATCGACCCGGCCCGTCGAACGGCCGGCCACCAGAATACTTCCCGAATCTCCGATCCTTCGGACTACTCGCCGACACTCGAGTTCGCCTTCAGCGTTGCCGCGCGACTACCCGCCGGCGTCAAGCTCGGTCCTGGGATCGACCGCGACCTCATCCCCGGCACTGCGGAAGCCCAGTGGGTGTCGGTCGACCGCGACGTGGTCGAGCTGGGGCTCTGGTTCGGCGCACTGGCCCGCCCGGGCATCCGCCGTTCCGCGCTTGTGATCGGCGGGCACGGCACGGCGGAGCTTACCGCGGCGGAAGACAGCGCGGATGTCGAGACAGGCACGCTCGGCCGCTACCTGTATGAACCGGATGGCGCAGTCATCCGGTCCCGGTTGATCGGGGACCTCGGCCGTCGCATCGGAGCGAGGATGCTGAGCGACGGCATCGCTTACCTCACCTCCGATGACGCCGTGGAGACGCCCTTCGCGGCGTGCTTCCGGGTGATCGAGACCTTCCCGCTCGACGAACGTCGGCTGAAGAGAGAGCTGGCGGCCCGCGACATCGGACATCTCGAGATCAAGAAGCGGGGCGTGGATGTCGATCCAGCGGCCTTCCGCCGAAGACTCTCGTTGCATGGCCCGCAGTCCGCGACCCTGGTGCTCACCCGCGTCGCGGGGCGGCACACGGCACTGCTGGCCGAGCGAGTCTGAGGTCTTCCCCAACGTCGACAGGCCCCCTCGGTGGGAGGGGGCCTGTCGGTGGAAACGCTTACGAAACCCTAGTAGTTGTTGTAGGAGTTGGCCGACAATGCGATGGTGGCGATCAGAATAACGATCACGATGATGCCGATCACGATGGCGACGAAGCCGAGGATGATCCCGACAAGAGACATCCACTTCGGGGCGCCGGGCTCCCGCTTGCGCGCGATAAACCCGATGATGATGGCCGCAAGTGAAGCGAGGAATCCGAGCACCGGGATCCAGCTGAACACCAGGCCAGCGATGCCGAGGATGAAAGAGGTAAGACTGAGCGTCTGCTTCGGCCCGGAGGCCGGGGCTGCGTACGCGTTGGGCGCCGCGTAAGCCGGAGCCGGGGGCGCCGGCGGCGCGACGGGCGGCGGCGTGTACGGCGGCGGAGGCGTTGAGGGAGGTGTGGGGGGAACGTTCTCGTCGGTCATTGGGTACTCCGTAAGTCGAGCGCGATTACTTGGGCTGTGCCCAATAGTGGCAGCGGGTGCTGAGGGTGTCAAACGGCGGCGGGCACTTCGGCTCAGGCCTGGATGATCGTGACCGGCAGGGTCGAATCGGCTCCGAAAGAGAGGTCGGATGGCCCGTGGCCGGCCGCGATCAGCCGCGCCGCGATCGCCGCGATCATCGCTCCGTTGTCGGTGCAGAGCGCGAGCGGGGGGATGCGCAGTTCGATCCCCGCAGCGGCGCACCGCTCCGTCGCAACCTCGCGAACACGTGCGTTGGCTACGACGCCGCCGCCGAGGAGAAGCCGGGGCACACCGAGATCCTGGCAGGCCGCGATCGCCTTCGTCAGGAGCACATCGGTGACCGCCTCGCGGAAGCTCGCCGCGACATCCGCCACCGGGACGTCTTCACCGGCATCGCGTTTGTGTTCCACCCAGCGCGCCACCGCGGTCTTGAGGCCGGAGAAGGAGAAATCATAGCGGTGCTTCGCCATGCCCTTTGGCTGGCTGAGTCCCCGCGGAAAGCGGATGGCCTTCGGGTCGCCGCCCCCCGCGACCCGGTCGATCTGCGGGCCGCCGGGATAGGGCAGCCCGAGCAGGCGAGCGACCTTATCGAAGGCTTCGCCCGCCGCGTCGTCGATGGTCTCGCCGAGCAGTTCCACGTCGGTGATTAAGTCGCGCACGTGCAACAGCGAGGTGTGGCCGCCCGAGACGAGCAACGCGATCGTCGGCAGCTCGATGTCTGTGCCGTCGTCGCGCAGCACATCGGCCCCCACATGACCCACGAGGTGATTGATCGCATAGAGAGGGGTGTCGAGGGCAACGGCGAGTGCCTTGGCCGCCCCGATGCCCACCATGAGCGCACCGGAGAGACCCGGTCCGCTCGTCACAGCGATCGCATCGAGTTCGGCAAGGGTGACGCCCGCGTCGGCAAGTGCGGCAGTCAATGCCGGAGTGAGCGCTTCGAGGTGCGCGCGCGCGGCGATCTCGGGAACCACTCCGCCGTAGCGGGCATGTTCGTCCATGGACGAGGCGATCACGTTGGCGAGCAGCGTGGTTCCCCGCACGATTCCGATTCCGGTCTCATCGCAGCTCGTCTCGATACCAAGCACCAGGGGTGCCGTGTCGTTCACTGCCCCACCGCCGGCCGCGTCAGAGGCTCGGGCACGGTGAGCCGCATGACGACGGCATCAACATTGTCCGGCTGGTAATAGCCCACCCGCACCGCGATCTGCTCGAAACCGAGGGTCTCGTACAGGCGCTTCGGTCCTGGATTGTCCGCGCGCACCTCGAGGAACACCTCTGCCGCTCCTCGCTTGCGAGCCTCCGTGATGAGGGCGTTCATGAGCGCCCGACCGAGACCGGCGCGCCGGGCGGACTCCGCCACCGCAATGGTCTGGATGTCGCCCTCGTGCGCTCCCTTCGGAGCGAACAGCCCGGCGTAGCCGTCGAGCTCCCCGGGGAACCCCACCCGGTCGGCCACGACGTAATAGCACTGCGCATTACGCAGGTCGCTGAGCATCGCCTCGCTCGACCAGGCATCGGTGCCGAAGGTGCCGGTCTCGATTTCCATGATGCGCTGAAGGTCGTCAGCCGTCGCGACGCGCAGCTGCCAGCTCACTCAGCTCACCCGCTTCGGCCCGGCCGACACCGTGACATCCGGAGCCCGCAGGTAGAGGGCCTCCGGCCCGGCGAAGGCACGCTGGTGGAAAAACAGCCCCTCGGCGAGCAGGCCGGCGGATGCCGCGGACACCTCGGTCGCGTCGATCCGGCGATACCGCTCGTAACCGTCGACCGTGTTGGCCAGGTCTTCGGGACGGCAGAGTCCCGGACCGAGGGCGCGCACCGGAAGCCCATCCGAATCCACCCCGGAATACGCCGAGAAGTAGACCTCGCGGCGGCGGGCATCCGTCACCACCAGCACGGGAGCATCGTGACCGGAGGCGTAGTGACCCCAGGCGACCGCATCGTGGCTCACGACCCGCACCAGCGGCTTCGCCGCGCCGAACGCGAAGGCCTGCGCCGCCGCGATCCCCACCCGAAGGCCGGTGAACGGGCCGGGGCCCATTCCCGCCGTCACTGCCGAGAGAGTGTCGATTGCCACACCGGACTGTTCGATCGCGAGGAGGATCGCTTCGCCGATCACCTCCGCGTGACGTCGAGTGTCGGACTCGTTCACTTCGGCGAGGATGCCGCGGTCCCGGTCGACGACAGCCACGCTCGTGCCGGCGGAGGTGTCGATCGCGAGGAGCATCAGTCCAGCCTAAGGTCCCGCCAGCGGGCACCGTGGCCGGTGATCGTGACGATGCGGGTCTCTATCGGTTCGTCGGTGTCGATACTCCGCGCCGCCGCCCCCGTAGGCCGCCGGATGTCGATCTCGATCCAGTCGTCCGCGACACCGGCAAGCATCCCCGCCGCCCATTCGACCACCACGATCGAGGCAGTCCAATCGATGTCGAGATCGTCGAGTTCCGCCGCGCTGCCGAGGCGGTAGGCATCCACGTGCACCAGAGGGGCACCCTCAGCGATCCGCCGATGGGTGCGCGCGAGCACGAAGGTGGGGCTGGTGACCGACCCGCGCACGCCGAGCTGCTCGCCGAGTCCCCGGGTGAGGGTGGTCTTGCCCGCGCCGAGCTCCCCGTTCAACGCCACGAGGTCACCGGCTCTCAGTTCGAGGGCGAGTCGCGCTCCGAGCTCGGCCATCTGATCCGGAGTGTCAATCTCGAGGCGCATAGGTCCACTCGATCCGGCCGCCGAGACGCGTGACTATCTCGTAGTTGATGGTGCCCGCGGCGCGGGCCCAGTCATCCGCGGAGGGAACGCGGGTCGACGGATCGCCGAAGAGCACGGCCCGATCCCCCACCGTAACCTCGTCGTCACCGACGTCCACCACGAACTGGTCCATGGCGACCCGGCCGGCGACCCGGTAGCGGCGGCCGTTGATCGAGACCGGGCCGCGGCCGGAGGCCTGGCGGGGCACACCGTCGGCGTATCCGAGGGGGACGAGCGCGAGCGTCGTCTCGGCTGCGGTGCGATAGTCATGACCGTAGGAGACGCCGCTGCCGGCCGGTGCACGCTTCACCGAGACGATTCCGGCGCTCAGCTCGAGGGCCGGTCGCAGCCCGAGGTCGGCCGAGGTCGCGTCGTCGAAGGGCGAGAGGCCGTAGCTGCCGATGCCGACCCGCACCATTGTGAACCGCGCCGAGGGCACACGCAGAGCTCCGGCGGTCGCCGCAAGGTGCCTCAGTTCGGGCTGGAGGCCCGCCGCGCGGGAATCGGCGATCGCGCGTTCGAAGGCCGCAACCTGGGCGAGGTCTTCTGCCTCACCCGCGTTGGCGAGATGGCTCCACAGCCCGCGCACCCGGAGGCGCCCCGCGCGTTCGTGTGCCGCCGCGGCAGCGAAGAACTCGCGCCACTCCGGCTCCGCGGCCCCGTTGCGACCGAGGCCGGTGTCCACTTTGAGGTGCACGGAGGCCTGGCCAACGGCATCCGCCACCGCGTCGAGTTGGTCGAGGTAGTTCACTCCGAGGTCGATGTCGGCAGCGATGGCCTCGTCGAAGGAGACCCCTGGGCCGTGCAGCCAGGCGAGGATCGGTGCCTCGATCCCGGCGCCGCGCAGCTCGAGCGCCTCGGCGATGTCGGCCACACCGAGCCAGTCCGCGCCCGCAGACAGCGCGGCCCGGGCCACGGCCACGGCACCGTGCCCGTAGCCGCGGGCCTTGACCACGGTCATCAGTCGGGCGTCCCCGATGCTGTCGCGCAGCGTGCGGATGTTGTGGGCCACCGCCTCGAGATCGATCCTGGCCTCGCGGAGCGGCCGGGTCATCCCGCCCCCGCCTCGCCCGGCGACCCGGGCCCCTCGGCGATCACATAAGCGATCGCGACTCCCGCGTCGTGGCTCATCGACAGGTGGATGGCCGTGATCCCGCGCGCTGCGACGATGTCGGCGAGAGCGTTGTAGACCTCGATCGAGGGGTTGCGCAAGCCGTCAGACACCACGGCCATGTCGTGCCAGCGCACCCCGGTCGAGTCGCCGATCGCCTTGATCACCGCCTCCTTCGCGGCAAACCGCGCGGCGAGGGAACTGAGGGACCTTCTGCCCTCCCCCTCCCGTTGTTCGCCCTCGGCGAACAGCCGGGTGAGTACGCCGGGGGTGCGCGAGGTCGCCCGTTCAAAGCGCGCGAGATCGACGACATCAACGCCGATGCCGATGATCATGGGCTCTCCGACCGTCTTGAACCGTGCTATTCGACCGTCACGGACTTGGCGAGATTGCGCGGCTGGTCAACGTCGAGACCCTTCGCCGCGGCGAGTTCCATGGCAAAGATCTGCAACGGGGCGACAGCGAGCAGTGGCTCGAACAGTGTCGAGGCGAGCGGAATGCGGATCACTGTGTCGGCGTACGGCAACACCGAGACATCCCCCTCCTCGGCGATCGCAAGAATGCGGGCGCCGCGCGCGCGGATCTCCTGGATGTTGGAGACGACCTTCGGATGCAGCGAATCCTTCGCCCTCGGGCTCGGTACGATCACGAAGACCGGTTGCCCCGGCTCGATGAGCGCGATCGGACCGTGTTTGAGTTCGCCCGCCGCGAATCCCTCGGCATGGATGTAGGCGAGCTCCTTGAGCTTGAGCGCGCCTTCGAGCGCGACCGGATAGCCCGCGTGCCGCCCGAGGAACAGCACCGAGCGGGTGTCGGTCATCCAACCGGCCAGTTGGGCGATGGAATCATGCTGCTCGAGCACGGTCGCAAGCTGGTCGGGCAGCGCCTGCAACTCATTGAGCAAGCCGGAGATCTCGACGGCGGCGAGCGTCTGGCGCACCCGCGCGAGATGCAGCCCGAAGAGGTACAGCGCAGCCACCTGGGCCACGAAGGCCTTCGTGGAGGCCACGGCGACCTCCGGGCCGGCATGCGTATAGATCACGGCATCGGACTCGCGGGCGATCGTCGCCCCTTGCGTGTTGCAGATCGACAGGGTCTTCGCCCCCGCCGCGACGGCGTACTTGACGGCCATCAGGGTGTCCATGGTCTCTCCGGACTGGCTGATCGACACGATGAGGGTGCGCGAATCGATCACCGGGTCCCGATAGCGGAACTCGTGGGAGAGCTCCACGTCCACGGGGATGCGGGCCCATTTCTCGATCGCGTATTTGCCGAGCATGCCGGAGTAGTTCGCCGTGCCGCAGCCGAGAATCACGATGCGGTCGATTTCGCGCAAGGCCTGTTCGCCGAGACTGTCCAGTTCAGGCAGGCGCACTGCACCGTCGGTGATGCGGCCGAGAAGGGTCTTGGAAATCGCCTCGGGTTCCTCGCTGATCTCCTTGGCCATGAAACTCGACCAACCACCCTTTTCGGCGGCCGAGGCGTCCCAGGCGATCTCGAATTCCTCGGTCTCAACCGGGTTGCCGAGGAAGTCGGTGACGGTGACGGAGTCAGCGGTAATGGTGACCAGCTGGTCCTGGCCGATGGCCATCGCACGCCGCGTGTGTTCGACGAAGGCCGCGACATCCGAGCCGAGGAAGTTCTCGCCATCGCCGAGTCCGATCACCAGCGGCGAGTTGCGACGCGCGCCGACGACGACGCCGGGTTGGTCCTTGTGCAGCACGAGGAGGGTGAAGGCACCGTGCAGTCGGTGGACGATGTTGCGCAGCGCGACGGCGAGGTCACCGGTCCTCCGATACTCGATTCCGACCAGCAGCGCGGCGACTTCGGTGTCGGTCTCGCTCGTGAAGACGGTATCGGGATGGGATGCCACAAGCTCGGCCTTGAGCTCGGCGAAATTCTCGATGATGCCATTGTGGATGAGCGCGAGCCTGCCGTCATCGCCCAGGTGCGGATGCGCGTTCTGGTCGCTCGGTCCGCCGTGGGTCGCCCAGCGAGTGTGGCCGATCCCGGTTGCGCCGTTGGCGAGTTCGAGACGCTCGAGGTCATCGACAAGCACCTGCAGCTTGCCGGCCCGCTTGCGGGTGTGCAATTCGCCGGCTGGGTCGATCACCGCGATGCCCGCGGAGTCGTAACCGCGGTATTCGAGTCGACGCAAGCCCCCCAGCAGTACCTCGATGCTCTGGTTGCTGCCGACATAACCCACGATTCCGCACATGGAATCCGATTTTAGGGCACTAGCGACTGGCATCCGCCCGGACTGCGGCCGCGCGCAACTCCGGTAGCCTGAATTCCTATGTCTGACTTGGCCCATTCGACCGCGGCCCATTCGACGCCTTTCGTCGAGATCGATCGCGCCGACTGGGCGGCACTCGCGCCGACCACCGAGCTCCCACTCTCCCCGACCGAGATCGTGGGACTGCGCGGCCTCGGCGACCGTCTCGACCTGAGTGAGGTGACGGAGGTCTACCTCCCGCTCAGCAAGCTCATCAGCCTGTACGCGGTCGGCGCTCGCCAGCTGCATCGAGACACGAGCCGCTTCCTGGGGCACGACACGATGGCCACTCCCTTCGTCATCGGCGTGGCAGGATCCGTCGCGGTCGGCAAGTCCACCAGTGCCCGGCTCCTGCGAGAACTGTTGTCACGCTGGGAAGGCACTCCTCGCGTCGAACTCGTGACGACCGACGGATTCCTCCTGCCGAATGCCGAGCTCGAACGCCGCGGCATCATGGAGCGCAAGGGCTTTCCCGAGTCGTACGACCGACGAGCACTATTGCGGTTCGTCTCCAAGGTGAAGAGCGGAGCGGAGGAGGTACGCGCCCCGTTCTATTCGCACCTCAGCTACGACATCGTCCGCGACGCCGAAATCGTGGTGCGACGGCCCGACATTCTCATCGTCGAAGGCCTCAACGTCTTACAGCCCCCCTCGTCCGGCCACGGTCTCGCCGTCAGCGACCTGTTCGACTTCACCGTCTATGTCGACGCCAGAACGTCCGACATCGCCCGCTGGTACGAGGAACGCTTCCTCAAGTTGCAGCAGGGTGCGTTCGTCAACCCCAAGTCGTATTTCCATCGGTTCGCCAGCCTCAGCCAGGAGGAAGCCGTGGCGCGCTCCAGAGAGATCTGGAAGCGCATCAACGAACCGAACCTGCTTCAGAACGTGCTCCCGACGCGATCTCGCGCCGACCTGGTGCTTCGCAAGGGAGCCGATCATGCCGTCAACAGCGTGCTGCTGCGCAAGATCTGAGGCCACGGTCTCCGTCGGCGGCGCTCGTCACGGCCAAACCGTCACAACGTGTCCTCTCCGCCGCCACGGCGACGCCAAACCGTCACAGCGTGTCCTCTCCGCCGCCGCAGCGAGCACAGTTTGTCGGCTGAGGCACACGTTCGCAGGTTAGTCGCTCCCGTTCCGGCCCTCCAGGGCAGCCAACGCGCCGAGCAGAAGTGCATCGGCCTGATCCGCCACGTTCTGTATGGCAGGCGAATTGCTGAGCTGGACCATGGTCTGAGGGTTGATGGCTTGGATTGTGGTCACGTCCGCCGATGGGTCTCGTCGAATGACGACGTTGCAGGGAAGCAACAGCCCCATGTCGGGTTCGGCGGTGAGAGCCTGTTGGGCGAGGAGCGGGTTGCATGCCCCCAAAATCACATAATCCCCCAGGGATCGGGCGCTGTCACTCCCGAGTTTCGCCTCAAAGGTTGCGCGGACGTCGATTTCGGTCAGGACACCGAATCCCTGGTTCGCAAGCTCCTGCCTCACTTTGGCGACCGCTTCCGTGTAGGGCAACGGGACAGTGATGGTGTGCGCGTAATTCATGTTTTTCTCCTTTGTTGGGTTTGCGATCGGCGATGCCGATTGGCCTCAGGTTGCGGTGATGATCCCCATCATTCCGCCGTCTTCGTGGTCGAGGATGTGGCAGTGGTAGACCGTCGTGCCGGTGAAATCGTCGAAGGGAATTCGCACTCGAACACTCGACTTCGCGGGAACGTTGACGACGTCCTGCCACTTGACGCCGACGACCGCCACCCCGTCGAGCTCGACGATCTGCATGGGCCAGACGTGCAGGTGAACCGGATGATCCATCCCACTCGTGTTCGTCAGCGTCCACTCCTCGACAGAACCGCCTTTCACGACCGTGTCGATCCTGGCAGGGTCGAACGCTTTGCCATCGATGGTGAATCCGGTCATGCTGCCTCCCGATCCCATTCCCATTCCGCCGGATCCCATTCCCATCGCGAAAATGAGCTCGCGTCGACCGTCAACCGATGCTGTTCGCAGGTCCCGCGGTACCGGCTGCCTCGGCACCGCGACGGCAGCGGGGGCTGGGGCGCCGCCGACAGCGAAGGTGGCGAGGTTCACCGTGGTGGACGAGGATGACGCGCCGCCCATCATCCCCATCGCGCTTCCCCTGTCAACCGGAAGGGTCCGCAAGGTTGCGTTTCCGCCTACGGCGGTGACCAGCAGGTCGGCACGGTTTCCCGGGGCGAGGACGACCTCGGTCACATCTTGCGGCTGCGGGAATCGACCGGAGTCGATCCCTAACAGTTGCAACAGTTGACCATCAAGCCTGAGCCCCAGATACCGGGCCGCGCAGGCGTTGATGATCCGCCACCGTTCACGCTCACCCGGCCGAGCGCTCAACTGCGGTTCCGCTTGCCCGTTGACGAGCATCAGGCTCCCCTCCCGCCCCACCATCCGATCCATCGCGGACGCCGCCGGGATCGACCCGGACCCGTCGAGAGTGATGTCGGAGATGACAAGAACCCGCTCCCGGCTGACCGGGATCGGCGTCGGGTCCTCGACAATGATGGCGCCGTACAGGCCGCCAAACACCTGTGCGGCAACCGACCCGTGACGATGCGGGTGGTACCAGTACACGCCAGGGGGATGATCCTTCGGCAACTGGTAGTCGTAGTCGAACGTCGATCCCGGATCGATCGAAACGAGCACGTTGTCACTGTTGCCGTTCGGGGAAACATGCAGTCCGTGCACATGGAGATTCGTGGGCTCCCTCAGCCGGTTTTCCACGGCGATTTTCACTCGATCGCCGGGGCGGAGGATCAAGGTCGGGCCGGGGAGTCCGCTGTTATACGTGAGCGCGGTTGCTCTTTTTCCCGCAATTCGTGTGGTTGCTTCAGCGGCGGTCAATTTCAACTGCAGAGCGCCGCTGACGCTCCGAAGGGCCTTCGGTTCGATCAAAGCTTGGGCGGTCGAGGGCACAAATCCGGTTTTCGCCACCCAGAGCATTCCGGTACCGCCAGCCACAATGCTGGCCGTTCCCAGCCCGCCGAGGATCAGAGCATGCCGCCTGCTGATGGGCTGCATCAGTTGCCCTCGCCCAAGACTCGAATGCGCTCCTGGTATTCCTCTGTAGTCAGTTCCCCTCGAGCATACCGCTCCTCGAGTAGTTGGCGCGCGCTTTCGCTACCATGCGTAAATTGGCGGCCCCGCGCGCCCCTACGTATGCCGCCGCCCAGCAGCCGCACAAGGAGAACGATCAACAGCACGACCCCTCCGGCGATAAGCAGCCCGAACAGCCACCCACCGCCCAACCCGATACCGTTCATCATGATTCGTCTTCCTTTCGTGAGAAGTACTGGTTGATGTCGATCCCTAAGCCAGGGTGAGGAACAGCTTTTCGAGTTCGGCGACGGTCATTGGGTCGGCCGGGTCGTCCGGGGATGCGATGCAGCGTTGCATGGCGGAAGACACGATGGTGAAGCCCGCCCGGTCGAGCGCCTTGGAGACGGCGGCCAGCTGGATCACAACATCGCGGCAGTCGCCCCCCGACTCGACGGCGGAAATGACGGCACCGAGCTGGCCCTGTGCGCGGCGCAGCCGGTTCAGCACCTTTCGCTGGCTCTCGGCGGAGGCGTGTTCGGGGACGATTCCTGCTGCAGGATGATTCATTTTCTGCCTTTCGTGGGGAGGGGAGCAGTGTTGCCTTGGGTGGATAGGAAGCGGCGGGGTCGACGGTGGACTATCGGCGCGAGAGCAGTCGGGAGAAGAAGCCGCCCGCGGCCGGGGGTTCGTCGTCATGCCCGGGGCATCTCTGGGCATTGGGAATACTTCGCATGACCTGGTCGACGTGTTGCCCGCAGCCGGCCCACGTTGTCTTCCCGCATTTCTTACAGGTAACAGCTCGGCACATCTGGTTCTCCTTCGTTCGTGGTGCGGGGGGCACAATCTCAGTCGGCAGTGACATCGACGCCTGCTGCTGGCGCGTCGGCGAACAGGGCGTCGATGTGGACGGGAGTCTTCCCGCCGCGGTGCAGCAGGCTTGATGCGATCCCGGCCCGGTAACCGGATCCGCAATGCACCCAGAGCCGACCCGCGGGAATTTCCCCCATCCGCGCCAGCAGTTCGTGCAATGGGATGTTGACCGCCCCGGGAATGTGAGCGGCGTCGTATTCGTCAGTGCGGCGCACATCAAGGATGGACTCGCTCTCGGGTCGCTCTGCGAGCATGCCTTCCCAGCTCACCCGGGGGTATGAGGTGACCTGGGTGGTGGATGCTGCGAGTGAGGCCGGATCGGTTCCGACGGCGGCATTCGGAGAATCGATGCCGATGCGGGACAGGTCACGGATGGCGTTCGCCACGTCGGTGCGGCTACCGACGAGGGTGAGATTGGTCTTCCAGGGCAGAATCCAACCGAGATAGGTGGTGAAACTCGATCCGTCTCCGTATTCGAAACTCACCGTTCCCTCGAGGTGAGTCGTGGCGAACGCAACTCGGTTGCGCAGGTCGGCCACCCATTCCCCCTTGGTCAATCGGCGACTCAGCTCCTCCGGGTCCAGCGAGCCGGGAATGGTCAAATCCGCCGGGCTCGGCCCGATTGCATTCTCCGGGCTCATGTGGGCGTAGTAGGACGGGTACGCGGTCAGGTTTGCGATCAGCTCCTCCACGAAGTGGTCTTCGTCACTGTCGGTGAGTGCGTGGTTGGCTTCGATCTGCTCGGCCACGGTGGATGCGGAGGCGCCGGACGAAGGGCCGGAGGAGCAGAAGGATCCGAACCCGTGGGTCGGATACAGGGCAGCCTCTCGTCCCGCCTCCTCGACGAGGCGACGTACAGAGGTGTATTGATCGTGGCTCAACGGGACGGTGTCGTCTGCGGCGACCAAATCGGTGCGGCCGACCGAACCGTAGAGCAGGCTTCCGCCGGAAAATACGGCCCGGTCGTCCCCGGCGGTGACAATGTAAGACAGGTGCGTATGGGTGTGCCCCGGCGTCGCGACCGCCCTCACGAGAAGGGAGCCGACCGGAATTGTCTCGCCGTCCGCGATGGGCTGCCGTTCAAAGGAAACCGAATCGGCAGCGTTGACCAGATAGACCGCCCCCTGGCTTCGTGCCAGCACAAGACCGCCCGTGACGTAGTCGTTGTGCAGATGGGTCTCGGCGACGTGGGTGATTCTTACGCCCGCGTCCCGTGCTGCCTCTTCGACCCGGTCCGTATCCCGTTGGGGATCGATGACCAGGGCGACCGTGCCATCGTGAACCAGGTAACTGCGGTCGCCGAGCTGGGGGGTGTCGATCACGATAACGTCCACGGGACTTGTTCTCCTGACGGGATGGTCGGGCGGGATAGCGAAGCTTGCCTAAAGAAAAGATTACCCCCGGGGGTATTAGTGTTGGCTGGGAACGTCAGCGATTCGCTGACGAGAAAGTGGGTAGGCCGCACATGAAGGAACTCACCGTCATCGACGTACTGCGCCTGGATCAGGTAACCCAACTCATCGACGTACGCGAGAGGGACGAACTCGACGCAGGGATGATCGTTCGAGCTGTGAGCCTCCCGATGAGCGAGATCGGTTTTCGGCTCGGAGAGCTTGACCTCTCTCGTCCCATCGTCGCCGTGTGCCAGAGCGGCAGACGCAGTGCCTCTGTCGCTATCACTCTCACCGAAGCCGGATTCGCCTGCGCTACCATGGCGGGCGGCATGATCCAGTGGGCCGCTGAAGGCCTCCCCGTCGTTCACCGCCGATGAATCGGACCCACAGAGCGAACCCCTCCCGGCACGACCAGTTCACTCCACAGCGATCGGCTGACAATGACTGCAATTCTGCTCGGGCTAGTGATCGGCGCAGTGCTGGGCCTCGTCGGTGCCGGAGGATCGATCATCGCCGTTCCCGCCCTGATCTATGGGGTGGGGATGAATCCCGCCCAGGCGATTCCGGCATCCCTGATTATCGTGGGACTCGGAGCGCTGACTGCGCTGCTTCCTCGCATCCGGCAGGGGATCGACTGGGCTACCGCCGCGGCGGTCGGTGCCGCTGGCATCCCCGCATCCTGGCTCGGCACCGCCGTCAACCGGATGGCCGACCCGAATGTGCTCATGTTGATTTTCGCGGCACTGATGGTCACTGCGGCCGTCCTGATGCTCACCGCGCAACGACGCGGGACAGCACTACCGTCGGTGCGCAGAGGCTTCCGCTCTCATGCATCGCGGGCACTCGGTGTGGGGGCGCTGGTCGGATTCCTGACCGGGCTGCTCGGCGTCGGCGGAGGCTTCATCATCGTGCCGGCTCTGACTCTGCTGCTTGGGCTCGAGATGAGCACTTCGGTCGGAACGTCCCTGGTCATCATCGTCATCAATTCCGTCGCGGGATTTTCCGCCCACATTCAGAACCTCACGCTCAACTGGCCCATCGTCCTCACCTTCGCGGCATCGGCAATCGTTGGATCGCTGATAGCGGCTCGCCTTGCGACGAGACTTCCCGACATGCAGATCAGGGTGGCCTTTGCAATCACGGTTCTGCTCGTCGCTGCGTTCGTCGCCGTCAAGAGCGGATATGCCCTCGCGACGTCATGACCTGGGCTGCCATCGATGGAAACGACCGGCCCTGCCTGTAGGTCAGTGGGTGAGTCGTTCCCGCACGACTTCGGCGAGGGATTCGGCGATCTCTTCTGCCGTGGACTGATCCTCGGCCTCGACCATCACGCGCACCATCGGCTCGGTGCCGGATTTGCGCAGCAGGACGCGGCCCGTTTCGCCGAGCCGCTCCTCAGCGGCGCGCAGCGCGTGCGCGATCGCCGAGTCGGAGGCGAGGGCGTGGTGGTCGACGCCGCGCACGTTGATCATCACCTGGGGGTAGACCGTCATCACGGCGGCGAGCTCGGCGAGTGACTTGCCGGAGCGGGCCATCTCGGCGAGCACATGCAGGCCGGTGAGAATGCCATCACCAGTCGTCGCAAACTGGCTCATGATCACGTGACCGGACTGCTCGCCGCCGAGACTCAGCCCTTTCGCGTTTAGCGTCTCGAGCACGTAACGGTCGCCAACGGCGGTCTGCAACAGGGTTATCCCCTGCTCCGCCATCGCGACCTTGAGACCGAGGTTCGACATCACCGTTGCGACGAGGGTGTCTTCGGCGAGAAGTCCACGTTCCTTCATGGAGATCGCGAGAATCGCCATGATCTGGTCCCCATCGACGACCCGACCGAGATGGTCGACGGCGAGGCAACGATCGGCGTCGCCGTCGTGCGCAATGCCCACGTCGGCACCGTGCTCCAGCACGGCCGCGGCGAGCACATCGAGGTGGGTCGAGCCGACGCGGTCGTTGATGTTGTAGCCGTCGGGATCGGAGCCGATCACCGTGACGGTGGCACCGGCATCCGTGAAGACCTCCGGGGAGATGCCGGCGGCGGCGCCGTTGGCACAGTCGAGCACGACGTGAATGCCTTCGAGGCGGTGCGGAAGCGTCGAAAGGAGGTGCACGACGTAGCGATCCTCGGCATCGGCGAAGCGGCGGATGCGCCCGACCTCGACGCCGGTCGGAGCCAGTTTCTTCTCGGCCAGGGCGGCCTCGATGCGATCTTCGACCTCATCCGGCAGCTTGGTGCCTCCGACGGCGAAGAACTTGATGCCGTTGTCGGGGGCGGCATTGTGGGATGCCGAGATCACGACCCCGAAGTCGGCCCGGATGTCCGCGATCAGGAACGCGGCCGCCGGAGTCGGAATGATCCCGGCATCGAGCACGTCCACGCCGGAACTCGCGAAGCCGGCCATGACCGCCGCGGCGATGAATTCTCCCGAGACGCGCGGGTCGCGGGCGACGACTCCGACCGGCCGGCGCCCGGAGGCGCGTCGACCGTCGGCGAAGCGTCCCTTGCCGAGCACGACAGAGGCCGCCTGGGCGAGCCCGAGGGCCAGCTCCACCGTGATGACGTCGTTTGCGAGGCCCCGAACGCCGTCGGTGCCGAAGAGGCGTGGCATAGAACCCGGTCGGCCGCTGCGCGTCAGCGCTTGGAGAACTGGGGTGCCTTGCGTGCCTTCTTGAGTCCAGCCTTCTTCCGCTCCTTCACGCGAGCGTCGCGGCTGAGGAAGCCGGCCTTCTTCAGGGCCGCGCGGTTGTTCTCTTCGTCGATCTGGTTCAGCGAGCGCGAGATTCCAAGACGCAGGGCACCGGCCTGGCCGGAGGGCCCACCGCCGGTGATGCGAGCGATCACGTCGTAGCTTCCGAGCAGGTCGAGCACCTTGAACGGGTCGTTGATCAGCTGCTGGTGGAGCTTGTTTGGAAAATAGTCTTCGAGGGTTCGGCCGTTCACCGTGATGGTGCCGGCGCCGGGCGCGATGCGCACGCGGGCGATGGCCTGCTTGCGACGGCCGACGGCAGCGCCGGGAACATTGAGAACCGCACGAGGGGTCTTCGTCTCGACGGCAGTTGCACTCTCGGTGGAGTAGCTCTCGAGAACTGCTTCGTCGAGTGAATCTTCGATCTTCGCCATGTGTCTTCGAATCCTTAGGTTTTACTCGGGCGCGCTACTGCGCGACCTGGCCGAGGGTGTAAGTCTTGGGCTGCTGTGCAGCGTGTGGGTGCTCGGCCCCCGCGTAGACCTTGAGCTTGGTGAGCTGCGCACGCCCGATGGAGTTCTTCGGCAGCATGCCGCGGACCGCCTTTTCGACGGCTCGCGTCGGGTGCTTCTCGAGCATTTCGACATAGGTCATCGAGCTGAGGCCGCCCGGGTATCCCGAGTGGCGATAGGCCCTCTTCTGTGCGAGCTTTGCGCCGGTGAGAGCGACCTTCTCGGCATTGATGATGATGACGAAGTCGCCCATGTCCATGTGAGGAGCGAAGGTCGGCTTGTGCTTGCCCCGCAGCAGGACCGCCGCGTGGGTGGCCAGGCGCCCGAGCACGATGTCGGTCGCGTCGATGATGACCCAGTCGCGCTGGACGTCTTCGGGCTTGGGTGAGAAAGTGCGCGTCACAGTAGTACTGCTTTCTTGTGTCGAAATGAGGTGTTCGTGAATCCCACTCCGATGGATGTTCGCGGGACGATGTCGCCGGGAACGCTGCCGGTGGAGGGCTCAAGTTCGCAGTGCCACGCATTCATACGCAGGCACCAAGGGTCAAGAGTAGTCTGCTGACCCCGCTCCGGTCAAACTACGGGTCGAGCGGATGCTCCGCGTACGGGTCGCCGGTTGCGGGTCGTGTGCGCCCGGGCGGCCATGTCGGCCTCCGGCGGGTACCCCACCTCGACCAGGATGAGTCCCTTGGCTGGGAGCACCTTGAAGTCGCTCGGCCGGTCCAGTTCGTCGCGCAGTTCGACGAGTCGGTCCGAGTCGAGCTTGGACTCTCCGACCGCGATGGTGGCGCCGACGAGCGAGCGAACCATGCTGTGGCAGAAGGCGTCGGCCTGCACCTCGGCGGTCAACACCCCGTCGTCGGCCCGCGTCCACCGGAACACCTCGAGGCTCCGCACCGTGGTGGCCCCCTCGCGCGGCTTGCAGAATGCCGCCCAGTCGTGAAGGCCGAGCAGGTCATTGGCCGCCTGGTTCATTCGGTCGAGATCGAGAACGGCGGGGTACCAGAGGGTGTGGCCCCGAAGCAGGGGGTTGCGGGGCGCCGAGGCATCCGCCACCCGGTACTGGTAGCGCCGCCAGGTCGCCGAGAACCGGGCGTCGAAACCGTCGGGAGCAAAGGAGCCGCGCGACACGTAGATGTCGGCATTGAGCCCCGCGATGCCGTTCAGCCGTCGGCCGAGAGCACGCGGTCCGTCAAAACGCGCACCCGGCGCGAGCGGGGGGGTTTTGCCCCGCGGCCGCGAAAGCACGCCGAGTTGGGCGGCCGTCACATCCAGGTGGGCGACCTGTCCGGTCGCATGCACCCCCGCGTCGGTTCGGCCAGCGACAGTGAGCGGCTCGACCGGTCCGTGCCTGCCGAAGATGATCGCCAGTGCCGACTCGAGTTCACCCTGCACCGTGCGCAACCCGGGCTGCGACGACCAGCCGAGGAAGTTGCCGCCGTCGTAGGAGAAATCGAGCCGAATGCGGGTCTTGCCGGGAGCCGGCCCCGATACTTTTGGCGGACCGTGGAGGATGTTCGCGCCAGGAAGATTCTCGACGTTCACAGAGCTGAGTCTAGATCGATCGGACTCGCAAACCCGAACCGGTCAGAATGCGAAGCCGATCCCTGCTGGCGGCGGACTGCCGGTGATGGTCGGTCGGGACATCGGCAGGTCGTCGAAGATGACCGGTGCCGCTCCGGCGGGCGTTGGCCCTCCCGAGACGTCCTCCGCTGCAGGGCCTGGAGCATCGCTGGCCGACGGTTGACCGGGCCAAGGCGCGGCTGCAAAACTCCCGGCTTCGGTCGCACCCTCAGCCGTGCTGACCCGGACGTCCGCGCCGGCCGCGGGAGGGGGTGCGAAACTTCCGGCGTCCGTAGCGCCCGACGCGGCTTCTGACCCAGATCCGCGAGTGGTTTGGTGGCGCGCGGGTCTGGGAAGTGAAAAAG
>JAZJZS010000013.1:0-68006 GCA_040389685.1 Actinomycetota bacterium
TCGAGCAGGGACGAAAGTCGGGACTAGTGATCCGGCAGTGGCTTGTGGAAGCGCTGTCGCTCAACGGATAAAAGGTACCTCGGGGATAACAGGCTGATCTTGCCCAAGAGTCCATATCGACGGCATGGTTTGGCACCTCGATGTCGGCTCGTCGCATCCTGGGGCTGGAGTAGGTCCCAAGGGTTGGGCTGTTCGCCCATTAAAGCGGTACGCGAGCTGGGTTTAGAACGTCGTGAGACAGTTCGGTCCCTATCCTCTGCGCGCGCAGGAAATTTGAGAAGATCTATCCCTAGTACGAGAGGACCGGGATGGACGAACCTCTGGTGTGTCAGTTGTTCCGCCAGGAGCACCGCTGATTAGCTACGTTCGGAATGGATAACCGCTGAAAGCATCTAAGCGGGAAGCCAGCTTCAAGATGAGATTTCCATCCCTTAGGGGGAGAGGCTCGCAGCTAGACTACTGCGTTGATAGGCGGGATGTGGAAGTGGGGACTAAAGACCCATGGAGCTGACCCGTACTAATAAGCCGATAACTTGATAACACTCTTTCCACCCCTTAGAAGGTGGGAAGCACAATGCTTGCGTCCACTGAGTGGTTCCCGATGTACGGTCGGGACTGCGTTGCTTGCTCGCCCTCCGGGCACGAGCATTTTGCTCGCCCTCCGGGCGACGAGCACGCATACACTGAAACATCAATAGTGTTTCGGCGGCCATAGCGAGAGGGAAACGCCCGGTCACATTCCGAACCCGGAAGCTAAGACTCTCTGCGCCGATGGTACTGCAAGGGGGACCTTGTGGGAGAGTAGGACACCGCCGGACTTCTTTGTAAGATGGCCACCCGCTGCGTTGAATAAACGCAGTTGGGTGGCCATTTTGCTTTAATGCGCCGCGGGGCAATCGGGCGTTGCACCACCGATAACTTCACCAGTGAACAACAGATGTCTCGAGGAGAGTCGTGTCCGATATCGGAGATCGCGCCGAACGCCCCGACGGGAAGCCTTTCGGCACCCGCCCGGATGGCGGCCGACCGCAGCGCGGCGCTCCCGCGGGCGCCCGTCCACCGCGGTCATCCGGGTCCAAGGGGGACCGGCCCCAGCGCGGTCGACCGGACGCGGACCTGTCGAAGAATCCGCGGGAGAGGCGTGCGGGCGCCGGGTACCAGGGCCGATCCGCGCAGGAGATCGAGGATCGCGACCCGTTCGGCACCAAATCGGTGCGTACGCGGCACGATGATCCGGTCATCCCCGATGACGTGCAACCGAAGGAGCTCGATCGCGTCGCCCGGGCACAGCTGAAGACCCTGAGCAAAGAAAACGCCGACGGTGTCGCGCAGCACCTCGCGATGGTGGCTCGACTCATCGACACGGATCCCACACTCGCTCATGCGCACGCAGTGTCCGCAGCTCGTCGTGCCGGCCGCATCGCCGTCGTGCGCGAGACACTCGCCATCACGGCCTATTCAATCGGTGACTTCGCGCTCGCCCTCCGCGAACTGAGGACCTACCGTCGTATTTCCGGGCGTGACGATCATTTGCCGCTCATGGTGGACAGCGAACGCGGATTGGGCCGCCCGGATCGCGCGCTCGAACTCGGACGGTCGGTCCCTCGAGGTTCGCTGCCGGTGGAAGTGCAGGTGCTTTTGGCGATCGCAATGTCCGGCGCCAGGCTCGATCTCGGACAGACGGATGCGGCCCTCGACGAGCTGCAGATTCCCCAGCTTGACCCGAATACCGCGTTCTCCTGGAGTCCGGCGCTGTTCGATGCCTACGCCGCGGTGCTTGAGGATCTCGGGCGTGAGCAGGAGGCCGAGGAGTGGTTGCAGCGGTCCGAGCGCGCGTCCGAGGCCATCGACGCGGGCGACCGCGATCCTGAGGATGACGTGATCGAAATTGTCGAGGAGGAATCGGGTGGCGATGACGGCCGGGATGCTGAAGCTCGTGCGCAGGAAGAGCCGCCAATTGGGTGAACGCACCCCGCTCGACGGGGTCGACCTGGTACTCGCAGACCTCGATGGCGTGGTCTACACCGGCGATGCCGCGATCGAGCACGCCGTCGACAGCCTCAATGCCGCCGGCGCGACCCGGCGCGTCGGTTACCTTACCAATAATGCGTCGCGCACCGCGGCATCCGTCGCCGGTCACCTGGCGAGCCTGGGCCTTAGGGCGGTGACCGAGGGCGATATCGTCACCTCCCCTCAGGCTGCGGTTCGCCTGCTCGCGGAGCTGGTTGCGCCCGGGGCGACCGTTCTCGTGGTCGGCGGCGACGGCCTGACCACCGTGGTCGAAGCGGCGGGCTTTGTGGTCACCAGGTCCGCTCTCGACGGGCCGGCCGCCGTCATCCAGGGTTTCGCGCCGGAGGTCGGCTGGAAGGATCTCGCCGAGGCGTCGTTCGCACTCAACGACGGTCCGGAACGGCCGTGGGTGGCGACCAACACCGACTGGACGATCCCGGTCGCGCGGGGTATCGCTCCCGGCAACGGCACGCTGGTCGGCGCCGTGCACAACGCTGTGGGGCGGCTTCCCGTCGTGGCGGGGAAGCCGGAGGTCGCGATCTTCGAGGAGGCGGTCCGTCGGTTCGGCGGGTCGAAACCGTTGTTCATCGGAGACCGGCTGGACACCGACATCCTCGGGGCGAATCGCGCGGGCCTGGACTCTGTGCTGGTGCTCACCGGAGTTGACGGACGCAAACAGGCACTCGCGGCGAACGCGATGTCCCGCCCGACCTACCTTCTCGGCGACCTCCGGGAGTTGGCCGAACCGTATCCCGAGGCGGTGCAGAGAACGGATGCGCGCACCGGCGACACTGTCGTCACCGTCGGTCGCGCCTCAGTGCGTCTGGCGAAGACGGTGGTCACTGTCGAGCGCACCGGCGACAGGCCGATCGATCTTCTGCGCGCCGCAACGACTCTCATCTGGGGCTCCGGGCTGCCGATCTACGGGCTGGACGTCGCGCCGGAACTGTACTCGTGAGGGTAGCGTGGGTGGATGCCTGCTGACAACGTTGCCGACACGCCCCCCATGAACAGCGAGGACGCGAGCGCGCTTCTGCCCCGCTTGCGCGTGATCGAAGACCAGCCGCTTTCCTCACGTGCGGCCGCCTTCGTGCAGATCCACGACCGCTTGCAGGCGAGCCTCGAGGGCTCACTCCGAGACGGCCATCGGGACGTTGGAGCGGACGCACCGGGAAAGCATGGCTGAGGTTCGGCTCGATGCCGCGCTGGCGGAACGCGGGATCGCCCGCTCGCGCACCCACGCGGCCCGCCTGATCACCGAGGGCTCGGTCACGGTCGATGGCCGATCAGTGATCAAGCCGTCCGCCCGGGTCGGAGACGACCAGGTGCTCGCGCTCACGGCCATCGACCATTACGTCAGCCGTGCGGCCCACAAACTGCTCGCGGCACTCGACGCATTCGGGGCGCCTGTCGGCGGACGGGTGGCGCTCGACGTCGGAGCATCGACCGGCGGGTTCACGCAGGTTCTGCTCGAGCGGGGAGCGGCCGCGGTCGTGGCCCTCGACGTCGGGCACGGCCAGTTGGATCCGTTCATCGGCAACAACGCGGCGGTCACGGTGATCGAGGGCTTCAATGCGCGTGAACTCACCGTGTCCGGCCTGGATGCCGCAGCCGGCCACCCGGTGCGCGCGAGCCTAGTGGTCGCCGACCTCTCGTTCATCTCGCTGACCACGGTGCTGCCCGCTCTCGTGGCGACCGTCGGAATCGGAGCCGACTACATCCTGCTCATCAAACCGCAGTTCGAGGTGGGGCGTACCGGAGTGAAGGAAGGCATCGTTCACGATCCCGGGCTGCGGGCGGATGCGATCAGCGACGTGCTCTGGGCGGCATGGGACCTGGAGCTCCCGACGGCCGGTCTCATCTCCTCACCAATTCTCGGGGCGGCCGGAAATCATGAGTATCTGGCCTGGTTCAGCACCGGCTCGGGCCGCAATCCTACAGAATGGAGAGAGCGGGTCCTCGCCCTCTCCCGACCAACGTCACCCTGACCGGAGGGATGGCGGGAATTCGGGATATCCGAGCCACGACATCCTCCCCCCAGCCCGATAGTGATAGCAGCCGGTGATCGCCCGAGAAGCGCAAGGAGAGCCAGTGTCCGAACGCTTCATGCTCGTGGTCGCACATACCGGCCGCCAGGATTCCCTCGCCGCCGCGGTGACCGTCTCGCGGCAGCTTCTCGCCGCCGGGGTGACACCCGTGATGAAGGCCGATGAGCACGCCGATGTGCTTGCCCACGCCCCGGAACTCACCGCGATGGCCGTGCTCGGTGTGAACGTCACCGTCGCCGACGTCGAACTGGCGATCGTGCTCGGCGGCGACGGCACCATCTTGCGCGCGGCCGAGCTGACCCGCGGCTGTGCAGCGCCGTTGCTCGGAGTGAACCTCGGGCACGTCGGCTTTCTCGCCGAAAGCGAACGCGACAACCTCACCGACACGGTGCGGCGTGCCCTCGCCCGCGACTACGAGGTCGAAGAACGGATGACCCTCGCCGTGCGGGTGAAGGTCGAGTCGGAAGTCATCTACGAGACCTGGGCGCTCAACGAGGCGACGGTTGAGAAGGCCAGCCGGGAGCGGATGCTCGAGGTCGTCATCGAGGTCGACGGGCGCCCCCTGTCGTCCTTCGGTTGCGATGGTGTGGTGATGTCGACGCCGACGGGATCGACGGCATACTCGTTCTCCGCCGGTGGCCCGATCGTCTGGCCGGAGCTCGAAGCGATGCTGCTCGTGCCCCTGAGCCCCCACGCCCTCTTCGCGCGCCCGCTCGTCGTGGGGCGCGACTCGGTGTTCGCTGTCGAAGTGCTCGCTCGCACCCAGGGGACCGGAGTGCTCTGGTGCGACGGCCGTCGCACCCACGACCTCCCTCCCGGTGCCAGGGTGATCGTACGCCGCTCGCCGGTGCCGGTGCGTCTCGCGCGCCTGCATCGCGGCCCCTTCACCAACCGGCTGGTCAACAAGTTCCACCTGCCGACCAGTGGATGGCGTGGTCCCCTCGACGGCGAAGGCGCCAGCGCGTGATCGAGGAGATCTTCATTCGCGACCTCGGCGTGATCGGCGAAGCGAGGCTGCCACTCGGCCCCGGGTTCACCGCGATCACCGGCGAGACAGGGGCCGGCAAGACGATGGTGGTCACGGCGCTCGGACTCCTGCTCGGGGAGCGTTCGGACAGCTCGGTGCTGCGGCAGGGTAGCGGCTCTGCCGTTGTCGAAGGGCGCTGGCTGGTCGACTCGCACGGTGCGGTCGCCGAGCGGGTGCGCGACGCCGGCGGCGACCTCGACGACGGTGAGTTGATCCTCGCCCGGTCGGTGTCGCCGGAGGGTCGCAGCCGAGCAACGGTCGGCGGTCGCACGACCCCGGTCAGCGTGCTCGCCGAACTCGGCGGACAGCTGGTGGTCGTGCACGGGCAGTCGGACCAGGTGCGACTGCGCTCGGCGACCGCGCAGCGTGAGGCGCTCGACAGGTTCGCCGGCCCCGCGCTCGCGACCGTGCTCGCCGACTACCAGGACACCTTTCGGCGCTGGCAGTCCAACCAGGGTGAACTCGAGGTGATAGTGGCCGAACGCGATGCGCGGGTGGATGAGGCTGCCGCGCTGCGCCAGGCGATGGCGGAAATCGAGTCGGTGGCGCCGCACGCCGGCGAAGACGGGGAGCTCGCGGAGCGGGCGGACCGGCTGACCAACCTCGAGGACCTGCGGCTCGCGGCATCCGAGGCCCATGAGCTCGTGTCATCCGAAGACCTGGCTGAGCCGCGCGATGCGCTCGGGCTTCTGGATTCGGCGCGTCGGCGCCTTGACCGAGTGGCCAGCCACGATGCGACCCTCGCCCCGATCGTCGAGGCCCTCGCAAATGTGAGCTATCTGGTGGCCGATGTCTCGGCGCAGCTCGCCAGCTATCTTGGGGGACTCGACGGCGACAGCGCACGAGAGCTCGAGGCGGTGCAGGCTCGTCGAGCGGATCTCGGGGAGATCTGCCGCAAATACGGGCCGACCCTCGAAGAGACGATCGCTTACTTCGACAACGGCAGCCTCAGGCTCCTTGAACTCGACCAGGATTCCGACCGGATCGACCGCTTGCGCACTGAGGTCGAGGCCGATCGCGCGCGCGTGGTGCAGCTCGCCGACGAGCTCGGCCGGGTGCGTCGTGACTTCGCCCGGCAGCTCGGCGAGAGGGTGAGTGACGAGCTGGCTGCCCTGGCGATGCCGAACGCCCGCTTAGCGGTCGAGGTGACGCAGCGCCAGGATTACGGCCTCAGCGGACGGGATGCCGTCGCGATCCAGCTCGCGCCGCATCCCGGAGCGGAGCCTCGACCGCTCGGGCGCGGGGCATCCGGGGGCGAACTCTCCCGGGTGATGCTGGCGATCGAGGTGGTGATCGCTGCGAGCGATCCGGTGCCGACCTTCATCTTCGACGAGGTGGATGCCGGGGTCGGGGGGGCGTCGGCGATCGAGATCGGTCGCCGGCTTGCGCGCTTGGCGCGCACCGCGCAGGTGATCGCAGTCACTCACCTCGCCCAGGTCGCGGCGTTTTCCACCAATCATCTCCGCGTCGTGAAGGACAGCGACGGCGCCGTGACGGCCTCGAGTGTGCAACAGCTCCGTGGCGAGGAACGGATCGAGGAAATGGCCCGACTGCTTTCCGGCCTCAGCGCTTCCGAGAGCGGCCTGCAACACGCCCGCGAACTCATCGAGACCGCGCGCGGTCTCGAGCGCGACACGCGCTAGCGGTCGAGTTCGACGCGCACGCCGCGGGGAGTTCGGGCGAGAGTGCCGGCGCCCTCGAACGCCGCCTCGAGGTGCGCGCGCGTGTGGCTGAAGTGGGTCCAGTCTTCGGTATGGAGACCGACCACGATGCGAGCCCCGAGGTAGTGGGCGGCGGTTGCGGCATCCGTCGAATTGAGGGTCAAATCGGCATCGATTCCCTCCACCCTGGCTGCCCCCGCGAAGAGGATCGCGATGTCGACCGGGGCGAAACGATCGGCGATCTGACGCACCAGGGGGAGCGACGCGTTGTCGCCGCTGACGTACACGGTCGGCTCACCGGGGGACTCGAGGATGAACCCGATGACGGGTCCGACCAGCGGTTCGGAACCGGGCGGACCGTGCAGGGCGGGCATGGCCGTGATGGTCACGGCGCCGAAATCGAAGCTCTCCCAGCTGTCGAGCCCGATGACGCTGCCGCCGAACAGGTCATCCGCGGCCTTGCGGGTGCTCAACGTCGGGATGCCCTGCGCGATGAGTTCGAGGCCCTCCCAGTCGAGGTTGTCCTTGTGGCCATGATGCGACAGCAGCACCAGGTCGACCGCACCCAGGTTTTCGCGGGCGATGGCCGGGCCCGCGGTTTTCACCAGCGTCGTCTCGTGCGGATCTTCGTAGGTCTGCGGACCGTCGAAGGTGGGATCGGTGACGATCCGCAGCCCGGCGTATTCGAGCAGGGCGGTGGGTCCGCCGATGAAGGTGATGGCTGTCGCAGGCACAGTGCGAGCCTACGCTTACAGTCATGGCCGATCGACTCGCGGATGCTGTGAGCCCCTATCTGCGATCGCACGCCGCGAACCCGGTCGACTGGTTCCCCTGGGGCGAGGCGGCCTTCGCGGAAGCCCGTCGGCGGGATGTTCCCGTGTTGGTCTCGATCGGGTATTCGACCTGTCACTGGTGCCATGTGATGTCGCGGGAGAGCTTCAGCGATCCGGTGATCGCCGCCGTCCTCGCCGCGAACTTCGTGGCCGTCAAGGTGGACCGGGAGGAGCATCCGGATGTCGACGCCAGTTATCTCGCCGCCGCCGGTGCATTCACCGGCAACCTGGGCTGGCCCCTCAACGTCTTCGTCACGCCGCGGGGCACGGCGTTCTTTGCGGGCACCTACTGGCCGCCCGTCGCCATAGGTGAACTGCCCTCTTTCGGGCAGGTCCTCGACGCCGTGACGGATGCCTGGACCTCCCGCCGTTCCGAGGTCGAGCAGACGGCGGCCGCGATCGCCGACGCGTTGCGGGGGTCGGCCGACCGTGTGGCGACACCGGCGGCCACCATGCCTGTCGACGAGTTGCTCGCCGCCGCGGTCGACCATCTCGTCGCCTCGGAGGATGGAGAGTTCGGCGGGTTCGGCGGCGCGCCGAAGTTTCCGGTCGCGCCGGTGCTGCTCTTCGTGCTCGAGCGCGCTGCCGGGGGAGACACGGTGGCGCTCGCGCTGGCCCGGCGCACGCTCGCCGCGATCTGCGGACAGCGGCTGCCGCCCTCGCGGTCCATCGCGGCCTTGCGGGACAGGGTCGACGGTGGATTCTTTCGGTATGCGACGAAACGCGACTGGAGCGATCCGCACTTCGAACGCATGCTCTACGACAACGCCCAACTGCTCGTCGCTTTCACCCGGCTGGCCCAGCTGGATGCCGGTGGGCGTCACGAAGCTATCGAGGTGGCGGAGGGGATCGCCGCATTCCTCATCGAGGTGATGGAGCAGCCGGATGGGGGCTTCGCGTCGGCGCAGGACAGCGAGAGCACCGTCGGCGGGGTGCGGCTCGAGGGTGCCTACTTCGCCCTCGATGCGGCGGCGCGGGTGGCCCAACAGCCGCCACCGCTCGATGCCAAGCTGCTCACCGGCTGGAACGGGCTCGCCATCGGGGCCCTCGCGACCGCCGGATTCGTGCTCGGCCGGGAAGGGTGGCTCGCCGCCGCGCGCCGAGCGGCCGACGCGGTGATCGCTCGGCACCTGCGCGACGACGGAACGCTTCTCCGGGCATCGGTCGGCGGGCGGATGTCTTCGGCCTACGCCACGCTGGAGGACTATGGCATGTTCGCCGGCGGCCTGCTCGACCTGGCCGCCGCGACCGGTGAGGCACGCTATGCGGAGGTCGCCCGCGACCTGGTGGACCGCTCGCTCTACTCGGGTGGACGCGGCACCTTCGGGGTGCCTGGCGGAGCCGACCCGGTGCTCGTGGCGCAGGGTATCGCGATCGAGAACGACCCTTCGGAGGGCGCCTACCCCTCCGGCCTGAGCGCGATGGCGAAAGCGTGCGCCTCGCTGTACCTCATCACGGGGGACCTGCCCTACCGGGAGGCTGCGGACCGGGCGATCCACCGGCTGTTGCCCCTCGCCGCCCCGCGCCCGGTGTCGTTCGGTGCCACGCTCACCGTGGCATCCGCTCTCGCCCGGCCGATCGAACAGCTCGTGGTCGTGAGCGATGATCGCCACTCGCCGCTGCCGACCGTGGCCAGAAGCCTGTACCGCAGCGGGATGTTCACCACCGTGGTGACGCTCCGCCAGGCGGCGGCCTTCGCCAACGCGGGATTCGAGCTGTTTGATGGGCGCCAACGCGAGGCAGCCTACCTGTGCCGGAGCTTCGTCTGCCGACTTCCGCTCACCGACGCGGACGAGTTGGTCGACGCGCTCGGCCAGCCGGCCCGAGGGACGTCGGCCTAACGCCAGCCGGGGAGCCAGTTGCCACGAGGGAGGCAAGCAGCGGAAAGGTTGGCAGGATCGCGAGGGGCAGGCTGCGCCTGTATTCGCCGGATGCCGTAGCGAACCGCATTGAGGGCTAGCGTCGGCGGCCGTCAGGGCGATCGGCGGGAGAGCGAGAGTCACGTGGATGAGAGTTGAGTGCGCGGACACGGCACCATGGCACGCGAGCGGATAGCACGAGATGTCTGCGCCCCCGCGGACGCCGAGTATCCTCACGTCGGCGGCCAGTGGAAGCGTTTCCAACCAGGCGGAGAACCAGCGTTGATGATTGTGCGCATTGCCGAACAATTCGACCACTCTGAGGCGAGCGTTCATTGAATGATCCTGTTGTTGCGTTTCAGGCGACGCCTTGCTATAACTGGAAACGCTTGCATCATTCCGGGAGAGAGTCCTCTCGCCTCTCTGTGGAGGTGGGCCTGACCTCCCACCACACAGAATAGAAAGGCCCACCAATGAAGGTGACCCCCCGAACTCGAAAGGCAGCGGCGGCACTCCTCATCACCGCTCTCACGGCTGCTGCTCTCACCGGATGCTCGGCCTCCTCGAGCTCTCCCACCGGTGCGACGGCAGGATCGTCGACACTCACACTGTGGACGGACGCCCTTCGCGCCCCCGCCCTCAAGTCGGTTGCCGCGCAGTTCAAGAAGGACACCGGAGTGACGATGAAACTCGTCATCAAGGACTTCGCAACCGTGGACAAGGACTTCATCAGCCAAGTGCCCACCGGCAAGGGTCCGGACATCATCGTGAGCCCTCACGACAAGCTCGGCGCGTACGTGCAGAACGGTGTCGTCTCTCCCATCCAGCTCGGCGACTCCGCGAAGAAGTACGCGAAGGTCGCCATCCAGGCGGTCACCTATGGCGGAAACGTCTACGGCCTCCCGTACTCGATCGAGAACGTCGCGATGGTGCGCAACACCGCCCTCGCGCCGACCGCAGCGACGACCTTCGATGACCTGATCAGCACTGGCAAGGCCTCTGTCGCCTCAGGCGCGTCGAAATATCCGTTCCTGCTGGGTCTCGACCCGAAACAGGGCGACCCTTACCACCTCTACCCCCTGCAGACCTCGTTCGGTTCTTCGGTATTCGCGCAGAACTCCGATGGCTCCTACGACGCGTCGAAGCTGACCCTCGGTGACCCTGCCGGGGTGAAGTTCGCTACCGCACTGAAGGCCTGGGGCGCCGAAGGCATCCTGAACCCGAACATCACCGGTGATATTGCCGCCACGGCGTTTCAAAAGGGTGAATCTCCCTACTTCCTGACCGGTCCGTGGAACATCGGTGCGATCAAGAAGGCCGGCGTCAAATACTCGATCGATCCGCTGCCCACCGCCGGCGGAAAGCCGGCCCAGCCGTTCCTTGGAGTCAACGCGTTCTTCATCAGCGCCAAGAGCAAGAACAAGGTCGCGGCGACGAAGTTCCTCGTGAACTACCTCGGCACCGACGCCGTGCAGGAGAAACTCTATGAAGTCGGTGACCGCGCCCCGGCACTGACCAGCGCGTTCAAGAAGATCTCGGCATCCAACGCCGACGTGCAGGCCTTCGGCAAGGTCGGCCTGAACGGCGTTCCGATGCCGTCGATCCCACAGATGGGCTCCGTCTGGGCCGACTGGGGAGCAGCGGAACTCGCTCTCATCAAGGGCCAGGGCGACCCCACCACCGTTTGGAACACCGCGGTGACCAATGTGCAGGCGAAGATCAACGGTTAGTCCCAACCGCCAGGGGGTCGAGTTGCTCCGACGAGCGACCCGACCCCCTGGCGCCCTTCTCTCCCCATCCCCGTCGGAGTTCAGGCTCCGTCCCCGAGCACTGCGAGTCCCATGGCGAAGACCCCTTCCGTGCTGAACCCTCCGAGCCCCGGCGAGTCGAAGCCGAGCGCTCGATCGGCGAGGCGCACGGCCGCATCCCGCCGCACCGCTGCAGGATTCAGCGGCGACAACCGGGGCGTCCTCGGGCTGGTCATCAAGATCGTGCTTCTCGGGATGTTCGACGCGTTCGCGGTCTGGCTCGTGTTCGCCATGTCGGCGCTGCAGATGTGGATTCCGCTGGCAATCACGGCGGTCATCGCCCTCCTCATCAACTGGATCTACCTCGGCAAGAGCAAGCGCTTGCCAGCGAAGTACCTCACACCCGGCGTCATCTTCCTTCTGATCTTTCAGATCTTCGTGGTCTTCTTCAGTGGCTACATCGCCTTCACCAACTACAGTGACGGCCACAACAGCACCAAGTCGGATGCCATCTCGGCGATCCAGGGTGCCGCCGAGAAGCGGGTGCCCGATTCGCCGACGTACGCGGTTAACATCCTGCGCAAAGACGGCAAGTTCTACTTCCTCGTGACCGATCCGAACGGCGTCGTCTCGGTCGGCTCGGAAACCCAGCCGCTCACGGAGGCGAAGAACCCGATCCTCGACGGCACCGGGACGGGCAAGGGCCTCGCGGGTTATGAGACGCTCACCCTCGATCAGGTCCTCTCGAATCAAGAAGCCATCACCGCGCTCTCGGTTCCGGTGTCGTCCGACCCGGCCAACGGATCGCTGCGCACCGATGACGCGAGCAGCGCGTACCTTTACAAATCGAACCTCACCTACGACGCAAAGAAAGACATCTTTACGGACGAGACCGGCGCCGTGTACAGCGACGACGGCGCGGGTGAGTTCGCGACCTCCAGCGGTCAGAAGCTCTCCCCGGGCTGGAAAATCGAGGTCGGGTTCAAGAACTTCACCGAGGCCTTCACCAACAAGCAGCTCAGCGGCCCGCTCTTACGGGTCACCGCGTGGACCTTCGTGTTCGCCATCATGTCAGTTCTGCTCACGTTCGCCCTCGGCCTGTTCCTCGCCATGGTGCTCAATCATCCAAATCTGCGCGGGAAGAAGTTCTACCGCGTTCTGGTGATCCTGCCGTACGCCTTCCCGGTATACCTCTCCGGGCTGGTCTGGGCCGGCCTGCTGAACCCGCAATTCGGCTTCGTGAATCAGGTTCTGTTCGGCGGCATCCAGATTCCGTGGCTCACTGCGCCGCTGCTCGCCCAGTTCAGCGTGATTCTCGTGAACGTGTGGCTCGGATATCCGTACATGTTCCTCGTTAGCACCGGCGCGCTGCAGTCGCTTCCGGAGGAGCTGAACGAGGCCGCGCGCGTCGATGGTGCGAGCCCGTGGCGCGCGTTCCGCTCGGTCAAACTTCCGTTGCTGCTCGTGTCGATCGCGCCGCTACTGATCGCGTCGTTCGCTTTCAACTTCAACAACTTCAACGTCGTCTATATGCTTACCCGGGGCTGGCCGAGATTCTCCGACACCACCTTCGACATCGGTTCGACGGACCTCCTCATCACGATGGTCTACAAGGTCGCATTCGGACAGGGTGGGGCACGCGACTACGGCCTTGCGAGCGCGCTGTCAATCCTGATTTTCCTTCTGGTCGGAACGGTCTCGATCATCGCGTTCCGCCGCACCAAGGCCCTGGAGGACATCAACTGACATGACCCCTGATGCCAAACTTCCCGTTGCAATGGTTCCTAGACGCATACGTACGAACCGACCGGTCACGTTCTCACGCTGGGCCCGCGACACTGGGTGGCGACACGTTATCGCGATCGTCGCCGTCGTGTTCGCCGTGTTCCCGCTGCTCTATGTGATCTCGGCATCGCTCAATCCGGCCGGATCCCTCGTCGGCTCTAACCGGCTGTTCAGCACGATCGACTTCTCCAACTATGTCGCGCTGTTCAACAACCCCGACCAGCCCTACGCCCGCTGGTTCGTCAACAGCCTTGTCATAGCGTCCGTAACCTCAATCTCGACAGTGTTCCTCGGCGCGATGGCTGCCTACGCATTCTCGCGGATGCGCTTCCTCGGGCGGCGCGTTGGGCTACTTTCGCTCATCCTCATCCAGATGTTCCCGCAGTTCCTCGCGGTGGTCGCCCTGTTCCTGCTTCTGTCGACGATCGGCGATGTGATCCCGGCGCTAGGCCTCGGCACTCAGCTCGGACTGATCTTCGTCTATCTCGGCGGTGCCCTGGGCGTGAACACCTATCTGATGTACGGGTTCTTCAGTACCGTGCCGATTTCTATCGACGAGGCGGCAAAGATAGACGGCGCGAGTCACGCGCAGATCTTCTTCACGATTATCCTGCGACTCGTCGCGCCGATCCTCGCGGTCGTCGGTCTGCTGTCGTTCATCGGCACGACCGGCGAATATGTGCTCGCAAGCATCATGCTGACCGACCCGACCACGCAGACGCTAGCCGTTGGGCTCTACAGCTTCGTCTCGCAGGCGTTCTCCAACAACTGGAGTATCTTCGCAGCTGGCGCAGTGCTCGCCGCGGTGCCCGTGATGATCGTGTTCTTGCTGCTGCAGAAATACATTGTCGGAGGGCTGATCTCCGGTTCGGTCAAATAGGGATCGCGAAGTTGACCTTCAGTCCCGGGGTCGGGCAGTGCTCGACCGCACGATGAGTTCGAATGGCAGCGGAACAGTTAGAGCGAATTGCTTCTGGCGAGATGGCTCGAGTTGGGCAATGAGGATCTCGGCCGCGAGCTCGCCCTGACCCTTAGGGAACTGCGCGACAGTGGTCAGCTGGAAAAACTCGGCGAGTTCGTGATCATCAATTCCCACGATCGAGACGTCTCGCGGCACGTCGAGGCCCAAGTCCCGAGAGGCCAGAATCGCCCCGATCGCCATCTCGTCGGATGCCGCGAAAATCGCGGTGGGACGATGATGCGGATGGCCGAGCGCCTGTTTTGCCCGAGCGTATCCGGCCGCGATAGTGAAGTCGGGGGAGAGCGTATGTTCGTCGGCAACAGGCAGCCCGGCCGCAGTCATCGCCTGCTGGAAGCCGGCACGGCGATTGCGGACCATATGGAAGTCCGTGTCTTCTTCTGACGCCCCACCGATGTGGAGAATGGCGGTGTGGCCGAGCATGAGTAGATGTTCGGTCGCAAGCCGGGCGATTGCGACATCGTCGATGGCGAGGGAGGGCACACCTGCGAGCGGCCCACCCACCCCGACGAGCGGCTTGTCGAGTGCCAGCAGGCCGAAGATCTCTTTGGCGGTGAGTTCGAGGGCGACGGCGATCACGGCATCCACGCGGCGTCGGAGAAGGAAGTGTTCGAACACGCTTCGCCGTTCGTCGTCGCCTCCGCTCAAGTTGTACAACGTAAGGTCGTAACCGTTGCGCAACAGCGTATGCTCGGCACCCTCGACGACCGACGAGAAAAACCAGCGGTTGAGGTGAGGCACGACGATGCCGACGTTGCGGGTACGCCCGGAAGCGAGACTCGAGGCGTTCGACGACGCGACATAGTGCAGGGCGTTCGCCGCGGACTCGACCCGAGCACGCGCCTCGGGCGAAACCGGCCCGTTACCGCTCAGCGCACGGGAGACGGTTGCCGCGGACACGCCAGCCCGTCGAGCGACCTCATTGATGCCGACCATGGCATCACGCTACTGGACTAGCGCCAGCCGGGGAGCCAGTAGTGCAACCGGGCGAACACCTCGGGCACCTGCATGCCGGTCCACACCGGATAGAAAAACACGCTTACGACGATGACGAGCGCCAGGAACACGCCCACGATCCCGAAGCCGCGCTGGCGCCGCCTGGTCGGGTCGCCGGGCCCGCCGAGGATGAGGCCGATCACGAAGACGAGACCGAGGATCATGTAGGGCTCGAAGACGATGGCATAGAACTGGAAGATGGTGCGGTTGGTGTAGAGGAGCCACGGCAGGTAGCCGGCGACCATCCCCATCAGGATCAGTCCGACCCGCCATTCCCGATAGCGCACGAGCCGGTAGACCAGGTAGAAGAGTGACGCGGTGGCCGCCCACCAGAGGATCGGATTCGCGATCGAGGTGACGTACTCGGCACAACTGGAGAAGGTGCATCCGCCCTGCCCCTGTGCCTGGCCCACATAGTAGAAGGCGGTGGGCCGAAGCAGGAACAGCCAGGAGAAGGGATTGGCCGCATACGGGTGCGCGGTGTTCTCGTTGACGTTGAAGTTGTACACGCTCACCTGGTAGTGCAGGAAGCTCTGCACCGATCGCGGAACCCAGGCGAAGAGTCCCGTAGCGGCATTGCCCGGAACATCGGCCCAGTCGCGGAAGTAGCCCCCTCTGGTGGCGAACCACCCGGCCCAGCTGGCCAGATAGGCGGCGAGGGCGAGAGGGATGGTGAGAAGGAAACTGACCGGGCCCTGTTTGAGGATCGTGCCGCTGATCCAGAACGGGATGCCGGCCCTGCGCCTGGCCGCGGCATCCACGAACAGCGAGTAGAGGGCGAAGGCGGCGAGGAAGTAGAGCCCGCTCCACTTCACGGCGGTCGCCGCCCCGAAGAGGATGCCAGCGGTCAGAAGCCAGGGCCGCCACCAGAGAGCCGGCCCCCAGTCGATTCCGCGACCGGCATCTGCCCGACGTGCGAGCCACAGCGACAAGCGCTCGGCGCTCTGGGCGCGGTCGAGCAGGATCGCACCGAAGCCGAGCAGTGTGAAGAACATGACGAAGTTGTCGAGAAGCGCGGTGCGCGACATCACGATCGCGTGGCCGTCGAGTGCCAACAGCCCGCCGGCGATGGTGGCGAGCAGCGTCGAGTTGAAGAGCTTGCGGGCGATGATCACCAGCAGGAAGACCGCGAGGATGCCGACGATCGCCGTGCTGATGCGCCAGCCCACCGTATCCTCAGCCCCGAAGACTCGGAGGCCGAGCGAGATCATCCACTTGCCGAGCGGCGGATGCGCCACATACGACCCGGTCGCGGTGTACCCGTCGACAGCGCCGGCATTGAAGGCCTGGTCGGAGTTGGCGGGCCAGGATGCCTCGTAGCCGAGATTCAGGAGCGTCCAGGCATCCTTCACATAGAAGGTCTCATCGAACACGAGAGACCGTGGATCGCCGAGCCGCACGAGGCGAAGCACAGCGGCGAGCAGCGTCACCGCGATCGGTCCGCCCCAGTACCAGAGGCGCTGGGCGCCGGGCAGATCCAGCAGCCGACCCCCCCAGGCATCGAGCCGGGTGCCGGTCGGTTCGATCCACTCCGGCGTGGGCGACGACCCGGACGGCGCGCGTACCGTGGCGTCGAACTCAGCGTCGGGTCTCGTCACAGGTGCAATGGTAACGATGGTTCGCTGCAAGGATGGGCAGGTGATCATCCTCGCGGCGACTCCGATCGGCAACCTCGGTGACGCCTCCCGGCGATTGGTGGAAGCGCTCGGCAACGCCACCCTGATCGCCTCGGAAGACACGAGGGTCACCATCCACCTTCTTCGCGCGCTCGGCATTGAGAACCGTCCGCGGCTCATCGCCCTGCACGAGCACAACGAAGTGGAGAAGGCCGCCGAGATCGCCGAGCTCGGGCGGGAGACGGATGTTTTGGTGTTGACCGACGCGGGAATGCCGGCGATCAGCGACCCGGGGTTCGCGATCGTGTCCGCCGCCGCCGCCGCCGGGGTCACGGTGACGGCACTGCCCGGGCCGTCGGCCGTGATCACCGCCCTCGCCCTCTCGGGCCTGCCCACCGATCGGTTCACGTTCGAGGGTTTCCTGCCGCGGAAGGGTCGGCTCGCGTCGCTGCGGCGGCTGGCCAGGGAACCGCGCACCATGGTGTTCTTCGAGTCGCCGAACCGGCTGGCGGATGCCCTTGGCGACATCGCAACGGCGTTCGGGGCCGATCGCCGGGTCGCCGTCTGCCGCGAGCTCACCAAGCTGTATGAGGAGGTGCGTCGCGGCACTGCGGCGGAGCTCGCCGAGTGGGCGGCCGCCGGAGTGCGGGGCGAGATCTGCATCGTGGTCGAGGGTGGCGGGCCGGTGGAGATCGGACTCGACGCCGGCATCGCCCAGGTACAGTCGCTCGTAGCGGCGGGGTCGACGCTCAAGGACGCGGCATCCGAGGTGGCGGATGCCACGGGCCTCGGCAAGCGGGACCTCTACGAAGGCACGCTCAGGGCGCGCTGAGGCTCGCCCGCTGGTCGGCGCTCAGCATGAGCTCGGCGGCACCGGCGGAGTCGGTGATCGTCTCTGGCCTGGTCGCTCCGGGGATCGGGATCACACAGTGGCCGAGGGAGAGTTCCCAGGCGAGGGCGACGCGCTGCGGGCTCACACCGAGCTCCGTTGCGACAGCGGTGAATGCGCTCGCTTCGTCGAAGACCTCCGTGCCGCGACCGGTGCCGCCGAGAGGGCTCCACGGGAGGAAGGCGATCTCGTGCGCGAGGCAGTATTCGAGTTCGCCAAAGCTCGACCGGTAGGCCGGGGAGAACTGGTTCTGCACCGAGACGAGTCGACCGCCGAGAATGTGATCGGCCAGCACGATCTGCGCGACGGTGACGTTGGAGATTCCCGCCAGGCGGATCACTCCCTCGTCGAGCAATTCCCTCAAGGCCCCGATCGACTCCTCAAACGGCACCCCCGGGTCGGGACGGTGCAACTGGTAGAGACCGATCGCGTCGACTCCGAGTCTGGCCCGGGATTGCCGCGCGGCCTGTTTGAGATGGTCGGGCGTGCCATTGCGATCCCAGGGGCCGCCGTCGCGAAAGAGCAGGCCGCCCTTGGTGGCGACGAGCACGTCTTCGGTGCGGCCACGGAGTGCCTCGGCGACCAGGAGTTCGTTGTGACCCGCGCCGTCGGCATCCGTCGTGTAGGCGTCGGCTGTGTCGATGAGTGTGATGCCTGCGTCCAGCGCGGCGTGGATGGTCGCGATCGCGCGCTCGCGGTCCGGTCTCCCGGCGAGCGAGAGTGGCATGGCACCGAGCCCGATCGAGCTGACCGTGACATCGCCGATCCTGCGGAACTTCATGCGCCAAGCCTAGGTCTCGCACCGAAATCCGAGGGCAGGCGCGAGCGTTCTGGGTTGTGCGATACGCGGCTCGGCACCGACTTGGCTGGGGCGCCGGAGCAGCCCACCCGCTGCGCCCGGCTTTCGCACTGCACTGCATTGCACTGCATTGCATTGCATTGCATTGCACTGCACTGAACTGCCCTGCGAGGCGCGGCGCGGGGCGCGGTGCGAGGCGCGGGGATAGTGCTCGAAATCCATGCAGATTTTCTGACACGCCGATGTCCAAGATTGGAGATCGGCGTGTCGATCGGAATGCATGGATTTCTCGCAGGGGAGGATCGCCCGGCATCGCATTGAATGCCGCGGGAGTCGCCATGCCTCACCGCTAAATCGAGGAATGGCAACGATTTCTCACTGGCTGGATATCCTTAGCACATGAATGGTGTCGATGGACCGAACTTCGCGGCCTACATTTTCGCGGCGGCCATGCTCCTGATCGCCGTGGTGACACAGCTCGCCGCCTCCGGAAGGATCGGTCGAAACGGGTTCGTCGGAATCAGGATTCCGCCCACCCTGGCCAGCGAAGCGGCGTGGCGAGCCGGACATCGGGCGGCCGTGCTGCCGACGTGGATCGGCTTCGTGGTTGTGATTATCACCGCGGTGGTAGCACAGTTCGCGCCGCAAGCGTTCGTGGTCGTCGTCGTGTTGCTGCTGCTGTTCCTGGTGTGGGCGGTACTGGCCGCGTGGCTCGCGGCGAGGTCGGCGACGCAGTAACACGGCCTCGCGCACGGGTGGGTGATCCGGCCGCAGAGAGTTGAACGCCACCAACTTAGCAACGGGCAGGCGGCGAAGCTGGGCGCGATGGTGCTACCTCGTCGCCGCAGACCCGACCGCATCGGACTCGAACCTCACGAAGCTGGCCGAGATGCTCGCGTTTCGCTCTGTGCTCGTGCCGGATCCGGGGCATCACCAGTCGCCACATCGGTTACCGCTTGCAAATGCGCAGCTGTGCGCTATCGTCGTGTTATTCCAATATTCGTCGGATCTATGGAGTAACAATGAAATCAGCCGCATACGAACAGGTAGCCCGACTCGGGCGCGCCTGTGCCCATCCGCATCGACTCGAGCTGCTCGAGCTGATCGCCCAGGCGGAACAGCCGGTGGACACGCTGGCGCGCATCTCCGGGATGCCGCTGACGACCGCATCCTCGCACCTGCAGGTGTTGAAGAATGCCGGCCTCGTCCGCACTCGACGACAGGGCACCACGATCTTCTACCGGCTTGCCGGCGACGAGGTGGCCGGGCTGGTCGTGGCGCTGACATCGGTTGCCTCGAAAGCGATTCCGGAACTCCGACTCTTGGACGAGGCCGGGAGAGGTCGCGGCGCGGCACCGCGGGTGCATAGCGTGAATAAGGACGAAGAGGCCTGTGTGCTGGATGTCCGACCGGACCGCGAATTCCAGGCCGGCCACTATCCTGGTGCGGTTTCGATCCCGCTCGATCAGCTGCCGTCGCGCCTCTCCGAACTGCCACTCGACCGCCGCGTCGTCGTCTACTGCCGGGGCGAATTCTGTGACCTGGCGATGGACGCCGCCCGTCTGCTACGCGATCGGGGAATCGACGCCTACGCGATGGCAGAGGGAGTGCTCGAATGGCGGGCGAGCGGTGCGGTCGTTCTCGACGCGACGGCCTAACAGGATGACTCAGTCACGGGAAGTCCTCGACGCGCTCGTCTTCACCCCAGATCAGAGGGAGAGGATGCAGAGGCGCGTCCTCCGGGTCATTGTCGCCTCACAGATGCTCGGCGGCATGGGCCTCGCGGCGGGTGTCACGGTCGGGGCGCTGCTGGCGGAACAGCTGCTCGGCAGCGCCAACCTTGCGGGTCTCCCGGCCACTGTGTTCACGCTTGGGTCAGCGGCCGCCGCGTTTGCGGTAGGAAGGATCTCGCAGACCTTCGGGCGTCGCATCGGCCTCACCGCCGGCTTTCTCACGGGCGGACTCGGCGCGGCCGGCGTGGTTGTGGCTGCCGTTGCGAACAGCGTGATCATCCTCTTCGTCGCTCTCCTCATCTACGGTGCGGGGAGTGCCACCAACCTGCAGGCGCGATACGCTGGCACCGATTTGGCGCACCCGCACCGGCGGGCACGAGCCGTGAGCCTGGCAATGGTGGCAACCACTCTCGGCGCCGTCGCGGGCCCGAACCTGGTGGCCCCGATGAGGTCGGTGGCGAACGCACTTGGCGTGCCAGCACTCGCCGGCCCGTTTCTCTTGGCAGCGGTGGCGTATCTCGCCGCCGGGTTCGTCCTGTTGGTCTGGCTGCGGCCGGACCCGCTGTTGCTCGCCCGGGCGGTCAGTGCTAGTGAGGGAGCGGATGCCGGCGACAGCGAGAGAGCGGATGCCGGTGCCGCTGCCGAGGCGACCGCCACCGCCCGGGACACACCCCGATCCGCCAAGGGGCCGTCGCGCGCAAACCGGGGTATCGCCGTCGGCACGACGGTCATGGTCGTGACCCAGGTCGCCATGCTCGCGATCATGACGATGACCCCGGTGCGGTTGAGATCCCAGGGGCAGGGCTTGGCCGAAATCGGACTCGTGATCGGCATCCACATCGGATTCATGTATATTCCCTCCCTGGTCACCGGAACCCTGGTGGACCGGGTCGGACGAATCCCGATGTCGATAGCCGCCGGAATCACTCTCCTCCTTGCGGGGGTCACGGCGGCAACCGCGCCGCCTCAGGGTGTGCTCCAACTGATGATCGCGCTGGCGCTGCTCGGCATCGGCTGGAACTTCGGAGTGATCGCTGGCACCGCCCTGATCGTCGACGCCACTCCCGAGGCAACCCGCGCCAAGACCCAGGGCACCATCGACGTGCTCATCGCCCTTGCCGGCGCCACCGGCGGTGCCCTCTCCGGCATCGTGGTGGCAGGAAGCAGTTTCGCCGTGCTTTCTCTCGGCGGCGGCATCCTCTCCCTCCTCCTCATCCCTGCCGTGATCTGGCTGCGGCTCAGGATGCCAATTAGGATGATCGAATGCCCGCCGGAGACCCCTTCTATATCGCGACCCCCATCTTCTATGTGAATGATGTGCCGCACATCGGCCACGCATACACCGAGGTCGCCGCCGACGTGCTGGCCCGCTGGCACCGCCAGGCTGGGGACGATACCTGGCTGCTCACCGGCACCGATGAACACGGTGAGAAGATCCTGCGCACGGCCGTGGCCAACGACACCACTCCGCAGGAATGGGCCGACAGGCTGGTGACGGATGCCTGGCTCCCGTTGCTGAAGACGATCGATGTCGCCAACGACGACTTCATCCGCACCACTGACGAGCGCCACGAACGCGCCGTCTCGATCTTCCTGCAGAAGCTCTATGACGACGGCTTCATCTATTCGGGCGAATACGAGGGGTACTACTGCGTCGGCTGCGAGGAGTACAAACAGCCCGACGACCTGATGGAGACCGCGGAGGGCGATTACGCGGGCCAGCTGGTGTGCAAGATCCACGGGCGCCCGGTGGAGATCCTCAAAGAGAAGAATTACTTCTTTCGGATGAGTGACTTTCAGGGCAGGCTGCTCGACCTCTACACGTCGCAACCGGACTTCATCCAGCCGGAGAGCGTGCGCAACGAGATCATCTCGTTCGTGAAGCAGGGTCTCCACGACCTCTCCATTTCGCGATCCAGTTTCGACTGGGGCATCCGGATTCCGTGGGATCACAGCCATGTCGTCTATGTCTGGTTCGATGCGCTGCTCAACTACATCTCCGCGATCGGGTACGGCACCGACTCCGACACCTTCGAACGGCGCTGGCCGGCAGTGCAACTGGTCGGCAAGGACATCGCCCGTTTCCATGCCGTTATCTGGCCGGCGATGCTGATGGCCGCCGGGCTCCCGGTGCCGCGCCGGGTGTTCGGCCACGGCTGGTTGCTGGTCGGGGGAGAGAAGATGTCCAAGTCGAAGCTCACCGGAATCGCGCCGTCCGAGATCACCGAAACCTTTGGGGCCGACGCGTTCCGGTACTACTTCATGCGCGCCATCGCCTTCGGGCAGGACGGCTCGTTCAGCTGGGAAGATCTATCGTCGCGCTACCAGGCGGAGCTCGCCAACGGCTTCGGCAACCTTGCCTCCCGCGTGATCGCGATGGTCACGCGGTACCGCGGCGGAGTCATCCCCACCGAAGTGCAGCTCTCCGGAACCGACCAGGCCATCTTCGCCACCGCCGTGCGGGTGACGCGGGAAGCGGATGCCGCGATCGAACGTTTCGCCATCCACGAGGCTCTCGCCTCGATCTGGACGCTCGTCGATGAACTCAATGGCTACATCACCATCCAGGAGCCGTGGGCACTCTCGAAGGACCCGGCAAACGCCGCGCGACTGGATGCCGTGCTGTTCACCATCGTGCGCGGTCTCGGTACTCTCGCAGTGCTGCTGGCGCCGGTGATCCCGGATGCCGCTGCGAGGCTCTGGACCGCCATCGGCGGCACCGGTGCGGTGGCCGACCAGAATGTTCGCTCCGCCTCCGAGTGGGTCGGCGGGCCGTCCGTGTCGCCGCTCGGGTCCTCGCTCTTCCCGCGCATCGAACAGCCGGAGCCCGCGGTATCCGCGTGAGGATAGCCAGACCACGAAGGACGATGCCATGCCGATGGCCGTGAGGTTCAGCCGCTACGGCGGCAGTGAGGTGCTCGAGCTCGTCGACGTGGAGACCAGGACACCCGGTAGGCGTGAGGTGCAGGTCTCCGTCGTCGCCGCTGCCATCAATCCCGGCGAGATCCCGATCCGGGAGGGTCGGATGCACGGGGCATTCCCCGCGCACTTCCCGGAGGGTCAGGGCAGCGACTTCGCCGGGATCGTCAGCGCGGTTGGCGAGGGCGTCGACTTCCCGCGAGTCGGTGACGAGGTCATCGGATTCTCCGACGGGCGCAACGCGCAGGCGGAGTTCGTGACGATCGACGCGAGCCGGGTCATCCGCAAGCCGCATGGCGTGGGGTGGAACGAGGCCGCGAGTCTCTATGTGGCCGGCACGACGGCGCGTGCCTCAATCGCGGCGGTGGACGTGCGCCCCGGAGACACCGTCGTGGTCGCCGGCGCGGCGGGAGGCGTCGGTGTCATCGCCACTCAGCTCGCCGTGCTCGCCGGAGCCGCCGTCGTGGCCACGGCAAGCGAGGCGAACCACGCGTTCCTCCGCAGCCTCGGCGCCATTCCGGTGGCCTACGGGAAGGGCCTCACCGAGCGCGTCCGTCGCATGGTTCCGGACGGAGTGGACGCGTTCATCGACGCGCACGGCGACGGAAACGTGCAGGTCGCCGTCGATCTCGGCGTGGCGAAGGACCGAATCAACACGATCGCCGACTTCGCGGCGAAGAAGAGATTCCGCGTGAGGGCCGAGGGGATGTCGACGGTGGAGCCCCGCGAGACTCTCACCGAACTGGCGCGACTGGTTGCCAACGGCGAACTGAAGGTCCCGGTCTATGCGACCTACCCGCTCGACCGGGTGCGGGCGGCCTACGAGCGCCTCGGTGCCGGGCACGGACTCGGCAAGATCGTGCTCGAGGTGCGCCCCGAGCTGTCGCTCTGACCGGGCGGTGCCACCGGGCCGGGTAGGATTCGGGCATGCCCGACCAGAGCTATCCGCCGCTCCCGCCGGCCCTCACCGTCGGAGTGTACGACAACCACACCCATCTTGATCCGTTGATCGGCACTGGCGAACGGGCGGAGTTCGCGCTTGACTACCGCGAGCAGCTCGACCGGGCATCGAGCGTCGGCGTGCGCGGGGTGGTGCAGGTGGGCGGCGACCTCGAGACCTCGCGCTGGTCGGCCGAGATGGCGGCACGGGAGCCGCGGATGCTCGCGGCCGTCGCCATCCACCCCAACGAAGCTCCGCGCTATGAGGCGGCCGGGCAGCTCGACAGCGCGCTCGCCGAGATCGATGAGCTGGCCGGTCGGCCGCGCGTGCGTGCCATCGGCGAGACCGGCCTCGACTTCTTCCGCACCGACGAGAGCGGCCATCCTGCGCAGTACCGCTCCCTTGAGGCGCACATCGCCATCGCCAAGAGGCACGATCTCGCGCTGCAGATCCACGACCGGGACGCCCACGCCGAGGTGATCTCGACCCTCCGGCGGAACGGAGCGCCAGAGAGAACCGTGTTCCACTGCTTCTCCGGGGATGCCCACATGGCCAGACTCTGCGCAGACAACGGCTGGTACCTCTCCTTTGCCGGCACTGTCACGTTCAAGAACGCCGGCACCCTGCGGGATGCGCTCGCCGCCATCCCGCGCAGCCAGATCCTGATCGAGACGGATGCCCCGTTCCTCACGCCCGTGCCCTACCGGGGTCGCCCGAACGCGCCGTACCTGATCCCCACGACGCTGCGGTTCATGGCCGATCACCTGTCGACGGATGTCGCACTGCTGGCCGCCCAGATCACCTCGAACACCGAGCTGGTCTATGGCAGCTGGGATGCGGAACCGGTCAGCCAGGACCTCGGCTCGCCCTACGACACGGCAATCGACTCGTCAGACCTCGCGTGAGGTTGCTCGGGCCCGCGGAGATCCGCGACCTCGCCGACCTTCTCGGCATCCACCCGACCAAGAAGCTGGGCCAGAATTTCGTCATCGACGCCAACACCGTGCGACGCATCGTGAAGGCGGCGGGCATCCTCCCCGGCCAGGTCGTCGTGGAGGTCGGCCCCGGCCTCGGTTCCCTCACCCTCGGACTGCTCGAGAGGGGGGCATCCGTCGTCGCGGTCGAAATCGACGATCGGCTGGCGGCCCAATTGCCGATCACCGTCGAACAGTTCCAGCCCGGCGCTCCGCTGACCGTGATCACCCGGGATGCCCTGACGATCACCGAGCTCCCCGCTATCCCGACGAGCCTCGTCGCCAATCTGCCGTACAACATCTCGGTTCCGGTGCTGCTGCACTTTCTCGAACATTTCGCGAGCCTCCGTTCCGGTCTCGTGATGGTGCAGGCCGAGGTGGGGCAGCGGATCGCCGCCGATCCCGGCTCGAAGATCTATGGAAGCCCGAGCATCAAGGCGGCCTGGTATGGAAAGTGGCGCACGGTCGGCCAGGTGAGCCGCCAGGTCTTCTGGCCGGTACCGAACGTCGACTCGATCCTCGTGCGGTACGACCGCGGCGAGCGACCCGGAACCGAGGAGGAACGCCTCGCAACCTTCGCCCTGGTTGACGCCGCGTTCCAGCAGCGGCGCAAAATGCTGCGGCAGTCCCTCTCGGTCGTCCTGGGGGACAGCGTCACGGCATCCGCTCGCCTCGAAGCCGCGGGTGTCGCGCCGACCGCGCGGGGGGAGGAATTGACGGTTGCCGACTTCCTGGCCGTCGCTCGGGCGGCCGCGTAAAGCGCTCTGCCGGGGGTCGGCTAGGTTGGGAACATGACCATCGCGGCCGCTCCGAAGGCGGTTCACGCACGGGCACCGGGCAAGATCAACGTGTTCCTCAAGGTCGGCGCTCTGCTCGACGACGGGTATCACGACGTCGCCACGGCCTACCAGGCCGTCTCACTGTACGAGGAGGTCCGAGCCTCCGCGGCCGATGATTTCTCGGTGAACTTCACCGGATCCGTCGACACTTCCTCCCTGGCGACCGACGGCTCGAACCTCGCCATCAGGGCGGCGACACTTCTCGCCCACCGCGCCGGCTATCGCAAGGGCGTGCATCTCGAGATCGAGAAAAATGTGCCCATCGCCGGCGGAATGGGCGGAGGTTCCGCGGATGCCGCGGCCACCCTGCTCGCCTGTGACAGCCTGTGGGGCACCGATCTCAGCCGCGAAGAACTGCTCGACCTCGCGACGCAGCTCGGCTCGGACGTGCCCTTCGCCTTCACCGGCGGAACGGCGATCGGTACCGGCCGCGGCGACCAACTGAGTCCCGCGCTTGCCAAGGGAACCTTCCAGTGGGTGCTCGCCCTTGCCGACTTCGGTCTCAGCACGCCGAGCGTGTACAGCGAACTCGATCGGCATCGCGACCGGCACGCCCAGGACATCTTCCCGGCGACGAACCAGCCGCAGGTGGACGCGAACGTGCTGCAGGCGCTCCGCGCGGGAGATCCGCACATGCTCGCCGAAGTGCTGCACAACGACCTCCAGGCACCCTCCCTGCACCTCGAACCCCAGCTCGGTGCCGTCATCGAACTCGGCGAGGAGAACGGTGCGCTCGCCGGAATGATCTCCGGTTCCGGTCCGACGGTCGCGTTCCTCGCCGCCGACCTCGATGCCGCTCTCGAGCTTCAGATCGCGTTGAGCGCGGCCAGGCTCAGGGTGGTGCGGGTCGCCGGTCCGGTGCACGGGGCGCGGCTCATCGGCTCGTAAGACAGTCCGAGACGGCGGGGTCGACGGCGGCCGCGACAAATGGCCCGCTGCGCGAGGCGCAGCGGGCCATTGGTCAGGCATTCGACATAGTCGGCCCGTGAGGGAGACTACTTGGCGATCACCGTGATGGTGGCAACACCGACGAGCAGCTGCGACTTCACCGCATCCGTCTTGAAGGTCTTGTTCAGGAGGCCCGCAGCGTCAGCGGAGATGTGAACCGTGGTGCCGGTGAGGATGGCGTTGTTGCCGTCCGTCTGGAGCGGCTTGAGGGTTCCGCCGTAGAGGTTGAAGAGCACGACCTGGGTCGCGGCGGAGGTGCCGTTGACCGAGACGTCGCCGTAAAGGAGGGACTTGCCCGGGTCGATGGTGAAGTTGGTCAGCTCGACCTTGGTGTCGCCGGCGGTGAGGGAGAAGCCGGATCCCTCGTGCTTGATCGTGCCCTGGACATACGGACGCATCTTCTTGGCCGGGTCGTAGTAGTCCACGTTTCCGCCGGTGATCGGGAAGTGCAGGCTGCCGTCGGTGAGTGTCGCGGTTCCGACGGTGCCCGGGGTGAGTCCGAGCGAGGTGAGGGCCGCGGCGAAGCCACCGTCGAGCAGAACGGCGGTGTCGACACCGGTGAGGCTCGGGATGGAGGCGAGGGGCTTCTGCACGGCGGGAGCCGAAGAGGACTTGGTGCCGGTCGACGATCCGGTGGTGGAGGTGCCCGAGCACGCGGCGAGGCCGGTGATGAGGAGTCCGGCGGTGATGATCCCGACTGTTGCCTTCTGGAATTTGCGCATGGTGTGATCCTTAGGTTTGCGCCTGCCCTTGGTGACAAGCGGTTCTGGATAGTGGTTCGGCTCCCCTCGCCAAAGGGTTTGGAATTGCTTCGTCCTGTTACCGTTCCGTTATCGTTGCCAGCGAACACCCAGCGAATCAGGCGCGCGGCACCCCGCGCAACAGGGCGATCGGATGCCGCAGGCGCGCGCGTCCCGCGGGTCCGGTGCGGTGCAGTGCCATCGCCACGATCACGACGATCGCTATCGTGATCGCGATCCGGGAGGCGACCTGGTTCGGGGTGAGCAGCCGCACGGTGAGGGCCAGGGGCACGGCGAACCACTCCCACCGCCCGCTCAGCGCGATGAACGGCACCAGCAGGAGGGCGTACCAGGGATAGCGGGGGGAGACGATGAGGAGTGTGGTGCCGATCATGACGAGCTGCCCGAGCCACGGGAATTGCGGATTGGTCTTCCACCACACCAGGACCGCGGTGAGCAGCAGCACCACCGCGGCGACCGCGAGGGATGCCGTTTTCGGCACGAACAGGGTGAGCAGGGTGAAGCGGCTGCCGTTGTTGTAGCCCTCTTCGGAGAGGTAGCCGGGCAGGTAGCCGAGCACCGCGATGCCGGTCGTGACCACGTAGGGGATGTAGAGCACGGCGAAGGTGACCATCGCGGCCACGACCAGCTTCCATGGTTGGCGGCGCAGCAGAGCGGGCGCCGCGATCACCGGGATCAGCTTCACGGCGATCGCGGCACCGAGCGCGATGCCCCCGCGGATTCGGATTCCGCGGGCGACCAGCAGGGTCGCGACAAGGGCGAGCAGGGCGCCGAGCAGGTCGAGGTGCGAGTTGGTGATCCCCTCGGTCGCGACGATCGGGCTCCACCCCCACAGGGCCGCCAAGCGTGGGTCCAGGTTGCGTCGGCGGAGCGCCACGATGAGCATCGTCGTGACGGCGAGACTCATCAGCAGGCCGGCGAGTTGCAGGGGCCAGTACTCGGCCGAGGGCCCGGTGACGAATCGCACCGCGGCGAAGAACATCTCGGCCGCGGCCGGGTAGATGGTCGGCACCTTCGGCCGGTTCAGGGCGGTGCAGAGCGGTACGCCGCTCGGTACCGATGCGGTCATGGAGGTGCGGGGCTCGACGCACCGGTAGCCGCCGTCCGCCGTCGCAATCGGAGCGGGGAACAACCAGTCGGGACGAAGGGCGCCGACCGCATCATCCACGGGCACATAGCGATACGGCGAGATCCCGGCGTTCTGCACGATGCCGTCCCAGGCGTACCGTGCCGAGTCGGTGCTCGTGTTGGGCGGGCCGGCCATCGCGGCGCCGCCGAGAAGCGCCGAACCGATGAGCACGATCGCGATCGCCGGCCGCCCCGATACCCGCCGGAGGGCGAGGATCGCCAGGGTGAAAAGCACCCACAGGCCCGCCGTGAACGCGACAAGTGGGACAGGCTCTGCCCGATCGAAGTAGCCGAGCCCGGCGACCGAATAGGCAGTCGCCCCCGCCAGAGCGCCGAGGGCCAGCGAGGTGAGCACTATCGGCAGTGGAGGCGGCGCGGTTTTCATTGCTCCCCATCCTGTCGGACCCTTCTCCGCCGTCCGACCGGACCGATCGGTGCCGTTCGGGAACCGTAAGATTTTTGCCAGCGTGGTGGGAGCATCCGGATGCTCAACTGTACCCATGCGCCGACTACTGCTTGACCTGAGACGTGTGCTTGCTGCGCCGTCGAGGAATCCGCGCATGGCGGTCGTGCTCGGGCGCCTGCTCGGAATCGCCTTCGTCATCACGTTCGCGACCGGGCTGTACAGCCGCTTTCTGCAGTCCCCGCTGCCCTGGATGGTGTTCCCCACCGACCCGCGGTGGCTCTACCAGCTGAGCCAGGGCATTCACATCACCGTCGGCATCGCCTGTTTCCCGCTGCTCCTCGGCAAGCTCTACGTGGTGTTCCCCCAGCTGTTCCAGACGCCGCCGATCAAGAATTTCGTCGGCTTTCTCGAGCGGGCGTCGATCGCCGTCTTCGTCTCGGCGTCGCTGGTGCAGATCATGACCGGGCTGCTCAACACCTACCAGTGGTACGTGTTCCCGTTTCCCTTCAAGCAGACTCATTTCGCCCTCTCCTTCGTGATCATCGGTTCACTCGCCATTCACATCGCGGTCAAACTTCCGGTGATCGCGCGCTACTGGCGACGGTCCCGCAGTTTCGACGCCGAGGGCAACCTCGTGCTCGATGAGCGGGACCGGCCGCTCACTCTCGCGCAGGTCGCCGCGGAACTCGCCGCGACGACCCCGGAACCGGTCGGGCCGATCTCGCGCCGTGTCGACGGTGTCACCGGCCGGGTGTTCGACTGGATCGACAGTGCTCCGGCGCGCGTCGACACCCCGAAGCAGGCGCGGGTCTCCCGGCGGGGATTCGTCGCGACGATCGGGGTGGCCACCGCGGCGGTCGTCGCCCTGACGGCCGGCCAGTCCTTCCGGTTCCTCGACGCGATCAACCTCTTCGCTCCGCGCAAGAGCTTTCTCGGTCCGAACGAGCTGCCGATCAACCGCACCGCCCGGGCTGCCCAGGTGACGGATGCCGACACCGGCGCGGACTGGACGCTCACCGTGCGTCGCGGCGATGTCGTCAACACCTACAGCCGGGCCGACCTCGAAACGATGCCGCTGCGGACGGTCGACCTGCCGATCGCCTGCGTGGAGGGGTGGAGCCAGCTGGCGACCTGGCGGGGGGTGCGCCTGCGCGACCTTCTTGATGCCGTCGGGGCGCAACCGGACGAGGACCTGCGGCTGACCAGCCTGGAGAAATCGGGTCGTTTTCGGGTGACGGAGATGGGCTACGAGTTCGCTCAGGACGATCTGACCCTGGTGGCGCTCGAGCTCAACGGCGCACCGTTGGACATCGACCATGGCTTCCCGGCCCGCATGATCGCTCCGGCTCGACCCGGGGTGCTCCAAACCAAGTGGCTCTCCAGCCTGGAAGTGATCTGATGCGAGTCGACTCGATGAAGGCCTGGCGCACCGCGCTCGTCGTGCTCGGGGTGCTGTTGCTTGCGCTCGGCGCGTACGTAATGGTCGACACGGTGAAGCCGGTGAAGATCGCCGGCATCGCCCTGTGGTTCCTGCTCGCCCTGATCGTGCACGACGGGATCATAGCCTTCTTCACTTTCGGCGTGTCGTTCCTGCTCCGCAAGGCCGGGCGGCGGATGCCGATCGCCGTGCTCGCGATCGTGCAGGCCGCCCTCGTGGTGAGTTCGGTGTTCGCGATCATCGTGATCCCGGCGGTCTACAAGAAGTCGATCGGCACGAAGAACCCCACGGTGCTGCCGCTCGACTACGGTCCGTCGCTCGTGATCCTCTGGGGCGTCATCGCTGTGCTGACGGCTCTCGCGGTGGTCGGCTACAGCGCCTTCGCGAGGCGGCAGAAGGACCGGCCGCCCGTCTCCCAGGCCTGATCGAGGCGCAGCCCGAGCCGCCCGGCGCGGCGCACGAGGGCGGTTTCCCCGATCTCGGCCCACGGGAACGCGTCGCTCTGATGTCCGCGGATGTCGACGACTGTGCCGTCGTACATGTGGTCGCGCAGGGGCTCGGCGTGCACTTCGACGATGATTACGCCGTCGGACGCGATCAGTTGGGCACACCGCTCGAGCAATGCCGTCGGATCTCCACCGATTCCGATGTTGCCGTCCACCAGCAGGGCGGCCCCCCAGAGTCCCTCCCGGGGGAGCCGCTCGAAGACCGAACGGTTGAGCACCATCAACCCCGACTCGCGGGCGATCTCCACGGCGGTCTCCGACACGTCGATGCCGAGAGCCGTCAGCCCCCGATGCATGGCCGCACGCACCATCCGTCCCGGCCCGCAGCCGATGTCGAGCACGGCACCGCGGATGCCGTCGAGAAGGCCGAGGTCCGCAGCATCCGCCGCATCATTCCAGCGGGAGACGTCCATGGCGCGGGACGGGGTGAGCGAGTCGGAGTCGACGTCGCGCAGGTAGAGAACCTGGTCGTCGCGGCGAAGCGCGCGCGCGTACGGCTCTGCCCCTCCCGACCCGAAGGTCGCGAAGGCCGGGTCGCTCATCGGTTCGCCCCCGCAGGGAACGTCCCGAGAGTGCGGGCGAATTCGGTGTGCGGGGCGAGGCCAGCGACCAGGCGGGCATCGTCGATGGTGTCGACGTCGACGAGTTCTGGAAGCAGCTTCACCCGCAGTCCAGCCTCGGTGAGTCGATCGAGCTGCCGTTTCCCGGTGTCATGCCGGGACATCGGGATGCCGCGGATCAGCGAGCCGTCGGGCTCCGCCATCGCGATCATCCAGTAGCCGCCGTCGTTGGCGAAACCGAGCGCGGCGTCGAAATCGGTTGGCCACACGCCGAAGAGCGACGCGAGCGTCGCGGCTTCGAGCTGGGGTGTATCCATTCCGACCAGCACGGTCGGCCCAACACACTCGTCGAATATCGCTCCGAGCCGGCTGTCCAGCTCCCCGTTCACTTGGTGTCTCACGTCGTATGGTTCGGAGCCGAGCGGCAAAAGGTTGCCATCGAAGAGCAGAATTCGCCGGGACGCTTCCAGGGTGCTCACCGCACGGAAGGTGTCGGAGAGGCTAGCGGAGGCCAGCTCCGCTGCCTGTTCGAGGCTGAGTGGGGGGTGCAGTCGTGTCTTCACTCGCCCGGGGACGCATTCCTTGGCGATGATGACGAGGGTGGTCACCGGGTTTTCGCTTTCAGCAGTCGCGACATGTCGGCGATGGCCACGACCGTGCCGCGGATCGTGCCGGTGACCTTGGAACGACCGATTCGGGGGGAGTATGGCGTCGGCAGTTCGACGATCGTCCACCCCGCGTTCGACGCCTTCAGCACCATTTCCAGCGGATAGCCGCTGCGACGGTCGACGAGGTCGAGGGCCAGCAACGATTCCCGGCGGGCCGCGCGCATCGGGCCGAGGTCGTGCAACGGCACCCCGGTGGCGCGCCGCATGAGCGCCGCGAGCACGAAGTTCGCGAATCGAGCGTGCAGCGGCCAGGCTCCCCGGCTCGTCGGTCGCCGTCGACCGAGCGCAAGATCCGTGGCGCCGCTGTGCACGAGGGCGATGAGCGGAGGAAGATCCCGCGGATCCATCGAGGCGTCGGCATCGCAGAACGCCACGATCGGGGCTGACGATGCCAGAAGTCCCGCATGGGCCGCCGATCCGAATCCCCGGCGGGATTCCCGCACGACGAGTGCTCCCGCCGCCTCGGCCACGGCGGCCGAATTGTCGGTCGAACCGTTGTCCACGACGATCCCCCGGTACCCCTCGGGCAGCCGCGCGAGCACCCAGGGGAGCGCACCCTCCTCGTTCAGACAGGGTAGAACGACATCGACGAGCGGGAGGGTCACGCTTCTTACCCTAGGTTGCCGCGGATGCGGGTTTCGCCGCCCGCGGATTACGAATTGCTGACCGATCGCCCCGGCCGCCGCATCCGGGGCTGTTTTCCCGGGCGGTCGACCTATCCTGAACGGGTGAGCACGTCACGCGCGACTGCGCCATCCGCACGCAGAGTCCCGGCCGCCGAAGAGGCCGGACCGTTCAGCGGCCCGGATCCGCTTCGTGACCGCCGCATCCTGGTGGTGGATGACGACGCCACCGTCTCCGAGGTCGTCTGCAGTTACCTGCGCTCGGCCGGCTTCATCGTCGAGAGCGCGTTCGACGGAATCAGCGCCGTCGAGACGGCTGCGCGCATCCGCCCCGATCTCGTGGTGCTCGACCGCATGCTGCCCGGAATCGACGGGGTGGAGGTGTGTCGTCGCATCCGTGCCGAACGTCCCGTTCCGGTGATCATGCTCACGGCACTTCGGGAGGAAGAGGATCGTATCGACGGACTCGAGGCAGGTGCCGACGACTACCTCGCCAAGCCGTTCTCGCCGCGCGAACTCGTGCTGCGGGTGAAGTCCATCCTGCGTCGAAGCCTGCCCGAGTTTTCACCAGAGTCCGCGGTGGATGTGGGCGAGTTCCATCTCGACGTGGCGTCTCGCCAGGTGAGCCTGCGCGGAGAGCCGCTCGCGCTTACGATCCGCGAATTCGACCTGCTCGCCTTCCTGCTGAAGCATCCGCGCCAGGTTTTCGGCCGGGAAGAACTGTTGCGCGCGGTGTGGGGATGGGAGTTCGGCGACCTCTCCACCGTCACCGTGCACGTGCGGCGGCTGCGGGAAAAGGTCGAACGGGATGCCGCGCATCCCGCCCTGCTTGCCACGGTCTGGGGCGTCGGCTATCGATTCGACATACCGGCGGTCGGCTCATGAGCCTGACCGACCTGCTCACCGTGTCGTTGATGGCGCTCGGATTCGCCGTGGTGGTCGGTGCCGTCTCGCTCGTGGTCCTTCGCTTCATGACCCGCAGTTCGCTGGTGTTGCAGTTCTGTGTCGTCGTGTTCGCGGCGGTGCTCTCGATCGCCGGGGGGATGTGGCTCGCCGCCTCGGTGATGTTCGTGACGCCCCAGGACCTGACTGTGCTACTTTCGGTGGCCGCGATCGCCGGACTCGTCTCGTTGTCGCTCGCCGCCCTGCTCGGTCGCTCGCTCGTGCGAAACAGCCGCCAACTGATCGCGGCGACCCGGCGTATCGGCACCGACCAGGCGATGACCGAGCCGGTGCGCCACTCGAGCAACGAGTTCGCGGCCGTCGCCCTCGAACTGACCGCAGCCAACCGTCGGCTCGCCGAATCGCGGGCGAGGGAGGCGCTGGCGGAGCATTCGCGACGCGAACTCGTGGCCTGGATCTCGCACGACCTGCGCACCCCGCTCGCCGGCATCCGCGCCATGGCCGAAGCCCTCGAAGACGGCATGGTCGACGAGCCGGAACGCTATTACACGAAGGTGCGCAGCCAGGTGGATCGGATGAGCGGCATGGTCGACGACCTCAACGAACTGTCGCGCATCCACTCCGGGTCGCTGCGCCTGTCGATGCAGAAGGTGTCGCTCTACGACCTGATCAGCGACGTGGTGGCCGAGCTCGGCCCGTTCGCCGAGTCCCGCTCCATCTCGCTCGTCGGCGACGGTGCACGGGAGTTGACGATCCTCGCCGACCCGAGGGAGCTCTCCCGGGTGGTCGGCAACCTCGTGATGAACTCGATCCAGCATTCACCAGAGGGCAGCCCGATCACCGTCAGCGCCCGGCAGAGCGATGACGGGCTCGCGGTGATTTCGGTGATCGACGCGGCCGGCGGCATCCCGGAAAAAGATCTCGGCCGGGTTTTCGAGGCCGGTTGGCGGGCCAGCAACTCGCGCACTCCCGAAACGGCGACCGCCAGGTCCGGCGGCGCCGGGCTCGGGCTCGCGATCGTGCAGGGCATCGTGCAGGCTCACCGCGGCCGGGTCGTCGTGCAGAACGTGCCAGGCGGATGCCGCTTCGACGTGTTCCTCCCGCCGAGCCCGGTCGACGGCCCATCCGGCACGGTGGCGGTGACCGCATGAGCGTCGACGCCCCGCGGCTGGCCGGACTCGGCGGGCGAGCCGTCACCGCCCTGGCGGCCGCCGCCGGGGTGGTTTCCGCCGCCGTCGTGCTCGGCACCGCAGAACTCGTCTCCCTCGTCGTCGGCCCGGCCGGGAGCCCGCTGTTCGCGGTCGGATCGCTCGTGATCGACCTCGCACCGGCCGGCGTCAAGGACTTCATGATCGCGGTCTTCGGCACCGGGGACAAGGCGGCGCTCCTCACGCTCATGGGCGTCCTCATCGTCGTGGTCTCCGCCTCGGCCGGCGTGCTCGAATCTCGTCGACCGCCGTTCGGAGTGATCGTGATCGGCATCGGCGGTGCGGTCGCTCTCATCGCCGTCCTCACCCGCGCCGGGGCGACCGGCTTCACCGGGATCGCCACCATCGTCGGGACAGTCACCGGTGTCGTGGTGCTCCGCCTCGCGACCGAACGGCTCGGCCGCTGGCAGCGGGCCGCCGAGCGTCCCGGTGCGGGCGGCCCGGCCGCCGGGCCGCAGCTCGAGCGGCGACGCTTTCTCACCCTCGCGATCGTCGCGGGTGCGACATCCGTCGTCGTCGGCACCGGGGCGAGGATCCTCAACGCGAGTGCGAGCAAGGCCGCGGCCATCCGCACGAAGCTGACCCTGCCGAAGGCGGCGGTGCCCGCGGACCCGGTACCGGCCGGAGCCACCATCGATGTGCCGGGAATCTCCTCCTTCGTCACGTCGAACGCGGACTTCTACCGCATCGACACGGCCCTCCAGGTGCCGTCGATCGATCCGGCCACCTGGATGCTGAAGATCACCGGCCTGGTGGCTAACGAGGTCTCGCTCAGTTTCGCCGACCTGCTCGCCAAGCCGCTTGAGGAGCATCTCGCGACCCTCACCTGTGTGTCGAATGATGTGGGCGGCGACCTCATCGGCAACGCGCTCTGGCTCGGCTACCCGATTCGCGAGCTGCTCGCCGAGGCGGCGCCGAAGGCGGGAGCCGACATGGTGCTCTCCACCAGTGTGGACGGCTTCACCGCCGGCACGCCGCTGTCGGTGCTGCAGGACGCGGGAACCAACGCCATGCTCGCGGTGGGTATGAACGGTGAGGCCTTGCCGCTCGAACACGGGTTCCCGGTGCGGATGGTCGTGCCTGGACTCTACGGATACGTCTCGGCGACCAAATGGGTGGTTGAGCTCAAGGTGACGAAGTTCTCCGAAGACCAGGGGTACTGGACTCCGCGCGGTTGGGACGCGAAGGGCCCGATCAAGCTCGCCTCCCGCATCGACACGCCCCTCACCGGGTCGTCCGTTTCGGCCGGCACCGTCACCATCGCTGGGGTGGCCTGGGAGCAGCACGTCGGGGTGAAGGCCGTGGAGGTACGGGTGGATGACGGCCCGTGGGTGGAGGCGACCCTCGCCGATTCGATCTCCGCCGACACCTGGCGCCAGTGGGTGTACCGCTGGTCGGCCGGGAAGGGCTCGCACCGCATCCAGGTGCGCGCGACGGATGCGAATGGGGCGACCCAGGGGCAGGCCTACCGGCCACCGGCTCCCAATGGCGCCGAGGGCTGGCACGAGATCCAGGTCGACGTCAACTGACGTTCATCACCGCACTGCCGCCCGCAGCGGTGCGCTCGCGAACTCGGCCATCCCCTCATCGAAACTCACCGTCGGACGCCAACCGAGCTCCGATTTCAGGCGCTCGGATGACGCGGTGATGTGCCGTACGTCGCCGAGACGATATTCGCCCGTGATCACGGGGTCGGGGCCGCCGGAGTGACGGCTGAGCGCTGAGGCGAGATCGCCGATGGTGTGCACGATCCCGCTTCCGACGTTGAAGGCTCGGAACGGTGCTCCGGTGCGCTCGGCCGTCTCTCCGGTGATCGCCTCGATCGCGGTGAGGTTGGCTGATGCCACATCCCGAACATGCACGAAGTCCCGGCGCTGCGCGCCGTCCTCGAACACGCGAGGAGCCTCGCCGCGTTCGAGGGCCGAACGGAAGAGCGACGCGACACCCGCATAGGGCGTGTTCTGGGGCATCCCCGGACCGTAGACGTTGTGGTACCGCAGCGCGATCGCTCGGCCGCCGGTGGAGCGGGCCCAGGCTGCGGCGAGATTTTCCTGGGCGAGCTTCGAGGCGGCGTAGACATTGCGCGGGTCGAGGGGAGCGGACTCGGCGATCAGCTCGGGGAGCAGCGGTCCGCCGCTCTCATCCAGCGGATCGAAGTGCCCGGCGTCGAGGTCCTCCGCCCGGCGGGCGGCCGGTCGCGTCGATCGGCCGGAACTGTCGCGGTAGCTGCCCTCCCCGTAGACCACCATTGACGATGCGAGCACGAGCCGGTCAACGCCGGACTCCGCCATCGAGGCCAACAGCACGGCGGTGCCGAGGTCGTTGCTTCCGATGTAATCGGGGGCATCCTCGAACGACACGCCGAGGCCGACCTTCGCGGCCTGGTGGCAGACGACGTCAACCCCGAAGAGGGCGACGGCCAGGGCATCCGGATCCCGCACGTCCGCCTTCACGAATTCGACACGGGGGTTCGGACGGTAATCGCCGCCGTGCACATCCGGGCGCAGCGAATCGAGTATCCGAACGCGCCAGCCCCTCTCGAGCGCAGCGTCGACGATAGCGGAGCCGATGAAGCCGGCGCCGCCGGTGATCAGGACGGTCGTCATATCGCCTCCCTCGCCCCGTTCACCGGTTTCGCCAGCAGCGGTCTGGCCTGCACCGGCCTGGCCAGTACCGCCTCGACCTCGGCCGGGTCTATGCTCTGCCGAGGACTGTACCCCTCCGGCAACGCGCGGATGATCGCCTCGATCGCCGCGACGATGCGCGGCTGGGCTTCGGCGAGGCGACGCATCACGAGGGCGTGGCTCACGGCATCCGGGTCCGCTTCGCCGGGGCGGGGAGCCAGTCCCGCATCGCTGTCGGTCACGAACGAGAGGTTGACCGTGTCGATGTTGAGCTCGGCGGCGAGCGGCACCTCGGGGTACATCGTCATGTTGACGATGTGTGCACCCGCCGCGGCGAACCACAGCGACTCGGCGCGGGTGGAAAATCGTGGACCCTGGATCACCACGACCGTGCCGGAGTTCTTGACTGGCTCCCCGGCCAGTGCCCGTGCGGCAATGTCGTGCAGCTCCGGCGGGAAGGGATCGGCCGCGGCGAGATGCTGCACGGAACCCTGGTCGAAGAAGGTATCAGGGCGACCGTTAGTGCGGTCGATGAATTGGTCCGTGAGCACGAGGGTGCCCGGCGGGTAGTCGGCGGTCACGCCGCCCACCGCGGAGGAGGAGAGGATGACGCGCACCCCGAGGCTCGCGAGCGCCCAGATGTTCGCGCGGTAGTTGATGAGGTGCGGTGCCACGGAGTGATCGACGCCGTGCCGGGTGAGGAACGCCGTGCGTCGTCCGCCGAGTTCGCCGAGTGTGACCTCGGTAGGTCCGTACGGGGTGTCGATGCGGCGCTTCTCGCTCTGGGCCGGATCGAACAGGGAGTACAGGCCGGAGCCCCCGATGACGGCTACGGACGCTTCGGGGACGGAGGGGGAAGTCATCCCCCCATTGTTCCAGCGTTCTAAGTGCATGCGTTAGGAGTGCGCAACCGGTGCGCGGCGGATTCCTACGGCAGGGTGCTCGTTCCGGGTCGGTTTCGATCGGCTGGGGCCGGTCCGCGGTCCCCTACGTCGCACCCGCGACTTCGGGCCGTGCCCTTTCGTGCCGTCTCGCCGGTCCTGCCTCTTCAGACCGTTTCTCTTCGGACTGTCTTGCCGCACCGTTCCGATTCGACTCGACTCGGGGGTAACGCGCGACTCGATTCCGACGAAGGGCGGGCCCAGACGATCGGATTCGATCGACAAGGAAAGGCAAATCAGGGTCCACCTTTTCGCCGAGTGACGCGACCTGAGTCACCCCCACATTGCGCCCAGAGCGAGACCGAACCGCGTTCGACTCCCCACCGGCTACAGTCGTTCAGTGGCACATCTCCTGGGCGCCGAGTCCCTTCACCTCGAATATCCCACCCGGGTCATCTTCGACAAGCTCACGATCGGTCTCGACGAAGGCCACCGGATCGGCGTCGTCGGCCGCAACGGCGATGGCAAGTCGACCCTGCTCCGGCTGCTCAGCGGGCGCATCGAACCCGATTCCGGCCGGGTGACGCGCCGCAACGGCGTGACGCTCGGGATGCTGGACCAGGGCGACCTGCTTCCGGAAGACCTGGTCGTCAAGGACGCCATCGTCGGAGACAGGGACGAGTACCAATGGGCGGGGGATGCCCGCATCCGCGATGTCATCGACGGACTGTTGCTCGACGTGCCGTGGGAAGCCACCATCGGGGAACTGAGTGGTGGCCAGCGCCGCCGCGTCGCCCTCGCCAAACTTCTCGTCGGCGATTGGGACGTCATCTTCCTCGACGAGCCAACGAACCACCTCGACGTCGAGGGCATCGCCTGGCTCGCCGGACATCTCAACAAACGCTGGTCGCCGAACCAGGGTGGGCTCATCGTCGTGACCCACGACCGGTGGTTCCTCGACGAGGTCTCGACCGACACGTGGGAGGTGCACGATCAGATCATCGAGCCCTTCGAGGGAGGCTACGCCGCCTACATCCTGCAGCGCGTCGAGCGCGACGAACTGGCCGCGACCATGGAGTCGAAGCGCCAGAACCTCGCCCGCAAGGAGCTGGCCTGGCTGCGCCGCGGCGCCCCGGCCCGCAGCACCAAGCCGAAGTTCCGGATGGATGCCGCGTACGCGCTGATCTCCAACGAACCGCCGCCCCGCGACACCGTTGCCCTCAGCCAACTCGCCACTGCCCGCCTCGGCAAGGACGTCGTCGACCTCCTGGACGTCGGCGTCACCTATGGCGGAACGACGGATGCCGACGGCAACACCACCGGCGGCGCCGAGATCCTGAAAGACATCGAGTGGCGGGTCGCTCCGGGTGAGCGCACCGGCATTCTCGGGGTGAACGGTGCGGGAAAGTCCACGCTGCTCGGCCTCATCGCCGGCACGCTGCTTCCGACCAGCGGCCGGGTGAAGCGCGGCAAGACCATCCGCGTCGCCATCCTGAGCCAGCAACTCGGAGAGCTCGCGGACATCCTCGACGACCGGGTGATGGATGTCATCGCGCGCCAGAAGAGCTCCTACGTCACCGGCGGCAAGGAACTCACCCCCGGCCAGCTGCTCGAACGCATGGGATTCATGTCCGCGCAGCTGAGCACCAAAGTCAAGGACCTGTCCGGTGGGCAGCGTCGCCGCCTGCAGCTGCTGCTCATCCTGCTGGGAGAGCCGAACGTGCTGATCCTCGATGAGCCGACCAACGATCTCGACACTGACATCCTCGCCGCCATCGAAGACCTGCTCGACTCCTGGCCGGGCACGCTGCTCGTGGTCAGTCACGACCGTTACCTGCTCGAACGCGTTACCGACAACCAGTACGCGATCCTCGACAAGCGGATGCGGCACCTGCCCGGCGGCGTCGACCAGTACCTGCAGTTGCGGGCACAGCAGACCACCAAGGGCCAGACCGTCACCGAGTCGCACAAGTCCTCGACCGGTTCGGCACCGGCGGGCGTGAACTCGAAGGGCCGCACGAAGCTCACCGGTGCCGAACTGCGCAACGCGCAGAAGGAACTCGGATCGGTGAGCCGCAAGCTCGAGAAGGTCACCACCCAGATTTCGGCGATCCACGATCGTTTCGCGAGTCACGACCAGGGTGACTTCACCGGCCTAGCCGCGCTGCAGGGGGAGCTCAAGCCCCTGGAGGATTCGATGGCGGAGCTCGAGCTGCGCTGGCTCGAGCTCAGCGAGGTGCTCGAAGCGTAGTGGCGGGCGTGAGTCCCGGGCGCAGCGCGGGTCAGCACCGTGTCCAGGTCCCGATCACGCGTTTCCGGCGAGCGTTCGAGACCGGGCAGGCGTTCACGCCGGAACCATTGAACCCTCTCGTGCCCGCCGAGGATGCTTACCCGAGCAGGAAGGATCCGAAAATGATGGCGGTCGGTCCTCGAATGGTATTCATGGACAGGTCGCGGCGGCAGCCGACTCCGTCAAGCCCGCCGCCGGGGTTTAGCTCAACGCCTCGCGATCGAAATCGAGGCTGAGCTTACGCAACAGGGCGGCCAGCCGCTCCTGGTCGCTCATCGAAAGTCCGTCGAGAAGCTCGTTCTCGGCCACCAGCAGGGTGCTTATCGCGGTGTCAACACGCTGACGACCTTCACCGGTCATGGTCACGAGAATGCCCCGCCCATCGTTCGGGTCGGTGCGGCGCTCCACCAGCGCGCGCGCCACCAACCGGTCGATGCGATTGGTCATCGTGCCGCTCGAAACGAGCGTCTGCTGCAACAGCGCCTTCGGGCTCAGCTGGTACGGCGAGCCGGCGCGACGGAGGGCCGACAGCACGTCGAACTCCCAGGACTCGAGAGCGGATGCCGTGAAGGCGGTGCGGCGCGCCCGGTCGAGGTGCCTGGCGAGCCGGCCGACCCGGGAGAGCACCTGCAGGGGCGCGAAGTCGAGGTCGGGACGCTCACGCGCCCACGCGCCGACGATGCGGTCGACTTCGTCGTGAGCGGGCATCCGTCTATTATCTCCGTCCCCGTTGGAAATGCAGGACTCGGCGTTACGGATGGGGCGGGTGACTCCTTTGAGTTGACATCCGTCACAGTCAATCCTGCATTCGCGACGCGAGCGGACGCGACCCAGCGCGCCGCGAGCGGACGCGACCCAGCGCGCCGCGCCGCGCGAAGCCGCGCGGCGCGAAGCGAGGGAAGGCCGTGTCTCGACGCGAAATGGCGCTGCGGCACGGCCCTGTCCGCAAGGAGTTTCTCGGCACGGGCCACCCGGGATGCAGGCGCCGGGCGCGCGGAGCATCTGGCAGACTTGTCGAGGTCGGTCGTTCAACGGACCGGCCAGGAATTCCGCCTTAGTGTAACGGCAGCACGACAGCCTTTGGAGCTGTTCGGTCCAGGTTCGAATCCTGGAGGCGGAGCGGTCTCGATACGCGCGCGAGAGCGCGCTACTCGACCACCATCGATACGCGCGCGAGAGCGCGCTACTCGACCACCATCGATACGGTGAGCCGGGACCAGCAGCACCGAGCGAGGGAGCCCCACCATGTCCGACATCGCGATCATAATCCTCGCCGCGGGACAGGGCACCCGCATGAAGTCCGCCCTGCCGAAGGTGCTTCATCCGATCGCGGGCATTCCGATGGTCTCGCACGTGCTCGCCACCGCCGAGGAGCTTGGCGCCGCCCACATCGTCGCGGTGGTGCGGCATGAGCGGGATGCCGTCGCGGCCGTGATCGCCGAGCACGTTCCGCAGGCGATCATCGTCGACCAGGATGAGGCGCCCGGCACCGGCCGCGCCGTCGAGCTTGGCCTCGCCGGCCTTCCCGGCGAGTTCCAGGGCCACGTCGTGGTGCTGAGTGCGGATGTGCCGCTGCTCGACGCCGCCACCGTGCGCGCGCTCATCCAGACTCATGCGCTCGCCGGCAATGCTCTCACCCTGCTCAGCGCCCATTTCGCCGACCCGACCGGCGCGGGCCGAATCGTCCGAGCCGTCGACGGCTCATTCGAATCGATCGTGGAGCAGAAGGACGCCACCGACGCGCAGCGCGAAATCAGCGAGGTCAACGCCGGCGTCTACGTTTTCGACGCCGCAGCCCTTCGAGCGGCCCTGGCGCGGATCGGAACCGACAACGCGCAGAACGAGAAGTACCTGACGGATGCCGCGGCGGGCATCCGCACGACCGGGGGTCGGATCGAGGCGGTGACGGTCACCGACCCGTGGCTGGTCGCCGGCATCAACGACCGCGCCCAGCTCGCCGCCACCGCGGCCGAACTCAACGCGCGCATCGTGCGCGGCTGGCAGCTCGGCGGCGTGACGATCCAGGACCCGGCGACGACCTGGATCGATCTCGCCGTGACCATCGCCGAAGACGTCGAAATCCTGCCCGGGACGCAACTCAAGGGCCCGACGGTGATCGAGCGCGGGGCGATCATCGGCCCGGACACGACGCTTGTCGACTGCGAGGTCGGTGAGAACGCGATCGTGAAGAGGACGGATGCCACGCTCGCCGTCATCGGAGCGAACGCGACAGTCGGTCCGTTCGCCTACCTCCGCGCTGGCACGTATCTCGGAGAGGGCGGCAAGATCGGCACCTTCGTCGAAACGAAAAATTCGACGATCGGGCGCGGGTCGAAGGTGCCGCACCTGAGCTACATCGGTGACGCGTCGATCGGGGAGGGCACCAATCTCGGGGCCGGGGCGATCACGGCAAACTATGACGACATCACCAAGCACCGCACCGAGATCGGGTCGCACGTGCATTCCGGCTCACACAACGTCTTCGTCGCCCCGGTTAGAATCGGTGACGGGGCCAAGACCGGCGCGGGAACGATCGTGCGCAAGGATGTGCCGGCCGGAGCCCTCGCAATGACCGTGGCACCCCAGCGCAATGTCGAAGGCTGGGTCGGGCAGAATCGCGCAGGAACGGCGGCCGCGAAGGCTGCTGCGGAGGCCGAAGCCCGGAGCTGATTCCCAGCCTCGCAGTGCCACACAGCACCATCCAACAGAGAGCAGGACCCGTGGCCGAGATCACCGCCAGTGGTAAGAAGCGATTGGTTCTAGTGACGGGACGCGCTCATCCGCAACTCGCCGTCGACATCGCCGCTGAGCTCGAAACCGAACTCGTGCACACCGACGCCCGCACCTTCGCCAACGGCGAGATCTACGCGCGCTATGACGAGAGCGTGCGCGGCTGTGACGCCTTCGTCATCCAGTCGCACACCTATCCGATCAACGAGTGGCTCATGGAGCAGCTCATCATGGTGGACGCGCTCAAGCGCGCCTCGGCCAAGCGGATCACCGTGGTCGCGCCGTTCTATCCGTATGCGCGGCAGGATAAGAAGGGTCGCGGTCGCGAACCGGTCTCGGCCCGCCTCGTGGCCGATTTGTTCAAGGCTGCCGGAGCCGACCGCATCATGAGCGTCGACCTGCACGCGGCCCAGATCCAGGGGTTCTTCGACGGCCCGGTCGACCATCTGTTCGCGATGCCGGTGCTGCTCAAGTACTTCACCGAACGTCTCGACCCGTCGGCGCTCACCGTCGTCTCGCCCGACATGGGACGCGTGCGGGTCGCCGACATCTGGAGCGACAAGCTCGGCGCGCCGCTGGCCATCATCCATAAGCGCCGCGATCCGCTTGTGCCGAACAAGGTGACGGTGCACGAGATCGTCGGCGAGGTGCGGGGACGCACCTGCCTGATCGTGGACGACATGATCGACACCGGCGGCACCATTGTGAAGGCTGCCGAGGCGCTCAAGCTCGCGGGCGCGACGAACGTGGTGGTGGCGGCGACGCACGCCGTGTTCTCGCCCCCGGCATCCGAAATCCTGCAGAGTGATTTCATCGACTCCGTGGTGGTCACCGACACCCTGCCGATCCCGCCGGAGAAGCGCTTTCCCACCCTCACCGTGCTGCCGATCGCCCCGCTCATCGCGAGCGCGATCCGCGAGGTGTTCAGCGACGGATCGGTCACCTCGATGTTCGACGGCGCTGCCTGACCCTGGGCCGCGCTCTCGTAGAGTGGATTCATGACGATCAGAACGCCGCGACCGTGGCTCTCCAGCTATGCAGAGGGCGTTCCGCACGAAATCGACCTGCCGACGGGGTCGCTATTCGACCTCGTCGAGGCATCCGTCAACGAATTCGGTGACAACACCGCGCTCGAGTTCTTCGGCGCGACCACGACCTATGCCGAGCTCGGTGAGCAGATCCTGCGGGCCGCCGAAGGTCTGCGACTGCTCGGGGTGCAGAAGGGGGATACCGTCGCCCTCGTGCTGCCGAACTGCCCCCAACACGTGGTCGCGTTCTACGCGGTGCTGCGACTCGGGGCCATCGTGGTCGAGCACAATCCGCTGTACACGCCGCGCGAACTCCGGCACCAGTTCGAAGACCATGGGGCGCGGGTCGCCATCGTCTGGAACAACGTGGTCGAGACGCTCCAGCAATTTCCCGCGGATGTCGCGGTCGAGTCGATCGTGTCCATCGACATCACCCGGGCGATGCCGTTCGCTACCCGCCTGCTCCTCAGGCTGCCCATCGCGAAGGCACGGGAGTCGCGTGCCGCGCTCACGGCCACCGTGCGGGACACCGTCCCCTGGTCGACACTGCTCGATCACCTCGCGGTCGACGATCACATCTTCCGGCCCACCGCGACGGATGTCGCACTGATCCAGTACACGAGCGGCACGACGGGCACCCCCAAAGGCGCCACGCTCACCCACCTCAACCTCGCTGCCAATGCCGCGCAGTCGAGGGCGTGGACGCCGACCGTGCATCGCGGCACATCAGTCGTCTACGCGGTGCTCCCCATGTTCCACGCCTACGGGCTCACCCTCTGTCTCACCTTCGCGATGAGCATGGGGTCGCGACTCGTGCTATTCCCCAAGTTCGATCCCGACCTGGTGCTCGCGGTCGTGAAGAAGCATCCAGCCACGCTTCTGCCCGCCGTGCCACCGATCTACGAGCGTCTCACGGCCGCCGCCGACGCGGCGGGGGTGTCGCTTGACGGAATCGAGATCGCGATCTCCGGGGCCATGCCGCTGTCGGCATCCGTCGTCCAACCGTGGGAAAAACGCACCGGCGGATACCTCGTGGAAGGCTTCGGGCTGTCGGAGACGAGCCCGGTGTTGATGGCCAATCCGGTGGGCCCGAGTCGTCGGGCTGGCACGGTGGGACTGCCATTGCCCAACACCGAGGTGAGGGTCGTCGACCCGGACAATCCGACCGTCGACCGCCCAGCGGGCGACGAGGGCGAGCTGATCGTGCGCGGGCCGCAGGTATTCTCCGGCTACTGGAAGAAGCCGGAAGAGACGGCTGAGGTCTTCGTGCCGGCGACCGAGGGTGACGAGAGTGGCCCATGGTTCCGTACCGGCGATATTGTCACGGTCGACCCGGACGGGTTCGTCCGGGTCATCGACCGCATCAAAGAACTCATCATCACCGGCGGCTTCAACGTGGCACCGAGCGAAGTCGAGGACGCTCTGCGGTCGCATCCGTCCGTTGCGGATGTCGCGGTCGTCGGCCTGCCGGACGCGCACAGCGGTGAAGAGGTGGTGGCCGCCGTCGTGTTGGCGCCGGGCGCCGAACTCGACGAGCGGGCCCTGCGCGAGTATGTGCGCCCGAGTCTTGCCGCGTACAAGGTGCCGAAGCGCGTCGTGGCCGTGGACGAGCTGCCGAGGTCGCTCATCGGGAAGGTGATCCGGCGCCGGGTGCGGGACCTGTTGGAGGCGGACCACGCTCTCACGTAGACCGGTCGTGCGTCGAAGGCGCGCGGCGCGGGGTTAGGGTGCTCTCATGGCCGGATCGCACAGGGCGTCGTCGTGGGGTACAACTCATGTGCCCACCATTCTCCGCTCCCTCGAGCCTCGCCTTCACCCCGGCGAGTTCGTATTCGTCTCCGTGCAACCGGATCGGGCGGCCCAGTTGAGTGCGATGGCCACGATCGTGGAGCTGGAGGGCACGACCGTTGTGCTTCGGCGTCGCGATGCCGATGCCGAGTTCCTGCCGTACGATTTCGTCGCGCGGTGGATCACCCTCACCGCACATTCGTCGCTCGAGACCGTTGGGCTCACCGCCACCATCACGGCCGCCCTGGCGGAAGCGGGGATCAGCAGCAATGTGCTCTCCGGGTACCACCACGACCACCTGCTCGTGCCTGGTCACCAGGCGGAACTGGCGATGACAGTGCTGCGGGACCTCGCCCGCCAGAGCGACTCGGGGAGTTAGCTGGTGGAGCCCGACCTCGGCACCGGCGAGAGTTTCGGCGAGATTGGAATCAGGCCGAGGGACGCGACACGCTTGTCCCCACCGAAGGCTCCGACCGTGTAACACTCCCAGCCGGGACCGCCCACGCCGAACACTTCGAAGCGAGCGGATGCCCCGGTCGCCTCCGGCGCTTCGTACGCGACCCACGCGCTGCAGGCCTCCTGCGCGGTGGCAGCCGCCACCGACATGGTGGTCAGCACGCCGGGCAGCACTAGGGCGGCGACGCCAAGGACCACGACGATGCGCAGCACGAATCGCATTCGGCGACGGCTCGGAACGCCCTCGGTCGGCACATAGCCGGCCAGTTCTGGTTCGTCGTCGTAAATCATGGCGCTTCGATCTTGTCACGCTGTCGTCCGATTGCGGAGCCCGCGCGGTATCGTTCATCGACGCCGCAGACGCCTTTGGAGGCCACCACGATGCCGACATCCCCGCCGTTACCGCTGCCCGGTCGGCTGGGTGACCCCGACAGCACCCTCGCCAGCGACCCCCGTTCCGATCCACGGATGCTCGCGGCGATGCTGCCGTTCGGGCTCGGCGGGCGCACACCCCCGCCGCGCGTGACCCCCGACGACTCCCTCGAGACGCGTATCGCCTTCAGCCGACGCACGGAGTCCCGTCTCGAGGGCCTCTTCGACGCGCTCGTGGCCGACCTGCCTCCGGTCAGGGGCGTCTCCCGTTCCGCCCGCGTCATCCCCGGGCCTGACGGCAGCGAACTGAAGCTCTCGGTGCATCGACCGCTCGATGCTTCTGGACCGCTGCCGGGCATCCTGCATGTGCACGGCGGCGGGATGGTGATGCTGCACGGCAACAACCTGGTCTATAGCCGCTGGCGGGAGGAACTCGCGGCGTCTGGCCTCGTGGTGGTGGGTGTCGAATTTCGGAACGCGGTCGACGAGGTCGGCCACCATCCCTTTCCGGCGGGGCTCGACGATGTGACGGCGGCCCTTCGGTGGGTGTCCGCCAACCGGGCCGAGTTCGGCATCACGACCCTTGTGCTGCAGGGAGATTCGGGCGGCGCCAACCTGGCGCTGGCGGCCACCATCCGCGCGGGCCGCGAGGGCGAAACCAGGCTCATCGATGGCGTTTACGCCTCGGTGCCCTACATCTCGGGGCTCTACGAATGGTTCGCGGAGGACAATCCCTCCGAATTGCCGTCGCTCACCGAAAATGACGGGTACTTCATGAGCAACGCGCTCAACAGCATCCTGAGCGAGCTCTACGACCCGGATCGCGCCAACCACAGCAACCCTCTGGCGTGGCCGTATTTTGCGAGCGTCGAGGACCTGCGCGGGTTGCCCCCGCACGCGATCTCCGCCAACGAGCTCGACCCGTGCCGCGACGAAGGACTCGCCTACGCGCGCACGCTGCGCGCTGCCGGAGTGCCGGTGCAGGAGCGTCTCGTGGCAGGCGTCTGCCATTTCGGTGACACGCTCTTCGCTGCCGCGCTGCCGGATGTCTACGCCGAGTCGGTGAGGCACGTGCGCGATTTCGCCCGCGGCCTCTGACGCATCCACCGTCGCATCCTCTGATGCATCCGCCGTCGCGGCGGGGGATACGCCCGGTCCCGGCGGATCAGGGCCGTCCCGGCGGGAGTTACGACTCTCTCCGGGACGCGCTTTCTCCGCCGCGACTTCTTGGCGGTGCCGCGACTGTGTGCGGGGCAGGGCGGTGGAGAGGCGTTGGCGGTAACCACTGGCGGCAATGCCCCTCGCGCGAAATCCATGCATTTCTCGCGCCGCGCCGCCAGAATGCTGCAAGAAGGGGCGTGTCACCACAATTGCATGGATTTCTATCATGCCGGTACCGGATGCGGGACCCGCTGACGCGGATCGGGCCGGCGCCGAACCTAGTGCGAGCTTCCCTCGGACTCGATCTCGGTGCGGTCGCCGCTCCACAGCGTGTGGAAGACCCCCGGCTTGTCGGTGCGCTTGTAGGTGTGTGCGCCGAAGAAGTCGCGCTGCCCCTGGGTGAGGGCGGCGGGCAGGCGGTCGGCACGGAGGCTGTCGTAGTAGGCGAGCGATGAGGCGAACACCGGCGCGGGGATGCCGACGTGCGCGGCATCCGCCACCACGTTGCGCCAGGAATCCTGGGCCTTCGCGACGACGTCGGTGAAGAACGGCGCGGTCACGAGGGAGACGAGTCCCGGGTCTGCCGCGTAGGCCTCGGTGATGCGGTTGAGGAAGCGGGCGCGGATGATGCAGCCACCCCGCCAGATCCGCGCGATCTCGCCCTTCTTGATGTCCCAGCCGTACTGCTCGGCTCCGGCGACGATCGCGTCGAAACCCTGACTGTAGGCGATCACTTTGGAGGCGTAGAGCGCCTGGCGCACTCCCTCGATGAAACCGTCGACGTCTTCGACCGGCTCTTGCGACGCGGATGCGGTTGGCCCGGGGAGCGCGGCGGCCGCGGCCCGCTGGGCCGGCTTCGACGACACGGAGCGGGCGAACACGGCCTCCGCGATGCCCGAGACGGGGATGCCGAGGTCGAGCGCGGTCTGAACGGTCCAGACGCCGGTGCCCTTCGATCCGGCCTGGTCGAGGATGACATCGACGAGAGGCTTCCCTGTCGAAGCGTCGACCTGGCGAAGCACCTCGGCGGTGATCTCGATCAGGTAGCTCTCGAGCTCGCCCGTATTCCACTCGGCGAAGATGTCGGCGATCTCGGCGGCGGACTTGCCCGTGCCGCGGCGGATCAGGTCGTAGGCCTCGCCGATGAGCTGCATGTCGGCGTACTCGATGCCGTTGTGGATCATCTTGACGAAGTGTCCGGCGCCGTCGTGGCCGACGTGGGTGACGCAGGGTTCTCCGTCGACGACCGCGGCGATCGACTCGAGGATGGGGCCGAGGGTCGTCCACGCCTCATCAGACCCGCCGGGCATGATCGACGGGCCTTTGAGCGCACCCTCTTCGCCACCGGAGATGCCGGCGCCGACGAAGTTGATCCCGGTCTCGCGCACGGCCTTCTCGCGGCGGATCGTGTCGGTGAAAAGGGCATTGCCGCCGTCGACGATGATGTCGCCGGGCTCGAAGACCTTGACGAGTTCGTCGATCACGGCATCCGTCCCGCGGCCAGCCTGAACCATGATGAGGGCGGCGCGGGGCTTGGTGAGTGAGGCGGCGAATTCGGCGTAGCTCGACGTGCCGATGAAGTTCGCTTCGGGATGCTCGGAGAGCAGGGTGTCGGTCTTCTCGTGGCTGCGGTTGAACACCGCGACGGTGTTCCCCTCGCGGCTCGCCAAGTTGCGGGCGAGGTTCGACCCCATGACGGCGAGCCCGACGACTCCGATGTTTGCCTGTGTGGTCTGATCAGTCATGTCTGTCTCCTGGATCTAGCCGCGGCGAAAAGTACCGTTCTCAGGGTAGTGCGTCCCCTGGGGCGGGTTACTGTGTGGGTCATGACCGCTTCGCCCCTCCTCGTGGTCATGGGTGTCTCGGGCTCCGGCAAGACCACGGTCGGGATCGCGCTCGCCGCGGCGCTCGGTGTGCCGTTCCAGGATGCCGATGACCTGCATCCGGCCGCGAACGTCGCCAAGATGGCCGCGGGCATCGCACTCACCGACGCAGATCGGATGCCGTGGCTCGCCCTCGTCGGAGCGGAACTCGCCGCCGCTCCCGAGGGTCTGGTTATCGCGTGCTCTGCACTCAAGCGGGTGTACCGTCAGGCGATTCTCGCGGCGGCGCCCTCCACCCGGTTCGTCTTCCTCGACGGCTCGCGGGAGCTGCTCGAGTCCCGAGTGCAGCATCGTCGGGGGCACTTCATGCCGGCATCACTGCTCGCTTCGCAGCTTGCCGCACTCGAGCCCCTCGCTCGGGACGAGCCCGGAGAGCGGGTTTCACTGGACGAGCATCCGACGGTGCCGTCGATCGTCGCGCTGCTGGTCCCGCTGGTCGAGTAGGTCACTCTAACGACCGTATCGAGACCCGACCCCAACACCGCCAATACCCATGTAAACTTTCACACTGTACTTCGGCGAGGGATGCCATGCATCCGTTATCGACGCGGTGGATCCGGCACGTGGCTGCTTTCAGCCCCAAGTCTTTCCTCACGCTGATGCGTTCGAGTTGAAACCTATAGACGCGGGTTTGGCCCGCGAAGGAGAAAAATGTCTGACAAGAAAGCTCAGAAAGAGCTCACCAACAAGATCGCGGCAGAATCGCGCACCACTTTCGGCAAGGGCGTCGCTCGCAAGCTTCGCGCCGCGGGCAAGGTGCCCGCTGTCGTCTACGGTCACGGCACGCAGCCGCAACACGTGAGCCTCCCGGCCCACGAGGTCGCGCTCCTGCTGCGCAAGGCGAACGCCATCCTGGACCTCCAGCTCGACGGTGGAACCAACCAGCTCGCCCTCGTAAAGGACGTGCAGAAGGACCCGCTTCGCCAGATCATCGAGCACATCGACCTTATCGTTCTTCGTAAGGGTGAGCGCGTCGAGGTCGATGTCGCCGTTCACGTGTCGGGGGAGCCGGCTGCGGGCACCGCGGTCGACCTGGACGCCAAGTCGATCACGATCGAGGCCCTCGCCACCAACATCCCGCAGAACGTGGTTGTTGACGTCGAGGGACTCGAAGCCGGAACCCAGATCTTTGCGAAGGATGTCGCGCTGCCGGAGGGCTCGGTGCTCATCACCGATCCCGAGGTGCTCGTCGTTGCCATCAGCATCCCGGAGGAGCAGGACCTCGGCGAGACCCCCGAGGTCGAGGCGACTGAGGATGCTCCCGCGGAGGAAGCTTCCGCAGAGTAGTAGAGACCTTCGCTGCAAGAGAAGTCCATGGACTCCACTCAGTGGCTCGTAGTCGGGCTCGGCAACCCCGGGCCCGACTACGCAAGCAATCGACACAATGTCGGGCAGATGGTCTTGGCCGATCTCGCGGACCGCGCCTCGGCATCCTTCCGCTCGCACAAGACGAACTCGACGGTCGCCGAGGGGCGAACGGGTCTCGAGGGGCCGCGGCTCGTGCTCGCCAAGCCCAACAGCTTCATGAACCTGTCCGGCGGACCGGTCGCGGCCCTGCTCAACTTCTACAAGATCGAGCCGGCGCGCTTGATAGTCGTGCACGACGAGCTCGACATTCCGTTCGACAAGCTCAAGATCAAATTCGGTGGCGGGCACGGCGGCCACAACGGCATCCGCGACATCGTCTCGGCCATCGGGACGGGCGATTTCACCCGTGTGCGGGTCGGCATCGGTCGTCCGCCGGGCCGACAGTCCGCGGCGGACTTCGTGCTGCGCGATTTCGGATCAACCGAGCGTGCCGTGCTCCCCAACCTTCTGACGGATGCCGCGGATGCCGTCGAGTCGATCGCTCGCGACGGCCTCACCGCGGCGCAGTTGCGCTTCCACACCGCGACCGACTAGCGCTGCCAGTCCCTGAGCAGCGCTGCCGGTCGCTGAGCGACCGCATTCAGGTTGTCCGCTCGTCGCAAATTGTCGCCTGGGCGTCCCACACCAGCGCTTTTTGACGGACGAGACGCCCGCCCGGATGACGCCGCAGCCTGCCTGCCCCGCCTCACTGCTGGCCCGGCCGTCACTTACTGTCGCCTGGGCGTCCCACACCAGCGCTTTTTGACGGATGACGCCCGGACGACGCCGGGATGACGCCCGGATGACGCCGGGATGACGCACCCGCCCCGGCGAGGCCCCGGCGACCACCCCCAGCACCGTCGCCGCCCGAGCGTAGACTCCATCGAGTGATACTTTCGGGCTTGAATTCTGCTCTTTTGCGCGCCCCCACGTTCGAAAATGCTGTCACATGGGCGTCCCGCAGCACGGATTTCTCCCTCGTCGACGGCCTCCGTGCCCCGCTCCTGGCCTCACTGCTCGCCGCCCGCGCCGCGAAGACCGACTCCCCGCAGGCCCTGCTCGCGATCGTCGCGACCGGCCGCGACTCCGAGTCGCTGCGGTCCGCCCTCGCTTGCGTGCTGCCCGGCGCCCAGGTCGTTGAGTTCCCCGCCTGGGAGACCCTCCCGCACGAGCGGCTGAGCCCCAGCGCCGAGACAGTGGGCAAACGCATCCATGCCCTGCGCATCATGCGGCGCTGGCAGGATGCCCCGAGCGGCGACCTCGTGATCGTCGCGAGCGTGCGCGCCGCGCTCCAACCCCTCGCCGACAACCTCACGAGCATCGAGCCGCTCGCTCTCAGCGCGGGTGGTCGCGGTTACAACCTGGCGGGCATCAGCCGCCAGCTCGTCGACCTGGCGTATTCCCGGGTCGACATGGTGACCCGTCGAGGCGAATTCGCGGTGCGAGGCGGCATCCTTGACGTCTTTGCGCCGGTGGCCGAGCATCCGTGGCGCGTGGAGTTCTTCGGCGACGAGATCGAACAGATCCGCCAGTTTTCCGTTGCCGACCAGCGCTCGCTGGACGAGCCGATCCGTGTCGTGGAACTTCCGCCGAGCCGTGAACTGCTGCTGAGCGACGCCGTGAAGCAGCGCGCGCGGGAGATGCAACACGAGTTTCCGAGCCTCGGCCAGATGCTCGCCAAGATCAGCGAGGGCATCCCGGTCGACGGCATGGAATCGCTCGCGCCCGCCCTCGCCGACCGGCTCGTGCCGCTCACCCACTACCTGCCGACGGATGCCGCGATCGCTGTACTCGCGCCGGAGCGGGTCGCGAGCCGGGCTGTGAGTCTCGTCGAGACCAACCGCGAGTTCCTCAGTGCGGCGTGGAATGCCGCGACGGCAGGCGCCGAAGCTCCGATCGACCTCGATTCGGGTGACTTCCTCAGTATCAACGCGCTGCGGGATGCCGCAGGCTCACGCAACTGGTGGACGCTCAGCAGCTTCGACAGCGGCGCCACGGGTCTCGATACGGGCGCTGATCGCCCTACTCGACCAGCGGGCGAGACCGCCACCTCAGAATTCCGCGACGGTGAGCATTACATCCGCATAGACGCGAACCCAGTGCCCACCTTTCAGGGCCGGGCCGACGGGGCGATCGACTACGTCGGCGACAAGCTGCGAGCAGGTTGGACAGTCGTCGTCGTCGCGGCCGGGCACGGCCTGGTCGAGCGTGCCGCGGAGGCCCTCGGCGAGCACGGCTTCGCGGCGCGCATGGTGGACGAGTTCCCGAAAACCCTGGAGACCGGAGTCGCGTACCTGCTGAAGGCATCCGTCGAGCACGGATTCGAGCTGCCCGAGATCGACTTCGCGCTGCTGAGCGAGAGCGAGTTCTACGGTCGTGCCGCCGGTTACGACACCCGCCAGGTGAAGAAGCTCGCCAGCCGCCGCAAGAACGTAGTGGACCCGCTGCAGCTCAAGGCAGGCGACTTCGTGGTGCACGAGACCCACGGCATCGGGCGTTTCGCCGAACTGGTGCAACGCGAGGTGTCGACCGGCGGCAGGAATCCCGTGAAGAACAACCGCGAATACCTGCTCGTCGAATACGCGCCCTCGAAGCGCGGCTATCCCAACGACAAGCTCTACGTTCCCACCGACCAGCTCGACCTGCTCACCCGCTACGTCGGGGGAGAGGCTCCAGCGCTGAGCAAGATGGGCGGATCTGAATGGGCGGCCCAGAAGGGACGCGCCCGAAAGGCGGTACGAGATATCGCCGTCGAGCTGGTCAAGCTCTACTCGGCGCGCATGGCGAGCCGCGGCCATGCCTTCCCGCCGGACACCCCCTGGCAGCAGGAACTCGAGGATGCCTTTCCGTTCGCGGAGACCCCCGACCAACTCACCACGATCGACGAGGTGAAGGCCGACATGGAGCGTCCGATACCGATGGATCGCCTCATCTCCGGAGACGTGGGCTACGGCAAGACCGAGGTCGCCATCCGTGCCGCGTTCAAGGCCGTGCAGGATGGCAAGCAGGTGGTCATGCTCGTGCCGACGACCCTTCTGGTTAAGCAACACATGGAGACCTTCGCCGAGCGCTTCGCCGGCTTCCCCGTGCATCTGCGCGCCCTCAGTCGCTTCCAGACCGACAAGGAATCCAAGGAGACGATCGAGGGCATGGCGGATGGCACGGTGGACGTCGTCATCGGCACCCACCGCCTGCTCAGCCCCGGCATCGTGCTCAAAGACCTCGGCCTCGTGATCATCGACGAGGAACAGCGTTTCGGGGTCGAGCACAAAGACGCGCTGAAGAAGTTGAAGACCAACGTGGACATCCTCGCGATGAGTGCGACGCCGATCCCGCGCACGCTCGAGATGGCGGTGACCGGCATCCGCGAGATGTCGACGCTCGCGACACCTCCGGAGGACCGGCATCCGATCCTCACCTTCGTCGGTCCCTACAACGACAAGCAGGTCGGTGCCGCCATCCGGCGTGAATTGCTGCGTGAGGGCCAGATCTTCTTCGTGCACAACCGTGTGACGTCAATCAGCCGGGTCGCCGCCCAACTCGCCGAACTCGTGCCAGAGGCGCGCATCGCCGTGGCGCACGGGCAATTGCCCGAACACGTGCTCGAGCAGGTGATGGTCGACTTCTGGGAGCGCAAGTTCGACGTGCTGGTTTCCACGACCATCATCGAGACCGGTCTCGACATCTCCAACGCGAACACCCTCATCATCGACCGGGCCGACAAGTACGGCCTCAGCCAGTTGCACCAGTTGCGCGGCCGGGTCGGTCGCGGACGTGAACGTGCCTACGCGTACTTCCTCTACGACGCCGACAAGCCCCTCGGTGAGGTCGCCCACGACCGTCTCGCCACGATCGCCGCGAACAACGAGCTCGGCGCCGGAATGCAGGTCGCGCTCAAGGACCTCGAGATCCGCGGAGCGGGCAACCTGCTCGGTGGCGAGCAGTCCGGGCACATCGCCGGGGTCGGTTTCGATCTGTACCTGCGCATGATCGGCGAAGCGGTGTCGACCTTCCGGGGGGAAGTCGCGGAGGGCCAGACCGAGCTGCGCCTCGAACTCCCCGTGGATGCCCACATCCCCGAGGAATACGTGGAGAGCGAGCGCTTGCGCCTCGAGGCCTACCAGAAGTTGTCGACGGCGTCATCGCCCACGGCATCCGCCGACTCTATCGATCGGGTGCTCGAGGAGCTCACCGACCGCTACGGCGAACCGCCCGTTCAGGTGCAGAACCTCATCGCCGTCTCTCGGCTGCGACGGATGGCGCAGAAGGCCGGCCTCTCGGAGGTCGTGACCGCAGGCGGCAACCTTCGTGTCGCATCGATGGAGCTGCTCGACTCGATCCAGATCCGGCTGCAGCGCATGTTCCCGGGCGCGCGTTACTTCACCCAGACGCACTCGGTGTCGGTTCCCCTCCCGGTGCGCCAGGGCATCCCGCTGGCTGATGCCGACCTCATCGAGTGGACCGGCCGGCTGCTGGTCGCCATCTTCGGTGCCGAGCTGAAGGTGGATGCCCCGGTGCCGGAGTAGCCTCCCGCTGGTCGAGTCCCCGGTGCCCACCAGTTTTCAAGGTGCAATGGGATGAAGAAGCTCATGACAGCTCGCAAATTATGCATTATAAGGCTGGCAACTTTTACATAATGAGGCTGGCGGATATTGATTTGAAGTAGAGTCTGCGCATGGACGTTATGTACGAACGCCGTGTTTTGCAGGTCGCTCGCAACCGTATGGTCGATGAATCTGTCGTACTTCTCGAAGGCCCGCGGTCAGTCGGTAAGTCCACTCTCTTGCGTCAACTCGCTGAAGCTCACTACGCAGAGGTCATCGACCTAGACGACATGGCTGTACGCCAAGCTGTAGAAGCAAACCCGGTTCTGTTTGCGGCGGGTCCGTCGCCAGTGTGTTTCGACGAGTACCAAAAGTTCCCACCTGTTCTCGATGCGGTCAAAGCAGAGCTCAACAAAAGAGACGCTCCTGGCCGGTTCCTGCTGGCCGGTTCCACCCGCCACGATGCGCTCCCAATCACCGCACAGACGCTGACTGGGAGGCTGAATCGCCTTCCGGTGTATCCGCTTACCCAAACAGAGATCGAGGCAACGGGTGTCAATCTGGTTCAGACCATGTTCGAGGAGCCCGAGACGCTCATCTGGCGGGAAACCTCAACCACCTCCCGCGAAGACTACATACGAAGAGTCGCCGATGGTGGTTTCCCAATCGCTTTAGCTCGCAGTTCGCGTGTGTCAAAGAACCGGTGGTTCGACGACTACACGAAGCTCACCTTGGAACGAGATGCCGCTGAGTTCGCGACGATCAAAAGAGCTAACCTCCTCCCTGCATTACTCGGATCATTGGCTGGGCAGACGGCACAAGTTCTCAACATCGCGAAGGCGTCTGAGAAAGCGGGACTGGACATGAGGACTGGTGAGTCTTACCTCCGGCTCCTTGAATCCGTTTTCCTTATTCAACGGATACCTGCGTGGCGGAGCACGCTAAGCAACAGGGCGACCTCCACCCCAAAATTGCATGTGGTCGACTCCGGCGTCGCCGCCAGGCTGCTGCAACTCACGCCGGAGAAGCTCGCTCACAGAGACCCGACGTCGCTCACCGAGTTCGGGCATCTCCTGGAAACGTTTGTGCTCGGAGAGTTGCAACGTCACGCATCCTGGCTGGATGGAATATCTAACGTCTCCCATTGGCGGACCAGGGACAACGACGAGGTTGACGTCGTCATCGAACGCGACGACGGCCGGGTAATCGCTTTCGAGGTCAAGACCGGCACCAACATCCCGAGCAAGGAACTAGCTCCAATGGTCAAACTGAGAAACAAACTTGGCGACCGGTTCCTCGCCGGCACGATTCTCTACACCGGCGGACTCAGCTACACGCCGCAAACCCGCATTCATGTGCTGCCAGTGGACAGGCTGTGGAGAAAGAGCACGAGTTCGGTTTGAACTATCGAGTGGCCTGACAAAGCACAATCTCGGCTCAGAATCACTTTTCCATCTCACTGGAATCGTAAGGCTGACGACGCGCCGCACCGGCTGCGAAGCTCCGCTCCAGGGACCACGCAGCCACGATCGGCGCACCCGTCCGACCACCAGCACGGCGGCACCAACTCAACCCGCGATGCAATCCGGCGCCCCTCCTTCACAAGTTCTCCCGTGCCCGAACTCTCCCCATTCCGGCCCACGACGCGCGTAGCCGCCCGACTTCCCCACTACCGTCGCGGCATGAACCCCCAACCCGAAGCCACAGCCGAAACTCAAACTGAACCCCTGGTCGGCGGCGAACCGGCCCGGCTCCTCGCGGATGCGATCCGCAGCTTTCCCGTCAGCCTCAGCCCCGGTGGCGCGCCCCGTCTGCACAACATCGCGACCGGCCAGACCCGCGCGATGATCCAGCGCGCCTATGAGCGCATCGAGATCGAGGTCATGGAGGACAGGGCCAACTGCAGTTGCCCGGGTGAGCACCGCACGCTGGACGTGCACGAGTACGAGTGGCTCATCTACAGCGACCTGATGTGGAAGGTGAAGGTGGCGCTCGGGGAGACCGGCAGGGTGGAGGCTCTGTGGTCGAGTCCCTGACGGTAGCCGAGAGCATCCCAAATCGGTACCATACTGGGATGAGTAAACAGATCGCGGTACGACTGCCCGATGACCTGGTGGACTTCCTCGACCAGTTGGTCGCAAGCGGCGAAGAGGCGAGCCGCGCATCCATTGTCACGCGTGCCCTGAAACGTGAAAGGCGCCGGCTCGGCGCGCTCAACGATGTCGAGATCCTCAAGCGCCTTGGCGAGGATCCCGAGCTGATCGGTTTCGCGGAATACGCCAGCCGCAATCGCCCGGAGCTCGACTAGTGCGGCCGATTCATCTGGCCGGAACCGACAAGCTTCGCCCGGTCGTGATCCTCACGCGGGAAGAAGTTCGACCGTATCTGACTTGGGTCACCGTCGCGCCGATAACATCCACGAGTCGCGGATTACAGACGGAGGTCATTGTCGGCCCACGCAACGGTCTGGATCATGAATCGGTCGTATCGTGCGACAACCTCGAGACGATTCGAGCGACGGAAATTGGCCGACAGATCGGATTCCTCCTCCCCTCGCAGGAGCTCGCCCTCACCGAGGCGCTGCACGCCGCCTTCGACCTCGAATAGGTCCGGCTCTCCACACCACATCCGCCCGACACACACATCCACAGATCGCGCGATCGCCCACTGACGCCCACTGCTACCTCGCCACACTGGCCGCATGACAGTGATACTTAAGGCAAACGGCCCGGCCGACCTGCTCGCGATGGCGCCGCCGATGGTGGGCTTCCTGCCGCGCAACAGCGTCGTACTCGTCGCGTTCCGCGGCAAGCGAACCTGTGGCGCGATGCGGTTCGACCTCCCGGCATCCGCCGATCGCATCGTGCACAAGCGCGTCGCGACCACAATCGTCGGCATGTTCTGCAAACTGCCGGCGGTGGATGCCGCGCTGGTGATCGTCTACACCGATGACGAGTTCGGCGCCGGTGATGCCATTCCGCAGGCGGCTTTCGCCGAAGTGATCGGGCGGCGCCTGCAGCTCTCGGGCTTCGAGCTGCGCGAGTCGATCTGCCAGGCGGCGGATGGCTGGGCATCCTATTTCGATCGCGACGTGCCGGCTGGCGGTCACCCGCTGGCCGAGATCGCCGAGTCGGCAGTTGCCCGCGCGATCGAGGGCCAGCGCGGGCTGTTCCCTCAGCCATCGACGACCATCGATCGCGTCCCTCGCGCCGAGAAGTCGCAGCGATCGCGAATGTCGAAGAGGCTTGCCGCGTATGAGAAAGTCAGGCAGGGTATCCAGCGCAATCAGGGGGAGTGTCCGCCCACCGTGCTCGATGTGCTCGGGGACATCCCGCTCTTCGCTGAGGGCGCACTGGCCTGGGACGCTGCCGCGCTCGATGCGGACGGCGCGCTTTTGGTCTTCGCACTGCAGGGTCCGCCGTTGCGGGATCTGGTGATGCTGCAGTGGGCCTTCGGCCTGGAGCTGGGCGACCGGCTGTGGGAGGGGGATTTGCACGACGATTCCCCCGACGGGGCAAATGCGGACTCTGCGGAGTTGCTCATGGGATTCGGGCCGCGCCCCGATCCGCAGCGCATCGAGGGTGCCATCGCGCTCATGCTCGAGCTGACGTCGCGCACCGAGGATGCGAAGCGGCCACCCCTGCTCTGTATGCTCGCGTGGCTCAACTGGGCGCTCGGTCACGGAACTCAGGCCGGGCTGCACCTCGACGAGGCCCTGGCCATCGCGCCCACCTATTCGATGGCACGACTGCTCGAATCGATGACCCGCACCGGCATCCTGCCCGAGTGGGCATTCGAGGGGCCGTCCTCGCTGGTCGAGTAGTGCCTGACGAAGGAGGACGCGTATCGAGACCAAAGTGGTACACCGCCCCAAGAGGAGTACGCACGTCTTCAGTGGGGGAGATCGGGGACGGGTAGTGTTGCCCAGCCGACTTCGGCAGCATCGTGGCTGGTCGGAGGGCACCACCCTCGTCGCAATCGAGACCGCGACCGGTGTTGTCGTTACGTCTCGTGAGGAACTGGAATTGATTGTGGAGCAACAGCTTGCCGGTGTGGATCTCGTGGCTCAGCTGCTCGAGGAACGGCGCGCATCCGCAGCTCTCGACGACCGCGCGTGAACGTCTTCGACTCCTCCGCACTCATCGCCTATCTCCGCCGTGAATCGGGCAGCGATGTGGTGCGAGATCAGCTGCTTGACGGGGGCGCGTGCAGTGCGGCCAACTGGTCCGAAGTGGCTCAGAAGGTGCGTGGAGCAGGTGCGGACTGGGGAATTTCCCGGGCGTTGCTCCTCAGCTACGAGCTCTCGGTCGAGCCAGTCACACCGGCGGATGCCGAGGAGGCAGCGCTGCTCTGGGCCGCGGGTTTCTCGCTGTCACTCGCAGATCGGCTGTGTCTGGCCCTGACGAATCGGCTCGCCGCAACGGCGTGGACGGCGGATGCCGAGTGGCGCGACTTGCCGAACGTGCGGATGATCCACTCTCCGGTGGTCGACTAGTTCGCGCAGCGTGTGCTGGTCGAGTAGCTCGCGCAGCTTGTGCTGGTCGAGTAGGTCGCGCAGCGACCGTATCGAGACCCGTGCACATATCCTGACGCCCGTTCATCCGCCGTCGCTCCACCATCGTGATCCCCACGCCGATCACCGTGCCCACCGAATTCGCGCGGATGTCGCTCCAGCTGAACCAGCACCGTGCCGAGCGAGATGTCGATGAACGCATCGACACGCGACGGCCAGAATCGAGACCCGCGTCGGTCAGGGCAAACGGCAGCGGCCTTACGCCGAATTCCGATCAATGTATTCGGCGAGTGCATCCCGAACAACATCGCTCTGTCGACGTCCCTGCCTCGCAGAGAGGCGGGTCAGCTTTTCGTCGAGGTCATGCGGAAGCCGAAATGTTCGCTGGGGCGACTTGTACCCGTGAGCTTGTCGTGCAGTCGTGCTCGAAAGAGCGGGGCGGCCACGAACAGCCCTTTCCACGGCTTCAGGCCCTCCAAGCGCCGTCTCCAGCATCGCTCGCCCTGATGCGGCAGCCTCCGCCCCCGACGTGAGCCGGGTATCTTGGCCAAACGCGGTGAGGTCTTCAGCCCCTTCGCCGAGAGATGCATCATTCATCGATTCCTCCTCTCTTCAACCAATGTGATGATCTTTTGCCGTGCCTCCATGACGTGAAAGACGGATACATCGCCAGAATCGAGAATTTCCACCATTACCTCCAGAATGACGCCCGGTGCTCTCGCTGGACCGAGGAACAAAGCCGGCGCGCTACGGCCGAGGAGTCTCGGTTCATCGACATCATCAACCCTGGCGACGGAAAAAAGTATTGCGTGCACGGCATCTTCGTGAGCGATTCCATGCCTGTCAGCGGAACCGCGGCACATGAGCGCCACTATGTAGGTTCACGATCAAAGCATAATTGTGCACTGCACAAAAGACGTAGCTGTGGGCGAAGAAACATGCTTTTCAGGTTTCTGGCTACGTGCCACGTCAGTCCGCGATCTTCACTGTCGGTGGAACAGCTGTCGGCAGCGGAGCGGAGCGCAGTGCAGGAGAGGCCCTGCATAGGTCGCCGAACCTGCACCGCCGGCGACAGGCGCGCAGTGCCGATGACTTTCCCGACGTCAACTTCAGCGCTAATGCGCGAAGTGAGTGTGGATGGCTCGTCGGTCAGCCAGGAGGCAGCGCTTCTCTGGGGGGCAGGTTCCTCGCTGTCACTCGCAGATCGACTGTGTCTGGCCCTGGCGAATCGCCTCACGGCAATCGTGTTGACCGCGGATGCCGCCTGGCGTGACCTCCCAACGTGCGGATTATCCGCTGATCAAGCCACAGCCAGCCGAGTAGCTCGCTCAGCGACCGAGTCGAGACCTCCTCTCCGCAACACCCGAGCAGAGTTCCCAGGACTCAACCGATCGCCTGAGCGCGCCAAGGCCATCGGAGAGCCAGCACTACCGTCGCCTACATGCCGTCTCGACAACTGATCCCTGCGATGCCTTATGCAGTCGGCGCTGATGAATCCTCCTTCAGCGTTGCCGCGAGTGGCCCGATTGAAAGTTACCTTGACGACTTCGCGATTGATATGTAGCGTGGACAGTAGAGTTCTCATTCTGCCGAGCGCTGGCCGACATGGCATCGATCCGGAGGACGCTCTGCACGCGATTCGCAACGCGATCCGCATTTGGGCACTCGACGAAAAGTTTTACCTGTATGTCGGTCCGGATTCAACCGGAGACCTCATCGAAGTCGGTGTGGTAATCGATCCGCCGACGCGCCTTGTTGTCCATGCGATGAGAGCGCGTCGCAAGTACCTATCGAGGAAGTAGCCACAATGCCCAAATCCCTCCAGCAACGACTCGATCATGCGGATGCTCTCGTCGATGTTTTCGAGAATTATGAGCCGCGCTCCGAAGATCAGCGCGACGCTGCACCACACCGAGCCCTGGTTGCCGCGGTAGAGCAGCGCGCTGATGCCGATCGCGCGATTGTCGGAGCTGTGGCGGCCTTGCGCGATGCGCAGTTCTCATGGGCGTACATAGGCGCCTATTTGGGCACCTCAGGACAGGCGGCGCAGCAGCGGTACGGTGGGCGAGCCAGCGGGTAGCGCTGTGGCATCTTTCTCGCCGGTTGAGTAGGTCGCTCAGCCAGTGCGGCCAACTGGTCCGAAGTGGCTCAGAAGGTGCGCGGAGCAGGCGCCGATTGGCCTATACCTATATCTCGCGGATGATCCGCACTCCGCTGACCGACTAGTTCGCGCAGCTCGTGCTGGTCGAGTAGGTCGCGCAGCGACCCTATCGATACCGTTGGCGCAACCCCTATTGACCGACCTTGCGCCGACGCACCAGCATTGTGATCCCTACGCCGATCGCGGCGCCCACCGAATTGGTGAGAATGTCGCTCCAACTCATATTGCGCCCCGGAAGCAGCAGCGCCTGGCCGAGTTCGATGGACCCCGAGAGCGCGATGCTCGCGACCAGAGCGATCCACCAGTGGCGCCGATTCAACTGTGCCGCAGTCAGCGCACCCACGGGAACAAACAGCAGCACGTTGGCTGCGCGTTCGACGAACCGAAAGTCCACGACATCCGGGACCCCGACTGAGTGCAGAAACTCGAGCACTCGCCCAAGTGAACCGTCGATGGGCGCGTCAACGGGAGAAGGCCAGAATCCGATCAGGAGGAATGCCGCGACATACGCCGCGCCCACCAGGGCGAGAAGTCGTCGGGTTCGACCTTGCAGCATAGGGGAAGCCTAGTGATGGTGGTGATCCAGAACGGCTCAAGCCTGTCATCGAAGTTATTCCGACGTGCGACCCGGCATGCTCTTGCGTGACACTCCAGATTGGAAGTCGAGTAGTTGGCTACTTGACCGCATCGAAACGGTTCCATTGTTGATGGCTTCCCTGGCAACTACTTGCGCGCCAGCATCTCATATCAAAGAGCAGAATATAGGACTCCGGGTGGTGGTGATCGGATTCGCGCCAGTGTCACTGCCGAGTGCAACGATTGGCTCATGAAACTTTGGCCGCACCCGGGACTTGCAACGGCTGATGAACAGCGAGGCATCAAGCTCTCGAACGGCACGATCGGTCGTATACGAGCGAGCGGTCTCCGCCTTCCGAGCGACGTTGGGCCTCCCGAAGGACCGCACTTCCGTTACGACGACGGGCCTCAATTGTTTTCGGGACGGCACGGTCGAGGGCCGCTGCAGGTTGCATGGGACACGAATCTGCTGGTCGGCTACTTCGAGCACGGTCACCAGCTTTGAGAAGGGGAGGCTCTGACGCAACTGCTTCTCACTCAGCAGGGCAAAGAGCTTGAGGGGCTCCAGCTGGTTGTCAGTCTCCGGGTTTTGCGCGACATGCGGTTCCACATTCTTCCTGGCGTGATCGATGACTCCAAGCGGAAGCCGCTCCCCGCGTCTCGAAGGCGGCAACGGCTCAACGCGTGGGAGGAGTTCTGTGCCGCGCTCGCTATTGTCGAAGACGAAGACGGCTACGGAGATCCGGTCCCGCCTGCACATTTGTCAGAGGGCGAACTCAACACGGCGCTGTCGCATGTGCCGACCGGGAACGACAGAGAATTCGTCGGCGACGCCGTCGCGCGGGGCATGCACGTCTTCATGACTTGCGACAAGCGAATCCTCAAAGCTCGGAGCAACCTGGCACCGTTCGGACTACTACTCGCCAGCCCACTTGATCTCCTCGAAGAACTTGGTGCTGCAGGAGCTCTCCACTGTCTCTTCGAGCTGCAGCACCTTTGCTGGCCGATGCCGGGCCAACAATGAGTTGCCCACTTGATCCAAGCCCTGGGAAGCTCCAAGGAGGAGTGACCCGGGCGCGGCGCGGCCGCTGGCCTGCATTGTCGTGCTCCGCCTGATTGGCCGTGCCGCGGATTCGTGGTTGCCGCCGCCGCTTCCCAGTAAACTGGGAGAGAGTTGGGTCTGTCTGCCCGGCTCGGCGCTGGAGGTCGCGGCTAGCCATTGCGAAATCTAACTCCCCGCGTGCTCAACGATGGGAGACGAGATGGCACTGCCGAAGATAGTGAGCTTGTTCTCTGGGGCTGGCGGCCTCGACCTCGGCTTCCACGACGCTGGCTTCGATCTGGCATTCGCCGTCGACAGTTCAGAGTGGGCGATCAAGACCCACCAGCGTAACTTCAAAAAGGCTAAGTCGGTTGCCGCGGATCTCATCGAATTGCAGCCTGCGGGAGTCCTTGAGCACCTCTCTAAAGTCCTCAAAGACGGTGATCCGATCGGGGTCATTGGGGGGCCACCGTGTCAAGGCTTCTCACGGGCCAATCCAGCGGCTCTCGCAACGGATCCCCGGAACAAGCTCCCGATCCTCTATCTCGAGATCGTCGAAGCGCTCCAAGAGAAGTACGACGTTCAGTTCGTCCTCTTCGAGAACGTGCTCGGCATCAGAGACCTCAAGCACGAGATCGCCTTCAAGGGCATCCTCGCCAAGTTCCGGGAACTCGGCTTGACGGAGAAAGTCGGTGAGTACTGTGCCCTCGACTTCGGGGTGCCGCAGAACCGTCGAAGGGTAATCATCTCGGCGTTCAAGTCACCAGCTGCTGCGAAGGCGTTCGCTCCGCTGACTGTGCCTCGCGAGAACCTCGACGCGAGGACGGCGATTGGAGACCTTCCCGCGCCCGCATTCTTCGATCGCAATCTAAGCCCGGAAAACATCCCGCATCATCCCAATCACTGGACGATGCGTCCTGTTTCCAAGCGATTCGATGACCCTGACAATTCAATGAGCAGCGGCAGGAGCTTCCGACGACTCGCGTGGGATAAGCCGAGCCCGACGGTGGCGTATGGGCATCGTGAGATCCACATTCATCCTGACGGTCGTCGTCGTCTGAGCATTTACGAGGCGATGAGATTCCAAGGATTCCCTCATGAATTCGTTCTGGAGGGGCCGTTATCAGCGCAGGTCGAACAGGTATCAAACGCTGTACCGCCGCCGTTGGCGCAGGCGCTTGCCAACGCAACAATTAGTGCGATCGACGAATCTGTGCGAGTGTCTGAGGCATGTGATGAACTTGTTGCGTAGGCCAACCGGCCAGGTCCCACATGTTGGCCGGATTCCATTGGCTTCCAACCCGAACCTCATCGAGCGAACACTGGCATTCCGTCAGTTGGACACCCCGGCTGATAGCGCATCGATCACCTACGTCGGCGGGCGTCTTTAGCGCTTCAGAAACAACAGGACTCACTCGGCTAGACCTGAGTGGGAGAGGGAGATGCCCGTGGCCGCGTCTTCCGCAAATGGCACGCTCAGGCTGGCACTTTCCGACGATCCTCTTGGACAAGCAGAGCCAGCATCGTGGATTGGTCCACTCGTCGCGCTGGGCGCTCGCGCTTCAAGATTCATCGGTCAGTTCGACGGCAGACAGCTCGTCGTCGCCATCTCCGTTCCTCAGCGTGACTTTGCTGCCGCGCTTATCGGCTGCGGCTGGGTAATGGCGAGTCCCGAGCCAAAGCGGACCGATCCGCTTGAAGTCCTCCGAGGCCTCCAGCCGCATACGCCAGTTCGAGTGGTGACCACTCGCGACGTCATCGCGGATTACTTCACGCGCCTCAATGAAGCGACAGATCCACCACGGGCTCATCTGGGAGGTTCGCAGTGGCAGGTGTCAGGGATCAGTGCCGTTGAGGTGCTTGAGGATCTTCCCACACCGGCCAGAACGCTTCGTCCTTCTCCCGGCGCTCTCGGCCGACTCGCTCGGATCGAGGAAAGTTGGGACATTCGTCTTGCCTCCCCTGCGGCTGATCTCGCCATCGTTGGGACGTTGAGCTGGCTGCGCGAAGAGCTTGACGCCCTCGTCAGCCGTGAGGACGAGATCCCAGTCCCGATCCACCACGCATCGGGCATTGACGCCAGGAACGTTGGAGTGGCTCAAGATGTCGGCTCACTAGGCAACGTCCTGTTGCCTCACGGGCCAAAAGCGGCGACGTGGTTTACCCGGCTCTATGCGAGCGCGAAGTTCGCGGATCAGTTTCCGCTTCCGGACGACGTTCGTGCGGTCGTGTTGGACGGAGCTGGAGCGACTAAATATCTTTCCCAGATCGGAGTACCGGTTGTGATCTGCGTACTCGACCGATCGGTGGCGGATGAAACGGCGGCCGAGATCGTTGTCCAGCTTCGGAACTCTCGTGGTGAGCCGGTTTCCCTACGCGAGGGACTCGAATGGACTCCTCCGGCTGGTGTCGAGGCTCTAGCCTTCACGGTGGCGCTATGAGTCGAGTAGCGGCTCTCAACCTGCGATATGCCGCGTCGGCATCGCTTGCTCGCGACGGGGTCGAGATCGTTGCTGTCGGCGACCCAATCGGTGCGCGTCTTAACGCCGCTGTTCGCGGTCTTCTCAATGTCGTTCAGGACGATGGATCGGAGCTCTGGGACGATCTTGTGGGCGCCGCCAAGGCGCTGCGTTGGCGACTGCTGACGCAGCCGCAGCCGCTCCAGTTCAATGCTGACGTGCGAAACGCGGTGGAGCACGTCAACCGGCAGGTGCACTGTCTGCGCGGTGCGGTGGCAAACGAGGCGCTCCTTGACGAGTTGGTTGGCGCTGCCCGGGCGGTGGAGGAGTCGGACCCCCTGGTCGGGACAGTTCTCATGCGTTCGATCGAGGAAGTCGGGTCGGGCGCATGTGTGGTTGTGGCTGCGAGCACCAGCGCTCGGGCGGGTCTCGGATCCTGGTTGGAGGGATCGAATGTGATCGTTCTGACCGCGGGGGATCTGGAGCGCGAGCAACCACGCCTCGATCAGGCGTATGTCGTTGGCCCACCGCGGTTCTTTCGTTCCTCTCTGGTGACGGCTCCAGTGATTGATGCAGTGAGTTTCTTGATACCCGCTTGGTTCGGGGACCGTTCGATTCCGCGTTCGGCAATTGCGCCGTACGCCGATGGTGCGATCAAGATCGAGGCGCGTGTCTTCACCGAGGGAGAAATTGAAGAGCCAGACTCGGAAGTGCCGGAGACAGAAGTCGAGGACGATTTCTTGCCTCAGTTCGCGTGGGGCAGTCGACAGGCGGCAGATCGTGAGCCGGGCAGCGAGGAGGTGGAAGCTCAGAAAGTTCTGCTGAGTGGCAACCTGGCGATCTGGCTGGACGACGGTGATCGCATCCGCGCGCTTGACCCGGGCCAGCCTGCCGGTGAGCGGGTCATCTATACCGAGGTGGGTCTTGTGCGGGCTGGCACGTACCTCCTGCTTCGGAGAGGGGAGACCGAACGAGGCGCGCTCTACCAAGCCGCGATGGGGTTGCTTGGAGTCAGGGGAGGGGCAGCAGATGCGACGCAGAAGTCCTGGAAAGCGGCACTCGCGCAGTGTTTGGTGGAACGCGGCCACCGGGAGGTTGTGCGGGAGCTACGCCGGCGCGGCGTAAAGGCAGCAGATCGCGCCCGCGCGTGGACCGACTCGAATCTGGTGCGCCCTCACAGCGATCACGACTTCGAGATCTTGTTGGAATGGCTGGGCATTCCGATTCAACCGGCCTTCGGTCAGGCCACCATGGTCCGCCGAGCGCTTTATCAGGCCAGTGCCGACGTTCGTGAACAGCTGATATGTAGTTGCTTTTGTCAAGTGGGCAGGGTGAAGCGGCGTCCGG
>JAZJZS010000014.1:0-25064 GCA_040389685.1 Actinomycetota bacterium
AAAAGGTGTCCTTCCTGACTGGTGTATAAGCGTTTCGCAACTCTCATTATCCCAGGTCAGAGGGCACTTTTTCACTTCCCAGACCCGCGCGCCACCAAACTACTCGCGGATCTGGGTCTGAGGGTGCCCGCTGCCAGAAACGACAACGGCCCGCTCGATGAGCCGACTGAGCAGTTCGGTATAGCTCACGCCGACGGCCTGCCACATCCTCGGATACTGGCTCAACGCCGTGAGCCCGGGAAGCGTGTTGACCTCGTTGAGGATCGCCGTGCCATCGGCGGTGAGAAAGAAGTCCACCCGCGCCAGTCCCTCGCAGTCGAGGGCCCGAAACGCGACCGTCGCGAGCTCTGCGAGGAGATGGGCCGAGGAATCCGGAATCTCGGCGGGTACTTCGAGTGTCGCCCCGCCGCCGGCCGTGTACTTGGCGGTGTAGTCGAAGAAGTCGGGCCCCTCGGTGAGGACACGCAACGGGGCGGCGACTCTGAGGCTGCCATCCAGTTCCTGAAGCACACCGATCGCGATCTCGTCGCCCACCATCATCTGTTGGATGAGCGCGTTCGTGTCGTGCTGGAGGGCGGTTTCGATCGCCGCGGCCAGCGACTCGGCATTCGTGACGCGACCGGCTCCGACACTGGAGCCAGACCGGTTGGGTTTGACAAACACCGGAAACCCGAGTTCTTCGGCGAGGACAGCCGCGCCGACCGCGGATTCCCGGTCAACCATGAGGGTGGGAATGGTGGGGATGCCGGCGAGTTCGAGTACCCGTTGGCACAGCATCTTGTCCATGGCGAGTGCGCTGGAGAGAACCCCGCAGCCCACGTAGGGTAGCCGGGCGAGTTCGAGCAAGCCCTGCACTGTCCCATCCTCCCCAAATCGTCCATGCAGGGCGGGGAAGGCGACATCGATCCCGTCGAGGTCGGGGAGGCGGGCGCCCTCTGGCATGTCGGCCAGGGCATCCACGGAATCGACGCGATGCCAGCCGCCCTGCCGATCGATGCCAATGAGCACCGGCTCGAATCGCTCGGCATCGAGGTGGGATGCCACGCTCCGCGCCGAGTTGCACGAGACCTCGTGCTCGTTGTTCGCTCCGCCGAAGATGATTCCGATGCGTTTCACGCGATGGTCCCTTGCCCGTGGTCGATTTGGCGACTCGTCCCATCTATCGGGGCGGTCAACATCCACGGGAGATCGTACCGGCAACCGCGCTGCGGCTCTCCCGTGCCCGCACCGCGTGCCGCCGAAATGCCGCTCTGCAAGGTCGTCCGTGGGGCACAATGTGGTTCATGACGACGATCCTGGTCACCGGAGGCACCGCCCAACTCGGACGGCCGACCGTTGCAGCCCTTCGCGATGCCGGTCACGACGTGCGCGTCCTGAGTCGAGGCGACTCCCCCGGCGTGATGTCGGGCGATCTCCTCACCGGTCGTGGCCTCGGCCGAGCCCTTTCCGGTGTCGAGACTGTCGTGCACCTGGCCGGCACGCGTTCGGCTCGGGATGTCGCCGCCACGCGGCTTCTCACCGCATTCGCCCGCGGTGCCGGGGTCGGGCACCTCGTCTTCATCTCGATCGTCGGTATCGCCGACATCCCCTTTGCTTACTACCGCGCCAAGCTCGACGCGGAACGGGTGATCATCGATTCGGGAATCCCGCACAGCATCCTGCGCGCCACGCAGTTCCATTCCTTCGTCGAGGGGCTATTCACCGCGCAGCGCCGGTTCCTCCCGGTCACGCTGGTTCCGGCATTCTCGTTCCAGCCGATCGCCGCCGAGGAAGTCGCCGCCCGGCTGGTGGAGCTCGCCACGGCGGATCCCGCGGGTCGTGCGCCCGACATCGGCGGCCCTCAGGTGCTCACCGGTCGAGAGCTCGCACTCCGGTGGAAGACGGCCGCAGGCTCACGCCGGCCGCTGGCACCGCTGCGCATTCCCGGACGCTCCGCCGCGGCCTTCTCCGCCGGACACAACCTCGTGCTTGGTCCGCCGTTCGGACGGCGGACCTTCGACGAGCACCTTGCGGAGCGCTACCGCCGGCCGACCGAGGGTGCCTAAACCGAGGCGAGCTCGCGGTCTCCGGACTCGGTGCGAACCGCCCGATTGACCGCTGATACGACCGCCTTGAGGGATGCCGTGGAGATGTCCGCGTCGATCCCGACGCCCCAGAGGCGCACGCCGTTCACGTTCAGCTCGACGTAGGCCGCGGCGAGCGCGTCACCGCCGCCGCTGAGCGCATGTTCAACATAGTCGTAGAGCTTCACCTCGACGCCCTGGTCGGTGAGCACATTGAGGAAAGCCGCGATCGGGCCATTGCCGGTGGTGTCAGTCGTCACGAACTGCTCTCCCACCCGCAGCTCGGTGTGCAGCGAGACGGTTCCGGACATGTCGCTCTGGGTGCGCGTCGAGGCGAGTTCGAACTGGCCCCACTTGTCATCCGCGGAGACGGCCGGCAGGTATTCGTCCTGGAAGATCTCCCAGATCTCGGCGCTGGTGACCTCACCGCCCTCGGCATCCGTCTTCGCCTGCACGACGCCGGAGAACTCGATCTGCAGCCTGCGCGGCAGGTCGAGAGCGTGGTCGTTCTTCAGCAGGTACGCCACGCCCCCCTTGCCCGATTGCGAGTTGACCCGGATCACGGCCTCGTAGCTTCGCCCGAGGTCCTTGGGATCGATCGGAAGGTACGGGACCGCCCAGACGAGTTCGTCGACGGTGACGCCCTTGTTCTCGGCATCCGCTGCCATCGCCTCGAAGCCCTTTTTGATCGCATCCTGGTGGGAACCACTGAACGCGGTGTAGACCAGGTCGCCAGCCCAGGGGTGACGTTCGGGCACGGGAAGTTGGTTCACATATTCGACGGTCCGCTTGACCTCGTCGAGGTCGCTGAAGTCGATCTGCGGGTCGACGCCCTGGGTGAACAGATTGATGCCGAGCGCGACGATGTCGACATTGCCGGTGCGCTCGCCGTTGCCGAACAGGCAGCCCTCGATACGGTCGGCCCCGGCAAGGTAGCCGAGTTCAGCGGCGGCCACCGCGGTGCCGCGATCATTGTGCGGATGCAGCGAGAGGATGATGTTCTCGCGCTGGTCGAGCCGGCGCGACATCCACTCGATGGAGTCCGCATAGACGTTGGGAGTCGCCATCTCGACAGTCGCCGGCAGGTTGATGATGACCTTGCGCTCCGGGGTGGGCTCAAAGATTGCGATCACCCGGTTGCACACCTCGAGCGCGAACTCGAGTTCGGTGCCGGTGTAGCTTTCAGGGGAGTACTCGTAGAAGATCTCGGTGCCGGGGAGAATCGATTCGGCCGCCCTGCAGAGGCGGGCACCCTCGAGGGCGATGTCGATGATGCCCTCTTTGTCTGTGCGGAACACGACGTCGCGCTGAAGCACGCTGGTGGAGTTGTAGAGGTGCACGATGGCGCGCCTCGCCCCGACAAGCGACTCGTAGGTCCGATTGATCAACGCTTCGCGGGCCTGGGTGAGCACCTGGATTGTGACGTCATCGGGAATCAGATCGCCGTCGATCAGGCTGCGCACGAAGTCGAAGTCCGTCTGGGACGCGGAAGGGAAGCCGACTTCGATCTCTTTGTAGCCCATGCGCACCAGCAGGTCGAACATGATGCGCTTGCGCTCGGGACTCATCGGATCGATGAGGGCCTGGTTGCCGTCTCGGAGGTCGACCGCGCACCAGCGCGGGGCTGTGGTGATGCGCTTGGATGGCCAGGTACGGTCGGGCAGGTCGACGGTAAGGGTGTCGTGATAGGCGCGGTACTTGTGGATCGGCATTGCAGAAGCCGACTGCGTGTTCTTCATTGTCTCGCTCTTTCGCTTGGTCTGAGGTGGTCAGCCAACGGCGCCGTTGCAGCACCAGTCTCCGCGACGAGGGAGGCCTGGGTTAGGACTCGTCGCGGCAGCTAAGAAGGAGCAGACCGAACAGCACCTTTCGAGAATAGCACCGCCGGTGCCGCCGTCGTCTAGCTTCGCGTGCGCAGGAAACGCACAGTCTGCGGCATGCTCAGCGAGGGGAGGTAGGCGCGGCCGAGCGCGGCGCCGATCGCGGGCAAGCCGAGCGGATCGGGGTAGGCCATCAGCATCGGATTCAGTTCCGGCTTGAATTTCTGCTTGAAGGTGAAGAGGGATTGGAACCCGTAGACCGGTTCGAGAGATCGAGCGAGAAATCCCAGCAGGCGATCGGTGCCGGCGGACTCCCCTGAACCAGGTTCCCGCCGCGCCAGCGGAGCGGCCGAGAGGCTCATGAACTCGATGCCCCGCTGCTGCATGAGCAGCGCCGCGGACGCGATGAGGAACTCCATAACACCGTTCATGCTGCCGGGGCGCCGGCGCATGAAATCGAGGGTCCATCCCACGATGTCGCCGTCCCGATAGGTCGGCATCCAGCTGGTGACGGCTTCGACCACATCATCGTCCCCGACGGCGACCAGCACCGCGACATCCGGATCGCGCAGTTCATCCAGCCCGCCGAGCGTGAAACCAAGCTCCGGCAGCCTTTTGTCGGCGACCCAAGACTCCGAGATCGCCTCGATCTGGGCGCTATGGGCGAGCGACAGCCTGGCCCAGCTGGTCCAGACGGCGGTGACTCCCAGGCGCTCGGCCCGGTTGATGGAGGAGCGCACATCCTGCCAGCTCTTGCCCTGGGTCGAGAACGTGCCGGGATGCACGATGGTCTCCTCCGCCACGACCATCGTCGACCAGCCCATCTCCCCGAATTGCGGCCCGAAGTCGCTGTCGACGCTGTAAAACACGGGCGTCCAACCGTTGTCATCGCAGAAGACCGCGAACTGGCGCACGGCCTCGGCAGCAAATTCGGGGCGCCCTAGCGGCCCTCCGGTGGTGAGCGCGACACCGGTGACGACCCGATAGGCAACCGCCGCTCGACCGTCCGAGCTGAACCAGTAGTCGTTACCGTCCCAGAGGGCCATATGCCCGATCGATCCGCCGCCCTCGCGCAGCAGCAGGCGCGCCCGATCGCGCCCCGCGAAGCTGGAGCTGGTGCGATCCGAGAAGAACAGCGGAAGGGTCGCGGCGATCAGCACCAGCCAGAACACCGGCCCGATGGACTGATAGAGCACGCTGGTGATCGGTGCCACCGGGATGAACGGCACCGTTTTCAGGCGAAGGAAACCGACCGGTACGAAGCGGTCCGGCAGATTCTGCAGTAGTTGCAAGAAGCTCGGCGCCGGGCGGAACTGCGCTCGATCCAGCCAGCCCACCCCCAGATACAGTCCACACAGTCCGACGAAAGTCCCGATCACGGTGGCGAGGAAGCGGACGGTGATTCGCCGGGGGATGCGCACGGTGAAGTGGCGAAGGTTCGCGAGGATGAGCGCCGCGATGACGAGCGGAACGAACACGGAAACCGCCAGCCGCACAATCGATTCCGTGCCGGTGGCGTAGTCGGAAACGACGCTGTCACCGCCAATGCTCGGAAGGAACTCGTAGTAGAACGCTGCCATCAGCGCGAGAAACACATTGACGGCGATGGCGATGAGAGCCGCGCTTCGACGCCCCCGCAGCATCCCGAGCGCAGCGATTATCAGCAAAATGAGCGGCAATGGCGCAAGTAACACGGTGCCCGGCCCGTTGATGCTCGCCAGTTCGAGCTGCAGGCGGCATCCCGAAGCGACCGCCCTCCCCTCACAGAGTTGCATCACGGTCTGCATGCGCGGGAGTTGGTTGCGGAACAGTACCCCGAGCGGATGCAGCGGACCGTAGCGCGCGGGGGTGAAGATGCTCACGAACGGCCCGGCCGCCGTGAGCATGAGGAGCACCGATGACAGGCTTCGTGCCTCATAGTGGGAGCTGCGCGCCCAGCGGGTGGTTGGTCGCCGGCGTGCGAGCAGCGTGCCGAGCACGAAACCGGCGAGGGCTGCGATGATGCGGAACAGGTCGGAGGGTTGGCCTGAATACAGGAACACGATGCCGAGGGCGGCGAACCCGAGAACCCGGATACGGCGGCGCCACAGTGGCCCGGCGAAGGCGCTTGCCGTGAGCAGCGTGCCGGAGATCGCGGTGAAGGGGTCGAAGACAACAGTCTCCTCGATGCGCACCGCCCATACTTCGCGCGCAAGGAGGCCCACACCCTGCAGCAGCATGCCGATGCCCGCACCGACATAGGCCGTGACCACGAACGCGAGCAGGGTGCGCCACCAGCCCATCAGCCTCTCCGCTGCGCCAACCAATGTGACGAGTGCCGCTACTGCGAGGAGCAGTTCGAGCACGCTGGAGGAGAAGAGCACCGACGTGACCGGTGAGAAGTAATTGCGTGTGTCGAGGAACGCTTCGAGTCCGGTGCCCGCCGTCAGGCGAAGCCCGAGGCGAGGTCCGCGAAGCAGGGAGCCGGTGACGAATGCGAGCACCAGCATGATTCCAGCGATCGTCAGGCTCACCCGCCGTTGGGCTATCCACCGTCTCATCAGAGGCCCCACCGATCGCCGAGCAGCGGAATCGCCTGCCGAATCGCAAACTGAACGGTCTTCCAGTCGTGCGCCGTGCCCGGCGAGACGATCTCAGTCACCTTCATGCCGGCGGCCCGGGCCGCCGCGGCCACTGTGGCGGATGCCGCGCCGAACCGAGCGTCATTCTGTCCGACCGCGAAGATGGCAAAGGTGTCGGCGTAGGGCGCGCCGGACGCGAGCAATGCGACAGGAGCCGCGGCCGCATAGGCCGCCGCGGAACCACCGAACGCGCTCGCGACAGTGGCCGGGATCGAGCCACGATGCGGGGCGAGTTCTCCGGCGATGTCGAGAATGTTCCCGTACAGGCCGCGATACCTCGCGCCGAGTTGGATCGAGCAGGTGCCCCCTTGAGAGAAGCCGCCGATCGCCCAATCCCGACGATCGGCCAGCACGCGAAGATTTTTGTTGATCCAATTGGGCACGTCGACCGTGAGGTAGGTTGCCGATTTTCCGAGGGCGGAATCGACGCACATGGGATTGAGCCCGGGAGCGCCGAGCTGGTCGGGGATCACGACTATCGGGGCGAGGCCGGCGTGTTGGTTCGCATAGGCATCCATGATCGCCGCGAGGTTGCCGGAGGTAATGAGGTTCGACGGTGCCCCCGGTTGTCCCGACAGCATCTCCAGCACGGGAAGTCGCGGCGCGTTCTTCACCAGGGCGGCCGGCGGCAGATACACGACGGCGGCACGGGCAGTGAAACCGGAGACCGTTGCGGGAATGGTGACCGTGCCCACAGTTCCCACTTTTGGCATGGTTGCGGGGGCGGTCCAGGTCTGGGCGAGAGTCTGTGGGGTCGTGGGTGTCGGACTGGGCGCGGGTGTCGGTGTGACTCTCGGGAGGCTGAGCCGAGAAATCGTCCCCACCCCCAGTGCCGAACCAAGAGTGGGGAATTCTGCGATATCCACGTTCACTCCGACCGCCCCGGCGAACGCGAAGAGCACCACGGAGGCGGCACCAAGCACAACCCGCCGTGCCCGTGCCCTCCACAGGCCGGCGAGGGCGAAACCGACGCCACCGACGCCGAGACCGAACCAGAGTCGAGTGGTCGGGGTGAGGGAGACCCCGAAGCTGTTCCACACATCGCTCACCAGCCAGGCAAGCAGATACCCGATTCCCACGCCGAGGAGCGCTCCGAGCATCTGGATGGGCAGCCATCGCCGCACCGGTCGCCGGGAACCGAGCACTACCAGACTGATCAGGCTCACCGCGTACACGATGATCGGGAACGGCCCGGTCAGCAACCGCAGCCCGAGCAGGGTGTCAAACATGGGTGGTACTCCCGAACTGGACTCAGCGATTGCGCCCGGCTCAGTATTGCGAACATTCGGGCGCGTCAGCCGACACGGACGCGCTCCCTGTGAGAGCCCTCAGGGAAATCCCGCTCTAAGCTGGTCGACGGCTGTGACAGCCCGCGACGCGCTCTCACTCGACGGCCAGAGCCGCCACCGGCGCGATCCGGGTCGCCCGGCGCGACTGGGTGATTGATGCCGCCAGCGTGAGCACCGCTGACGCACCGGCCAGGATCACGAGGAGACCCAGCGGGATCGCGGGGATCACGAGACCGGGTGATCCGGTGATCGATCCGAGCAGCGACTGGGCGCCCGCCCACCCGTAGAAGGTACCGAGCACCAGCCCGACCAGCACGGCCGCGACCGTCAGCTGGGCACTCTCGGCGAGGATCATCGTGCGCACCTGTCGGCGGGTGAAGCCGAGCGCCCGAAGCAGTCCGAGTTCCCGCGTGCGCTGCAACACGCTCATCGACAGGTTGTTCACCATGCCGACGGCTGCGATGAGCGCGCTGAACCCCATGAGCACGGAGAACACGACCACAGTGACCAGAAGTACCTGGTCCGTTCCCTGATATTCCTCGGGCTGGGACCTCTGTGCCGCCGCGATGATAGCCCGATAGCTCTCCACCGCGACCGCGAACATCGTGACCAGGGTGACCCCGATCACGAGGCCGATCGTGGTGCGGGAACTGCGTTCCGGATACCGCACCGCGTTCTCCGCGGCCAGCCGTGCCGGGGCGCTTCGTCCGAACATCCGCCCGGTCAGTCTGAGGGCGATGGGCATCACCAGTTGCGAACCGAGCACCAGGCCGGTGAAGGAGAACAGCCCGCCGACCACCCCGACCAGCACACCGGCGGCGTTCACCAGGCCGATGAGCATGCCGAGCACGAGGAGAGCACCACCGACGGTGAACAAGACGATGGCGACGACGCTGCGGCCACGGCTTCCTGTCGCCTCGTCGAGGGACTTTTCCACCGCTGCTCCCGTCGCCTGAATCGGGGAGACCTGAAGAACCCGTCGGGAGCCGACCCACGACGCGAGCCAGGTCGTCAGCACCACCGCGACGATCGGCAGCGCGATCACCGGCTCGACGTAGCGATAGACCGCAGACGGCACGAGCCCGGTCGCGATCGACAGGCTGATGAGGCTGACAGCGATGACGGTGCCGATTACGCCACCGAGCACGGATCCGATCGCGCCGACGGACAGGCCTTCCCGGGCGACCGCCCGCCGCTGGTCCGCCGCGCTCGAGCCGATCAGGCGATAGAGCGCGATAGTGCGGGTGCGACCGGCGATGATCGTCTCGAAGGTGTTAGCCGTGACGATCGCCCCCACATAGACAGCGATCACGATGAAGATCGAAGCGACGAGCGGCAGGAGCAGTGCGACGGTGTCTTTCTCGCCCGTGACCGTGTCTGCCGAGATAACCTGCGCGAGCACGCCAGTGGTCTCGAGCAGGCTGACTCCGAAGGCCGCGCTGAGGGTGGCGACGAGAGTGCTCGGGAGATGCTCGGCAAGCGGGCGCCTCATGCGGCCTTCTCCATCGAGAGCATGAACCGGGAGATCTCTTCGGCGGAGGACTTTGCGCGATCGTCGACGACGCGCCCATCGGCGAGGAACAGGATGCGGTCGGCATAGCTCGCCGCGACCGGGTCGTGGGTGACCATCGCGATGCTCTGCCGGTATTCGGCACTGGCCGCCGCAAGCAGGGAGAGAACCTCGCGTCCGGTGCGGGAGTCGAGGTTGCCCGTCGGCTCGTCGGCGAAGACCAGGTCGGGTCGGGTGCCGAGAGCACGGGCGATGGCGACCCGCTGCTGTTGGCCGCCCGAGAGCTCATGGGGGCGGTGTTCCAGGCGGTCGCCGAGACCGAGCGAGTCGATCAACCCGTCGATCCAGGCGGACTCGTCGCGGGTGGGGCGACGCCCGTCGAGCTCGAACGGCAGAATGATGTTGCCGCTGACGTCGAGCGTCGGCACGAGGTTGAATGCCTGGAACACGAAGCCGACCCGCCGCCGCCTCAGGATGGTGAGGTCGGCATCCCGCAGGCCGGTGATCTCGGTGTTGCCGAGCCACGCAGCTCCCGAGGTGGCCGTGTCGAGTCCGGCCATGATGTGCATGAGTGTGGACTTGCCCGACCCGCTCGGTCCCATGATGGCCGTGAAATCGCCGGAGCGGATGCCGATGGAGACGTCGTCGAGCGCGGTGACGGTGTTGGAGGCCGATCCGTAGGACTTGGTGAGGTGGGAGACCCGGGCGACTAGCCCGGCCTTGGAATGGTTGAATGACATGCTTCGACGCTAGTTTCGACCCTCGATGCGGGCCTCGGGCGCAGGTCTCGACCTCTGTACATCGAGCGGATGATTTCGCACTCCGCCGCTACGCGTTCAACCCGTTCTCGAAGGCGAAGACCACGAGCTGCACCCGGTCGCGCAGCCCGAGCTTGCCGAGGATGCGGCTGATGTGCGTCTTCACCGTCGCCTCACTCAGGTACTCCCCCGACGCGATCTCGGCATTGCTGAGCCCGCGGGCGGCGAGCTGGAAGATGTCGCGTTCCCGTGCGGTCAGTTGCGTGAAGGTCGCCGGAGCCACGCGATGCGCTCCCGCCGGCGTGAAATGTTCGAACAGCTCCCGGGTGGCGGATGCCGCGATCACGGCATTGCCCGCGTGGACCGTGCGGATCGCCGCGAGTAGGAACTCGGGGTTGGCGTCCTTCAGCACGAATCCGCTCGCGCCCCCTCGGATCGCCCTGGTTGCCGCCTCGTCGAGATCGAAGGTGGTGAGCACGATGATGCGGGGGAGGCTGCCGCCGCGGGCATCCGCTCGCTTCAGCACCTCGGTGGTGGCGGCGATGCCGTCCATCACCGGCATCCGGATGTCCATCAGGATCACATCGGGGCGCGTCTCGGCGGCCATCGCGACGGCCTCGACACCGTTTCCAGCCTCACCCACGACCTCGAGATCGGCCTGCGAGTCGACGAGCATGCGCACGCCGGCACGGAAGAGCGACTGGTCGTCGACGAGCCCGACGCGGATGACACTCACAGCATCATCGCCTCGAGGCTCAGGGGAATGGTCGCAGTGACGATCCACCGCCCGTCGTCAATACCCGCCGAGAAGGTGCCGCCCACCAGCACCGCCCGCTCGCGCATTCCCGCGAGGCCGTGTCCCGGGTGGATCTCGTCTGCTCCGCGCGGATCGGTGGCCGCGCTCGAGATAACGAGGCGAAGCGCATCTGCCTTCCACGCGAAGATGAGCCGCACCTCCTCGCGCTCGGTGTCCCCATGACGCAGGGCGTTCGTGAGCGCCTCCTGGGTGATGCGGTAGACCGCGAGCTGCTGTGCGGTGCCGAGCGGTCGATCCTCGCCGACGCTCTCCCGGCTCACCACGAGACCGGCGCTGCGCATCTGGTCGACCAGCGCATCGAGATCGACCAGCATCGGCTGGGGAGTCCCGCCCTGGCTGTGGCGCAGCTGTCCGAGCAGGATGCGCACATCGCCGAGCGCTTCCCGAGCCGTCGTTGAGATGGTCGTGAGCGCCAGATCCACCTCGTCCGAATCGGCATGGCGGGCGTACCGTGCCCCGTCGGCCTGCGCGATCACCACCGCGAGCGAGTGGGCGACGACATCGTGCATGTCGCGGGCGATGCGGTTGCGCTCCTGCTCGACGATGACATCCTGCTCGGCAACCACCTGAGCCTCGCGACTCTGCCGCGAGCGTCGCACGGCTCGCGCGAGCAGACCAAGAGTCCAGGAGAGCCCGAATGCGGCGAGGGAGCCGGAGAAGACAAGGGCAGCACTCGACAGCATCGACGGGAGAGTGGCCAGGCTCATGCCGAAGTTGTTGTGTCCCCCACTGAACACGACCAGGTAGAGGGTCACGATGACAGAGCCGACGATCGCGCTGGCGAGCCCCACCCACCGAAGCACGCGACCGCCGTAAGAGGAGGTGGTGAAGAGGATCGCGAGCACGGCCAGGTCGAAGTACTGCGGCGATTCGACCGCGAAGACCATCTGGAGCAGGGCGCCGAGCCACGCACCGCCGAGCGCGAGCAAGGGACTCAGCCGCCTAAGCGCCAGGGCGGCGGAGAACACCAGGAGAACCGCGGCGGAGACCCAGCCGGTGTGAGTGGTGAATTGGCCTGGGAACTGCACGAGCGTGAACCCGCCTGCGATCGACAGGTCGGTGACGACCTGGTACCGGCGGAGGGTGCGGAACATCCCTCCACCGTAGGCGGCTCGTGAGCTCGCTGAGCCGATCGCGGGGGAAATCATCCTCGAGATGTAGCGGGCCGGGTCGCCGCGGTTCCGGCGCTTAGAAACCGAGCCGCCCCAGCTGCTTCGGGTCGCGCTGCCAGTCCTTGGCCACCTTCACCCGGATCGACAGGAAGACCTGCTTGCCCACGAGCGGCTCGATCTGGGCCCGGGCGCGAGCTCCGACATCCGCCAGTCGCGATCCCTGGTGACCGATGATGATTCCCTTCTGGCTGTCGCGCTCCACGAAGAGGTTGGCGTAGATCTCCACGAGGTCCTTGTCGTCGCGCTCGATGATGTCGTCGATGGTCACCGCAATCGAGTGCGGAAGTTCGTCTTCGACGCCCTCGAGCACCGCCTCGCGCACGAGTTCACTGATGCGCGATTCGAGGCCCTCCTCGGTGACCGCATCCGCCGGGTACAGCGGCTCGGAGACAGGGAGAAGCTTGATCAGTTCGGCCGCGAGAGTGTCGAGCTGGATGCGGCTGGTCGCCGAAACCGGGATGATCGCCTCCCATTCGCGCAGCTCCGATATCGCCAGCAGCTGCGCGGCGACCTGGGGTCGGGAGGTCGCATCGATCTTGGTGACGATCGCTACCTTCTTCGCGCGCGGGAACGAATCGAGCTGTTCGTTGATATAGCGGTCGCCGGGGCCGATCTTCTCATCCGCCGGCATGCAGAAGGCCACGACATCCACGTCACCAAGGGTGGTCTGCACGATGCTGTTCAAACGCTCGCCGAGAAGGGTGCGCGGGCGGTGCATTCCGGGGGTGTCGACGAGGATCAGCTGCCCGGTCGTGTAGTGCGCGATGCCCCGGATGGCACGTCGCGTGGTCTGCGGCTTCGATGAGGTGATCGCCACCTTCTCCCCGACCAGGGCATTCGTCAGCGTCGACTTGCCCACATTCGGCCGGCCGACGAACGACACGAAACCGGCCCGGAACTGGGAGGGGTCTTCAGGGATAAGCGACACGCTCAATCACCGCTTTCTTTCACTTTGGCGTCTTTCGGCTTGGCGTCTTTCGGCTTGGCCTCTTTCGGCTTGGCGTCTTTCGGCTTGGCGTCTTTCGGCTTGGCGTCTTTCGGCTTGGGGACCCGGAACGCGGCTTGCGCATCGCTCAGGGCCTGGTCTCGCTCGACAAGCACGGTGCTGAGGCGCTTACGGCGACCCTCCGTCCGTTCGGCGGTGAGGATGAGCCCCGAGAAAGTCGCGACGGACCCGGGAAGGGGCAGCCGTCCGAGGGCCTTGGTGATGAGTCCTCCTACGGAATCGACATCGTCGTCGTCGAGGTCGATCTCAAACAGTTCACCGAGCTCGTCCACCGGCAAACGGGCAGTCACCCGGTACTTGCCGTCGCCCAGATCTTCGACCTCGATGATCTCGTGGTCGTACTCGTCGGAGATGTCTCCCACCAACTCTTCGATCAGGTCTTCGAGCGTCACCAGCCCCGCGATTCCGCCGTATTCGTCGACGACCATTGCGAGATGGTTGGATTCCAGCTGCATCTGGCGCAGTGTGTCATCCGCTTTCTTTGACTCCGGGATGAATCGCGCGGGGCGTACGAGAGAGGCGAGAGTGACTGCGTCGATGTCGTGCGGATGCTCGTAGCTGAGGCGAGCCACATCCCGAAGGTAGAGCACGCCGATAACCTCGTCGACGTCCAGGCCGATCACCGGCACGCGGGACACTCCCCGGCTGAGAAACAGTCCCATGGCCGCGCCGATCGATTCGTCGCTGTCGATAGTCACCATGTCGGTGCGCGGGATCATCACCTCGCGCACGACCGTGTCACTGAACTCGAAGATCGAGTGGATGAGTTCGCGATCATCTTCATCGAGCACCTCCAGCTCGGTGGCCTCGTCCACCATGCTCAGCAGCTGCTCCTCGGAGGCGAAGGTGGCGGTGCGTCCTGGGGTCACCCGATTGCCGATGGCGACAAGGGCAGCGGCGATCGGTCCGAGGAGAAGACGGATCGCGTGCACCGTCCACCCGCTCAGCCGCACCACCGTGCGGGCGTGCACCCGTCCGACGCTGCGCGGGCTGGAACCGACCAGCACGAAGGATGCCACGGTCATGATGAATGCGGAGGCGAGCAGCGCCAACCACCACTGCGAAAACACGGAGGCGAAGGCGAGCGTGACGAGCACGGCTGCCGTGGTCTCGGCAACCACCCGCATGAAGTTGACGGCATTCACGTGAGCGCCGACATCCGCTGCGATCGCGGTGAGGGACCTTCTCGCCCGCGATGTCACCGCGATCTCCAGAAGGTCAGAGCGGGAGAGCACGCTCAGTGCCGCGTCGGCCGCGGCGAGGAGACCGCCGAAGGTCACCAACAGCACCGCGACGCTGACGAAGAGCGCGATCATCGGCGGCTACTTCGATCGTCGCTCGGCGAGAGCGAAACCGGCGAGGATCTCGCGCTGGGTGCCGAACATCTTCGTCTCGTCCTCCGGCTCGGCGTGGTCGAACCCGAGGAGGTGCAGGATGCCGTGGGCGGTGAGCAGGAGAAGCTCGTCGAGCGGGCTGTGGCCCGCCGCTTCGGCCTGGGCGATCGCCACCTGCGGGCAGAGCACGATGTCGCCGAGGAGACCGGCGGGGGTCATCGACTCCTCGGTGCCGGGGCGAAGCTCGTCCATCGGAAAGCTGAGCACGTCGGTGGGGCCGGGCTCGTCCATCCACTGCAGGTGAAGCTGTTCCATCGCGCCCTCGTCCACCAGCACGATCGCGAGTTCGGCATCCGGGTGCACGTGCAGGTGGTCGAGCGCGTAGATCGCCAGGCGCTGCAACGCGACCTCATCCACCGGGATGACGGACTCGTTGTTGATCTCGATGCTCACTGTCAGTCCCTGTTCCGGTCACCGTGCGGGTCGGCGCGCGCGGCCTGCCGCTCCGCATCGTACTTGGTGTAGGCGTCGACGATGCGGCCGACGAGGTTGTGGCGAACCACATCCTCACTGGTCAGCCTGGCGAAATGGATCTCGTCGATCCCGTCGAGCACGCGCGTCACGAGCCGGAGACCGCTCGACCCGAGCGGCAGGTCCACCTGGGTGATGTCGCCCGTGATCACCATCTTCGAGCCGTGGCCGAGCCGGGTGAGGAACATCTTCATCTGCTCCGGCGTGGTGTTCTGCGCCTCGTCGAGCACGATGAAGGCGTTGTTCAGCGTGCGGCCGCGCATGTAGGCGAGAGGGGCGACCTCGATGGTACCGGCGGCGAGCAGTCGTGGAACGAGCTCCGGATCCATCATCTCGTTGAGCGCGTCGTAGAGCGGGCGCAGGTAGGGATCGATCTTCTCGGTGAGCGTGCCGGGCAGGTAGCCGAGACGCTCGCCGGCTTCGACAGCCGGACGGGTGAGGATGATCCGTTCGACCTCTTTGCGTTGCAGGGACTGCACGGCCTTCGCCATCGCGAGATAGGTCTTGCCGGTGCCCGCCGGACCGATCCCGAAGACGATGGTGTTCTCGTCGATCGCGTCGGCGTAGTCCTTCTGGCCTAGCGTCTTCGGCCGGATGCTCTTACCCCGGCTGGTGAGAATGGCCTGGCTGAGCACCTCTGCTGGGCTCACCCGCCGGTCGGTGGCGAGCATCTTCGCGGACTCGGTGACGCTGCGATCGTCGAGTTCGTTCTCGCCGCGCACCATCGCGACCAACTCCTGCACGAGCCGTCTGGCGGCATCCAGTTGGCGGGGATCACCGTCCAGGGTGATTTCATTGCCGCGCACAAGCATGGAGACCTTCGGATACTGCCTCTCGATGATCTTGAGCAGCCGATCCTGCGGGCCGAGCAGTCGCACCATCACGACCCCATCGACGCGGATGACGGCGTGTTGCGCGGCCTGCTCCTCGGGGGAACGGGCGGGCGTCGGATCGCTACTGGCCAAGGGTTCCTTCGGAGAGTATTCCACCGAGCAGGTGGGCGTGAACGTGGAAGACGGTCTGCCCGGCGCGAGGGCCGGTGTTGAAGACTAGGCGATACTGGCCGTCGCAGTGCTCGTCAGCGAGACCTTGCACCACGGCGACCACTTCGGCCAGCAAAGCGGGGTCCCCCGCCGCCAGTTCCGTCACGTTGGTGAAGGCGTCGGTCTTCGGCACAACGAGCAGGTGCACGGGGGCCTTCGGAGCGATGTCCCGGAAGGCGATGATCCGCTCGTTCTCGAAGACGATGTCCGCCGGGATCTCGCGCGCGACGATGCGCGTGAACAGGGAGGGCTCGGCCATTGTCGACATGTCTCAAGGGTAAGCGACGCCGCCGACCTGCGGGCCGGCGTTCGCTACCAGCGCCCGAGCACGCCCTTCTACCCCAGCACCACACGACACCTTCCGAGCCGTCGCGCCGAGGCGTACGATAGCGGCCACAACCTCACAGTCGGCGGATCGCCCTGGTCGATCGCCGGTCTCGGATACGTGTCTGCTTGACCCGCTCGCGCGACTCAGCGGCAGCGCTCCCACCCTGAGTTCGCGGCTCGACGGGTCGCGCGCTCACTGCATCCAGTTCTCGCGTCACCGTCTCAAAGGAGAAGACCATGATGAAGGAATTGCACACCGTTTTGCCTGCTGCCGACCTCGAGCGGGCACGAGCGTTTTATCACGACAAGCTCAACCTCGACCCCGACCAGGTCGACCACGGATCGCTGATATATCACCTCACACCCGAGTCGGCGTTCGAGATCTATGAGACCGCGAACGCAGGCACCGCCCAGAACACTCAAATGGGCTGGATGTCGGACGACCTGGAGAGCGAGATGGCCAGGATGCGCGATCACGGTGTCGTGTTCGAAGAATACGACGTTCCGGGCATGAAGACGGTCGACGGCATCGCAACGATGGACGGCATGAAGGCCGCCTGGTTCCGTGACAGCGAAGGCAATTTCATCTGCATTTCACAGCGCACCTGACCACAGCGGGCCCGGCAGGGCACGCTGCGGCGATCACGCTCTGCGGGCTCTGCGGACCGATGCCGTCCGCCACCACGAAGTGGGGGCGGCATCCCTTCGCGCTCGCGGCTTCGCGCGTTAGGATCACCAACGCCCGAGCCTGGCGTTCAGCACCGCGACTGCCGCTGGCCCGGCCGTCGACGTGCGCAGGATCGTGTCTCCGAGCCGCACGGATGTGGCTCCCGCCGCTTCGAGCCGGCTGAGTTCCGACGGCGCGATGCCGCCTTCCGGTCCGACGACGAGCACCACATCGCGATCGTCAGGCTCGAGCGTGCTCAGCGTGCGCTCCGCGGTCGGCTGGAGCAGAAGCATCCGCGTCTCTGCGGCCAACGCGACCAGCACCGCGAGGGATGCCAGGTCGCCGACCTCCGGAACCCACGGTCTCATCGACTGCTTGCTTGCCTCCCGCACGATCGCGCTCCAGCGATCGTGGCCCTTCTGCACCTTTACCCCCTCCCACTTCACGATCGAGCGCTGGGCCGACCAGGGGATCACCCCGTCCACGCCGAGCTCGGTGGCCTGCTGCACCGCCAGCTCGTCGCGGTCCCCCTTGGCGAGAGCCTGGACGAGCCAGATCGCGGGCGAGGCTGCCGGTGTCTCGACGACCGTCTCGACCTCCACGACGAATTCGGTGTGCTGCGCCGAGACCACCGAGCCGGAGATCACCAGTCCAGCACCGTTGCCGATCGTGATCGACTCCCCCGTCACGATCCGACTCACCGTGACGGCGTGACGCGCTTCCGCCCCACCGACCGTCACGCGTTCGCCGACAGCGGCGGAAACCAGCTGTTCACTCAGATAGAAGTGAGCCATTTATCAAATGTTGAGGAACCGGTCGCGCAGCTTCTGGAACAGACCTTGTTGGAAGTGCGTGAGGGTCGGCTGGATCGGTTTGCGGCTGCCCGCGAACTGCTTGATGAGGTCCTGCTCCTTGTGGTTGAGCTTGACCGGAGTGGTCACCTGCACACCGATCTTCAGGTCGCCGCGCCCGCTGCCGCGCAGGTGGGTCACCCCGCGGTCCTTGATCGTGATCACCTCGGCGCTCTGGGTTCCCGGCCTGATCTCGATCGCGACCTCGCCATCCAGCGTCTTGAGCGTGGTCTTGGTGCCGAGGATGGCATCGGTCATCTGCACCTCGAGCGTGGCAAGCAGATCGTCGCCGTTGCGGCTGAAGACGTCGTGGTGGCGCACCTTGATCTCGAGGTAGAGGTCGCCGGCGGTTCCACCGGCCGGCCCGACTTCACCCTGGTTGGGCATTTGCAACCGCAGGCCGGTGTCGACTCCTGCCGGGATGTCGACCGGGATGCTGCGACGCGCACGAACGCGGCCCTGTCCCTGGCAGGTCGGGCAGGGATTCGGGATCACGGTGCCATAGCCGCGGCAGGTGCCGCAGGGGCTCGATGTCATCACGTTGCCAAGAAGGCTGCGAACGGTTCGCTGGAGCTGGCCGCTACCGTGACAGATGTCACAGGTGACCGGTGTCGTGCCTGGCGCGCAGCACGACCCGTTGCAGGTCTCGCAGAGAACTGCCGTGTCGACCTCGATGTCGCGGGTGGTTCCGAAGATGATGTCGGCGAGGTCGACTTCGACACGCACGAGGGCATCCTGGCCGCGCTCCCGGCGCGACCGTGGTCCGCGGGTCTGGCCACCGCCGAAGAACGACTCGAAGATGTCACCGAAACCGCCGAAGCCGGCTCCGCCTTGGCCGCCGAAGCCGGACTGCGGACCGAGGTCGTACTGTTGGCGCTGCTGGGTGTCGGAGAGCACGTCGTAGGCGTGCGTGACGAGCTTGAACTGCTCCGAGGCATCCGCTCCCGGGTTCACATCGGGATGCAACTCCCGGGCCAGTCGTCGGTACGCCTTCTTGATCTCGTCGGTTGTCGCGCTGCGGTCGACACCGAGTACTTCGTAGTGGTCAGCCAATCAAATTCCTTCAGTTCTTCAGTCTTCGCCGAGCAGGCGTGACAGGTAGCGGGCGACTGCTCTCACGGCCGCAATGTTGTTCGAGTAGTCCATTCGGGTGGGGCCGATCACCCCGAGGCGCGACACCTCTCCGCCGGAGCTCGCGTACCCCGTGGCCAGAACCGAGGTCTCCCCGAGGCCGAACGACGCATTCTCTTTGCCGATCGATACCGAGAAGCCGTTCTGCTCTGGCTCCATCTCGCTGAACAATCGAAGCAGGGTCACCTGTTCTTCGATGGCCTCCAGCACAGGGTAGATGCTTCCGCTGAAGTCTTCCTCGGTGCGCACGAGATTCGCCGTTCCCGCCATGACCATTTTGTCGTGACGGTTCGCGAGCACCTGCTCGATCAGCGCGGACGCGATTCGCGCCACTGGCCCCGCGCGATTGGTGGGGAACTGGTCAGGCAGCTGCGCGAGACGCTCGGCCGCTTCGGCGAGCCCGAGCCCCCCGAGAGTCGCATTCAGTTTCGTGCCGAGCTGCCCGAGGAACAGGTCATCCATCTCGGGTGAGACCTCGATCAGCCGTTGTTCCACCCGTCCCGTGTCGGTGATGAGCACCGTCATCACCCGGGTGGATGCCAGTCGCACGAGTTCCACGTGCCGGATGCGTGAGCGGGAAAGCGAGGGATACTGCACGAGCGCCACCTGGTGGGTGAGTTGCGAGAGCAACCGCACGGTGCGCACAAGCACCTGGTCGAGATCCGCGGATGACCCGAGGAAGGTCTCGATGGCGGTGCGCTGGGCCGGACTCAGCGGTCGCAGGTCGGCGAGTTGATTGACGAAAACGCGGTAGCCCTTGTCGGTGGGGATGCGCCCAGATGAGGTGTGCGGTGCCGCAATGAGCTCTTCCTCTTCGAGCAGCGCCATGTCATTCCGGATCGTCGCCGCCGAGACTCCGAACGCGTGTCGGTCGACTATGGACTTCGAGCCGACCGGCTCCCGTGAGGCGACGTAGTCCTGCACGATGACTCGGAGTACGTCAAGTCCGCGCTCTGACACCATCCGGATCACCTCACTCCTCGGGTCGCACCACTCCTGCTTGGCACTCGCGGCTGTCGACTGCCAATTCTACCGTGACGGACACCGGGGCAGGCATTGCACGCAGGGCAACCGGAGCGCTACCTTATGCATGTACTCGTGCACCGACCTCCATCGGGGGCCGAGCGAGAGCACGCCCGATATCGATTCTGGCCACACGCAGGATCGACCCGCTCATCGAAAGGCTCCGCACATGACTGACCCTCTCTCCCAGCCGGCCTCACCGCAGGCCGCGGCACCGCTTTCCGAGGCGGATGACAAGCTCTGGGCATCCCTGTCTCACTTCGGCGGAATCCTGTGGATTCTCCCCTCCCTTATCATCTTCCTCGTATTGAAGGATCGAGGAACGCGCACACGGGTCGAGGCCAAGGAAGCCCTGAACTGGCAAATCACCTTCCTCATCGTCTTCATCGGCTGGCAGATCGTCTCCGCAATCCTCTCCGCCGTGCTCTTCGTCGCGGGAGCTGGTGCGGTGACCCTGATCTTCCCCTTGATCGGCTTCCTCATCTGGATCGCCAACGTCGTCTTCTCGATTCTCGGTGGCGTCAAAGTGAACCAGGGTGGCTCGTACCGCTACCCGTTCTCGTTCCGATTCATCAAGTAACATCCCACCCCAACACGCCCGGTCGCACTCGCGACCGGGCTTGTTGCTTTAATGGGCGGATGTCAGATAACACGCCGAACCCGTACCAGACCACCCAGCCACTCAGCCCGAGCGACGAGAAGCTGTGGGCGACGCTCGTGCACCTCGGTGCGATCTTCTTCCATTTCCTTCCCGCACTGATCGGCTACTTCGTTCTTCGGGACCGCGGTCCGTTCATCCGGGAACACACCCGCACCGCCCTCAACTTCCAGCTCACCGTTCTGCTCGGATACGTCGTGGGGTTCTTCACCCTCTGGATCGTCGTCGGCTTCGTCATTCTGCTTGCCGTCGCCGTGGTCAACGTCGTGTTCAGCATCCTCGCCGCGATCGCCGCCAACCGAGGCCAGTTCTACACCTACCCTGTGGCGCTCAGGTTCGTGACCGGCTGAGCGGGCCTACTCGAGCAGCCGACGAACCACCGCGTCAGCAAGCAGCCGGCCGCGCAGGGTGAGTACCATCACCCCCCGGATCGCGGATGCCCCATCCACGAGTCCGTCGCCGATCAGGCCGGCGACGGCCGTGCGCGCGCTTTCGGGCAACTGCGCGATGACCAAGCCCTCGCGGATGCGGGTTCCGAGCAGCACGCTTTCCACCCGTCGAGTCTCGTCGTCGAGGGTCTCTCTTCCCACTGCCGGCGACGCCCCCGAAGCGATCCGGTCGGCATACGCTGCCGGATGCTTCACGTTCCACCAGCGCACACCTCCCACGTGGCTATGGGCCCCCGGGCCGATCCCCCACCAGTCGTGACCCTGCCAGTAGGCGAGATTGTGGCGGGATCGATGCTCCGCACCGTCACTGATTCCGGGGTCGGCTGCCGACGACTCACGCGACCAGTTGCTCACCTCGTACCAGCCGTAGCCGGCGGCGCCGAGCAGTTCATCCGCCAGTTCGTACATGTCGGCCTGGAGGTCTTCATCGAGCTGCGCCACCTCGCCGCGCCGAATCTGTCTCGCAAGCCTGGTGCCGTCCTCCACTATGAGCGAATAGGCCGAGAGATGATCCGGATGCTGCGCGATCGCCTGGTCGAGTGATGCACGCCAGTCGGCGAGCGATTCCCCCGGAGTGCCGTAGATGAGGTCAAGGCTCACTCCGAGGCCGGCGTCCCGCGCCCACTGCACGACGAGGGGAACCCGCTCGGGATCGTGGGTGCGCTCGAGAGTCGCCAGCACGTGAGGCACCGCTGACTGCATGCCGAACGAGATCCGCGTGAAACCCGCAGCGGCGAGGGAACGGAGGTAATTGGCATCCACCGAATCGGGGTTGGCCTCGGTCGTGACCTCCGCACCGTCGACCAGCCCCCAGGTGTCGACCACGGCCGCGTGCATCGCCGCGAGATCGGTGACGGGAAGCATGGTCGGGGTGCCGCCGCCGAAGAAGACCGTGGACACGGGCCGTGGCGGCAGACCCGCACCTCGCAGGATCTCCCGGGCGAAGGCTACCTCGGCGATGGCCTGGTCGGCATAGTCGCTTCGCTTCGCCCCGCGCAACTCATCGGAGGTGTAGGTGTTGAAGTCGCAGTACCCGCAGCGCACCCGGCAGAACGGCACATGAAGGTAGACGCCGAAGTTGCGTTCGGTGGCGCCAACGGTCACGGATGACGGAAGTGCACCGTCAGTGGGCGCGGGGTCCGCGAGCGGAAGGGCGCTCGGCATCAGGCCCCGGCGGCAGGGAGAGCAGCCGAAAGAGATTCGAAATATCGCCGCGTGTAAAACGCCTGCGAGAGTCGCAGCACCGGATAGACGAGCCACCACCACGCATTCGCCGGCCGGGAGAAGGCACTGATCTCGAGCCAGACCGATCCGTCATCCGTCTGTTCGACGATGAAGGACTCTTCACCGCTCTCCGGGTGACCCTGAAGGGTGCCGTAGGCGAAGCCCTTTCGCCTCAGATCGTCGACGACATAGACCACCCTCGCCGGGGCGGTGACGTGCAACGGCCCGAACGGGATGCCGAGGGTCACCGAGTCTCCCGGCACGATGAAGGGCGCACCGTGCGGTCCGAAGACGACCTCGTCGTCAGTGAGTAAGGCCGCGATCGGCGAGCCCGAATCATCGAACCCCACCGGGACGTAGGTCTGTTCGCTCACTGCGGCGGGCACATCGGCCACATCGATGCGGAATCCGCTGTTGCGCTGGATGCCCCACGACATCACCTCGTTCCAGGCGTAGTCCCAGCGAGCGTCACCGTGGCCGATGCGGGTTCGCTGGCGAAACGGCCGATACCCCGCGGGTGCCTTGGCCAGCAGGTCGGACGACTGGGTCGCCCCGATGCTCGTGTAGGTGACCGGCCGCTCCCAGAGCTGCGGTTTCGCAACCATCTAGAGACGACCGATCAACGGGACGGATGTCGCGGGCATTGGCCGATTCTACCGGCGCCGAATCCACTTCTCCGGCCGTCCCCGGCAACCTGAACCTAGCTGAGCGAGCGGCTCGGCACCCGCGCCGATCCCGCGAGAAGGTCGGCGTCGAGGGCGAACAGGTCCCGTGCCCCGCCGGTGGCGGCGCCGAACAGGCCGGCGGACTGGGGAAGGAGTTGCTCGGCATAGAATCGCGCAAGCACGAGCTGGGTCTCCGCGAGATCGGCGTCGCCGGTGGCCTCGCCCGCGACAGCCGAACGGGCCATCAACCAGCCCCCGACGGTGAGTCCCCACATTCGCAGGTACGGAGAGGACCCGGCCAGCACCGCGTTCGGGTCGGACAGACCGGTTCGAAGCATCCATCCGGTCGCCTCCTCGAGGGTGTCGAGTTGCGTACGCAATTGCACCCGGATGCTGTCGAAGGCGTCGCCAGCGGCGGCGAGTTCCGCGTCGATCTCCCGCATGCTGGCGATGAACTCGAGGAAGGATGCCCCGTTTCGAACGCCGAGTTTTCGACCGACCAGGTCGGCGGCCTGGATGCCGTTGGTGCCCTCGTAGATCGGAGTGATGCGCACGTCACGGAAGTGTTGCGCGGCGCCGGTCTCCTCGATGTACCCCATGCCGCCGTAGACCTGCAGGGCGAGGGAGGTGAGTTCGACCCCGAGGTCGGTGCCGAAGGACTTGCTGATCGGGGTCAGAAGTCCGACGATCTCGCCGGCGCGTACCCGGGCGGCCTCGTCGGTGCCGTGAGTGCTGAGGTCGATCTGAACCGCGTTGAAGAGCACGAGGCGACGAAGGGCGGAGAGGTACGCCTTCTGCGTCATCAGCATGCGACGCACGTCGGGGAAGTCGATGATGGGCGAATCGGCAGTGGCGCCGATCGCCCTTCCCTGCGTGCGGTCCTGGGCATAGGCGAGGGAACCCTGGTAGGCGCGCTCACCGATCGACAGGCCCTGGGTGCCGACCGAGAGGCGCGCGCTGTTCATCATCACGAACATGATGCGCATGCCGAGGTTCTCCTCCCCGATCAGGTAACCGGTCGCGCCCTCGTAGGAGAGCACGCAGGTCGGAGCCCCGTGGATGCCGAGCTTGTGCTCGATCGACAGGCAGGATACGCCATTGTGCTCGCCGAGCGAACCGTCGTCGTACAGGTGGAACTTGGGCACGATGAAGCAGGAGATGCCGCGGGTGCCGGCGGGCGCGCCGGGCGTGCGGGCGAGAACGAGGTGCACGATCTGCTCGGTGAGGTCGTGATCTCCGTAGGTGATGAAGATCTTCTGCCCGGTGATGGCGTAGCTGCCGTCTCCGTTCGGCACGGCGCGGGTCGTCAGCGCCCCGACATCCGATCCGGCCTGCGGCTCGGTGAGGTTCATCGTGCCGGTCCATTCGCCGCTGATCATTTTCGGCAGGTAGGCATTCTTCTGCTCGTCACTGCCGTAGTGCAGCAGCGCGTCGATGGCGCCCTGGGTGAGCAGCGGGCACAGCGCGAAGGCCATGTTGGAGGCGCCGAGCATCTCCTGGATGGCGAGTCCGACCGACCAGGGGAATCCGCCGCCGCCGAACTCCTCAGGGAACGGCACGCTGCCCCAGCCGGCGTCGACGTACTGCCGATAGGCGGGGGTGAAGACCGCCGGTGTGCGGACGGTGCCGTCGGCGTCGCGCACGGCGCCCTCGACATCCCCGGCCTGGTTGGTGGGAGCCACGACCTTCACCATGAAGTCGCCGCATTCCTCGAGAAGCCCGACGACGGTGTCGAGATCGGCATGCTCATAGCCGGGGAGCGCCGCGACCTGCGGATATCCCACAACGTGCTCGAGGACGAAGGCCAGATCGGACACGGGGGGACGGTAATCGCTCATGTTCGTCAGCGTACTGCGCCGAACTCGTGCGTTCCCAAACGTTTGTGCCGTCTCACAACGGACGGTGGGGGTGCACCCAAGTTTTTTGTTCGTGGCCGTGGGGTTTCGCGCATCGCAGGTGAGTCTCTCGAGTAGACCGCGACCGCCGCCGAGATACTTCCCCGCGCCGTCCGCCAACGAGAATGCGCAGAGTCAGGCCCGCACCACTTCGCTGGTGGCGAGTCGCATGGTGGGTCGGGTGGTGTAGTGCCGTCCGGTGGGGGAGGT
>JAZJZS010000015.1:0-56684 GCA_040389685.1 Actinomycetota bacterium
CGGATTGGTCTCCCGAACGAGCCATCGTGATCTAATTGAACGGTATTGGGGCTAGTTGGTACGACGGAGTCGGCTACGGTAGCTCAGCATCCGGCTTCGGGAAAGCAGACCATCCCCTGTCGCTTTCCGTGAAATCCCACTGATCGAGCGGGAGCTTTGAGTGCTCGATGATGTACTCCTCGACCTGCTCACGCCGAGGAGCGCGTGCGCCCATGGGGCCAAAGACACATCCCCAACGTTGCAACTCCTCGTTCCAGGACATCAGGTTGAAATTCGTTCCATCGAGGTTGTCCATGATCAGGCCTCCTTCTTCTTGGTGACGATGAACCAGCTGTGATGCGGTCGAGCCAACACGAAGTTCTCGCCACGAAGAGCAAGTTCCCTGTTGAAAGCTCGTAGGAACAGATCTCCCTCGTTGCGATGTGCCCGCTGCGAGAGTTGCTGGTAATACGTGAGCGACTCAACGAGAGGACTTGACGGCATGATCGGGTTCTGTGAGTTGAATACCCGATCGAGCGCCCTATGGACGTCCGTTGTCTGCGCGAACTGCAGCAGTTCTTCGATGAGAAGGCGCGAATAGATCTCGAGCGCTTCTTTCTCCTCCTCGTCGATGTGTGCCTGCAGGCTTGCCATGTTCAGGTCGAGCTGTTCGAGCATGATCCTGCCCGGATGATCGATGGGATCACTCATTGCTTCACCCCTTCCAGGGGATCGATCCGATTCCTCGGAGGTCCACGCCTGGTGCGGTGACTGCGTATAGTTATGAAGGATTTGGCTCGATTATGCAAGCGTGTGCATTTTCAACAACACCATCGGTACATCCGACAGAGGTCGAGATTTGACCAAAACGGCCCGAGATCATGTACCGATGCCCAGATACGTGCCGGGACTAGAACCCCGCGACAGAGGTCGCCGGCGTTTCACCAATGGATGCCAATAGAGCCTCAGAAACGCAAAGAGGCCACGTTCGGTACATCGTGACCTCTGTCGAATCATGCCCTAAAACATGAATAATGCTCATGCTTGGTGCGCGTACTGGGACGATACTTGAATTCACGACCAGAGGTGAAGCGGCTTCGTGAACTCTGTCGGCGAGCGGCGGCGGAACGCGTCGAGCGCACCCAATCCCCCACTGTTCGTGGGCCCTCACGCCTGACCCAGCAACAGAACGAGCAGATCGCGACACTCTACACGGCTGGACGCACCCCCACCGAGATAGCGGTCGAGCTCGGCACAACTCCGGGGACGGTGCATCACCGACTCAACCGAATGGGAGTGAAGCGCCGACCACTCGGCATGTCGAAGAACCAGATCGATGAGGCGATTGAGCTGCGCGAGCAAGGCACGTCGGTTCAGCAGATCGCTACTCGACTTGGCTTTGCCTATAACACGCTTCGTAGGGAGCTGATCATTCGCGGCATGCGGTAGCTGGTCACCGCGTCGCCATCGAGCACCGGCCTTGTTTCCATCAGCCCTCCGCAGATCGATCAAATCGCTGCCTATGGAACAAGTGGACTGTCGCCGAAAATTCACTTCAATCATCAGGTTCTCTGAGGGCCTTATGGGGCGGAACTCAAGCAACGACCGGCCGCTCCAGAAGATTAGCCAGCTCAGTTTCTGGTTGTGCGAAGTCGAGCAAGCTAGGAATCGTTGTCAAACAGAAGCGCTAGATCAACTCCGGGGGTGTAAGTTTCGTGAACCATACTGAACTGCCAAAACCGAAAGAACCCGCACGCGTTCAAAAAGTAGCCGAGATACGCGGCATATTGAACCGAGCTGCTGACGAAAAGATCCGTTTCCCTTGTGCGGAACCTATCCTTCTGCGCGAGCAGGACATCAACAGTCTGTTTCGCAAGTTGGCGGGCGTGGGTTGTATTTACGATCGAGGCCGGGCCAAGTGATGACGCAGTAAGTTGCGCGGAAGCCGCAAAACCGTAGTTGCTCTTCGAAACAGCTCGAGAAAGCGACGGCCTCACATCCTTAGCGAGAGAGATGGCCATAGCGAGATTGTCAAAGTTATTTCGATCTCCAGGGACGACATCGACAATCATGCCGGGAAGCTCACTCGGATCCAGTAACGCCTCCGGATTCTCGGCAAGCAGAGAGTCTGATGGATCAAGAGTGAATCCAGTTACCTCGCGAAACACCCATCCATATGCCAGCGCCGCAGACAAGTGAACTCTTGACGGCAGCCAGACTGATCGTTGTGGTCTCCGCTTGTGTAGCAACGCTCGCTTAATGTTACGAAATCCCGGAACGATGATCTTTGCCCATTGATCAGGGGTCGGAATACTGTCCGAGAAAGCCGCTCGTAGATCAACGACCACATCCTGGCTGTCTAGAGTCGGGATATCTCCGTGCGTAAATAGTCGAATTGGGGTGTAATCCTGATCTTGAATTAGCGCTTCGAGAAGCCTGCCCGCCAGCCTGTTGAGACCCGAAAGGTCGTCTGTTCCATCAAGCACGATCCCATTTTGATCACCAAGGTTCTGCGCCACACTCAAAAACGAACGACTGGCGAACTTCTTGACGAGAGCCTGATCCGCGAACACAGGAACGATCGGGAACGCCCCACCGGCGGACTTTGCGCGTTCGATCGCAGCGGGTATCTCAACTCGCCATATAAAGTCTGACTCTAAAGAGCTTTCTGTCACCAGAACAACGAACGCTCCACAGTCCTCATGAATCGCGCGGACTACTTCCTCCTCGGTCGCTGCTCCGAAAGGAAGAAACTCAAGGTCACGCCAGGCTCTCATGCCAGTGGCGTGTAGAACAGACTCCAGGGTTTGGGCGCTTGCGAGGTCATCCCGCTGGTAACTTACAAAGACGCGTAATGGCATACCTAGCATATATTTTAGCCTCCCGGAACCGAAGTGTAAACACATCGCCAGAGCGTCTATCCATTTCGACGCGTAATTGATCTTAGTGGCCTGAAAATTTGCTGGACTTGTCCCGGTTGGTATGGGGCGCACGCTCGGTCATCTGACACGGCGCATTATCTTGAGAATTCATTGGTACATGCCTAAGTGTTGTTTTGCCACTCGAAACGGCTGAAACCAGGTGCTGGTGCCCCGCGACCTGGGACACTGGAGGGGCGTTAGAGGTCAAGGGTCTCTCGCCTCCTCAATGCGCATGAGGTACCACGGCAGCAATGGAGGCCCCATCACCACGAAGGGGCCCCTGTTAAAGCTCCTTATGAATATGAATAATGCTTATGCTTGGTGCGCCTGCTGGGACGTTACTTGAATTCCGCAACGGAGGCAGAGCGGATATCTCACCTTCATAGGCGAGCGTCCTCCTCCAACGTTGAGCGCGAGTCCCCACCTATAGTTCGAGGGCCGGCACGGCTCACTAAGGAACAGAACGATGAAATAGAGGCTCTGTACAAGTCAGGGTGGCGACCAGCCGACATCGCTCGAACACTCGGTACAACGGAGTGGACTGTGCACCATCGACTCAATCGACTAGGCGTGCAACGCCGGCCGGTCAGCATGACAGCCGCTGAGATCCAGGAAGCACGTCGACTCAACGATGAGGGCGTACCGATAACTGAACTTACGAAGCGGTTCAATCGGTCTTGGAAAACCATCTGGAAAGAGCTTCGGCTGATTCGTGGTCACTGACAAAGCGCCCCCGAAGACTCGGTAGGTTGGCTTGGGCGCAGCGAAATGTCTGCAGCAATCTAGTTTGAAGTCGCAGCTAGACGACGACCACGACGTGGTGATCGATCGCAACACAAAGACCATCCTTGACGACATAAGCCTCGACGTAATGGTGCCCTCGATAGGAGGTCGACTCGGTCCGGCGTTGATTGCCACCGTCCCGCAAGACTTGCCCGCGGATCTGGTTCGCCGATATCGCCTCCTCCCCAGTGTTGCGCACCTTCCAATAGACCTCGACTGGTCCAGGAACGTTGTGAGTCAGCGTGAAGTTGATTGAGCTCTTCTTCGGGGCACGGTTGCCGTACCGGCGAAGGACGTACTCCCGGAAGCCGTTGCGTTTGCCGAGCCGCGCGACAAGCTGCGCTTGGTATGCCGGGTCCAGACGCGTTGGCACTCCCCACTTTCCGAGAAGCGTCTCCTCAGTGTCGGCAACGCCGGTGCGTCCTATGTGCGCTTCGAGCGCGCTCTTCGTTGAAGTGTCATATGTACCGAATTTCTCTCCAAAGAGCCTGCGCCACTTGACCTTCGACTCCTCAAGGTCCTCTTCTAGGTAGGCCTCATCGATCCAGCCGCGGTACTGATGGATCTTCGTCCGGAAGTTGGCATACCGGTCCTGATCCCAGCGGTGATTGAAATTCTCACTCGGTTCGCTCGGGTCATCGATGCTCGGCATCGACTCATTAGCCTGAAGGTAGTCGTCGAGGTCCCCGACAACCTTCCGAAGCGCGGTCGGGACATCGGGATAGAGATTGTCGGTGCTCCACCCCGCGGCGTCGTCGACCGCGTTGCCAAGAAGGATCGACAAAATCACCGACTTGCAGTCGAAGGTGTCTTTGAAGTCACGCAAGTACTTCACGAGGCGAATGACCTTGACGAGCTTGCCGCTCGCCAGTTTGTTTCGCCCATCGAGCCATTCGTTGTAGCCCTCGGGGTTGGTCAGCTCGAAGGCATCCTCGTTGCGGTTGGTGATGTAGTGCTCGCCGTGACGCTCCATGTAGGGCACTACGTCAATGTGGAACTCATTTGCGTAGTCGATTCGCACGCAGCGGCTTTGGCGGCTGACCATATCGCGATAGGTAGTACTCCCACGGAACACCGTGTAGAGCTCTTGGACGTAGTCCTTTGCCTCCCAGCCGGTGATCTCATCGATCTCAAGCAGGAGGTCGGCGTCGAACTCGTCGTTAGCGCGCACTGGGTTGATGATCGTGCGGTGGGCGTAGCTGCCCTGCGGAAGCACTGCGACAAAGTTCTCCGCGAACGCGTCCTCGCCGGCCTGAAGGAAGTTGGTTATAGCCTCGGTCCGGTCGTCCAGTTGCTTGATGCGCCCGTCACTCAGGTTGACCTTGTTCTTCAGGAATGCGTCGAAGTGCTTGATCAGTTTCATCAGCTCACTCCTTTCGCGACGAACTTTTCGGCTTTGCTCGCGAAGAACATCGCGCTCACCTTCGGGTACTCTTTTCGAGCTTCTGACGCACCGAGGCCACGCAACGATTTGATTCCAGCGACCCCATCTAGTTTGTACATCGAGGCACTGACAGTCGGCGACACGCGATGGACGTTGGGATGTCCCAGAAGTAATTGGGCTGTGCCGACAGATGACGATGATTGTCCGGCCATGAAGGTGTCAGCAACCCTGGTCGCCCAGTAAAGCTTCCCGCGCCCGCGACGCCCAGACCCTCGGTTTGACGCAACCGGCGTAGTGCAACCAACTCCCAATAGCTTGATCGAACCCTTTGGCCAGTCGAGAACTCCCAACGCTTCTACCGCTGCTGCTCCCATCGGATTGTTGGCCCACATCCCGCCATCGATGAGCGGTGTTCCAGACTCGAGATAGTGAGCAGGGAAGAACGTTGGTGCAGCGGCTGTGGCCAAGGCGATGTCCACAACCCTCTCTTTGTGATCACGAACAAATCGCTCGTGGTGGGCTGTCTTGAATACGTGGACTTCACCAGTTTCGAGATTCAGTGACGGAATCATCAAGCGAGTCGTACTCTCGCCCAATAGGCGACCCCCGAAGACTGCCTCTAGCGCCTCCTTTAGCGGTTCGTTGCTGTACTTGGCGGAAGTCCACTGACGCAGCGTCCCGAGATGGGCCCGACCAAAAATCTTCGGTCCGTGGGTCTCGTAAAAGGAAAGAATTTCGGCCGCAGATAGCCCCATGCCCAGTCCAAGCGCGATGATTCCGCCCGTAGAGGTTCCGGAGATCAGATCAAAGTAGTCGACGAGTGGTTCACCAAGGGTGTGCTCAAGTTCCGCGAGGAAGGAGGCCGCGAACACGCCCTTTATCCCACCTCCGTCGACCGTGAGAATTCGATACTCGTGTTCCGGCTGATCGGTCACTCCGGCCAATCCTCTTCGGCCAGGGGTGCCCCGTTGAGCAGGTCTCTCGTCGCCCGCCAGTTTGGCAGGTGCTTGTCCATCAGTTCCACGAAGCGGTCGTTGTGAGTGCGCTCATGGAAGTGCATCATCTCGTGGACGACGATGTACTCGAGGCAGGCGGGGTGCTTCTTGGCGAGTTCAACATTGAACCAGAGGTTGGCTGATTCGGGGTTGCATGAACCCCACTTGGTCTTCATTCGCCGAACGGTCCAGCCGTTCACTTTCAGCCCAATTATGGGTTCCCACTTCTCGACCAAGGGAGAGAGCGCAGCCTTCATTTGCTTGCGATACCAAGACTCTAAGAATCTCCGGCTGTGTGCGCCGTCCATCCCCACCGGCACAGATAGTTGGAGTTTCGACCCGACGACCTCAACCTTTGGTCGCCCGTCGCCTTCGACCAATTTGAGCCGAAGCCGCTGCCCCCACACATAGTGCGACTCGCCGGTCACCATCTCACGTTCAGACTGTCGCTCGGCGGCCTGGAGTTGCTCGCGCTGCTTCTTGATCCAAGGAAGGCGTTGCACGACCGCAAGCCGGATGGCGTCTTCGTCGATGCGATCGGGTGCTGCCACCCGCACCCTGCCGATAGGCGGATACACGGAGATGTGCATGTTCTTTATGTTCTTGTAGACGACGTCGACGTTGATCCCGGCGACGGTCAGGTAGCCGTTAGCGGTACTCATCACGCGCCCTCACGAGATCGAAGAGTTCGTCGAAACGGTCAAAGTCGGTCGGCAGAACCTTCTTGATCGCATTGGCAACAATCTTCTCTTTCATCTTGTTGCCAACCCAGTCGTGCGGCTTCGCGACACCGATCACGGCATCCAACTGGATCGCTATGGTGTTGTCTTCCCAGCCGAAGTCGACGAGGGCCTTCTGGGCACCGTTCTTCGCCCAGTCAGGATAGACCGTGTCGGATTCCTTCTTCCCAACCTTGGTTGCAAGGGCGATCAAGTCTTCAAGGTATTGCTTGTAGTCGATGGCCTCCTGGCGACGCTGCTCAATAAGCGCATCCAGGAGCGATGACATCGTTTCGTAGTACTTCGGATTCATCGCGTGCTCGTCGATGATGGTCTTGCGGACGTTGTTGACGATCGTCTCGGCGACGGCATCCTTGTTCTTCTTTATGCCGGGAGGCAGCGCATCGATAGCACTGGCGCCGCGTTGCACGATCAGGTCGACGAGGCCGGTGTCCTCGAACTCGGCGACAATCTCTGAGTTGCCCGCCTGGATGTAGGTGTCCAGAAGGAAGCGCATGCCTGCTTCGAACTGCTTGAAGTCGACGTTCTCGTTTGCACCGAGCTTCACTTCGTCCCGCACTGCGACGTAGTGTGCGACTTCCTTCCTGATCGCGGCAGCCTTTTCGATCGTGTAACCCGCGGCATCCATGTCGTTGGCAAGCACCGCGTATGCCCGAACAAGACCACTCACTGACTTGTATAGCTCCACGCGCTTCGGCTCGTTGGCTTTGAGCTGGTCTGCGTTGCCCGCCTCGGCCGCACAGAAGTAGTGCTGGTATTGCAGGGTTTCTTTCGGTGGTGCGACGGGTTCACACAATGCGCGGATTCGCTCGAGTGCCTCGTCGAGGTCTTTGCGCTCCTGCTCGCTGCGGTTCTTTAGCAGTCCTTCAATGTCGGTCTTCTCGTAGCCATCGAGCGCACCCGAGGTGTAGTCGACGATGGCGTCTTCTAGTGAATTGAAGAGGTCTTGGTAGTCGACGATGTAGCCATACTCCTTGTCGTCACCGTCGAGACGGTTGACGCGGCAGATCGCTTGAAACAGCCCGTGGTCGCGCATCTTCTTGTCGATGTAGAGATAGGTCGCCGAAGGTGCGTCGAAGCCCGTCAGCAGCTTGTCGACCACGATCAGTAGGCGCATTTGACCTGGCTCTTCGATGAACCGGCGCTTGACGTCTTTCTCGAACTGCTCGATCTTCAGCACAGCATGGTCGGCGGGCTCTTCAAAATAGTCGGCGAGCATCTGGCGATAGATGTCGTATTGGCGAAGCTTCTCGGTTGCGCCATGGCCGCCATCTTCTTTGGAGATGTCGCCGGCCATTGGCACGTAGCTCGTGACGATCGCAACCTTGCCTTTGAAACCGGCCTGAACGAACATCTCATAGAACTTGCAGGCTTGGTAGATGCTCGAGCCGACGAGCATGGCATTGCCGCGGCCATCCATCAACCGCGGCCGAAGCTCCATATCGAGCAGGATGTCCTGCACGATTCGCTTTGAGCGGGGCTCGGCGCTGACCACCTTCTGCATGGTGCCCCAGCGCTTCTTGAGCTCGGCTTTCGATAGGTCAGTCATACCTTTGGTCTTTGCATCAAACCACTTGTCGACCTGGTCGTGGCTCGTAAGTTCTTGGTCGATGTTCCTTGCTTCATAGCGGAGGTCGAGCACGACTCCATCGGCGACAGCTTCGTCGAATTTGTAAGTGTGAATGAAGCTGCCAAAAGTCTCGATGCTGGTGGCTTTATCGGCCTTCAATAGCGGCGTTCCGGTGAAACCGATAAACATCGCCCCCGGAAGCAGGTTCTTCATTGCGGTATGCATCTTGCCGGACTGGGTCCGGTGCGCTTCGTCGACGAAGACGAAGAAGCTTCCCTTCGCACTAAACCCCGCAGGGATCTTCGAATTCAGTTCAGCGATGAACGAGTCCTCCGATGCGTCGACTTCCTTCTCGTCGTCGCTGCGGAACTTGTGCACAAGCGAGCTAATCAACTGCGGCTTGTGATTGTTCAGCGCTGTGATCAGATCAGAGCCACTACTTGTGCGGTGAATCTGCTCGTTGACCCCGCCGAACACCTTCTCGATCTGCTCATCCAACTCGGTGCGGTCGGTGATGATGAGTACGCGTGCCTCAGGCTGATGCTCTTTGATCCACTTCGCCAGCCACACCATGGTCAGGCTCTTGCCTGACCCCTGGGTGTGCCAGATGATGCCGCCTTCACGCTTGGCGATGCGTGCTTGGCTGGCCTTCACACCGAAGTACTGATTGTGGCGCGCGGTTTTCTTGACGCCGGAATCGAAAACAATGAAGTCATGGATGAGTTCGAGGAAGCGCTCTTTGGCACACATCTGGAGCAGACCGCGATCCAGAGGCTCGGGTACGTCTGACTGCTCTTTCCACTCAAGCCAGTACTTTTCGGGAGTCTCGATAACGCCGTAGCGAAGACCTTCAACGTCATTGCCCGCGAGGAGAAGCTGAACCGTCGTGAAAAAAGGGCGGATAAAGTCCTTCTTCTGGTTCCCGATGTTTTGGCGGATGCCCTCAGATACTCCGACCTTGGAACGTTTGAGTTCGATGACGCCGAGCGCGATGCCATTGACATAGATCACAACATCGGGGCGCTTTGTATGCTCGCCCTTGATCGACACCTCTTCGGCCACGACAAAGTGGTTCGCGGCTGCCGCGGACCAGTCAACAAGCCATACGGTTTCGAATTGCTCGCCGATACCCCGCTTGACCTTCACCCCATAGCGAAGCATGTCATAGACCTCGCGATTGGCTTCGTAGAGCGTTCGCCCACCACCGAGCGATGCGGCCTTCTTAAGCTCTGCAACCGCCTTGTCCGCAAGCACCGCATCGTAGCCACGCGCGAGCAGGTTTTGTGTGAGCAGGTCGACCTCGACGTGGGAGTTGTCTTCGCGATACTCCCAACTGCCTGCGTAGTCATAGTCGAGTTGGTCCCGGAACAACTGAACAACTCGATCTTGAGTCTTTCGCTCGATTTGTCCGACGACGCTCATGCCGCTACCTCCGATCGTGCAAGGCGAGTTCGTCCGGTCAGGAGCGCTTGCATCATCCCCAATTTGACGTCGCGCACTCGCGCTAGTCGACGTTCAATAGCCTCAATCTCCGCATCCGAGTCGGCGAGCAAGCGGCCAATTGCAACTTGTTCCGACGGAGCGGGCCAACGCGTCATCAGCTTCGCAACTTGGTTCGGGTGAATGCGGGCGTGACTTCCCGTCGTACCAACAGCGAGGAGCTTCATCTGCGAAGCAATCGCGGGCGACTGGAAAAGGTAGGTGAGGAACGATCGGTCCACCTCCTCATTCGGGACCGCAACAACGAATTCCGTAGACGCGATCGCGTTCTGAGATATATCGGCGGGTGCCCAAATACGCGGAATTCGGGGGTTAAGTTTCGAGATCAAGATTGCGTCAGGCGGTACTGAAAACTTGATGCTGTCGATGTGAAGGCCAGACTCCAACACAGGTGATTGCCCGCCGTCAAATGCAGGCAGGCTGAAATGCTGGAACACGGTCGCCCGCAGTTTGCGGGGATCAACAAGATTCGTCTGTCGCGTATAGAGCTCGCCGATTGGGCCGCTTGCCCATTCCTGACTAAACCCGGGAAGCCGGGTCTTGCCGGTCAGAAGCTGCTGCATCATGCCGAGCTTTATCGCCCGCTTCTTCGATACCACTGTTTCGAGTTGCCGAACGAGTTCGCTGACATCTGAGAGGGCTGATGTCACTTTCGCACGGTCAGCAGCGGGCGGAATCAAGACTCTGAAACTCTTTAGACTTCGATTCGTTATCTGATTAATGGTTGCGCCGAGATGCTCGTCAACCTGACGCTTGAATCCATCGGATTGAAAAAAGAAGCTAAGGTACTCGTTCAGCGGTGAGCGGAAGACCGCCATGAATGCGCCAAACGTCTCCCCCTCGACTCGCTGATCGAGGAGAAGGCTCTTGCCGATCAGCGAGCGGCTACCGTTCCGCACACAGATCAATATGTCGGACCGCTTGACCCGAATCTTGGCAGGGACATTTGCCGTGACACGCACGGTATCCCTGAGGTCGAGAACGCCGTTCTGAATGTTCGACGAGCGCAAAACTAAGGTGCCGTTTGTGCCGACTTGCGAAGGTGAGTACGTCAAACCGATTAGCGTCTCACCGATATCACCTAGATTTCTTTCCTCCCAGTCAGTGCGAGTTTTCATCGGACGCCCATCTCGGCAAGGTGTTGAGCAACTCGAGCACCCAAAACATCAACATCAGCTTCGATCACGCCAAGCGTCGTGTCGTAACGTTCGCCGAGCTGGCTGATTCGTGTGATGAGCCTATGGATGAGGCCAGCAATCTCATCGCGAATCCTTCCCTCGATGGTCGATCGCCATTTGTCCTCTATGACCAACTGCTGGATGTCGGTGATCGATAGCTTCCCGTAGTTGGCGAGTGTGGCCACGTCGAGCTCCGCTCTCGCGTCCTTCGCGGACTTCTTGGCGTCGGCCTCTGCGTCGTAGAGCGCTAGAAGGGTTGACAGTGCCGTCACCTCATCGCTGCTAGGGACCTCGCGTTTGGCTTCTCGAAGTCGAGCGCCTACAAGTGCCTTACTCACCTTGCCGTCTTCCATAGCGTCTGCAAGTAGGCCGTCTTCTCCGGAGTTCTCTTCCACGAACTCTTCGATCGCCTGGGCCGCGCTTTCCACTTTGGCGTCTAGCTCGTCGAGCCTCGTTTGCTCATCAGCGAAGTAAAGCGCCACGATCAGCGCGGGGGAAATGAGGTCCATTTTGTACTTCAGTGCGTTACGCCCGGTACCTATGACGAGGTCTGGCGTTTCGGAAAGCTTGCGGTCCTTATCTTCGATCGTCTTGCGAGGCTTAGCTGCGCCATCCCACCCCTCGCTCATGATGAGTGCGACGTCGTCGTGCATGGTCTGATTCCAGTAGCTCATGAGCTCCTCGTAGACCGCGTACTCATCCACGAGAGGCCGGGGATGAAACATGTCGAGAAGGTTCTCAGATAAGGCCCTGATGAGTTCACCAGGTTTCGTCGTGCTCGTGATCTCGGCAAGCTGATCGCGATGCCCGCTCCACCATTCCGATACGAGGTCACCGACGGTCGCACTAAATGCCTGGTACTCGACTGAGCCTGTGATAGCCGCATGAATGTCGCTCTTGTCGACAGCGAGCTCGGAGTATCCCTCTCGAAGAGGTCGAAAGAGTTCGAATCTCAGGGAGGGGAAGGCAGTCCAATAAGCCTCGAGCGCATCTATGTCACGATTCGGGATGCCGCCATGTATGTGCGCGTGAAGGTCGTGGATGTCCTCCGGTTCGGAGGAATCGATATAGCGGGGAATATTGAGATTGAAGTCGTTGGCCGCGTTCTCGATCTCGCTAAGCGGCACCATTCGTGAGTACCCCGGCACCTCTGCCTGCTTAGTGAAGGCATCGACGATCTTGTGCATGTCGCGGGGCCGAAGTCGATTTTTTGGTCCGTCTTTATCGAAGCCCTTGGATGCGTCGATCATGAAGACCCCCTTGCGCGCCTGGGCATTCTCTTTATCAATCACAAAGATGCAAGCTGGGATGGCAGTGCCGTAGAAGAGGTTCGCGGGCAGACCAATGATCCCCTTGATGTAGCCCCGCTTGATGATCTCTTTGCGGATCGTGCCTTCGGAGTTGCCGCGGAAGAGAACTCCGTGCGGCAGAATCACCGCTCCCTTGCCTGTGCTCTTGAGGGATTTGAACATATGGAGCAGGAAGGCGAAGTCACCGTTTTTCTCGGGCGGACGGCCGTAGCCGTCGAAGCGTCCGTATTCATTCTCAAGGCCGTTCGCCCACGACTTTACTGAGAACGGAGGGTTGGCCACTAGAAAGTCAAAGGTGTCGAGACGGTCGTTCGCGGTGAACTGCGGACTTGTGATCGTGTCGCCCTTGCGGATGTCGGCGATCTCGTTGCCGTGCAGGATCATGTTCATCTTCGCGAGGGCCCAAGTTGCGTTGTCCTTTTCCTGCCCGTAGATGGTCAGGCCATTCGGTGCTGCATCGGCGACCTTGAGGAGCAGAGATCCTGATCCACAAGTCGGGTCGTAGACCGTCGCGGAATAGGGCGTGCTCGGCTCGATTCCGATCAGTTGAGCCATGATTCGAGAGACCTCGGCAGGCGTGTAGAACTGCCCCTTCGACTTACCGGACTCCGTCGCGAAGTGGCGCATCAGGTACTCGTAAGCGTCTCCAAGCAGGTCGTCGCCTTCTGCGCGAGAGCCACGGAAGTCGAGGTCTTGGAAGATCGAGATGAGGTTCGTCAGACGATCCTGCATCTCCTTGCCTTTGCCGAGCTTCTCTTCATCGTTGAAGTCCGCAAGGTCAATCACCTTTTGAAGGTCGTTTGCCTCGGCGAGCTTGCTGATCGCCTTGTTCACCTTGTCGCCGATCTCCTTGTCGCCCTTGAAGGCAACTAGATCGTCAAAAGAACCACCAGCAGGCACGTCGATCAGACTGTTCTTGTCAGACTTCGCCTTGTCCGTGACGTACTTCACGAAGAGCAGTGTCAGGACGTAGTCCTTGTACTGGGAGGCATCCATGCCCCCACGTAGCTCATCCGCCCCTTTCCAGAGCGAGCTATAGAGGTCCGACTTCTTGAGAGCCACTACCACGCCACCACCCTCGGCGGTGTGAGCGCGCATGTTCTTTTGGTCGGACTGTTGATCATCTAATTCATTCCTCCTCCACGACGACGTGGCTGCATAAGTTTTCCACCGGGCTCGCGTTCAGCGTATCGAGGCAGCCCGATGCTGGATCTTTCTTAGGGCCATTCGCCCTCGAGAGAAGTCTCGAATCGAGAGCTGAATTCTCCTCTAGTTATAACACGGCCGCCCTCTCCTGCCCACCCCTCGCGAACGCAAAAAGGCGGCGACCGCCCGGACGAGAACTCGTTGTTCTACAGTCCGGCCAGTCGCCGCAACATCAAGGGATGTCGCCCCTGAATAAAGGGAGCATGTTGTCATCGTGCACGGGAACGACACGGACGTCGGTAGCGAGTGCCCACCGTTCGAGCAACAGCATTGCCCAGATCACAGCCTCCCAGTAGTCGGTGTAGGTGGTCTGGTTGCGATGCCACTCGGTTTCCCCGATGACCTGGACTTCGACGCGGTAGACCCGGGTCTCCATCAGCAGCTCGATGACCTCGGACGGCACGCTCGTGTCGTCGCCGTTGCGATCGGTCTGTCCGATGATGACGGCATTGCCGACAAGCATCGCCCGCTGGCGCGCTTCCGGGGCGTGGAACCACCACAGAAACGTCACCCGCGAGTTCAGCGGGAACTGCCGCAGCAGTCCTTCCTCGTTGACGTAGACCGTGACCCCGAGGGCTGCAATCTCGACAGCCTGGATGTAGCCGCCAACGGCGTGCTGGTAGTCCGCAAGGCTGTTGAACTCCTCGAGATGCATTTTCGCTTCACCGTCGCTGGGCACGAAGATGCCTGTGACCATGACTTCCTCCTTGATGTGAGCGGCCGAGAACCGGATGGTTCCCTGACAGACCGCGGTCCATCAACGAGGAAGTTGTGTGGCGGTCGCCCCGGGAGAGCACACTTAGTGCTCGATCCCGGGACGACCGCTGGAGCAGTCAGGCGTCCGCCGGCGGCTTCGCCTTGGAGCGAGCAGCACCCGTGGACGGCTCACCGCCGAAGATGGCCTCGATCGCAGACTGCTTAGTCTTGGCCTCGCGCTCGATGTCGGCACGAACCGTCTCGGCCCGGGCGAGCACTTTAGGGTCCGACCGGCTGGTCACGACCCAGGCCTCGAGGGCGATGCGGATCTCTTCGGTGACGCTGCGGTCGTTGAGCTGGGCGATGACATCCAGCTGCGCCCGCAGGTCGTCGGTGATGCGCACAGCAAGCGTGCGCATCTGACTGGTTGCCGGGAATCCCCCGGCGGAAGTGGCATCAGACATGATGCACACCACCTCCTCTTCTTCGAGCGGCCGACGAACCCGGGATTGGGTTCCTCTGCGAAGCCGCTCTCAGACGAGGAAGCGTGCGGACGATTATGCGCGCACGTCGCAGCGCGTCAATATTCCGGTCGCAGGTGTTGTCTATTCCGCAACGCTCGTTGGGTCGATAGGAGCCCCAATCCCCGCGCGCGATTTCATTCGCGCTAGCCACGGTTCGCGCCTCGCCTTCCAAATTTGCAGACCTTGGAAATGAGCCTGACGATCATCGATCCAGTCAAGGTTCTCCGGGATCTCAAAGACCTTCGGGTCGACGTCCTGAAGCAAATACTCAAGCTGGATACTCATGTGTAATGGCAGAGCATCGAGTGAGCGAAGTACTGGCAGGCCGCCGCGGGCACCCCAATTTACAACTCGGCGAAATCGCTCTTCCTCGTACATGTGGCGCACACGCGGTGCATCAGGATGGTCCGCAACAACTGGCGATAACCATCCCACCCCGTCCCGCCACAATTCCATTAGCGCAGGAACTTTGCCACCTAGCGGGAGCCAGTCACGCGCGTTCGTGTCGAGGAGCGTCGCCAGGAAGCTGTCGAAGCCGATTCGCGAGAAGTAACTGGAAATCATGTGGTCGAGATTGTCCACACTGAAGACAAGCGAAGCCGCATTCGCGTCGATTTCAAGCAACTGTTCATGAACCCTGAGTTGTCCGTAGAGGAGCTCCTCCGCAGCAACGGGCTTGTGGGTGCGGTGAAGGTGCTGAAGTGCCTCAAGGTAGTGAATCATTTGTCGCGGATCGCTCAACCACGATGCGTCAAACAATCTGACAGTGCGCAAGTCGTCAGAAACGCTCTCCGCGCTCGCCGGAAGATTTCCGTCGGCGAAGCTCCTCTCCAGATAAGCTACGCCTGCCCAAAGACTGGTCGTGCCGCCGAGCATCTTCGTCGCGTCCTTGACGGGCAGGCGCCTGGCGACTAAGTACGCCACTGCGTCACCGTACTCACCGCTGAGTGCGCGCGCGACAAGCCCGGGCAACGCATCGGACTCGGTCCCGAAATGGGCGTCGACCGTAATCTCAGCATCCGTCGGGTCGACGCTCATCATCCAAACCATCAGCTCAGAAAGTGCGACTTCCTCGTCGCCGTTTGGGCGAGAGAGGAGCGCCTTCCGGGTTGAAGGTGACGCGATTCCGAGCATCGTCGTAACAGCGCGCCATCGAGGTTCGGGCCATTCGAGGCTGTCGAGTTCAAGGTTGAGCGAGTCGAAATCGGAAATCTCGAATTGTTCGTCGAAGCTGCCGGCAACGCCAACAACATCGCCTTTGCGCAGCGCCTCAATGTAATTCAGAACCGCTGTGTCGGGTGCAAACGAGCTGCGTATCTGAAAAGCGAGCTTTCGAACCTCCTCTGATGCACCTCGGAGAGGCTCAGTTGCCTCCTCGAGCGCGTCAAGCCAGTCCGGGGAGACCGAATCGTCCTCTAGGCGTGCGAACAGCAACCACGGAAATTCGACGCTCGGTCTTGACTCTGCCTTGAAGTAGGCCAGGAGGGTGTCGTGCGCCCGCTTGGGGAACAACTGCATTGCTTGGTCAAAGTCGTCAATGGTGGCCGCACTCTCAACCAACCACTGCCATAGCGCTGGGTCCTCCGGGCTGCTGCGGATGATTCTCTCGATCAGATCCTTTGCAAGCAATCGGTCGATCTTCGCTCCACCCACACGTTTGAGGGCCTTCAAGGTGCGGAATCGCTCTTTGGCATCGAACTCGCTTATCGCGTGCACGAGGGAGGTAGTCCAACCGTCCGGGTCGATTGCGAGGGTCACGATCTTCTCCGCACCTTCGTCGAACCGCAGGGACTCCACAAGCTGCACGCCAACGAGGTGTTCTTGGATGGTGCGGTGAGTCCACGAGTAGGTGGTGTGTAACCGGGTCGCGCCACCACCGGACACAACAAATAGGGACTCAACTTGCAACAAGGCGACTGCCAGTTCGTGATCCCGCTCCGGTAGGTACTCGAGCACCTCAGCCAAGCTCGCTTCGCCGCGCCACCCTTCGGCTTCGTCTTGGGACCGAGACTCCCCAGTTGCCATTTGCCAAGCGACGGCCTGTGCGATGCCCCTGAGTCGGAAAATCAGCGCATCGTCAAAAGCCGCCCCGTCCTTACCCTTCCATGAACGCTCAAGCGAAAGGATGACGTATTGGTCGTACAGGTCGCTGATCGTTGTGAATGTCCTTTGGAGCTCGGACACTTGAGCGATGAAGCCCACCAGGAGAGGGCTGTCGTGTACTCTCGCGTACTCAGGATTGTCGAGGGTTGCCTGGGCAAGAGCCCGGCCCGGGTGATTCGGCACACCGTCGAACCAGAGATCGATGAACTCGCGAGCTGCTGAGAAGTGTCCCATCTGGACGGGAGACCATTCGCTGGTCGCTGGAATGCGCGAACCGACCCGGGCCGACACAAGAATGCTGCCTTGCAAGGCATCAAGTTCTTGGAGTAAATCCTCCAGCCCTTGTCGCAATCCTGCGGGAACCTCGTCAAGTCCGTCGACGAGCAAACACAAGTTCGGATCGGCAGCGAGGGCCGCCACGTATTCCCGCTCGTCACCGGCAAACGTCAGTCCGAGCGACGCTCGACACGCGTCAACGGCCATGGAAAGGGCCGCCAAATGGTCTGGCGCCGCGGCCTCAGACGCTCGCTCGGCAAGCGACAGCGCGGAGACCAACAGTGTCGGGAGCCCATCTAATAGCCGCGCTATAGCCACGCCTCGAATGAACGTTGACTTTCCATAGCCCGGCCCACCTCGGAGGCTCACACGGGCGCCATCGTTCTGCAGCCGCCAAGCAAGCTCCTCTACGTCGAGGGATTCGATTGGCTTAGGAAGCACCGGAATCCGGTCGACTGACGGCTCGGGCTCGTCAAACTCCTCGTGGATCGAGAGTTGACCAACGAGGACGGAAGTGGTCAAACGGGGTGGATAGTGCGAGAGTCGCGACGGTGCGGCCTCCAACCGGCGAAGTGCAGAGTCGACGCTGAGCTGTTGCAGGGCGGGCGCCGCTAGCGGTGTAACCATCAGAGATCGGGCGCGAGATTGAAGCCTATTTGGGGCCATGGCCGACTGGATCAGGTTTCGAAGGACCGGAACTACGCGCTGCAAGACCTCTGAGTCGTAGGTGGCTCGGTCACCTTTGTACTTGATTCGAATTGATTCCGGCTTCACTGAGCCACTCAAACGCAGCGCTTCAATTGCAGCGACGCGACGATCGCCCTGAGGAATGCCGCCGAACTCGCCAAGCGCCAGCAAGGCCAAGATCGCAACCTTCTCATTTGAGTGCGGTGCGCCTGTCAGTTCTTCCTCAATCAGCCTCCATGTCATGAGGTCGTCCCAATTCGAACCCAGCCCCGAGACGTTTCTGACAGCCTCATTGAGCACCGGACAGGACGGCACCGTGGAGATTTCTTGACCCAGCGAAAGAGAGCGCTGCGTACCTACGGTCCGGCGCATGATTCCAACCAGTACGCAGGCAAGCTCTAGGTCGACCTCATGAGGCAGTTCGAATTTGGTCACACCTCTCCCACCGTCCTGATCGTCCTGCAACTCTCACTGCCGAAAGTTGTCGGCTCTAGTTGTGTCCCAGTATCCCAAACCCATCAAGGCCCTCACTTTCGACAAGGCGGGGACCGACTTGCTTGTGGGCGTGGTCACCTCCGGGGAAGTGCAGGAACCCTGACGTGCGCGGGTATTCGCGCGGCCCTCCAGCTCTTCCCAACATCCCGTGTCGCGATCTTTCGGCGGTCACAAGGTCACAGCTAGCCCCGCTTGCATCTGTCGTTACGTCCGTCAGGTTTTTCGCATGGGGAAGTCCCGACTGTATGGCTCCCCCAGCGACTCAGGCCAAGCCGCGCATTCGGTAATGACCTGTCTCGCTATCCATCCAATGAGGGGCTGGCAGCGCGCCGGTCCCAACGAACAAGGAGATGCAATTGTTCAATACGAAGACTGAGTTGGCGCCCCTTGGCGGGGCGTTCAGCTCAAATGGGCTGTCGCAGATGAGCGGCACCATGCAGCGTCAGGCTGGTCGCGAGATCGAGCGCGTTCAGGCGATGGCGTTGGTGGCGGACGTGCGTGAGCAGGGACGTGCGTTCCTGACCAACACGGCGCTGCAGAACGTCGGCGCACTGTCCGCACTCGAGGCGCACCTCATCCAGGTCGCACCGCTCGGCGAGGCGCGCTACAAGCACATCGTCGACTCCTACGCGACCGGCGCCGCGTCGGCGATCGCGCGGTGGTAGACGATGGCCTACCTCGTCCTGTTCGCACTGCCGTTCCTGCTCGTGGGCGGCTTGATCTCGTGGGCGATCGAGGGGACGGAGCTGCTCGTGAACTGGCTCCGTGACCGTCGTGCCCGTCGCATCGCTCGCATCGAGGACGACCTGGATCGCAAGCAGATGGAGCTGCGCGCCACAATCCTGCTGCTGGCAAACCAGCTCGGTGGGGATGCCCACGAGGCACGCAAGGCGCTCATCCGTGAGTCGTTCCTCGCCTCGGGCAAGGTGCCGCCGACCGAGCTGTAGCCCTAACCCAACGGGAGGGTCGATGCACGTCCGGTCGGCCCTCCCGTTGTCCATTCCACAACACCATCAAGCCCACCACGAGCATCCCCGTCGAGACCCATCCGGTCACGGGGGTGACCGAGTGTCCGGTCGCCCTGTCCCGTCGGTGCGCAGCGTTGCCGACTGGAATATTGCCGGTCGGATCGATCCAGACCATAACCGTTCGTCGACACCCGTCCTGACGCGGGTGCAGAAGGAGAAGTACATGAACATCGAGAACACCACCCAGAACGCGAAGCCCAAGCGCTTCAGCGTCATCTACGCCGATCCACCGTGGGACATTGCCCAGAAGGGCGCCCGTGGTGCGGTCGCCCACTACGACCTGATGACCCTCGACCGCATCAAGGCGATGCCGGTCGCCGACCTCGCCGCGGACAACGCGACGCTGCTGCTGTGGGTGACGAACGCGGCGCTGCCCGCCGGCCTTGAGGTGATGGAGGCTTGGGGCTTCCGCTACGTGACGAACGCCGTCTGGGACAAGTACTACATCGGGCTCGGCAACTACTTCCGCGGATCCCACGAAATCCTTCTGCATGGTGTGCGCGGTAAGGCACCGTTCAAGTACCACGGGCAGCGCTCGACGCTGCTGTTCCCCCGCGAAGACCACTCCCGCAAGCCCGCCGAGATGATCCCGCTGATCGAGCGCGTCCTCGACGGCCCCTACCTCGAGCTGTTCGCACGCCAGCGTCCGAACTCGAACGCGGACTGGTCGATCTGGGGCAACGAGGTCGACTCCGACATCACCATCCCCGGCTATCCCGTGCCGAGCGACTTCGCCACGCAGCGCACCACCAACGGAGACCGGGAGGGATGATCGGTGTCCTCGAACGAACCCACTTCCCTCGCCAAACGCTTCGTCGCGTTCTGCCTGTCGGTGCTCGCCGGGATCGTGCTGCTGTACCTCGCCGTGCAGCTGCTGGCCCAGTTCTGGGGCTGGCTCCTGGTGATCGCCGGGATCGTCGCGGCCATCTGGATCACGGTGCGGATCATCCAGTCTCGCCGGAATCGGTGGTGACAACCATGAGCACGTTGACCTCTGTCGATATGTTGCGGAATGCACAACAACTATTGACAGAACTCGTCGATCAGTTCATAACAGGCGTCACCCCTGAACGGGCCTACCTACGAACGCTCCCGACCGTACTCACATCGGAGCACAAGAGAAGGGAGGTTCGTCATGTCTAAGAACACGTCACGCCGCTACCGCAAAGCCCACGACCGCCGCGTCTGGGTCTTCAGCCAGCTCAACCACGATCTGCAGCCCGAGCAGATAGCACGCATCATCGTCGCCGCCAGCCTCGCCCAAGCCCAACGTGAAGCCGACGCCCGACGCGCCTCGGCGCAGGCACTAGCCGATGAGACCACCGCCAACGCGGGCACTGCCGAGGCCAGCGAGGGCGGGAAGGAGGATGCGTCATGAGCGCGCTCATCTTCCAGCAGGCCCATCTCGGCCGCCCGGTAGAACTCGATGCCGTAGCCGGTCTCGTTCTGCGGCTGGCGCAACAGGATGCCCCGCGTCCGATGGTCTTCGAGACCCGCGCCGGCGACGACGGCATCCACTACCTGCTCGGCACCACGAGCGGACAGCAGTCCCGTGTGGCACGGCTACTCGGCGATCACCTGCCGGGTAGCCGTGTGGCGGGCACCCCCACGCGCAGTGCTGTTGATGCGGCTCGGCTGCTGCGAGTCAGCGGCACCCTGCCGCTCGCTGTGAACAAGATCGAGCACGTCGTCCACTCCTTCTACTCCGCGCTGACGTCCCTCCGCCCCGAAGATCAACTCGTCCTCCAGGTCGTTCTAGGACGCACCTATCGCCCGCGTCTACTTCCGGCGAAGGTAGCCGACCCGCACAGCACCGTGTGGGAGGCGATCACTATCGGGCAGCGGCCCGCGTCAGCGGAGCTTCGCCGTCTCATGAAAGACCGCGTCGAGCAGGTGACGATCGAGACCACGATCCGCATCGGCGTCACGGCCGCCACCCCTGAGCGGCGCCGCGCCCTCACCCATGAACTCCTCGGCAGTCTGCAAGAACTCGACGCCCCCGGCGTCCACCTCGACCTGGCTCCCGACCGCCCCGAAACGCTTCAGGCCGGTGCGCTTTCGCGTCGCCCGAGTGTGAGAGCGACTGCGCTCGAGCTGGTGCCGTTCCTCGGCTGGCCGATCGGCGAGACGGACCTTCCGGGTCTGCCTAGCGCGCACCCGAAACGCATCCCTGCACCGGCCACGCTCACGTCCAAGGAAGCGGTGTTCGCCACGAGCAACGCGCCCGGCGACACCCGCAAGATCGGGATCACGGCCGCGGGTCGACTCCAGCACGTGATCATCACGGGGCCGACCGGGTCGGGCAAGAGCATGATCTTCGCCCGCTTGGCTCTCGCCGATATCGAGGCTCGCCGCTCAGTTGTCGTGATCGACCCGAAGCGCCAACTCGTCGACTACATCGTTGACCACGCCCCCAAGGATGCGACTGGCCGCGTCGTGATCCTTGATGCCGCCGAGAAGAACCCGGTCGGCTTCAACCCGCTCGACACCGAGGGACGACCGGCAGAGGTGGTCGTAGATGGCATCCTCGCAGCCCTCAAGGCCGTCTTCACCGACGGGTGGGGGCCGCGCACCGAAGACCTCCTCCACGCCGGCCTCCTCACCCTCGCCCGCGCCGGCGAACAAAAGAACGAACCGCACACCCTCATCGATCTGCCGCGACTGCTCACCGACGCCGCGTTCCGGCGCACCGTCGTGGGCGCTGTGGCGGGCGACCCCGTGCTGGGTTCGTTCTGGGCTGGGTTCGAAGAGATGAGTGCAGGGCAGCGAGCGGCAGTGATTGGACCGCCCATGAACAAGCTGCGCAAGTTCCTGCTGCGCTCCAACCTCGTCGCCGTCCTCGGACAACCCAAACCTGCGTTCCGGCTCCGCGACATCTTCAAGCACGGCAACACCGCAGTACTCGTGCCCCTCAACGACGCCCTACTCGGACCGGGTGCGGCGCAGCTGCTCGGGAGCCTGATCGTGGCCGAGGTATGGATGGCAACACTCGAACGTGCCAGCGAACCCGACCCGACCAAGCGTCCCGGGATGGTGTTCGTCGACGAGGTGCAACAGTTCCTAAACCTGCCAACCTCCATCGCAGACGCTCTCGCCACCTCCCGCTCCTACGGAGTCGGCTGGCACCTGGCCCATCAGTTCCGTGACCAACTTGCGCCGGGGATGCGTGCGGCGTTCGACGCCAACGCCCGCTCCAAGATCGCCTTCGCTGTCGGCCCCGACGACGCCCACCACCTCGCCCGCATGACTACAAGCCTCACCACGGAGGACTTCCAGTCGCTAGCCCCCTACGAGATCTACGCGAATCTCGACGAAGCCGGAGCACCTTCCGGATGGTTCTCCGCAACCACGCTGCCGCCGGTGAACGCGACCGGTTACGGCGACAGGATCCGCCAGGCGAGCCGTACGCGCTACGGCGGCAGCCACGTCACGATCCTCGAGCCGGAAACCACGGACCCCGCCGACGTCGCCTCGTCGCAGCCTGCGACACCAGAGTCGGCTGGCTCGCATCGTCGAGCACGGAGGCAACCATGACCCGCCTCACGATGCCCACCAACACCGTCGTGACCTCTGGTGCCGGTATTCCGGTCGCTGTTCCGTTCGGTATTCCGGTCTCGACGATGAAGACGACCCCTGTGGCCCCACCTGTGGCCGGACAGGGCGGCAACTGGGATGGGACTGTGCTGCATTTGCACCGCATTTTGCGTTGCCCCTGCATCAAGGGAGGCCGCTCATGACCGTCACCTGGACCCCCTACAAGATCCGACAACTCGACCAGCAGCTCACGATGAGGGATAAGGAAATGCTGTCTAGCATCGAGCAGTTCCGGATGTTGTCGACCCGCCTGATCCAGCGCCTGCACTTCCCAGCCGGAGCCTTCGGCGAGCACCTCAACGTTCCCGCCGCAACCCGGGGCACCACCCGGGTGCTGCTGCGGCTCGAAGCTCACGGGCTGATCGCACGGCTACCGCGTCGCATCGGCGGCATCAAACATGGATCTGCCGGGACCGTCTGGCAACTGGCCGCGACGGGCGAACGCTACCTGCGCGCCCAGCGCGATGACGCCGACCGACGCCGCTTCGTCACCCCCACCACGATGTTCATGGAGCACACGCTCGAGATCGCCGACCTCGCCGTCACCGTGACCGAACAGGCCCGTCTCGGGGCCTTCGAGTTGCTCGACCTACAGACGGAACCGACCTGTTGGCGAGAGCACACCGGAGCCAGCGGCGCGGCCATCACCTTGAAGCCCGACCTGTTCGTGGTCACCGCGAACAGCGATTTCGAGGCACACTGCTTCGTCGAAATGGACCGTGCGACCGAGCATCTGCCGGCGATCGTGCGCAAGTGCCGCACCTACCAAGCCCACCACCAGTCCGGAGTCGAGCAAACCAAGAACGGCCTCTTCCCGCTGGTCGTGTGGGTCGCCCCCGACCAGCCCCGGGCGGACAAGATTCGCCGCAGCATCGACACCACCCCGGGACTAGACCCCGGCCTGTTCACCGTCACCACGAGGGCCGACGCGATCCGCGTCCTCAGCCCCGACCCCGACCAGATCACTAACTCGAAAGGAGGAACCTCATGACACCAACCATCACCACCACTGCCGCCCCGGACCAAAGCGAGAAAGCCCTGCAGATCATCACCCTGATGCTGTCCCTCGACCCGGAAGCACAAAGCGAAACCCTCGCGCGGATCATCGCCGCGACCATCCACGACGGCCCCGGCAGCGCCCTCGAACGCTTCGCCGCAACCGGCCACCTCGACCCCGAGACCACATTGCAGGAACTCAACGACGTCCGTGTTCCCCTCGAACGTGAGGACTGGGTCGACGCCCTCGGACGCTACGTGCTGTTCACCGCAGGAGACCGATCATGAACCCACCCGAACTGACCCCGAACAGCGTCCCTCCAGAGCTGAACGTGCAACGCCTGACGAGGAGCGCCAAGCATTTCGAGACCACCATCGACGCGGCCATCCAACTCGCCAGCGAGCAGGGAAGCGAGCTCGATGATGACACCGCCGCCCTCATCGCTCATGTCCTCTCCCGAGGACTCGGACGCGACTCCGCTCTCGCCGAGTACGCCCGCACCCGAACCGGCACCCCCGACACCTTGAGCGCCGAGTACCTGCGCATCTACGGCCACCCTCAAACGCCCGGAACCGTCCGCGGCTGGATCGACTGGCTCGGCACCTACCTCACGACGAAGGTCAACGACACCGACCTTGAGCGCTCGTCCGAGGCCGGCCCGACTGAGGGACCGCAGTTCCTGCGACCGCCGAAGCTGCTGCGCAGCGAGCTCACCATCAGCGGCGAACCGCTCGTGCTGCACCTGCCCCCGACCGTAGACGGCCCGCAGATCCAAACCATCGTCCACCACCTCGAATCGCTGCCCGTGATCGAGAGTCCGGCGTTCCGTGCGTTCCTCACGCTGGCTGATGTTGATGGGTCGGCGACCAACCTGGTCGAGAGCTTCCACGAGTTCTACGTCGGACACTTCGACACCTACGGAGCCATGATCTGCGCCCTCAGCCCGCTCGAGGAATGGCAAACCGCCCTCGGGCAATGGACCGCCGAGAACGGGCTGCCCCACCAAGCCGTCACCATCGACGAGGGCATCGTGCTGCAACAGGTCCGCGAGGTCTACGACATCGTCGAGAAGGACGGCGGCTTCTATGCCTTCAACAAGTAGCCCGCCCAGACGCCAGCGTCCGGTCGAAGCCGTGTTCTCCCACGGCAGACACCGAGCGATGCGGAATAATCAACACCCGCTCAAATTCGGGCCCGACGAGGTAAAATTAAGGGGTAAACGGAGACCACAACCGATGCCGAAAATCGCGTCGGGCCTGCGTCCCAGCCCATCCCTGAATGGGGCGCCCACTCCACCACCTCTCTCTCGAAACACCGGTTTCGAGTCTGCCCTCACTCCCACGAAAGGAGGGCAGACATGAGCCTGCCCGAAAGCGCCTCTGCCTCAGCGTTCGTTGCTGCGCCCGCACCGTTGCAACCTGCGCGTCCGATCGAAGAGCGCGGTGTGGACGAGAACGAGCTGAGCATCATCAACTCGGTCGCAGATGCGGTCGCACCTCCGGGTTCACGCGCGGTCGTCTACCTGCGTGTGTCGTCGAAGGGCCAGGTCAACACCGACTACGACCCCGAAGGCATCTCGATCCCCGCGCAGCGCATCTCGTGCCAACGCAAAGCCGAACAACTGGGACTGACGATTGTCGCCGAGTATGTCGAGGCCGGGATCTCCGGAACCGAGATGAGCAAGCGCGTCGCATTCCAGCAGATGCTCGAACGCATCCGCCGCGATCGTGACGTCGACTTCGTCATCGTCTACAAGCTCTCCCGATTCGCCCGCAACCGCACGGACGATGCCATCGTCATGGCCGACCTACAGAAGCGCGGTGTCACGCTTGTGTCAGCCACAGAGTCCATCGATGCGACTCCTGTCGGGCAACTCATGCATGGCATCCTGGCGGCGTTCAACGAGTACCGCTCGCGCGAGGATGGAGCCGACATCGCCTACAAGATGGGGCAGAAGGCGAAGAACGGGGGCACGCTCGGGCGCGCGCCTATCGGCTACCTGAACACCATCGAACGGGTCGAGGGGCGTGAGTTCCGTGGCATCGGAGTTGATCAAGAACGCGCTCAATTCGTGAAGCTCGCGTTCGAGCTCTATGCATCGGGCAACTACACGTTCCAGGACATCGCGGAAGAGCTCACCGACCGGGGGCTGACCACAAGACCAACCGCCCGCCGACCAGCAGGGCCCATCTCGGACTCAAAAATCCACACTCTCCTGCGTGACCGCTACTACCTCGGAGAGGTCAGCTACAAGGGTGAATGGTACGAAGGACGGCACCCCCGTCTCATCGAGAACGAGATCTTCGAGCGGGTTCAGGCACTCATGGACTCGCGCGGGTACGCGGGCGAGCGGAAGCGCAAGCACGACCATTATCTGAAGGGAACCCTATGGTGTGGTCGGTGCCGACTCGAAGACAAGGTCAATCGCCGCATGATTCAGATGAAGATCCCGCGCCCCAACGGCATCACCTACGAGTACTTCTTCTGCCGCGGGGTTCAGGACCACACGTGTGACACCCCCTACTCCGCCAACGACCGAGTCGAGGTCGCCGTGCAGGAGCACTACAAGACGATCACCTTCCGCCCCGAGTTCGTCACGGCCATTCGCGACCGCCTCAAGAGCGCCCTCGAAGACCAGGCCGGTGCACGCCACCAACTGCAGGAACAGATTCAAGGGCAAATCACCAGACTCACGGTTCAGGAAGAGAACCTCCTTGATCTTGCCGCCGACCCCGAGATCGATACCTCCCGGGTCCGAGCACGACTTCGCGACATCACTCGCAAACGCTCGGCCCTTCAGGACGAGCTCACCACTGTCACCGACGACATCAGCGCCGGTGTCGACTACATTGACGCGCACGTCAGTCTGCTTGAGCATCCATACGAGTTGTACAAGCGCGCAAGCGACGAGGTCCGACGAGAGCTGAACCAAGCGATCTTCGAGCACATCTACGTCATCAACGACGAGGTGATTGGGGACGAGCTGAAGTCACCGCTGCGCGAACTACTCGCAGTCGAGCGCGGCTGGATTGCGCAGACGGAATCCGGCGACCCCGCTTCGGTCGCTAGAGCCGTATGGAGTGACCATGGCCCGGCAGCAGAAAAGGCCACCCCGAAGGATGGCCTGATCAATGAATTCGTTGAGGCTCTGCTCTCCGCCCCTATGGAAGGGGTTGGAAGTTGCAGTAACACTCATATGGTGCCCCTGGAGGGACTCGAACCCCCAACCGTTTCCTTAGGACGGAACTGCTCTTCCATTGAGCTACAGAGGCTGGCGTGACAAGTTTAGTCGGCGGCCAGGGGGTGGCGAGAGTTGCGCGCTCGGCGGTGAACGAAGGCTATCGTTGTCGCCAGCCACGCCCTGCGGGCCGAGAGTGCCGCGCCCGGGTCTTGATACCGACGTGAACGGCCTAGTCGGGCGCGGACGCTACGCCGCAGGCACCAGGAACTCTTCCCACTCGGCCTCGGCTCGCTCGACCCCGCGCACCAACCAGGCCGTGCCGTGCGGCGGCTTCGGGCGCACGCGCAGGGTCCAGTTCATCTCGGCGGGCGTGCGGTCGCCTTTCACGTTGTTGCAGCGCAGGCAGCAGGCCACGAGGTTCTCCCACGTGTCGGCACCCCCACGCGAGCGCGGGTGAACGTGATCGATGGTATTGGCCGCTCCCCCGCAGTATCCGCAGCGCTGCCCGTCACGTCGCAGCACCCCGCGACGCGACACCGGGATGAGCCGGCTGTTCGGGATGCGCACGTACCGTGTCAACAGGATGACAGACGGACGCTCATACGAGCCGGATGCCGCCCACACCGGATGTCCGGCATCCGCCGCGACGACGGTCGCCTTCTGGTTCATCACGAGCACGAGCGCTCGCTTGAACGACACAACGGCGAGGGGCTCGAAGCCCGCATTGAGGACCAGCGTGCGCATTGTCATCCTTTCGACGATGCCTGGACGGCTTCCAGGCAGATCGATGCACCTTGGCTCCGAGCGACCTCAGGGAAAGCGTGATGCCCGACATCGGGGCAAACGAAAAGGCACTGTCAGTGAGACAGTGCCTGATGATTGCGCGCGTGGAAAACCACCCGTTGCTGACAGCAGTGCCGTATATAAAAGAGCGCGCGCGCATCCACGGATTGGATGGCTCGCGCCTTCGACATCTGGCTCTTTTCCGAAAACGACTCTCAGAAATACAAGAATCCAAGGCTAACGCACAAATTCTGCGCGATCGCAAGTCTGGCTCGCCGCGTAATGAACTGTTAGGCCGTTGTTAGATTCCCACGTAGACGTGAACGGCGACCTCGTTCGGCAGTTCGAGGCCGTCTTCGTGGCCCTCGACCTGCACCAGCACGTACGAACCGGCAGCGGAAAACCGCGCCTTTGCCCCCGGCATCACGCCGGCCGCGCGCAACTGTTCGAGCAGCCCAACCTCATACTGCACCGGTTCGCCAAGGCGACGGATGACACCCGCGATCGGTCCGACAGCCCCGAGCGTGAAGTTGACGATGTTCACCACGCCGTCGGAGAACTTGCCGGCCATGTGGTCGCCCAGCTCATCGAGGCCGGGGATCGGATTGCCATACGGCGAGTGCGTTGGATGCTCGAGAAGTTCGATGATGCGACGCTCCACCGATTCGCTCATCACATGTTCCCACCGGCAGGCCTCCTCGTGCACAAGCGCCCAGTCGAGGCCGATGACATCGGCGAGGAGGCGTTCCGCGAGGCGATGCTTGCGCATCACGTGGACGGCCTTGCTTCGACCCTCCGCCGTGAGCGCGAGATGGCGGTCGCCCTCGACCACGACGAGGCCGTCGCGTTCCATGCGACCGACGGTCTGGGAGACAGTCGGGCCGGAGTGTCCGAGGCGTTCACTGATGCGCGCACGCAGGGGGAAGATGTTCTCTTCCTCGAGCTCGTAGATGGTACGCAGGTACATCTCAGTGGTGTCGATGAGATCGGCCACCGTTGCCTCCTAGCTCCACGGGCTTGTCAGGTAAGCCTAACCGGCACCGACACCGCGGCATTCCGGCCGAAACCGGCCCAATAGAATCGTGAACATGCCGGTTCTGACCATTCCCTCTTCCCTCCTGCCCGCTGACGGACGATTCGGCTGCGGTCCCTCCAAAGTGCGGCCGGAACAGCTCGCTCATCTCGTGAGCGCGGGGTCGAGCATCCTCGGCACCTCGCATCGCCAGGCGCCGGTCAAAGATCTCGTCGGCCGGGTTCAGTCGGGCCTGGCCGAGCTCTTCCGCCTTCCCGACGGCTACGAGGTCGTGATCGGCAATGGCGGATCCACCGCGTTCTGGGATGCGGCGGCCTTCTCTCTCATCGAGAAGCGCAGCCAGAACCTCACCTTCGGCGAGTTCGGCTCCAAGTTCGCGCAGGCCGCGGGTGCCCCGTTCCTCAAGGCGCCGATCGTCATCGACGCACCAGCCGGATCCCGCAGCGAGATCGCGATCACCTCCGGCATCGACGTGTACGCCTGGCCACACAACGAGACCTCCACGGGAGTCATGGCCCCGGTCATCCGCGCGGATGGGGACTCGGGCGCACTCACCGTGGTCGACGCCACGAGCGCCGCCGGCGGCATCGACTTCGACGTCTCACAGGCCGACGTCTACTATTTCGCCCCGCAGAAGAACTTCGCTTCGGACGGCGGCATCTGGTTCGGGCTGTTCTCCGCCGCCGCGATCGAGAGGGTGGAGCGCATCGCCGCGAGCGAGCGGTGGATCCCCGAGTTCCTCAGTCTCAAGAACGCCGTGGACAATTCGCGACTCAAGCAGACCCTCAACACCCCGGCATTGTCGACGCTCCTGCTGATAGAGAACCAGGTCGACTGGATCAACAGCAACGGCGGACTGGCCTGGGCGGGTGCCCGCACCAGCGAATCATCCGCTGTGCTGTACGACTGGGCCGAGTCCGTCAGCTATGCAACGCCCTTCGTCACGAACCCCGACCACCGCTCGCAGGTGGTCGTCACCATCGATTTGGATGACGCGATCGATGCGGCCGGCATCGCGAAGACCCTCCGCGCCAACGGCGTCGTCGACACCGAGCCCTATCGCAAGCTCGGCCGCAACCAGCTGCGCGTCGCCACGTTCACCGCAATCGAACCAGACGACGTGCGGGCCCTCGTGTCGTGCATCGAGTTCGTCGTGGAGAACAGCTGATCATGCGCCTGTTCCTGAAGGACTCCGAGCGGCGCCCCGACCCCGTGCCGGTGAAGACGGATGACCGCCGCCCCATCCTCGTCGGCCTCGCCGCGTGGGTGGTCGCCGTCGTCGTCGTGCTCGTGTTCTTCGCTCCGTTCACCGACTCCGGCAACCGCTGGCTGCTCTGGACCGGCGCGGTCGGAATCGGGCTCGGACTCGCCGGGCTGGTCTACGCGGCCAAACGCCCGAGGTAACACCTCGAGCGCGTTTATCTTGTGCGGGCGGGACTGCGGGATTGTTTTGCGCCTCCTTTCGGCGCATCCCTTCTCGGGGCGCTGTGGGCTCTTGCGCACTCGCCTTCTTGGCGGTGTGCTTCCTTCCTGACACGTGGCACACCCGATCACCGCGGAGCTGCGGCTCGTCGACCTTCGGCTTGCCTGTCTCCGCCGTGCCCCCTTCCTTTACCGGCGCCGTGGGCTGCCTTCGGCTTCTTCTCCTCCCCAGGCGCACCGAAAAATACTTCTCCCCATTATGTGCTGGGACTTTCGAAAGTTTGTTCGACGTGGGAGAATATCGGTATGGCATTCCTCCCCCTGCAGCAGTCCCACCGGGACGCGATCGCCGCCCTGTCCGCGGTGCTGCGGGAGGCGGATTGTGCTGCCCTGACCGATGACGAGTTACTGGCCGTCACACGGTTCGGGGCCGAGGAACACCGTCTCGTCGATGCGGTCTGCGCGGTCGCCGCGGGAGAGATCGCCCACCGCTCCACTCTCGAGCGGGGCGGCACCGGGTTGGCGCAACGCACCGGGCATCGCACCGCGCAGGAACTGGTTCGCGTCACCACCGGATCCACCCTTCGGGAAGCGGCCACCAGTGTGCGCATCGGGACGCTTACCGCCGATGCGGTGTCCCCGACACCGGTTCAGCCCTGGCTGAGGTCGGTGGGGCTGGCCGTGGCCGCGGGCACGATCTCCACCGCCGCCGCCGACACGATCCGAATCGGACTCGGTTCACCTTGCGAGTCGGTACCCGCAACAGTCCTGGCCACCGCCGCGGAACACCTGTGCGCTGAAGCGATCACCATCGATGTGGACCGGCTGTCGATCCTCGCCCGACAGCTGCGGGATCAGATCGACGAGGCCGGCATCGCCGACCGGGAGAACCACCGCCGTGCCGCCCGCAGCCTCCGTTTGGTGAAACAGGTCGATGGGATGACCCGGCTGGTGTGGGTGATGGACCCCGAAACGGCGGCGACCGTGACGGACCTGTACGACCGGGCCACCTCCCCCCGGCGCGGCGGACCCCGATTCGTCAGCGGTGACGATGCCGCCACCGCCGAACGTTTGGCCGCAGACGACAGGACCACCGAACAGTTGGCCTCCGACACCTTCGCCGAGTTGCTCCGCCACGGGGCTGCCGCGGACTCCACCCAACTGCTCGGCAGCGGGGCACCCATTGTGCGGATCCTCGTCACCGCGAACACGCTGCAGACCCGCACCGGACACGGCTTCATCGACGGCCAAACCGACCCGATCGACATCGCCACCGTGGAACGACTCGCCTGCACCGGCCACACCCAAACCATCACCCTCGACCCCGCCGGCAGCCCCCTCAACCTCGGCCGGGAACACCGGCTCTACACCAAACAGCAACGCGTCGCCCTGGCCGCCCGCGACGGCGGATGCATGTTCCCCGACTGCGACCGACCCGCATCCTGGTGCGAATGCCACCACATCGCCCACTGGGCCAGAGACAACGGCCGCACCGACCTCGCCGACGGCATCCTCCTCTGCCGACACCACCACCTCCTCATCCACAACAACCAGTGGGAAATCCGACGACACAACACCGACTACTGGCTCATCCCCCCACCCGACATCGACCACCAACGAACCCCCATCCGAATGCACTCCCGCAGCCGCGCCCTCACCGAACTCCTCAACAAAAGAACCGGATGAGCGGGTAACCCAGGGCACGATACAGCGGAAACGCCCGCGGCTTCAAACACTGCCGGTAAACGAAGGATCTCGGCCCAGCACCCTAGGCCCAGCGCCCTAGGCCCAGCGCCCTCGGCCCAGCACCCTCGGCCCAGCGCCTTTACACGGAGCTGTTGGCCCTGTTAGACCGAGCGCTCGTGCTCGTCTTCGGGCTCGTCGTCTTCGCCCAGTTCGTCATCGTCATCATCATCCGACTCGTCGAGGTTTTCATCATCCGACTCGTCGATGTCGTCGAGGTCATCAATGTCGACGCCGTCGAGGTCCCCGCCGTGAAGCACGTCGCTACCGAAGTCGTCGTCCTCGTCGTCGTCGTCCGACTCATCCGACTCGTCGTCGTCGTCTTCTTCGTCCTCGGAGACGTCGTCGTCATCATCGTCGTCATCGATTTCGTCGTTGGTCTCGTCGTCCTCCACCGCGGTGTCCTGCGCGGCGGTGTAGTCGGCGAGACGATCGACCCAAGGCACCCAGGCCGGAGACAACACGGCGGTGTCCCCCGGTGTCAATTCGGTCTCAAGCACGCTCGCCGGAGCGTTCTCGACGTGGGCGATGCTCACCGTCCAGCGCCATCCGGGGTAACCCGCGAGCAGTGTTTCGAAGTACACCGTCGTCACGCCGTTGCCCTCATCGATCGATCCCGCGGGAGCGCCGATCGATTCGGCCGACGAGATCTCGAGCAGGCAGTTGCGCGCGAGGTCGAAGTCGGTGTCCAGCCCAGTCGAAACAGTGTCCGCCAGGTCAGGCCCGGCCGAAACAGGGTCCGTCGGGTCAGGGCCCGCCGAAACAGGGCCCGTCAGGTCAGGCCCCGCCGATCCAGCGTCTGCCAGGTCGGGCACCGCCGAATCAGGCATCGAGCTCGTCCGCGACCTTGCGCAACATTGCGGCGATCGTCTTGCCGTGCTTGCTGTCGGGGTATCGGCCGCGCTTCAGGTTGGTGCCGATGCCGTCGAGCAACTTCACCAGGTCCTCGACGATGATCGACATGTCGTCCGCCGGCTTGCGGCTCAGCTTGGCGAGGCTCGGCGGCGCTTCGAGCACGCGCACCGAGAGCGCCTGTGCTCCGCGCTTGCCGTCGGCGATGCCGAATTCGAGTTTGGTCCCTGCCTTGACGGTGGTGCCGGCGGGGAGTGCGGAGGCATGAAGGAAGACCTCTTGGCCGTCATCGGAGCTGATGAAGCCGAAGCCCTTCTCTTCGTCGTAGAACTTGACCTTGCCGGTGGGCATGGCGGTACCTCTTTCGCTTGGCGGTGCCCGTAAGCCTACGGGGAGTCGGGGGCCGTATCCTTGGGACTGTGACAAAAGAAACCCCGGTGACCAATCATCGTATCGAACGCATGCTGGCCTTCATGATCGCCGGAATCGTCGGGCTGTCTATTGTGGCGTTTCTCACCGTGATCATCGCCACAGCATCCGGACTCAAGGGCGACCAGTTCACGGGTGGGTTCTGGCAGGTGGTAGCGATTCTTCCCGGGGTCGGATTGCCGCTCGGATTCCTGGCGATCGTTGCTCTGATCATCATCAGCGGGCGCCGGCGCACCCGCGAGGCGCAGGCCGAGACGCAGGCCCTGGCATCCCGCGGCACCGGCACACGCGGCACCGGGACACGCAAGGCCAGAAAGTAGCACGCAGCGATTCGACGCGGCCGTCGAACTCAGGAACGGGTGGGGCAGACATGAGTGACACCCTGTCCTTGGCGACGCGCCTTCGAGCGATGGATGACGTGGCGCTGGCGGCCGCAATGCGGGCACGCAACATCAACCCGACCGGCATCAAGGACTTCTTCGATCTCGCCGAGGCGTTCCTCGATCGCGAGTCGGTCCAGCAGGTCCTCACCCGGCTCGACCGGGAGACGCTCGCGGTGCTCGCCGCGATCGGCGAACTCACCGAAGGGGCCCTGACGACAGGAGGTGGGCCGCCGACGGCCGCGGCTGTCGCCGCGCGTCTCCGCACGCCGCTCCGGGGCGAGATCTCCGCGGCATCCGTCTCCGATCGTGTTGCCTCAGTGGCCGGACTCCTGCTCGTCGAAGAGGAATCGCACCGGGTCCGTGCCTACCTGCCGACTCGGGAACAGCTGCGCTCCTGGCCGGCCTTCGGGCTTCCCTCGCTCGCCGATCTCATCGGGTCGACCGCCCCGGCTGCCCTCGAACCGGTCCCCCATGTCGACCAACGCTTCGTCGATCGCCTCGGTGCCGAGCGCGCCTTTGCCGCCATCACCGCCATCACTGAAATGCTGGTCGAATTGGAACGCGATCCCGCCCGGAAGCTCGCGAAGGGCGGCGTGGCCCTCCCCGATAGCAAGCGCCTCGCCAACGCGATGAGCGTCGACCTCGAATCGGTGGCCATTTTCCTTGCTGTGGCCGATCGCGCCGGGCTCGTCGCCCGAGAGAGCGGATCGTGGATGATCACCGAGAGTGGCGTCTCGTGGCTGCTGCGCTCCGCGGGGGCCCGATGGGCCGCGCTCGGATCGGCCTGGTTCCAGCGCCTGCCCGTCGACATCCGGAAACTGCTCGGTGGGCGCACCCGCACGCTCTGGGGGGCGGGGCTGCGTGGGTATGTCGACTGGCTGTACCCGGCGGGCGGCGAATGGATGGATGAGCGCATCCTCGCTTACACCCGCGACGCCGAGCTGTTGGGCATCACCGCCAACCAGGCGCCGACGGGCCCGGGATCCCTGCTACTCACCCACGGTATCAGTTCGGCCGAAGAGGCGATGACTGCGCTGCTGCCCGCCGAGGTGGAGCAGGTCTACCTGCAGCACGACCTCTCGGTGGTCGCCCCCGGGCCCCTGACGCCGCGGGTGGATGCCCGGCTGCGCTCGCTCGCCGACGTCGAGAGCCGCGCCCTGGCTTCGAGCTACCGCGTGTCGGCCTCGAGTGTCAACCGCGCCCTGGCCGCGGGCGAGACGGCCGAGTCGATGCTCCTGTTCCTGGGCGGAATCTCGCTCACGGGCATCCCGCAACCGCTCGACTACCTCATCGGAGAGGCCGCGAGTCGGTACGGCCAGGTGCGTGTCGGCAGCATCGTGGATCCGCGTCCGGATGCCCGGAGCTACATCCGCTCCGACGACGAACTGCTTCTCGGCACGATCCTCGTCGACCAGAACCTCTCCTCCCTCGGCTTCGAGCGCACCTCGGGCACCACCGCCGAAAGCCGGTTTTCGCTCGACGTCGTGTTCTGGTCGGTGAGCGATGCGAGGTATCCCGTGGCTGCGGAGGATGCCCGCGGCGAAATCGTGGCACTGCGGAGGCAGCGCACCGCTCGCCCTGCGCCGGCCGGTGGCATCCACCCGATCGACTCCCTCATCGAACGCCTGCGTCTCGGCGGTGACCCGGAGGATGAAGAGACCGGCCATGCCTGGTTGGTCCGCCAGTTGGATGCCGCGATCAAGACGAAGACGCCGCTCACCGTGAGCGTGACGATGCCGAACGGCACCCTCGTTGACTACCAACTCGAACCGACGAGCGTCGCCGGTGGGCGCCTCCGCGGACGCGACAATCGAGCGGCGATAGAGCGTACCCTTCCGCTGTCGCGTATCGCGAGCATCTCTCCGGCAAAATAGTCCCTCCCTCTACTTCCACAACTCCTACAGTCCGCGCTGCTCGAGCTATGGGACGTCGACTGAGGAATGCCGGTGTGTCGTGCTGCGTAGTAGCGCGTATTACACAGTAGTGTGGGATCCGTTGACAGGGGAGACCGATGGATACCACGCAGTTGCTGAAGGGCGTCCTGGACGTCGCGGTGCTCGCCGCCATCAAGAATGATGACGGCTATGGCTACGACATAGTTCGACGGCTCAGAAACGCCGGTCTCGACCAGGTGGGTGATGCTTCGGTCTACGGAACACTTCGACGGCTCTATAGCGCTGGGGTCGTCTCGAGTTATGTTGCTCCCTCTGACGGGGGCCCTCATCGCAAGTACTACAGCATCAACGCCAAGGGAGTACGGATGCTCGCCGACCAGCGCGCCAGTTGGGCCACCTTCGTCGACACCATGTCGGTGCTCCTCGACGAGACGACAAACCACCTCCAGCTTCGAACGATCGGGGAGAAATCATGACCGCAACCACTTCTGTCGCCCCAGCCATCGCCGACTTCGCGGCGCGTGTTCGCCGAAGCCTCGATGACCTCCCCGTCGACGAGATCGAAGACTTGACCGAAGGCCTCGAGGCGGATCTCACCGAGAAGGCGCTCGATGAGGATCTCGGCGACCCGGAGGAGTACGCCATTGAATTGCGTTCCGCGGCAGGGCTTCCGGCCCGATCGACGAAAGCCCGGGCGGGTTGGTCTCTTGCGAACGTCCGCCGATGGCGCGCAGCCGCGGCGACACGAATCCGAAACCATGCAGTCGGAGCCCAACTACTCGACTTCGCAATCGCGCTTCGCCCGGGGTGGTGGATCCTGCGCGGCTGGGCGGTCTTCCAGGTCGCCTACCTTGTGGCCGGGGGAAGAGGCATCGTTTCGCTGCTGCCGGACACGCCTGTGCGCTGGGTTGTCTTCGCGGCGCTGGCCATCGTGAGCGTGCAGTGGGGGCGCGGTCGCTGGCTACCACGACGGCTTAGTGTCGCAAAGCTCGCGGTGAGCGCACTCGCACTATTGGCCCTCCCGTTCCTGATGGTGGCGGCGGCCGATTCGGCAGCCAGGGCCTACGCCGCATCCGCCTCGCCAGCGCCAGAAACAAGCCCGGCGGGGCTGGCCCACGATGGCGGGTCGATCACCAACATCTTTGCCTACGACGCGAATGGCGAGCCGATCGCGCGAGTGCAGCTGTTCGACCAGAACGGAAAGCCGCTCTCGACGAAACTTCCAGGTGAAGACTTCATCACATCAAGCGACACCACGGCGCTCGTGCCAAGCGAGAGTGTGACCAGCGGGAATGGCTGGAACGTCTTTCCGCTCGAATCAGTCCCCGTTACAGCAATCGACACCATGACCGGCCGGCCCGCCCCTAACACGACGACCAGGCCGGTGATGCCGCCGTTCGCCCGCGTCCAGGCCCTTCTGGGGACGGCGAAAATCGGCAACGGCAGCGGTGCAGCACCAACTCCGAGCGCGACGCCGACCCCCGCCGGGTCGCCGACGCCGGTGCCGACCCCCTGAGGAAGTCGGTCACCACCAGGCGCGCCTGCACAACACCGGCGACCCGGGCGACGGGCGCAACAGAATCTCCGCCGTTGTTGGGCAGCACGGGACGGCATATTGGCGCACGCGCGAGCACGCACAGCATGCCGCGCTCCCTGCCCCCGCGGACGATCACTCACCCGCGTGACCTAGGCTAACGAGGTGGATGCGCTGTCTGGACCCCTGATCGTGCAGAGCGACCGCACTGTGCTGCTCGAGGTCGCGCATCCCGCCGCCGAGGACGCCCGCCATGACCTCGCCGTCTTCGCCGAACTCGAGCGGGCGCCCGAGCACATCCACACCTACCGCATCACGCGGCTCGGCCTCTGGAACGCCCGCGCCGCCGGCCACACGGCCGACAACATGCTCGAAACGCTCGAGAAGTACTCCAAGTTCCCCATCCCACAGAGCGTCTCCATCGACATCACCGAGACGGTGGGACGGTACGGCCGGCTCGTGATCGAACGTGACGGCAACGGCACGCTCATCCTGCGGTCGACGGATGCCGCGGTGCTCAGCGAGATCGTGCGGGCAAAGCGCATCGCCCCGCTGCTCTTCCTGCCGGATGACCAACACGGCCGCGGCGCGGCGATCGACCGCTACGAGATCCAGGCCTGGGCGCGCGGGCAGGTGAAACAGGAACTGGTCAAATTGGGGTGGCCGGCGGAGGATCTCGCCGGGTACACCCCAGGCACGCCGCATCCGATCGCCCTCGATACCCGCGAGTGGAACCTGCGCGAGTATCAGAACCATGCGGTCTCGAGCTTCGTGGACGGCGGATCGGGTGTCATCGTCCTCCCCTGTGGCGCGGGCAAGACTCTCGTCGGCGCGGGGGCTATGGCCAGGGTCGAGACGACGACCCTGATCCTGGTGACAAACACGGTCTCGGCCCGGCAGTGGCGAGCCGAGCTGCTCAAGCGTACGACGCTGACCGAGGAGGAGATCGGCGAGTACTCGGGCCAGGTCAAAGAGGTGAAGCCGGTCACCATCGCCACCTACCAGATCCTCACCGCGAAGCGGAAGGGTGAGTACGCCCACCTCGCGCTGCTCGACGCTCTCGACTGGGGACTGGTGATCTACGACGAGGTGCACCTCCTGCCGGCGCCGGTCTTCAAACTCACCGCAGAGTTGCAGGCCCGCCGCCGGCTCGGCCTCACCGCGACCCTGGTGCGGGAGGACGGCCGGGAGAGCGACGTGTTCAGCCTGATCGGACCCAAGCGGTTCGACGCGCCCTGGAAGGAGATCGAGGCCCAGGGCTTCATCTCTCCCGCTTCGTGCTTCGAGGTGCGGATCGACCTTCCCGCCTCCGAACGGCTCGAGTACGCGGCATCCGCTGACGATGAGCGTTACCGGCTCGCCGCGACCGCGCCGGTGAAACTCCAGGTGGTGCGGGATCTCGTGAGGAAGCATTCGGGCGAGCGCATCCTGGTGATCGGCCAGTACCTTGACCAGATCGACACTCTCGCCGAGATCCTGAACGCTCCGAAACTCACCGGTTCCACACCCATCGACGAACGGGAACGGCTCTACCAGGAGTTTCGGGAGGGATCGATCACGGTTTTGGTGGTGTCAAAGGTGGCGAATTTCTCCGTTGACCTGCCAGAGGCGACGGTGGCGATCCAGGTGTCGGGCAGTTTCGGATCGCGACAGGAGGAGGCCCAGAGACTCGGGCGCCTGCTTCGTCCGAAGGAGAGCGGCCTTCCCGCCAACTTCTACACGCTGGTCGCGCGTGACACCGTCGACCAGGATTTCGCCCAGAATCGGCAACGTTTCCTCGCCGAGCAGGGCTACAGCTACACAATCCTCGACGGACACGCAATCGCCGCCTGACACCCTCCCCCTCAGCGGACGAGCTCATAGCGCAGCAGCAGGGTCTCGCCCGAGACGAGCAGATGACCGAGTGCCAGCTCCCGCGGGCCCCCCAGTTCCCCGACGGCGATGCGCGTGGCGTCTCCCGCCACGAGTTGCGGGCTCACCGTGAGGCACAGCTCATCCACCACACCGGCCGCGAGGAGCGAGCCGAAGAGCGAAGGACCGCCCTCACAGTGCAGCTGCGTGAGACCGCGGGCCGCGAGTTCGGAGACGAGCAGCTTCGGATCGAGTCGATCCCCACCCGCGACCACCACATCGGCCACCGCTGCGAGCGCGTTCCGACGATCGCGAGGCGCGGCATCCGTCGTCACCACGATCGCCCGCACGGGCGCAGCGGTGAAGATGCGCGAGGTCGGGTCGAGATCGAGGCGGTTCGAGACGATCGCGAACACCGGATGCGGCGGCAGCCCCCGCGAAACCCGCCGGTCAACCGACGCCGGGGACAACACCATCGCACCGTAGCCTTCGCCGCGCACGGTGCCGGCACCGACGATCACGACATCGCTCAACTCGCGGAGGATATCGAAGGCCCGCCGATCGGCCGCACCACCGAGCCCGCCGGAGACACCGTCGACCGTTGCGGCGCCGTCCACGCTCGAGACGAAGTTGACCCGCAGCCAGGGGTCAGACCGGTTTGCGCGCTCGAAAAGCCCAGACAGCGCATCGTCGGAAAGATCGGATGCCGCGGACGGGAAGAGGCTGTCGATGCGCACGGCGGCCATCAGACGTTGTGCCGCGCGTAGGCGGGCTGACGGAATCCGAGGACCGCTTCGGTCAGCCTGACCGCGGCGACCGCGGCCGGCACGTCATGCATCCGCACGATCCGCGCCCCCTTCATGATGCAGATGACCGCCGCGGCAAGCGACCCTTCCAATCGCCTGCCCTGCTCACGATCGATCGCTTCGCCGATGAAGTCCTTGTTGGACACCGCTGCGAGGGTGGGAAGGCCGAGAGCCACCACCTCCTCGAGACGCCGGGTAATTTCCAGGGTGTGCACCGTGTTCTTGTTGAGGTCGTGGCCCGGATCGACGATCAACCGACCGCGCGGCACCCCTGCGCTCACCGCATGGTCGACCCGCTCGCGAAGGTACGCCACCACGTCCGCCATCACGTCGTCGTATCGGGGGCTCTGCGGTTCGCTGCGCGGCACTCCGTTGCTGTGGGTGATCACCAGGCTAGCGGTGCTCGCTGCCACGACGGCAGCCAATCGCGGATCGGACAGCCCACTCGTGTCGTTGACCACGGATGCCCCGGCCTCGATGCTTCGCCGCGCGACTTCTGCGTTCGTCGTGTCGACGGAGATCACCACATCGCTGCGGGCATGGATGGCTTCGATCACCGGCACCACCCGGTCCAGCTCCTCGGCGAGGCCGACCGGGGCCCCCCGCCCGAAGGGCACTCCCCCCACGTCCACCCAGTCGGCGCCGTCGGCTGCGGCGGTCAGCGCCGCCGCCACGGCCCGGTCGAGGGCGAAGGTCGCTCCCCGGTCGAAGAAGGAGTCGGGGGTGCGGTTGATGATGGCCATCACCGCGACCTGCCGGTCGAAGTCGAATGCCCGGCCCCCGATGATGCGATTCACCCTGACAGAGTAGCCACGGGAACCCGTGTTCTCGCCGAGAAAGCCGCGGCCGGCGCAGCCGGAATCGATACTCAGGAAGCGCACAGCGTACAAACAGATACTGGTGCGATGAGCGATGGCCCGAAAATCCTGATTGTCGATGACGAACCAAACATCCGTGACCTGCTGACTACGAGCCTCCGGTTCGCCGGTTTCGCCGTCCGCGCGGTGGGGAATGGAGCACAGGCCATTTCGGCCGTTCTGGAGGAGGAGCCGGACCTGATCATCCTCGACGTGATGCTGCCTGACATGAACGGCTTCGGCGTCACCAAGCGGTTGAGGTCGAGCGGGTACACCTCGCCGATCCTGTTCCTCACCGCGAAAGACGACACCGAGGACAAGATCACCGGCCTCACGGTCGGCGGCGACGACTACGTGACCAAGCCGTTCAGCCTCGACGAGATCGTGGCCCGCATCAAGGCGATCCTGCGACGCACGATGCAGGACGAGGAGGATGCCATCATCCGCGCCGGCGAACTGATCATGGACCAGGACACTCACGAGGTGACGATCGGGTCCGAGCAGATCGAACTGAGTCCGACGGAATTCAAGCTTCTGCGCTACCTGATGCTCAATCCGAACCGAGTGCTCTCGAAGGCCCAGATTCTCGACCACGTGTGGGAATACGACTTCAACGGCGACGCCGGAATCGTCGAGAGCTACATCTCCTACCTTCGCCGCAAACTCGACCAGTTTTCCGAAGAGCCGGTGATCCAGACCAAGCGGGGCTTCGGCTACATGCTCAAGGCTGCGCGAGTCTGAGCCTGGCCGACGAGGCGATCCCCCGAGTGTTACCAGCGCCGGACGGGCACACCTTCAGGCTGCACGACGTACTCTGGGACTCCTGATGCACGATACCCTCACTCGCTGGTGGAGCGGAGTCTCCCTCCGCACGAAGATCACCGGCGTGACCGTGCTTCTGGTGACCCTCGGACTGCTCGTGGCCGGCGTCGGCACGATGACGGTACTGCGCACCTACCTGCTGGCGGATGCCGATGCCAAGATGACGAAGTTCGCCCAGGCCGTCCCCGGCTATACCAGGACCGGAGCGACCACCTGCGACGTCCTTCCCGGACTGAACGATTACTACCTCGCGGTGCTCGACAGCAACGGCCGCGAGCTGTGCAACAACGGCGCTCTCCAGAATTCGGCGCCGAAGCTTCCGCCGATGCCCCTGAACACAGTGATCGAGACCGGGGGGCTGCCATTCACCGTGTGGGACAAGGGGCACGCAGACCAGTGGCGCATCGTGGCCGTTCCCCGCAACATCGTCGACTCCGCGGACTACGTGACCGTGGTGGTGGCCGTCGACCTGGTGAGCTCCGACCGGCTGATCAACCAGTTCCTGGTCATCTTCCTCGGCTTCGGGCTCGCGGTGATCGTGCTCGGAGCAGCTCTGACCCGGCTGCTCGTGACATCCACCTTCGTGCCACTGCGTGAGGTCGAAGCCACCGCGGCCGCGATCGCGGAGGGCGACTTCAGCCAGCGCCTGCCGGGCGCGACGCCGAACACCGAGGTCGGCCGACTCAACCGCTCGCTCAACACCATGCTCAACCGAATCGACCGGGCTTTCTCCGACCGGGCCCGCACCATCGACCAGATGCGTCGCTTCGTCGGAGACGCGAGCCATGAGCTGCGAACCCCCCTCGTGTCGGTTCGCGGCTATGCCGAGCTGTACCGCATGGGAGCCCTGCAGAAACCCGAAGACGTCGCCCAGGCGATGGAACGCATCGAAAAGGAGGCTATTCGCATGGGCGAACTCGTCTCCGACCTGCTCGAACTCGCCCGCATCGACGAAGCGAAGCCCCTGCACCTCGCCCCGGTCGATCTCGTGCCGATCGCCCATGACTCGGCGCTCGACGCCATGGCTTCGGCCCCCGCCCGCACCGTGAGCGTCATCGTGACGGATGCCGCACCGACCGGCCCGACAGATGCCCCGGTGGGCGTCGTGGACACCGCTCGCCTCTCGAACGCGAACGGGGTGCAAGCGGCAACCGGTCCGATCCGCTTCGCCGGAGCCCAACTCGCGCGGCTGCGCCGTCGCCAGGCCCGCGGGGAGCTGCTCGCGACACCGGTGGAACGTGCTGTGCCGGTCGACAGTGGCGTTGAGCGCCCCGCAGTGGTGCTCGCCGAAGAGAACAAGATCCGCCAGGTGGTCACCAACCTGATCGGCAACGCGATGCGGTTCACCCCGGATGACAGCCCGCTTGAGATCGTCGTCTCGGTCGATTCGGCCGGAGGGCTGGGCATTCTCGAGGTCGTCGACCACGGTGACGGGGTGCCGCCGCAGATCCGAGACAAGATCTTCCAGCGTTTCTGGCGCGCCGACTCGTCCCGCACCCGGGAGACCGGCGGCAGCGGACTCGGGCTGGCAATCGTCTCTGGCATCGTCGCGTCGCACAAGGGTGAGGTGACCGTGCGCGAGACTCCGGGAGGCGGAGCGACCTTCCGGGTGAGTCTTCCGCTCCTCCCCGAGGGCTACCGGCCGCCCGCTGTCCCCAACGGCGACTGACCGCCGCGATCCGCCTGCCGGCGGTGAGTAGCGTCGGAGTTCGATCCGGCACGTTCTGTGCTCGGACGTGAACCCACGGAGGCAGACATGACCCGCTACCAGGTCGACAGCGACGCGGTACTCGGTGCAACATCGGCGGCGAAAGGCACCATCGGCCGCATCCAGGGCGAAGTCGGTGCGCTGCATGGCCAGCTCACCAACCTGCAGTCATCATGGTCGGGACCGGCGGCCTCTGCCTTCCAGGGAGCGGTGATCGAATGGAAGAGCCTCGAGCAGCGCGTCGGAGAGGTGCTCGCCGCAATGGGGAGCGCGCTCGGCCAGGCCGGGCAGCAGTACGCCGAGATCGAGGCGGCGAACACACGGCTGTTCGCACACTGAACTGCTGGATCGCGACGCCCCGTGCTGCTCGTGCAGCAGGGTTGCATCCTCACGCGTTCGCGGCTCGGCCGTCGGCATCCAGCCAGGACGACACCGTGCGACCGCCCGTCGAGTCGTACAAACGCCGAAAGGCGGCCCCATCCGGGACCGCCTTTCGAACCTATGCGCCGTCGAGCGTGATGCCGACTGGAGCCGTTCTGTGTGGACCTAGAAGTCCATGCCACCCGACGGGTCGCCCATCGGCGCGGCAGCCTTCTCCGGCTTGTCGGCGACGACGACCTCGGTGGTGAGGAACAGGCCGGCGATCGACGCTGCGTTGAGCAGCGCCGAGCGGGTGACCTTCACCGGGTCGTTGATCCCCGCGGCGAGCATGTCGACATACTCGCCGGTCGCGGCGTTGAGGCCGTGCCCGGCTGGCAGGTTGCGCACCTTCTCGGCGACGACCCCGGACTCGAGACCGGCGTTGAGCGCGATCTGCTTGAGCGGGGCATCCACAGCGACCTTGACGATGTTCGCGCCGGTCGCCTCGTCACCGGTGAGGCCGGTGAGGGCCTCGGTGGCGAATGCGATCGCGCCGGCCTGGATCAGGGCGACGCCACCACCGGCGACGATGCCCTCTTCGACGGCAGCCTTCGCGTTGCGAACAGCATCCTCGATGCGGTGCTTGCGCTCCTTGAGCTCGACCTCGGTCGCGGCTCCGGCCTTGATGACCGCGACGCCCCCGGCGAGCTTCGCGAGACGCTCCTGGAGCTTCTCCCGGTCGTAGTCGGAGTCGGTGTTCTCGATCTCGGCACGGATCTGCTTGACGCGACCGGCGATCGCATCCGCCTCGCCTGAGCCCTCGATGATCGTGGTCTCGTCCTTGGTGACGACGACCTTGCGGGCGCGTCCGAGCAGGTCGAGGGTGGCGTTCTCGAGCTTGAGTCCGACCTCCTCGGAGATGACCTGTCCGCCGGTGAGGATCGCGATGTCCTGCAGCTGCGCCTTACGACGGTCGCCGAAGCCGGGAGCCTTGACGGCGACCGACTTGAAGATGCCACGGATCTTGTTGACAACGAGGGTGGCGAGAGCCTCGCCATCCACATCCTCAGCGATGATGAGGAGCTGCTTACCCGACTGGATCACCTTGTCGACGACGGGAAGGAGGTCCTTGATGTTCGAGACCTTCGAGTTGACGATCAGGATGTAGGGGTCTTCGAAGACCGCTTCCTGGCGCTCGGGGTCGGTGACGAAGTAGGCGGACAGGTAGCCCTTGTCGAAACGCATGCCCTCGGTGAGCTCGAGTTCGGTGCCGAAGGTGTTCGACTCCTCGACGGTGACGACCCCCTCCTTGCCGACCTTGTCGATCGCTTCCGCGATAAGGGCACCGATTTCTTCGTCACCGGCAGAGATGGATGCGGTGGCCGCGATCTCTTCCTTGGTTTCGATCTCCTTGGCTCCGGCGACGAGCGCGTCGATGACGGCCGTCACGGCCTTGTCGATTCCGCGCTTGAGGCTGATCGGGTCCGCGCCGGCCGCGACGTTGCGCAGTCCTTCGCGAACGAGCGCCTGGGCCAGAACGACCGAGGTGGTCGTGCCGTCGCCGGCGACGTCATCCGTCTTCTTGGCTACCTCTTTGACGAGCTCGGCGCCGATCTTCTCGTAGGGGTCGTCGAGTTCGATCTCTTTGGCGATGGAGACACCGTCGTTCGTGATGGTGGGGGCGCCCCACTTCTTCTCGAGAACGACGTTTCGACCGCGCGGGCCGAGGGTCACCTTGACGGTGTCGGCCAGGATGTTGAGGCCGCGCTCGAGGCCACGACGGGCCTCCTCGTTGAAAGCAATGATCTTTGCCATGTGTGTTTTTCGTCCTTCCGGGACGTCATGTAAGCAACAGCTATTGGCACTCTCAATAAGGGAGTGCTAAATGATTCTGGCACTCTCCCCCTGAGAGTGCAAGTGAGCCGCCGACTGCAGTGCGCCGCCCGGAAGCCCGGCGCCGGATCGGGCACCGGTACTGGAGCTACTGCGCCAGGCGCACCGATTCGGCCTGCGGGCCCTTGTTGCCGGTGCCGACTTCGAAGGTCACCTTCTGCCCCTCCTCGAGCACCTTGTATCCCCCCATGTCGATCGCGGAATAGTGGACGAATACATCGTGTCCGCCGCTGTCCTCCGTGATGAAGCCGTAGCCCTTTTCAGCGTTGAACCACTTGACGGTTCCGTTCGCCATCGAATACTCCTTAGCGTTTCGCCTCGCGTCGCCGCTGGCAGCGACCAATCCCAGATAGTAACGGCGATTCGGGCGAATCGGAATGAATTAACATCAGCGAAACACAGCCCGGTCGGCGATCGAGTCGTCGGGAAGGATTCAGCCAGCCGGCAGCACGTAATCGCGGCCGAGCACCACCGTGATCGGCGATCCCGGGTACGCCGTCGACAGGCGGATCGCACCGACCTTGAGCGAAAGCAGCATGGCCCGAGCGGCGGGCTCATTGGCGGCATCCGTGTAATAGACGACAGTCGTCGCGACATCGGTGGAACCGGCGTTCGTGCGTGACCCGATCGTCGAGGAGGCGCCGGTCCAGCCCTGCTTCACCAGATTGTCGCCGACCGCTGAGGCGAGACCCTTCGTGGGGGTCCCGTTGAGCACTGTGATCGCCAGCGCCGGGTCGATCTTCGCCGGCAGGGTGGTGGGGGTGGGGATCACCGACGGTCGCGGACTGGCGGACGCGCTCGGGGCTGCGAACGGCAGCTCAATGGTGCCGCGGATCACCGCGAGGCCGAACAACCCCGCGGCAAAGAGCACACCCGTGGCGAGCGCGGCCCAGGCGAACGCGATCCAGCCGCGGCCGCGTCGTGGCGCGGCCCGGTGCGCACCGGTGCGCAGCAGGTCATCGGGCACGCTGTCGAAGCGGTCGGTAGGTTTGGTCGCCATCGGTTCTTTTCGTTGGTTCGTCTACGGGGTCACACGATCGGAACTGCCGAGAATACGCGCCGATCTCGCGTCGGTGCGGGCATTCCGCAACCGTTGCAGCCGCCTGACCAACAACGGATCGAAGGCGATGGCCTCCGGTCGGTCGAGTGCCGCGTTCAGCAACTGATAGTACCGGGCCGCCGAAAGGCCGAGCTCCGCGCGGATCGCCTCCTCCTTGGCCCCGGCAGGCTTCCACCAGTGGCGTTCGAACGCCAGGATCCGTTGTTCCCGGGCGGGTAGGGGAGCGCCGACCGGAGTCGCCGAGGGGACATCGGGCCGTTCGGATGACGCTGGCACGGTTCTCCCTCCGCTTCGACGCCATACTAGGGCCGCCGTGCTGGGCAGCCACCGCATCGCCGGGCCTGCCGCGAAATTGACCCTGGCACGCTACCGGGCGGAGATCCAGTCGAGGAACTGGCCGTGCGGTCCGGTGAATGCGAGTGGCACCTCGTCGAGTGCGAGCACGAACCGGCGCTCGGGTCCTCCGTCATCGGGAAGCGTCGCCCGCACGGTCGGAAGTCCGCGCAGGCCCTCGAGCGAAACCCAGCGGGCGTCGAGGGAGCGCACCGACTCCACGAACCGCATCCGCTCGGCAAACGGCAGGTAGACCAGCACCGCGCTCGTGATCACGACGAGGGTCGCATCGTGCGGAGCCTCTGCGGCAAGGGACGCGAGTTCTGAGGCATCCGCTCGCACGATCCGGGGCGGATCCTCCGCGGCGATGCGGATGGCGGCACGCAGCCTCGCACGACGTTCGTGCTGCTCCGGCCAGACCAGCGTCTCGAGCCAGAGCACATCGTCGGCGTCCCGCACATCGAGGGGGCGCAGGTCGAGGCCGGCCCGCCAGGAGACCCGCGGCATCGAGGCGGGTCGCGGCATCCGACCCGTGGTCGTCGCTTCAAGCCGCACCGGACTCGGGCCGTCCACCGGGTCGAGGGGAGCCTCCCCGTCGTAGGAGTAGCTGTAGCGGTCGGGGAACAGGCAGAGGCCGGCGCTCGCGCCGATCTCGAGCAGCGCGAGCGGCCCGGGGATCAGTGCGAGCGCCGGAAGCAGGGACGCGCAACGCCTGGCCTCGTTGGTCTGCGTGCTGCGGGCAAGAGCCTCGGGCACGATTGCGGACCAGTGCTGCACGAGCCATCGCCGAAAGCCCGGATAGTCCACCTCCGGTGCACCGAGCAGTCGTGCGCAGGCGAAGACGAGATTGGGCTGCCGCTTCTGCAGGGGCAGTTCCTCGATGAGCGCGATCAGCGCCGGGTCATCCGCTACGCCGAGGGCCCACTGTTCGTAGATCGCGGAGTTGCCCCGCGCCTCCAATTCGCCGAAGTTGCGGTACCAGGAGGAGGTGTCCACTAGCGGCCCGCACGGTACATCGAGATGTGTGGGATGCCCGCCTCCAGGTAGCTCTCCCCGAAGGCCTCGAAACCGAACTTGGCATACAGCGGGGCGATGTACTCCTGGGCGTGCAACAGCATCGAGTCCTGGCCGTAGCGCTCCATCACCCGCGCGACGAGCACTTGCGCGAGGCCTTCGCCTCGACGATCCGCCCGCACGACCACCCGGCCGAACGTCAGGCGCGCGTCGAGATGGGCGGGCTGGTTGTCGACCAGCACCCGCAGGTAGGCGGCCGTGCCCGCGGCATCCGCGATCCAGAGGTGCTCGGTGGTCGGCTCCTGGTCGCGATTGTCGAGCTCCTCCTCATCGATGCGCTGTTCCACGAAGAAGACGTCGGTGCGCAGCTTGAGGATTGAGTAGAGCTCCTCCCGTGTGAGTTCGCTCCACGATTTCTGGACGATGGAACATTCGGGCATGGTGCCGAGTTTAATGATGTCGTGCTCCGCCGCACCGAAAGGACCCCTCATGACCAAGGAAGCTGACTCCTCCTCCTATCCGGTCGCCAAGAGCGACACGGAGTGGCGGGACGAACTCGACCCCACCCGCTTCTCGATCCTGCGCGAGGCAGCCACCGAGCGGCCCTGGTCGGGAGCCCTCCTCGATGAGAAGCGCGCCGGGGTCTACACCTGCGGGGCCTGTCACGCCGAGCTGTTCGCCAGCAATGCGAAGTTCGATTCGGGGTCGGGCTGGCCGAGCTTCTACGAATCGGTCAACCCCGACGCGGTGATCCTCAAAACCGACAAGAGCCTCTTCATGACCCGCACTGAGGTGCTCTGCGCCACCTGCGGTTCACACCTCGGGCACCTGTTCGACGACGCCTACCAGACGCCCACCGGCGACCGGTACTGCATGAACTCCCTCTCGCTGGACTTCACGGAACAGGACTGAGCTCCCGATGTCGATACTGGATGCCGTGAATCGCCGCCGCTCGCAGCCGAAAGTGACCTCGCACGCACCCAGCCACGACGAACTGCTTCCTCTCGTCTCCGCCGCGGCCTCCGTGGCCGACCATGGATCACTGCGACCCTGGCGGCTGATCGAACTGCGCGGGGATTCTCGCGCCCGGCTCGGCACGGCTTTTGCGGAGGCGAGCGGGGCGGATGCGAAGGAGGCCGCGAAGCTCGCCGGCAAAGCGACCCGGGCATCCCTGCTCATCGCCGTGGTCGCGTCGTTCCAGCCGAGCCACAAGGTGGCCGACTGGGAGCAGGAGGCCGTGGCATCCGGCGTCGCCCACATGCTCAGTCTCCTGCTGGACGAGGCGGGCTGGGGTGTCATGTGGCGCTCCGGCCATCTCACCCGGTCCCTGCCCGTGCGGGTGATGCACGGCCTGGCCGATAGCGAGCAGCTGCTCGGCTGGCTCTATGTCGGTGGGAGGGAGCGCGGCACGAAACCGGCTTCGCGCACGCCATTCCCGGCGGAGCGTTTTCTCAGCGCGCTCTGATCGGACCGCGCGCGATAGTGCGCGAGGGCAGTGCCGCGATCGCCACCGCAACAAGCGTGAGCAGCGTGCCGATCACGGTCGAGGTGACGACCGTCCGGACGGTGGTCGGAACCACGACGTCGAGCACGATCGACGCCGCGAGTTGGCCGGCCACCGATCCGAGGCCGAGGAGCAACACACCGGTAATTCGGACGACCCGCACCGCCGCACCGATGAAGGCCACCCCGATCGGGCCGCCGAGAAAGAGCACCGGATCGGTCGGCCACCGGTCGGGAACCCCCACGAATGCCCCGTGCACTACAGCGGCGACACTGAGCACGATCGTGCCGACGAGGAAATTCATGAAGGTCGCCGTGAGTGCGGAACCGGCGATGCGCCGCACCTGCCCGTTGACGGCCTGCTGCACTGCCACCGCGAGTCCCGCGGCGAACGGCAGCAGCAGCATCCAGGCCGGGATGTCGCCACCGAAGCGAGCCGAGACCGCAACCGTAACCCCAACGAGGGCGAGTGCCGAGCCGACCAGGCGGGTGACGGTTATCGCGCCCGGAAGAGCATGGCCGATGCCGGTGCGGTCGATCACGAGACTGCTGATCGTCTGGCCGCCGACCACGGCGACGGTGAAGAGCGCAACTCCGAGCACGGCTCCAGTGATCCCCTGCGAGAGCACGAACAGGGCGCCGCCAGCTCCTCCGCAGAGGTACCACCACGGGACGGTGCCTGCCCGCACCGATGCGAATGCTCGTGCGAGGCCGCACCGCCCGGGAGCCCACACGGCGAGCGCCACCGCCAGGATGACGAGACCCGAGCCGAAGGAGATCACCGCGGCGAGATAGCCGTCGGCGAGCAGCGCCCGTCCCGCGACTAGATGGCGGTGAGCGCCCCAACGGCGACCGCGCCGAGCACGCCGAGCGCCATCGCCCTCTGCGAATGGGCCGGGTGCATGAGGGTCACGGGGTCCAACGCTATCGGCCCATCTATCGCCCGGCTACGCGCCCGTCCATCGGCGCGGGCTTTCGACCCGGCGCGGCGCCCCGCACACGCCAAGTAATATGAATACCCGTTGCGCCCCCTTAGCTCAGTTGGCCAGAGCACCGCTCTTGTAAAGCGGGGGTCGTCGGTTCGAATCCGACAGGGGGCTCCCTGAAAACCGCTGATCAGAGGCCGGTTTTTTCATACTCAGGGCCATCGAGTTGACCTCCGCAGGCCGTTTTGCCCACGTTTTGCCCACGCTCAAACGGGCCGCTGTGGCATTCAAAGCGACCGCAACGCTGTCCAGGTCCTCGTCAAACAGGTCGCTGTAGGTATCCAGCGTCTCCTTCGCAGAACTGTGCCCGAGCATCCGCTGCAGCGCCTTCACGTTGGCGCCGGCCGACACGGCCAGGCTCGCACAGGTGTGCCTCAGCTCATGGGGGGTGAGGCCCGGGATGCCGATGCTCGCCGCCGCGTCATCGAACCATCCGCGGCGGAACGTCCGGTTGCGCTGCACCGCGCCGGCCTTAGAACTCACGAACACGTGGTCGCTCTCGCCCTTGCCGTCGACATGGATCGCCAGCTGTTCGAGGATGAACGCGGGAACGGGGATCGAGCGCTCTTCGTAGTCCTTGGTTGTGGACTCCTGGAGGTACCCGTTCACCTCGATCATCGTGCTGTGCACCTCGAGGCGACCCCGGACGAAATCGAGGTCGCGCACGCGCAGACCGGCCAGCTCCCCCCACCGCAGGCCGGTGTAGGCGAGCACCAGCACGAGCAACCCGAAGCCCTCGCCCGCGGACTTCGCCTCGACGGCATCCGCGAGGGCCGCGATCTGCTCGTGGGTGAGGAACTTCTTGCGGTTCTTGATCTGCTTCGGAAGCTTCAGCCTCGACGCGGGATTGGACGGCAGCCGCCCGTCGTCGACGGCAAGCTGCAGCCCGGCGGAGAGCACGTTGACGATCTTTCGCACCGAGCCCGGACTCTGAGTCGCGCTGAGCCTGGAGGCCCACTGTTGCGCCTGCAGCCGCGAGAGATCGGCCAGGAACAGATGGCCGATGGTGGGGATGATGTGGATGCGCACGACCCCCTGCACCCGGTCCAGAGTCGACGGGCGAAGGTCAGACCGGCTGTCGACCCACGACGTCATCCACTCCGCGATCGTGACGCGTGCCCGGCTGGCGTCGATGTAGCGACCGGTACTCTTCGCAACCTCGACCGACGCGAGGAACAACTCAGCGTCGCGCTTCGTCTTGAACCCGCGCTTGTCCGTCTGGCTGTTCCCGGGCTTGCGGTAACGCACGCGGTACCGGCGGCCACGCGATGTCTCGTAGGGGCTGACACTGCCCATCTGACTACCTCCGATTCTCGTGGGCAGTCCCAGTAAACCTCGCGCCTGTGACAGTGCGTTCAGCAGCTGGCAGGACGTAGAAAATGGGGGGGGTGCTCCTGACGCTTGTCTCGCAAGAGGAACCTCTTGCGGCACACGAACGTTGAGGTTCTCCGGTTACCAACCCAGCCTTCAGTCGGCTGTCTCTAGTTGGCCTTGGTCGTCGGCATCGTCTTCGACGTACGAGTAGAGGTTTCCGAATAGGTTGCACCCGAGTTTGGCGAGGCGTTCGATCAACTCGATTGGCATGACGAAGCCGCCTTGCGAGCTCGCCGAATCTCCGTACCAGCGGATGACGGTCTCGTAGTGCGGTCGAAGGGAGGCCAACGCCATCTCTTTGCCAGCGAGCCTCTCAGCAAGAACCAGGATGCTTTGGAACCCAGCGGTGTCGTCATCGGCGGCCGAGGGGCGGGCATCATCCGCCGACACGTTCAGAATCCAGGTTGATTGCTTATAGAAGTACTGCCGCTGCGCGACACCCTCGTCATCGAACCTCACCGGTGCCGTGGGATCGCCGACTTCGCCAACCGAGTCGGGGCTCAGACCCAACACGTCGGACACAGCCGAGGCAAGGTGTGTGTCGCTATAGATACAGAGCGAAGCCGCGCCGTCGAAAATCGTCATCGCTTGACCATACCGACCCTTATCCAGAGGCGTTTCATATTGACCGCAAGCGGAACCTCTATTGCGCTGGTTCGAAGTCGTCGTACACGGTTTCCGCTCGCCGCCTTCGTTCCTGCACGATTGCTCCCGGCGCGTTGACTCCATCTCCGTTGAGGATGCGTTCGGCGTGTTGCCGGTTCATGCCGTTGCTGTCTTGCGCGATAATCTCCAACGCTTCTCGCGGGGCGTCGACTCGACTGAGCACGGCCCAACGCACGTCGGCCGACCGATCCCGCGCAAGACGAACGAGCTGTTCATCGGTGGGGTACCTCAACCCGGTTTCCGCGGCAAGCGATCGCGTCTTCCACGCGCGATCGGAGACCAAACGTTCCATCTGGTCCAGGGATATCCGCGGGTTACTCGCGCACCAACCACGAACGCGAGCATCGGAATCGTGAAGCAGCCTGTCGAAGACATCCGCGTAGGGCGTGTGCCCAGCTAGGGCGGATCGCACTCCAGGAAAGCTATCGCCGGCTAGGAATTGCTGATCGGTGTAAGCGATGCAACGTGGATCACTCTCAAGGACCCACACGAACAGTGCTCGCACCGACTTATCGTCATGATGCGCGAGGGTGGAATGCAGGTCACACCGACTGCTTGCAGTGGTTGCCGCCTCCAATCGGACCTCGGGAACCTCATCAGCCAAGAGTTTCTTCAGAGTGCGATTCTCGGCAGCTCGGTTGCTCGCGACGGCGTGTCGCACCCGAACGAACCTGTGCGCAGCAAGTTCCCAAAGACGAGCCGAGTCGGACTCCGGATCCTCGGCCTCCGCCTCGGTTCTCTGCAGAGCAGTCATCATCCTGACCATGTTCACAAGTATCCAGCAGCCGATCGGCCTGAGGAAGCTCCGAGGCCTGCGGGCCTGAACTCGCGGCGCCTGGCCGTAAAGCGGCACGGGCGGCCTTCTGTGCTCCGCAAGCGGGACCCTATCCGGACGGGTCGAGGTCAATCCGCTAGCCGCGAGGCACTCCCGATTCACCGTTGCTCGGTTCTTCAGCCTTCAGATCGTTTGGGCACAAGAGACACAAGAATCCGGACGAAATTCACCTCCAGAATGAGGCCAATCACGGCAACCAGATAAACCAGATATCCGAACAGATTGGCGGTGACTCCGGAATAGAGCGAAAAGCAGACCAACGCGGCGCAAATAACCACATCACTACGGCCATCGCAAGCCGAACACGCCGCTTACCGAGGGTTCGCACTGACCGGGAATGCAGTGACGAGGGGCGTATTCCGATTCACGACGACACTTTCAAGAACAGAGCCCAAAACACCGAGATCACACCAAGGGCAATGAACCCCGCTCCGACCCGCGCCAACAGAGCGGGCGTGGACGACAGTGCAACACGCCTTCCAACCTCACCGAAGTAGTCGCGCTAGCCTGAACCCATGAGCGAAGACGACACCGACGAAGACACCCAGTGGACTGCAGCGGCGAGAGCCACATTCAATACTGCTGGTGTCGACTTGCTCGCCGCGATCTCCGCGCATATCAATTTCTTCTCCAGCGCTGAGCTCGGGACGTCGTGGACGGAGAAGAACGATCTGAACGAAGTCGTCATGCATGCGGCGGCCGCCTATGCCGATGCTCAATTCGACCTGACCGGCAACTCCGGTCCGTTCGGAGATCTCCTTGAGTGGGACGACGACGAAGCTGACGACGACGACGAGTTGCCGCAGCCCACATCGTTTATCAGTGTGCTGCAGCGCGCGGACTATGGCGTGCTCGATGAGGAGTCAGTCCTCGTTGCGGGGCGGCTGAAATTTCTAGAGAACCGCCCCGGCGAGTCAGAGGACAATGCGCGCTCCGAAGTGAGCCATTTGGGCGCAGCGCTCTACGAGCTCGCACATGCGGAGGGTTGGGCCTCGCTTGACAAGGCACCCGGCCTCACAGCGATGGGTTCGATCATCCAGGTCATCGAGCCGAGCGAGCCAATCGACCTCCTTGACGGCCCGCCAGAGACCGAGGAGCCTGACGCCGGCTTCTCAGTGGATGGCCGCGTGCTCTACACGGAACAGAACCAATACTTCTGAGCCGATGCGGGGGCGCACTGAGCCTTGAGGTTGACCCGGACAGTTGCCAACGAGATCGCCTTTCCCAAGCCGTGCAACATCGGACACTCCGCCGACCCAAATATGTGATGTCACGCCGTGTTGCGCTGCGAATACGTCTGAAAACGTCTGCAGATTCAGTAGTCCCCGCACGGCCACCGCTTGTCCGCAGGGGGAGACCACTTACGCGACAGATGTGGGCCTAGGTCAGATCAGTTGCTCGCCCGTGGCGGTTCCTGCTGACCTTTCGAGGACACTCCTGGTCAGCGTTCGGGCGCCCTTCCGGAAGGGAGGCACAGTGCCGTAGGCATCCCGCCTGGACCACGGTCCTCGGTTCCATTCGTCCCGGTAGATGTCCGTCCGAAGGTGCAGTTCGAACCAGCGGGCAGCCAGATCTGCGAGTTCTTCGGCCGTGCTCGGAACGCCACTGACGGTCAGATCGCGAAGGGGGTCACGGCCGTGGTCGTCCCCGACGTAGGTCCGGTCGCCCCATGATCCGTGAAGAACAGGAGGTCGCTCGGGAGGGTGCTGACACAACACCCACAGGGCCGTAACGGTGCCTGACAGTCCGGGGACAAACACCCGGGCGGCGACAGGATCGGGCATCGTTTCCACCCCGGTATCGATCGGGCGCACATCCATGGTCCACGCTTCTGCTCGATTGCGAAGCCGTGCAAGGAAAGCGGTCGCGAAAGGGTCCCGAAGCGGATCATCACCCTCGTCAAAGAACACGTCACTCACGGTTCTGCCCTCCTCGACGACCTCGACATCGCCCGTGCCCGTTGTCCGCCCAGCCGCAAACGTCCGATCACCGACGACAGCTTGAGCATGGCACGAATCACCCCGCCAAAAGGTCATCGCCGCGGCCGATCCGGTGTGCCGCCAGCCCGACAGATTCTGAGCCCAATCTGCAGAACGACCGAGCGTGTCGAAGCTTTGCCACTGCGGGACCTTAAGCGCGACAGGTCTAAATCAAATCTGTCCGAGGCTCGAGGGTGTCGATGCCCTAACAAGCTGGCGTTTCTTGCACGCACTCCCGGATTCCTTGGGGCTGTTTGACTCGACTCGGCCGTGATGTCCCGTAAGTCCCGCCCGGAAGCTTTCCCGCTGGACAGGCGTCTTACGCTTCAATCGAGTCACCTTCCTGCAGGTGTAGAAGGTCGGCAGCTTCACTGTCAGTCCATAGCTGATCTGGTTCCATTGCGATCCGTCCTCGCACATCGATCACCTCCAGCACCACCAGTCGCGGAAGCACCTCGACCGGCATCCAGCGTGCCGCTTCCCGTCGAACGGTTCGCGCCGCCTCCGGACTGCACAGGTACACCACTCGTGCCGTCTCGGACTCCCGCAGCCGGAAGGTGTGACTTTGAAAGATCAATTGATACCGGGCCGGGGTCTTCGCCGTCAACTCCACCACCACAAAGTCGACCTCCTCGCCGCGCCGGGCAACGCCGTCGGTCTGGTGTTCGAACAGACTGAACGGCTTCCGATCCCGCTCCCACGAGAACCCGTACGTGAGATACCGAGCCGACACCGCGGCGACCGTCAGCTCGTGGCGGGTCATCTGCCCCAACAGCTGCGGCCGCTTCACCCCGTTCCACCGCCGGGCGACCCACACGATCGAATCGCCCTTCAGCGAGACGCGCTCCCGCTCCAGCAGCCCCATGTCGATCAACCGCGCGACCCACTGCCGAACCCGCCGCTCGCTCACCGGCGCCGAGGCCCCGGCCTGGCCCGCTAACGCGAACCGCAGTGCACTCATGTCCGCGATCCGCACCACCGACAGCCAGGCCAGCATCGCCCCATCCCGCTCCGTCATCTGCACAGCTGAGCCGCCTTCCTCCTTGCAGACAGCCAGCCACCACCCCCTGACATTCCATTTCCCTTTTGCCCTTGTCCCACCGCCATCCCTTTACTTCCCGACCCCACATTCGTAGCTTGCGGAGGGTGTGGGGTCGGGAAGCGAGCTCGCTCGGGGATGGCGGTGGGACAAGGGCAAAACACCCCACTACTATTCGTTTGCCTATTCGCCGCCGCGGCAGAAGCGAACGAATAGCTGGTCGCTCTTCATAGCCTCACAAGACGTCGTCGGCGGCAAGCCGGTGACCGACGAGCAGATCGCCAACTCGGCCGACGAGGCCGCCGTCGACCACTCCGTGGCGCAGCTGATATGTAGTTGCTTTTGTCAAGTGGGCAGGGTGAAGCGGCGTCCGGGAT
>JAZJZS010000016.1:0-79757 GCA_040389685.1 Actinomycetota bacterium
ACCAACAGCCGGGAACCAGCCCCACGACTCGACGGTCAGAGGCTCGCCTCATTGGTCGATAGATGGAAAGTCTTCACGTCGAAGTCCTCATCGGAGCACGCCGGACAAGCAGACAAAGACGGGCGCCGGCGTGTGCTTTCTCTTACTGGTGTCATTCCTCCTGGATCCGTAGTGACGGAGACTTACGTATTGCTCGGCGACTTTGGTTCCGAGGAGGAAGCGCGAAACTGCCTTAGCTACGTAACGACGAAGTTCTTCAGATTCTTGATTGTGCTGCGCGCCTCTGGCCAGGATATTTCGAGAGCCGCATACGCGTTCATCCCGATGCAGGACTTCTCCAAGCCCTGGACGGACGAAGAGCTGAATGCGATGTATGGCCTGATCGACGACGAGATCGCCTTCATTGACAGCATGGTTCGACCGATGGAACTCGATGTCTAAGCCAATCGATGTGCTCCTGCCGCCCAAGCCTGGTGTTCGACTCCGAACCTATGCATGGTCGAGCCCCGAGGTCGCTGACCGGTGGCGCGGCTGCCTCAAGGTCGGGCAGACAACGCAGGCAGTCAACGACCGCATCAAGCAGTCGCAGGGTCAGGCAAGAGTCGAGTACGCCCTCGAGGTTGACGAGCCCGCGGATCGCGAAGATGGCAGCACATTCACCGACACTGATGTGCGGGCCAGACTCATCGAGAAGGGCTTCGAGAACGTCGTCTACGAGTCGAGCCGCGAGTGGATGAGGTGCACTGCCGAAGACGTGCTCACGGCCATTCAAGAGTTGCGCGAAAACCGTGAATACAGCGGGACCCATCATCAGAGCTTTGAAATGCGAGACGAGCAGAAACAGGCCGTCGAGAAGACTCTCGAGTACTACCAGTCCATCTGGGACGAAGACTCCGATGCCGTGCCGGAGTTCCTATGGAACGCGAAGATGCGCTTTGGAAAGACCTTCACCGCGTACCAGCTCGCGAAGCGAATGGAGGCGAAGAGGGTCCTTGTCGTCACCTTCAAACCAGCGGTCGAAGACGCCTGGAAGACAGACCTCGAGTCGCACGTTGACTTCGACGGATGGCAGTACCTCTCCCGAGGTGCCGGCAAGGATCCGGCGGATGCCGATCCGGATCGACCGCTTGTCTATTTCGGATCGTTCCAAGATTTGCTGGGACGAGATGCGGCCGGCAACTTCAAAGCGAAACACAAGTGGCTCACCGAGATCCCGTGGGATCTGGTCGTGTTTGACGAGTACCACTTCGGGGCGTGGCGAGATGCAGCAAGAGAGCTCTTCGAAGGGGAGGACGACCAGGCGAAGAAGAGGGAACTCGAGCTCGAGTTCGGAAGCGATCTCGAGACCTTCGCGCAGGAGATCGAGGAGCTCGGCAACGACGAGGATGCCTTCGTACCGATCTACGCGGGTGCGTACCTGTACCTTTCCGGCACGCCCTTCAAGGCGCTGGCGACCGGGAGCTTCATTGAAGAGCAGATCTTCAACTGGACCTACACCGACGAACAGCGGGCAAAGGCCGCCTTTGCCGAACAGAATCCAGGGGATTGGAATCCCTACGCGTCATTGCCGGAAATGCGGCTACTCACGTATCAGATGCCCGACGAACTCGTCGCAGTGGCTAATCAGGGGGAGTTTGACGAATTCGATCTGAACGCCTTTTTCGAAGCGAATGGAGGCGACTCGGACGCGGAATTTGTACACAAGGACGACGTGCAAAAGTGGCTCGACATCATCCGGGGCTCCCACCTTCCGACACAGGTCGATGCGCTCAAGGCCGGCACGCGGCCGCCATTCCCTTATTCCGACACTCGACTGCTGCCGTACTTGCAACATTCCCTCTGGATGCTTCCTCGACTCTCCTCGTGCGCCGCGATGGTCAACCTCCTCGCCGAGCCGCAGAACGCCTTCTGGCACGACTACTCGGTCGTCAACGTCTCGGCTTCTGGAATCGGGAGCGGGCTCGACGCGCTTCCGCCGGTGCGCCACGCCATCGGAAACGGATACGACACGAAGACCATCACCCTCACCGTGGGCAAGCTCACGACGGGGGTGACCGTTCCGCAGTGGTCCTCCGTTCTGATGTTGCGCAACCTGAAGGCGCCGGAGACCTACTTTCAGGCCGCATTCCGCGTGCAATCACCCTGGGTGATCACCAACCCGAACGGCGATGACCCGCAGGCGGAGGCAATCGTAAAGCCGGTGTGCTTCGTCTTCGACTTCGCTCCGACCCGCGCACTCCGGCAAATAGCTGAGTACGGTGCCGGGCTCTCGCCGGACACCCCCAACCCCGAAACTGCTGTTGAAGAGCTCGTGAAGTTCCTGCCGGTATTGGCCTACGACGGGTCCAACATGACGCAGGTCGATGCCGGCGGCATTCTCGATATCGCCATGGCTGGCACCTCGGCCACCCTGCTTGCGCGCAAGTGGGAGTCGGCGGTGCTCGTAAACGTCGACAACGACACTCTGCGCAAGATCTTCGGGTCTGAGGCCGCGATGGCCGCCGTGATGAACATCGAAGGCTTCCGAGCGCTCGGCTCGTCGATTTTCGAAACCGTGGTCAACAAGTCCGAGGCGGTGAAAGATACGAAAAAGAAGGCCGGGGACGACCTAACGCCGAAGCTGAAGAAGGAGCTGTCGGACGAAGAGAAGGAATACAAGTCAAAGCGAAAGCAGATCCAGGAAAAGCTGATCAAGTTCGCAACCCGAATCCCTGCCTTTATGTATCTCACCGACTTCCGGGAGAACACGCTCCAGGACGTTATCACCAAGCTGGAGCCTGACCTCTTCAAGGCGGTCACCGGCCTATCCGTCGGGGACTTCAATCTGCTCGTTTCCCTTGGAGTCTTTAACTCCGGCCACATGAATCAGGCAGTATTCGCCTTCCGGCGCTACGAGGACGCATCCCTGTCGTACACCGGCATCGACTCGCACCAGGGTCTTCGACACTATGGGCTTTACGACACTGTCGTCGCAATCGATTACGCGAACTAGGCAGAGTTCTCCCCTAAAACGGCGGAGGATCCGGCGCGGCGATGAACCCGGTCGGGCTCGTCCACTCGATGCGACCGGTGGCATCCTGCCTTATGGTCCACCGGGTCATGTGTTTGTCGCGGTGGTGATTGCGGCAAAGATGAGACAAATTCATTAGAGTGGTGCGACCACCGAATTGTCGATCGATCGTGTGGTCGAGGTCGCAGTTGACGGCGCGTTTACCGCAGCCGGGGAAGGTGCAGGTCTGATCGATGAGTTGTCGCATCCGTCGAAGACCGTTCGGGATGTGTTTGGTGGGCTGATCGATGTCGAGAATCGCGCCGGACACCGGATCCGTGAGAATCCGGTAGATCGAGGTGGCGTCGCCGGCCAGTTCGCGGGCGGTTTCGGCGTCGATCGGGCCGTAGCCCTCGAGGGACGCGGGCATCTCGGACTGCCCGAGGAGGGTGAGCATGGGGATGAGTACGCCCACTCGAACGGTAACAGAGCCGGTGCCCCCTCCTCCGGTGATCATGTCACCCAGGACATCCGCTCGCAGCTGTGGCAGAGTGCGGGTCTCGCCGGGCACTGCCGCGAGTCTGAGTGCTTCGCCGTCGAGGAGGGTAATTGCCTTGGTCGCGATCTCGGCAGGAAGGTAGGCCGAGATCCAAGCCATGCCGTCGATGTCGGGCTCGAACACGACGCGGCGGAGTGATGCTTCGGACTCGTGCCGCTCGGCGGCAGTGTCGGCGACGATGCGCTCGCGCAGCCGGCGGGCGTAGGAACGGAACCGTGCTGGTGCGAGCCGCGTCGCGGAATCGGCGACGGCGGTGTCGAACGCGGCGAATGCCGCCGTGTCGCCATCCGGAAGGGATGCCGCGAGCTCGGAAACCGTGCGGGCGTTGGCGGGGGAGACGTCGCCCCACCGAAACTTCTGCCAGGCGAGGGGAGTGCGGGTGATCATCGTGACGGCCTGGTGCTCATGCGCCCGAACCGTGTTCTCCGAGAGCGAGAGCCGTACGGCGAGGTCGGCGATCGCGGCCCGCTCAGCGAACTCGACATCCTCACGATTGAACCGCGACGCGCGATCGCCGACGAACACGTCGGGGCTGAACCGGGCCTCGCTCAACACCTCGTGGATGGCGACCAGCGTGGCCGCATGATGGGAGTTCACCGCGCGCTGCTCAAACTCGGCGGCCGCGATCGCGTTGTCGATGCGCACATCGGATCGGGCCTGATCCGAGTAGTAGCCGAGCGTCTCCATGTCCATAGTCAATAGGTAACCACCGACATTTCGCGTAGGCTAAACCGGTTGCCCTTGAGAGGGCGACTTCACCGCATCCATTCGGATGTCGGGAGCGCCGTCCGCTCGGACGGCTCGAAAAATAAAGGAAAAGACATGGCACCGAAAAAGAAGGTCACGGGTCTGATCAAGCTTCAGATCCAGGCCGGCGCCGCCAACCCCGCACCGCCCATCGGGCCGGCGCTCGGACAGCACGGCGTTAACATCATGGAGTTCTGCAAGGCGTACAACGCGGCGACCGAGTCGCAGCGCGGCAACGTCATCCCGGTCGAGATCACCGTCTACGAGGACCGTTCGTTCACGTTCATCCTCAAGACCCCTCCGGCTGCTGAGCTCATCAAGAAGGCCGCCGGCGTCACCAAGGGATCCGGCACCCCGCACACCTCCAAGGTGGGACGCCTGTCGAAGGACCAGCTGCGCTCGATCGCCGAGCAGAAGATGGTCGACCTCAACGCGAACGACGTTGAAGCGGCAGAGAAGATCATCGCGGGCACCGCCCGCTCTATGGGAATCACGGTGGACGCATAATGGCTACGAAATCCAAGGCTTACCGCGCCGCCGTCGAGAAGATGGAAGAGGGCAAGTTCTACACGCCCAACGAAGCCGTCGGAATCGCCCGTGAGACCGGCTCGAAGAACTTCAACTCCACAGTCGAGGTCGCCCTCAAGCTCGGTGTCGACCCCCGCAAGGCGGACCAGATGGTGCGCGGAACGGTCATCCTCCCGCACGGAACCGGCAAGACCGCCCGCGTCATCGTGTTCGCCACCGGACCGGCCGCTGACGCCGCGATCGCCGCGGGCGCCGACGAGGTCGGTGGCGACGAGCTCATCGAGAAGGTTGCCGCCGGCTACACCTCGTTCGACTCCGCCGTCTCCACCCCGGAGCTCATGGGCAAGGTCGGTCGTCTCGGAAAGGTGCTCGGCCCGCGTGGCCTCATGCCCAACCCGAAGACCGGAACCGTGACCACCGATGTGGCGAAGGCCGTGACCGAGATCAAGGGCGGGAAGATCGAGTTCCGCGTCGACAAGCACTCCAACGTGCACTTCATCGTGGGCAAGGCGGCCTTCCCGGCCGAGCAGCTCGAAGAGAACATCAAGGCCGCGCTCGACGAGATCGTGCGCGCCAAGCCGAGCTCCGCGAAGGGCCGCTACATCCAGAAGGGCACCGTCACGACCACCTTCGGTCCGGGCATCCCGCTGGACGTCAACGTGCTCTAAACAGAACAGTCGCGAAAGAAGAGGGGGATCACTTCGGTGGTCCCCCTTTTTGCGTCACCACCCGTGAGAGAGAGGATCGTGGATGCCCGAATCGATTCGTCGCGCCGAACCGGGGGAGGGCGCGCTGCTCCACGATCTCGCCACCGCCACTTTCGCGCTGGCCTGCCCTCCCGGAACCGCTGCCGAGGCGATCGAAGACTTCCTGTCAGTGCAGCTCTCCACCGAGCGGTTCGAGGCGTTCCTGGCCGACCCCGACCGGGAGCTTCTCGTGGCCACCTCTGCCAGCCGGTTCTGCGGCTACTCGATGCTCATCTTCGGCGAGCCGACGGATCCGGATGTCGCGGCCGTTGTCACGGCCCGCCCCACTGTCGAACTGAGCAAGTTCTATCTCGTCGCCGGGGCGCACGGCAGCGGGCTGGCCGCGGAGCTAATGGCTGCGACCGTGGACATCGCGCGCCTGCGCGGCGCCGCTACTGCCTGGCTCGGGGTCAACGAGCACAATCCGCGCGCCAACCGTTTTTATGAGAAGAACGGTTTCGCCATCGTTGGCAACAAGCGGTTCCTGCTCGGAAGTCGCTGGGAAGACGACTACGTGCGCGAGCTGCAGCTCTAGCCGAGCTCCGACACCCTCAGCACGATCTTGCCGCGGGTATGGCCGGTCTCGATCGCGATGTGGGCGTCGGCGACGTGCGCGAGGTCGTAGACGTGATCGACGGTGACGTTGACGTCCCCGGATTCGAGCAGCCGCGAGATGATCGCGAGCGTTGACCCGTCGGGGGAGGTCTTGTAGGTGGTCGCGCGCACGCCCGCGGCCGCGGCATCGTCCATCAGGGTCGGCCAGCTGCCGCTCGGGGCGTTGACCAGGAGCCCGCCCGGCCGCAGCACGGACAGCGAACGGGTGCCGGTGTCATCGTGCACATTGCCGATGAGGTCGATCACCACGTCGACGCCGTTCACCACCTCTTCGAAGCGGGTCGTGTTGTGGTCGACCATCTCCGCCGCGCCGAGTTCCCGCAACCAGTTCTCGTTGTGCGACGAGCCGGTGGCGATCACGTGGGCGCCGAAGTAGGCGGCGAACTGCACGGCAAAGTGCCCGACGCCCCCGGATGCCGCGTGCACGAGCACTCGCTGGGCCTCGTGCGCCTTCGCGACCTCCACCACCATCCCCCAGGCGGTGAGGGCGGCCATCGGCACTCCGGCCGCTTCCACGTGGGTAAGCCGGGAGGGCTTGCGGGCGATGTTCAGGGTCGAAACGGTCACGTATTCGGCGTAGGTGCCGGCCATCCGCGGCACTGGAACCATGCCGAATACCTCGTCACCGGGCCTGAACGGGCAGGTCTCGTATGGGCTTTCGACGACGACGCCGCTGAAGTCGGCGCCGAGCACCACGGGAAAGTTCGCGATGGCCGAGGAGGAGCCTCCGCCGGATCGCGTCTTCGCGTCGATGGGATTCACCCCCGCGGCGATGACATTCACCATCACCTCGGCACCCACCTTCATCGGCATCGGCAGGTCTGCCGACGAGAACACCTCGGGGCCCCCTGTGGCCGCGATCACCATCGCTCGCATCGTGGTCATGCCCCCAGTCAAGCCGCACAATGATTCGCCGGTGTTACGGCGGCGTCAATTGGAGGCAAACTATGCCAGAGGCCCTAGCATTCAACAATGACCGCGATGCCGCTCCAGCAACGTCGGCCCCTCGAACTCGCCGGCACCCTCATCGGCTCGTCATTCGTGCTGGCCGCACTCGTGATCATCTGGGCGGCTCGGGTCTCCCGAGGTCGTGACCTCTATGTGAGTGAGCTCGGCGCGGCGGGCCAACCGACCGCCAGGTGGTTCGAGGCGGCGCTGCTGTTCATAGTGGTCGGAGGCAGCCTCATTGCATATGCCGCTCGAGGCATCCGATCGCGTGGCCGCCTGCTCTCTGCGTGGGCTCCGTCGGTGTCGCTGTGGATCGGGTGCGGGTTCTTTCTCATCGCATCGCAAATCACCTGCACGAGCGGATGCCCGCTGCCGGTGGGAGCGAGCTTCACCTGGCAGGACCTCATCCACACCGTCGTAGCGGTGCTCGCCTTCGCCGCCGCCTGCCTCGGGATGCTGCAGGTGGCGTTCGCTGTCGGCCATCGACCGCTCGCGCGGCTTTCCCTCGGCGCCGGAGTGGCCGTCGCGCTGATCGCGGGCGCGGGCGGCATCCTCTCCCTCGCGCGATTCCAGGCCGACTTCGGCAGCAGGCTCGAACTCGCGGCCACCACGATCGCTCTCGGCTGGCTTCTCACGCTCGGCGTGATGATGGCCTTGCGGCCACGCCCGACATTCGTCGGGCCGGCGGCGGCGCTCACGGTCGGACTGCCCGTCAGTTAAGGGGTGCGCGTTGCGGCCACGAGGCCGAGCACCCGGTCGGCCAGTTGCACGAGCAGGTGGATCTGGTCCTCGTCGCGATCGATCCAGCGACACTCCGGCTCGGCATTCGTCGGCACGAAGTCGTCGTGCTGCTCCCAGACGAGCAGGGTGCGCTCGGCCCCGAGCACGTACTGCTGCCACCAGACCTGTCGGAGATAGGAGCGCGGCACGGATCGCCACGCTGAACTCGTGGTCTTGATCTCTGCGAGCTCGAGATGTCCGGATGCCGCGACCGCGAGCCCGTCGGGAGTGGCGAGATGGGCGGTCTCACCGGCAGCGTGGAAGAGGGCGTCGCTGGAAATGATCCCGTAGTGCTGCTCCACCCAGCGAGCGATCTCCGGCTCGCGGGCACGCCCGTGATCGGTGTAGGCATTGCCACCGAATCCGCTGCCGTTGATCTTCTCGAAGGCGACGGCCTGCACGGAGGCCGCACCGGAGAGGCGCGCGACATCCGTGGCGGTGATGCCGTGGCTGCGCGCCCGGAGCCAGGCCACCCGATCGGCGGCGCGTGCGACGATTCGGTCACGGTGATCAGCAGCCGGCTGGTCCCAGAGGGAGAGCATGGGCTGGATGACGGTCACCTCACCATTGTCTCCCGGGGCAGCGCCCGCCACCGGCGCCCCACCGAGGTCACCTCTGAAGAGCGAGGGTGCTCTCGATAGCACCGGCGGAAAGCACGTGCTGCACGACCATCATGGACGCGCCGAGGACGCCGGCCTCATCCGACGAACGCGAGCGCACGATCGTCAGGTGGGCGGTCGCGAGCGGCGGAGAGCGGGTGTAAACCACTTCGCGCACGCCGGCCAGGAGGTGATCGCCGGCGCCGGCCAGGGAGCCGCCGAGCACGATGACCGAGGGGTTGAGCAGGCTCACACAGGTGGCGAGCACCTCGCCGAGGTCCCGGCCGGCCTGACGGAGGGCGGCAACGGCAGCGGGATCTCCACGATCGACGAGCGCCACGATGTCCCCGCTGCGAACCTCGCCGAGGACCCCCGCCGAGAGGGTCGCGGCGATGGCCGGCGCACCGGCGAGAGCTTCCAGGCACCCGATGTTGCCGCAACGGCAGGTCACGTTCCCGCCTCGGGCGACCCGTACGTGGCCAAGGTCCCCGGCCGCACCCATCGCGCCACGCTGCAGCTGCCCGCTGCTGATGACGCCCGCACCGATACCGGTCGCAACCTTGATGAAGAGCAGGTTGTCCTCATCTCGCCAGTGGGTGTGTTGCTCGCCGAGCGCCATGATGTTGACGTCGTTGTCCACCAGAACGGGCACATCGAAGAACCGGCGCAGGTAGCCGGGCACGTCGAAGTCATGCCAGCCGGGCATGATCGGCGGATTCGCCGGCCGTCCGGTCGTGTGATCCACCGGCCCGGGCAGGCCGACCCCGATACCGCCCAGTGGCGACACGCTGTCGCCGAGCGAGTTGAGCAGCCTGCGTGCGCGGCGGACAACGAGCGCGAGCACCGACTCGGGTCCGGCATCGATCGCGATCTCCTCACGAAGGCTGGCGAGCACGGTGCCCGCGAGGTCGGTGACCGCGATCACGCCGTGCGATGCTCCGAGGTCTACGGCGAGCACGATTCGCGCCCTCGGTTCGAAGGCAAATCGCGAGGGGGGACGACCGCCCGATGACGCCGCCTCGCCGACCGCGCTGATGAATCCGGACGCCATCAGGGCGTCCACTCGGGAGGCGATGGTCGACCTGGCGAGGCCGGTGAGATCGGCGAGCTCTGCGCGGGTGCGGGGCGCGCCGTCGAGGAGCAACCGGAAAAGATCGCCTGACCGTGCGGCAACGACCGAACCCGCGAGTGCATTCGGCTCGGTGATCACCATGTCCCATTGATACCAGTTGTGCTTCCTGCTGTCACGCCCACAATAGATGTCGAACTTCAAAGATCTTTTGCTTGACACTCGCTATAAGTGCCTCTAGCGTGATGATGATCCGCGTCGAGGTTCGATCCGAGGAGAATCAATGCCACTCACGAGCACAGGAACTCCCCCGCTCTCACTCCAGCTTTACACCGTGCGTGAGGCTCTCAATACGGATTTTGCCGGCACCATGCAGCGCGTCGCGGACATCGGGTTCACCCGGGTGGAGCCCTATGACTTTCTGGCCAGGGCGGATGCCCTCGAGGCCGCTCTCGCCGCGACCGGCCTCACCGCGCCGAGCGCGCACTTCCGCTTCCTCGACGCCGAGAGCCTGGCTGGCGCCAGTCTCGACGACGTGTTCTCGACCGCAGCCCGTCTCGGCATCCCGACCGTTATCGATCCATTCGTCGACCCGGCGAAGTGGCTGTCGGCAACCGACATCCACACGACGGCGGATGCCCTGAACGCCGCGGCGGAAGTGGCCGTGAAGCACGGCATCCGCATCGGCTACCACAACCACTGGTTCGAACTCGAGTCGGTGATCGAGGGAGGCACCGGGCTGGAGATCCTCAACTCGCACCTCGACCCAGCAGTGATCCTCGAGGTCGACACCTACTGGGCGGCCGCGGGCGGCCAGGATGTGGTGACGCTGCTCGGCCGCCTCGGCGACCGCGTGCGACTGCTGCACATCAAAGACGGGCCGATCGAAGCGGATCCGGCCTCGCAGCTCGCTGTCGGAAAGGGCAACATGCCGGTCTGGGACATCATCGCCGCAGCGACGAGCCTCGAAGTGGCGGTCGTCGAACTCGACGATTTCGCGGGGGATATGTTCGACGCGGTGGCCGACAGTTACGCCTATCTGGCCGCCGGGCCCTCCGCGTGAGCGGCCCGATCGGGGTCGGTCTCATCGGCGCCGGCACCATCAGCAGGCAGTACCTCGAGAACCTGACGTCCTTCCCCGACATCGTCGTCCATTCGATCGGAGACGTTTACGAGCCGGTTGCGAAGGAGCGCGCTGCTGAGTTCGGCATAGAGACCTGGGGCGGTGTCGACGCGACGCTCGGTCATCCGGATGTCGAGATCGTGATCAATCTGACCGTCCCGGCCGCACACGTCGAGGTGGCCCTCGCGGCGATCGCCGCAGGAAAGCACGTCTGGAGCGAGAAGCCGTTCTCCCTCGACCGCGCCAGCGGCCTCGCGCTGATCGCCGCGGCGGAGCAGGCCGGAGTACGGCTCGGCTCGGCCCCGGATACCTTCCTCGGTGCGGGCCTCCAGACCGCCCGGCGCATGATCGAACGGGGAGACATCGGGGTGCCGCTCACCGCGCTGACGCTCATGCAGTCCCCCGGCCCCGAGTCGTGGCATCCGAACCCCGCCTTCCTGTTCCAGGAGGGCGCCGGCCCTCTCTTCGACGTCGGCCCGTACTACCTCACCGCTCTCGTGCAGACCTTCGGGTCGGTGCGCCGCGTCGCCGCGCTCGGCGCGAAATCCCGGGACACCCGTGTCATCGGGTCGGGGCCAAGGGCCGGCGAACGGTTCGACGTCACCGTGCCGTCCCACGTGAGTGCTCTCGCCGAATTCGAGGGCGGCCAGTCGTCGCAGAGCATCTTCAGCTTCGACTCACCGATGGATCGTCACGGCTTCGTGGAGGTGAGCGGCACCGAGGGCACGATGTCGCTCCCCGATCCGAACAACTTCGACGGCGAGATTCGCGTGAAGCATCGCGGGGATGCGGAGTGGACCTCGTGCCCGGCGCTCGGATCCACGAGTTCGCGCGGAGCGGGCGTGCTCGAGATGGGACGTGCCATTCGCGCCGACCGGCCGCATCGCGCCACCGGTGAGCTCGCGTACCACGTGCTCGACACGATGGTGTCGATCAGCGAGTCGATCGAGACCCACAGCTTCGTGGAGGTGGCGAGCTCCGTCGCCCTGGTGCCGGCCCTGCCGCAGGACTGGGATCCGACGGCGGCGACGCTGTAGGGGCGACCCGATGAATTCCTCCCTCGCACGACCGCTCGGCGTCGCCATGATCGGCTACGCGTTCATGGGCCGGGCCCACTCCACTGCGTGGGCGACGGTCGGTTCGTTCTTCGAGGTCCCCGCGTTCGAGCAGCGCGTGCTGGTCGGCCGCGATGCCGTCGGCGTTGCGGCCGCCGCGACGGCGTTCGGCTGGTCGGAGTCGGCGACCGACTGGCGGGAGGTGATTGCGCGGCAGGACATCGACATCGTGGACATCTGTGTGCCCGGCCACCTGCACACCGAGATCGCCCTCGCTGCCCTCGCCGCGGGCAAGCACGTGCTCGTTGAGAAGCCGCTGGCCAACTCCCTGCCCGATGCCGAGGCGATGGCGGATGCCGCGGCCGAAGCATCCGCCCGCGGCGTCGTCTCCATGGTGGGCTTCAACTACCGGCGGATGCCCGCGCTCGCGCTCGCCCGTCGCCTCATCGCGGACGGCCGCCTCGGCGAGATCCGCCAGGTGCGGGCCTCCTACCTGCAGGACTGGCTGACGGATGCCGAGACGCCGATGACCTGGCGGCTGCGTCGCGAGACAGCCGGCTCCGGAGCCCTCGGTGATCTCGCCTCGCACGCCATCGACCAGCTTCAGTTTCTGCTCGGGGAACCCGTGACCGAAGTCTCGGCCCGCTCCCACACCTTCGTGACCGAACGGCCGGGCGACACCGGCCCGGAGGCCGTCACCGTGGACGACGCGGTGTGGGCGACGCTGGTTTTCGGGTCGGGTGCCCGCGGCAGTCTCGAGGTGTCCCGCGTGGCGACCGGGATGAAGAACGCCCTGTCGATCGAGGTGTTCGGCTCCACCGGCGCACTGCGATTCGGTCTCGAGGAACTCAATGAGCTCTGGTTTCTCGACGCGACGGAGTCGATCGAGACGCAGGGGTTCCGCCGGATCCTCGTGACGGAGCCGGAGCATCCGTATGTCGCCGCGTGGTGGCCGCAGGGCCATCTGCTCGGCTGGGAGCACGCCTTCGTGCACGAGATCCGCGACTTCCTCGCCGCCATCGACTCGGGCTCGCCGGCCACCCCGTCGTTCGCCGACGGTCTCGCCGTGCAGCGCGTGCTCGGCGCGATCGAATCGAGCGCGGACGCGACCGGGGCCAGTGTAAGAATCGGCAGTGTCCCGACATCGAAGGAGACCGTATGACCGCCTCAACCCATCCCGTGACCCTCTTCACCGGCCAGTGGGCCGACCTCAGCCTCGAGGAGGTGGCGAAGCTCGCGTCGGGGTGGGGCTACGACGGGCTCGAGATCGCGGCATCCGGGGAGCACCTCGACATCGCGCGCGCGGCGGAGGACGACGCGTACCTGCGGGGACGGCTCGACATCCTCGATCGCTACGGCCTGAAAGCCTGGGCGATCTCCAACCACCTCACTGGCCAGGCCGTGTGCGACGATCCCATCGACTTCCGCCACCGGGCCATCATCCGGCCAACGGTCTGGGGTGACGGCGACCCGGAGGGCGTGCGACAGCGTGCCGCCGCGGAGTTGAAGCTCACCGCGGCGGTCGCCCGCAGGATGGGGATCGACACGGTGGTGGGGTTCACCGGCTCGAGGATCTGGCAGTACGTGGCGATGTTCCCGCCGGTACCCGCCTCGGTGATCGAGGCCGGCTACCAGGATTTCGCCGACCGGTGGAACCCGATCCTGGACGTGTTCGACGCGGAGGGCGTGCGGTTCGCCCACGAGGTTCACCCCTCGGAGATCGCCTACGACTACTGGTCGAGCGTGCGCTCGCTCGAGGCCATCGAGCATCGGGCGGCCTTCGGTTTCAACTGGGATCCGAGCCACATGATGTGGCAGGGCATCGACCCGGTGTCATTCATCACCGAGTTCGCCGATCGCATCTACCATGTCGACTGCAAGGACACCCGGTTGCGCACCCCCAACGGGCGCTACGGCATCCTCGGGTCGCATCTGCCGTGGGGCGATCCGCACCGCGGCTGGGACTTCGTCTCGACCGGTCACGGGGATGTGCCGTGGGAGGACTCGTTCCGGGCGCTGCGGTCGATCGGCTACAGCGGCCCCATCTCGGTGGAGTGGGAGGATGCCGGCATGGACCGGCTGCACGGCGCGGCCGAAGCGGTCGGCTTCGTGCGCTCGCTGCTGTGGGAGCTGCCGACGGCATCCTTCGACGCCGCCTTCAGCAACCAGGGCTAGCCGTTCGGTCCGACGCGCGCTCCGAAGAGCGGGGTGGTGAGAGTGTCGGCGTCGATGGACTGGATCGTGCCCGCGGCGGCACCGCCGACGCCGCCGGGCCGCACCCCGTCGCCCTGCTGTCGCGGCGCGGTCTGGCCCGACCCGCCGTCCCGAGGCGAGCCGTTGCTCGACCCGTGGCCGCGGGGGTCCTGCTTTCCCGGCCCGTCGTGTATGCCCGGTCGATTGAACCCCGCCGGCGAACCGGCATCCCCCGTGCGCTGACCGATCAAAATGCCGCCGAGGAGCGCGATCACCGCGACAGCGAGGAGGGCCAGCCCGGGGAGGATCCATCGTCGCACCCCGGAGCGCGGCGGCGCCTGGGCGGGCACATTCGCCGGAGACGGATCGGCCGTGACCGGTTGCGTCACGGTGGGAGATGCGTCGGTGCTCTCGGGGGACTGTTCGGCGGATTCGTTGACCATGCCCCCACAGTGACGTCGAAGCCTATGTAAATCGTAGGGAACGCCTCCCGGGTGGCCCCGAATTTCGCTCCAGATGGGTGCAGAGTCGGGCGCCCGGCTGCGGCGGTCGAGGAAAGGCTCAGGCGCGATCTGGGGGAATCATAGGTGGCTCATAGAAAAGTTGGTGATAGTAGAGGACGTGACCTCCAACAACCACGGCTCGTCTTCGTCTACCGCCAGCCCGAAGCTCCGCCGTGCCGATGGTTCTCCGGTGCGCGTCGTCGTCGTTGATGACGAGCCGACGCTCAGTGACCTGCTCGGCATGGCGCTGCGGTATGAGGGCTGGGACGTGAAGACCGCGGCGGAGGGCCGCACTGCCATCCAGCTCATCCGCGAATTCCAGCCGGACGTCGTCGTCCTCGACGTGATGCTGCCCGACATCGACGGGCTTCAGGTGCTCAAGCGCCTTCGGGATGACAACCAGGACACCCCCATCCTGTTCCTCACCGCGAAGGACGCGCTCGACGACCGCATTGCGGGCCTCACGGCGGGCGGCGACGACTATGTGACCAAGCCGTTCAGCCTGGAGGAGCTCGTCGCACGGCTGCGCGGACTCATCCGTCGGTCGTCCGTCGTCATCGCGGACTCGACCGACCCGCAGTTGCGTGTCGGCGACCTGATCCTCGACGAGGAGAGTTACGAGGTGCGCCGTGACGGTCGACTCATCGAACTCACCGCAACCGAGTTCGAGCTGCTTCGCTTCCTGATGCGCAATCCACGCCGGGTGATGAGCAAGGCGCAGATCCTCGACCGCGTCTGGAGCTACGACTTCGGTGGGCGCTCCTCGATCGTCGAGATCTACATCTCCTACCTGCGTAAGAAGATCGATGCTGGCGAGACCCCGATGATCCACACCGTGCGCGGAGTGGGCTACATGATCAAAGCCACCGGATGACCTCACTCATCGTCACCGGATCGGCTCGCCCGCGATGGTCCCTGCGCCGACGGCTGGTACTGGCCGTCGTCGGGCTGCTCGCCATCCTCGCCATCGTGATCGGCTCGATCAGCGTGCTCGCCCTGCAGGGCTTCCTCATGAATCGACTCGACGGCCAGCTCAACGCCGCCAACGGACGCTCACAGACCGGATTCGGCCCTCCCGGAAGCGAGCTGGATGGCGCGCAGTCCGACACCTTCACTCGCGAGCAACTGGTGCGCACCTTCGACCGTCAAGCACCGGACACCGTGATCGGGCTCGTCTCGGGAGCGAGCGTCGCGGGAGTGCGCAAGGATCAGGCCGGCACCCCCCAGAATCTCAGCGCGGCCCAGAGCAAGCCCCTCGCAACCGTGCCGTCCAGCGGAGTGGCCACAACCATCGACCTCGGCAACGGTCTGGGCGCCTACCGGGCGGTCGCACTGCAGTACGCGAACGGCGTGCGCGTCGTCACCGCGCTCCCTCTCGGTGAACTGCAAACAACGCTGTTGCAACTGGGGTTGATCATCGCCATCGTCACCGCTGCCGGTCTCCTGCTCGCCGCATTCGTCGCACTGTGGATCGTGCGGGTCGCCCTGCGACCGCTCGAACGCGTCGTCTCCACGGCCACGCGCGTCGCCGAGCTTCCGCTCGACCGCGGAGAGGTCGCCCTCGGCGTGCGTGTGCCCGACGACGATTCCGACCCGCGCACCGAAGTCGGCCAGGTCGGGGCCGCGATAAACCGCATGCTCGGGCATGTGGCATCCGCCCTCACGGCCCGCCAGGCCAGCGAAAACAAGGTGCGCCAGTTCGTCGCGGATGCGAGCCACGAGTTGCGTACGCCGCTCGCCGCGATCCGCGGCTATGCGGAGCTCACCCGTCGAGGGGACCACGAACTTCCCGAGGACGTCGTGCATGCCCTCGGCCGGGTCGAGTCGGAGGCCAAACGCATGACCTCGCTGGTCGAGGACCTGCTGCTGCTCGCCCGTCTCGACGAGGGGCGTGATCTCGAGAGCATCCCGCTGGACCTCACCCGGCTCCTCATCGACGCCGTGAGCGACGCCCACGCCGCCAGTCCGGAGCACGAATTCTCGCTCGACCTGCCCGAAGAACCGGTGGTCATCGAGGGTGACGACGCGCGGCTCCGCCAGGTGTTCGCCAACCTGCTCGCCAACGCCAGGGTCCATACCCCCGCGGGCACCCGGGTCGTGACCGCGATCGCGATCGAGGGGACGATAGCGGTCATCACCGTGACGGATGACGGCCCCGGCATCCCGGAGGCCCTGCAGCCCGTGCTGTTCGAGCGCTTCGCCCGCGGCGACACCTCGCGGTCCCGCATCGCGGGCAGCACCGGACTCGGTCTCGCGATCGTGGCCGCCGTCGTCGAGGGGCACGGGGGCACTGTGGGGGTGCAGAGCGAGCCGGGCGACACGACCGTGCGCGTCATCCTCCCCCTCACTTCCGGCCTGGGAGGATGACAGACTGGACGCACCCTAATCCCTGTGAGGAAGAACCGTGCGAATTGCTGTCACCGGTGCGAGTGGAAAGTTGGGACGCGCGGTCGTCCAGCGTCTCGTCGACTCCGGAAACGACGTCCATTCCCTCGACGTGGTCGGCGAACGCGGCCCCGGGTTCACCCGGGTCGACTTCACCGACTACGGACAGACCGTGGATGCCCTATTCGGCATCGACGACCGTCACGACGGCCTCGACGCGGTTGTACACCTCGCCGCGGCTCCGGCCGGTGGCATCCTGCCCGACTCGCAGACCTTCCACAACAACATGTCGGCCACCTTCAACGTGTTCCAAGGAGCCAGGAGGGCCGGCATCACGACGATCGTCTACGCCTCGAGCGAGACCGTGCTCGGCCTCCCCTTCGAGACACCGCCCCCGTACATCCCCGTCGATGAGGAATACGACACGCGCCCGGAGAGCATGTACTCCGTCACCAAGCATCTCGAGGAGCAGCTCGCCCAGAAGCTGGTTCGCTGGGATCCCGCGTTGAGCATCGCCGCGCTGCGTTTCTCCAACGTTATGGACGTCGCCGACTACGTGCAGTTTCCGTCGTTCGATGCGGATGCCGGGCTGCGCAGATGGAACCTGTGGGGCTACATCGATGCCCGGGATGGTGCCCAGGCCGTCGAGCGTGCCCTCGCGCTCGCGAAGCCCGGATTCGAGGCCTACATCATCGCCGCCTCGGACACCGTGATGTCACGATCCAGCGCGAGCCTGGCAGCCGAGGTCTTCCCCTCCACGCCGCTCACCCGTGAACTCGGTGAGCACGAGACCCTTCTCAGCATCGACAAAGCCCGCCGGATGCTCGGGTTCGAGCCGGAACATTCCTGGCGCGACCATGCGTAGGAGGCACTGGCTTCGGAAGGGCCTTGCCGTCGCCGTCCTGGCGGCAGCTGCGGTCTTCGCGACCGGCACCGCTGCCAACGCCCTCGAGGAACCCCGCGTGCCAGAGGATGTCGGGCGGTACTTCGCGACCGGATTAGTGCCTCGTCTCGCGGATCTCTTCGGCCCGAAAGCCGGTGCAGAGGTGGTCTTCGACTCGACGGCGAAGGTGGGGGACATCCGTCGTGTGTTGTCTTGGACGAAGAGTTACCTCTCCGGCGCGAAGACCAGCGAACCGACGCGACTCACCAACACCTGGATCGCACCGATCGCGACGGCGGATGGCACGGTCGCTGGCGTGGCGACGGTGTGGATCAACCCCGCTAGCGACCGGCCAGAGCTTGCCGATTTCTCCTCCGGCAGGGCGCTCGCTGCCGCACTCGCCACTGCGCCGACCGGGGCGCTCATCATCCGGGACGATCTGCGATCGGCGTGGTTCGCGACCGACGGCACGACTCTCACCCCGCTCGTCAGCGGTTCGTCCGGTGTCGCGACCACGACAACACCCGCCGCCTACCAGCGGAAATTCACGCTCGTCGCACCCGTGTCCACGCAAATCGCACCCAACACGGGACTGTTGATCGCCGTAGTGGTGCTCGGAATCGTCGTGGTGCTGCTCGCTGTATTCGTGCTGCTTCCCGACCGTCGACGGCGTGCGCTCGCGGCCGGCGAGCCCCCCGAGGCGGCGTCTGTGCCCTCTGACAAGAACTCCCGTTAGAGAGGCGGATCGAAGTGCCTCATGTCAAGTTGCCCGCGAAATGGTGACCGCGTGCCTCACTGAGAATGCCCTCGAAAGAGCGGCGCCGCCGGGTGTTTAGGCGGCGACGCGGCCAGCCTGGGTGCGGGCCTTGGCTGAGGCGATCAATTGCTGTTGGATCCGGTTGATGCGGCGGGTGATCTCCGCGGGATTGAGTGGCTCCGCGACCTGGTCGAGGGCGGCGGCGGTCGTCTCGTCGAGGGCGCCGGAGGCGACCAGTCGCTGATGCGGGGTCGCTGGTTTGTCGTAGATGCGGGCTTTGCGGCCGGCTTTCGTCTCACGCCACCCGATGGCCTTCACGGTCGGCAGGAGGTGGTTCTTTCGCAGGTTCACGAGGTGCCACAGCTCGTTCAGCAGGTTCATCTCCGCGGGAGTCTCGTACCGGTAGCGGAACGCATGTCGGCGCACAACGGCGCCGTTCTTCTGCTCCACGTGCGCGTTGTCGTTGCTCTTGTAAAGTCGGGCGCGGGTCATCGCGATGGTTCGGGCCTCGCACCAAGCGACGAGGTCGTAGTTGATGAATTCGCTGCCGTTGTCCATGTCCAACCCGGTGATCGGGTACGGCAGTGCCGCCTCGACAAGGCCCATCGACTCGATCACATGTTTCGAGGCCCGGTTCTTGATCGCCACGTTCAGCGTCCACCCCAGGAACACGTCCGTCGCCGTCAAAGTCCACAGGAACTCGCCCTTGAGGGTGTGGCCGCAGTGGGCGACCAGGTCGATCTCGAGGAACCCGGGGCGCTGCTCGAGCTCGTCGCCGGCACGGCGGACCTTGATCTGGGAGCGCAGCGTGTCACCGGCACGGGTCGCGGACTTCGCCTCCGGATATCGGGTCGCTCGGGTCGGCGCGAGGTATCGGTCGATCGTTGCCGGGCTCATCGCCATTAGTTCGTCCCAGACCTGGTCGCTCAACCGGTCGGCGACCCGTTTCAGCTCACCGTGACGGACCAGTCTGCTGAGCGAGTCTTCCATGATCGCGGCCAGGTACTTCCCGCACGGTTCGCCGAGGAACGTCCATACCTCGATCAGCACTTTCAACGCGGCGTAGGAGTACTTCCGGCCGCGCGTTTTCCGTGGCTGTTGCGATGCGGCCCCGCGCCTGAGGGACGCATTCCTGATCGCCCTGCGGGCGTTGTCCCTCGACCAACCCGTTGCCTGGCACAACCCGTCCAGCAGGGCCCCTCTCTCTTTCTTCGACGCGCGCTGGTACTCCCGCGCATACTTCTTCGTAATCTCACGTCTCGCGCTCATTGATAGCTCCGAATTCACATACCGAAGCACACCGCCAAACATGCGCGACAGTGGCTAACCACGCCGGAGTTTCGCGGGCACTTCACAATTGAGGCACGCGCCCACGGTCGCGGGCACATTACGTGAGTCTCGTCGCGGATTTGCGCCCGGCCCGGTGCGTCCCGTAACCTGATCGGAGCCAAAGACCGCCGGTTATCGGTGTGCCGGGATTCAGCAATGATGACCAGCTCCGATCCAAGGTTCGTCAGTCCCTCGCGGGGCGCACGACGACAGCCTGCGCAGGTGTATTGAGATTTCCCCCAGGGTTTTGCTCCGTGCGCGTGCGCCGGAGCATTTTTTAGTTAACCCGAGCCGCGGTCGAGGCCGAATACACACTGCACCACTAATCCACCTAGGAGCCACATGGCGAACAAGGAAGCTTCGGTTGCCGAGCTCACGGACAAGTTCCGCGACTCGACCGCCGTACTGCTCACCGAGTACCGCGGGCTCACTGTCGCGCAGCTGAAGACGCTGCGCACCACCCTCAGTGAGAACGCCACGTACGCCGTGGTGAAGAATACGCTGACCAAGATTGCGGCCAACAACGCGGGAATCTCGTCTTTCGACGACGACCTCGTCGGGCCGTCCGCTATCGCTTTCGTGCACGGTGACCCGGTCACCGTTGCGAAGGGTCTCCGCGACTTCGCCAAGGCAAATCCGCTGCTGATCATCAAGGGCGGTTACTTCGACGGTAACCCCCTCAGCCCGGCAGAGGTCCTCAAGCTCGCTGATCTCGAAACCCGAGAGGTGCTGCTCGGCAAGCTTGCCGGCGCCTTCAAGGCTTCGCTGTTCGGCGCGGCGTATCTGTTCAACGCACCGCTCGCGAAAGCGGTTCGCACCGTCGACGCGCTGCGCGAGAAGCAGGATTCCGCCTCCTAAGCCCCTCGCGGGTCTTGGGCAGAGCGGGTTACAACACAAAAACTAAGGAGAATCACCATGGCAAAACTCTCAAGCGACGACCTGATCGCCGCATTCAAGGAACTCACGCTCATTGAGCTCAGCGACTTCGTCAAGAAGTTCGAAGAGGTCTTCGAGGTCACCGCGGCCGCCCCCGTCGCAGCTGCCGCTGCCGGCGGAACCGCCGCTCCGGTCGAAGAGGTCGAGGAGAAGGATTCCTTCGACGTCGTTCTCGAGTCCATCGGCGACAAGAAGATCCAGGTCATCAAGGAGGTCCGTGCTCTCACGAGCCTCGGACTCGGCGAGGCCAAGGCCGTCGTGGACAACGCCCCCGGCGTCGTTCTCGAGGGTGTCAACAAGGAGACCGCCGAGAAGGCCAAGGCCCAGCTCGAAGAGGCCGGCGCCACCGTCACCCTCAAGTAGCTTGTTCGCGGTGCGGGGCATACCGGAACCACGGGGTATGCCCCGCACCCGCGTCGCTCACTCCATGTGGGGAGGTGCAGTCGAAGTGCGCCTCACGATGAAATCCACGGGCATGGTGATCTGCTCGTTTGCGATAGCGCCCGCACCCGGCACCAATCGTTCAAGAACCAGCTCCACCGCCCGTTCGCCCTGCCGATTCGGATGTTGCTCGAGTGTCGTGAGGCCGAACAGTTCGGCGAGGTGGTGGCCATCGATACCGACGACGGACAGCTGTGTCGGAACGTCGATCCCGAGCTGGCGCGCCGCCAGGATCACTCCGATCGCGATCTCGTCGCACCCCGCAACGATCGCCGTCGGTCGGCTCGACGGATCCGCCAACACCGCGAGTGCCCCGGCATACCCGCCTGGGATCGAGTACGCCACCTCGCGGAAGTCCCCGGGGTGGGACAGGCCAGCGGCCGCGAGTGCCTGACGTACCCCGGCGAGTCGCTTCGCATGCACAGCGAAGTCCATCTGGTCGAGTTGGTCTCCGCCGAGATGCACGATGCGAGTGTGACCGAGGCTCACCAAATGCGCGGTGAGAAACTTCGCAGCCGACACGTCGTCGATGCTCACCGTCGAAATCGCCGGGACGTCGCCACCGATTCCGACGATCGGCTTGCCGAGCGCAGTGAGGGCCCGAACTTCGTGGGGGCTGAGGGAAATGCCGACAGCGATCACGGCATCCACGCGCTTGCGCACGAGAAAGTAGTCGAATATTCGCTGGCGGCGCGCAGCTTCGTGATGCAACCGGTAGAGCGTCAGGTCATACGCCGCAGCGATCAACGCGGTTTCGATTCCCTCGAGCACTTCTGCGAAGAACCAACGGTTCAGATACGGGATCACGACGCCGACGTTGCGGGTGAGTCCGGTAGCGAGGCTCGACGCGATGCCCGACGGCACGTACCCCATTTCCGCCGCGGCCACTTCCACCCTGGCGCGCGCCGCGACAGAGACGTAGCCGTTGCCCGTGAGTGCGCGCGACGCGGTGGACTTCGACACCCCGGCGAGGCGAGCGACGTCGGCAATTGCGCTCATGGGACCTCGGATTCGACAGCGTTGACGAGCGATGCCTCATCCTACGCATGGCGGGTCGGTGTGGGAAACGCACCACAAATCCGTGGGTGCGCTCCCACGGGCTTCGCCTCATCGCCTGGGCACACCCCTCAGGCGTGACTAAAACGTTAGGCATCGCTGCACCCTAAGTGCTTGCGCAGCGGCGGCTTCGCCCGTAGTTTGTGGAGTGGAACCGGTTCCCCACTGCGAGCGTCCACCCGTCGGTGCCCGGGCGATTCGGTTCCCACCGTTCGGCCAATCCCAACCCTCAACGAGGAGGAATCACATGAGTTCCACCCTGCGCAGAGCAGTAGCACACAAGAAATTGAACCGCCGATACACAGCGCCCATCGTCCTGTTCACCGTCGCAGCACTCGCTCTTGCCGGGTGCTCGTCTCCTTCTGGCGGGGGCACCTCGACGTCCGGCAAGGGGCCGGGCGACGCCGGTAAAGCTGATGGCGTGGTCACCGTGTACGGCACGATCGTCGACACTGAAGCCGAACTCCTCCAGAAGTCATGGGCCGACTGGGAGAAGAAGAACAAGATCACGATCAAGTACGAAGGCTCCAAAGAGTTTGAAACTCAGATCAGTGTGCGCGCGCAGGGCGGCAATGCTCCCGACATCGCGATCTTCCCGCAGCCCGGTCTTCTCAAGGATCTCGCATCGCGCGACTTCATCCAGCCGGAGCCGGCCGCCGCGGCCGCCAACGTGAAAAAGTACTGGTCGAAGGACTGGGCCGGCTACGCCACCAGCGGCGGCACTCTCTACGCCTCGCCGCTCATGGCGAGCGTCAAGGGATACATCTGGTATTCCCCCGCCAAGTTCAAGGAGTGGGGCGTCGAGGTTCCCAAGACCTTCGATGACCTGCTCGCCCTGACCAAGACCATCCAGGAGAAGACCGGCAAGGCACCGTGGTGTGCCGGCTTCGGTTCCGATGCCGCCACCGGCTGGCCCGGCACCGACTGGGTCGAGGACCTCCTACTCCGCCAGGCGGGAGCGGACACCTACGACAAGTGGGTCAGCAACAAGATTCCCTTCACCGACCCGGCCATCAAGAAGGCGTTCGATTCAGTCGGACAGATTCTTCTGAACCCGAAGTACGTGAACGCGGGGCTTGGGGATGTCAAGTCGATCAACTCCACCCCGTTCGGTGACGTGGCTCGTGTCGTCGGCAACGGCCAGTGCGCGATGACCCACCAGGCCTCGTTCTTCGACGGGTTCATCCAGGACCCGAAGAACGGCAACGCCACGGTTGGACCCGACAAGCAGATCTGGGCATTCATCACCCCGCCGACCGATCCCAGTGCCGGACCTGCCGTAACGGGCGGTGGCGAGATGGTCGCCGCATTCTCGAATGACAAGGACACGCAGAAGGTGCAGGCCTACCTGTCCAGCCCCGAGTGGGCGAACAGCCGGGTCAAGCTCGGCGGTGTGATCAGCGCGAACAACGGCCTCGACCCGGCGAGCGCTTCCAGCCCGATCCTTCAATCCGCGATCAAGACGCTCCAGGACCCGAAGACGACGTTCCGTTTCGACGGGTCTGACCTGATGCCCGGCGTCGTCGGTTCCGGTTCGTTCTGGACCGGCATGGTGGACTGGATCAATGGCAAGTCCACGGACGAGGTTTTGAAGACCATCGAGGCGGCATGGCCGTCAAAATAGTGCCCAAGGGCAGCTAAGCAGCACCGCAGCAGGAAAGGTCGACAGAGAATTGCCTCTGTCGACCTTTCCGCAGCCATTGCTAACGTGTGCATTGCAGATGAAGATGTCCCCCGATCTGCAGGCTCCTGGGTCCACCGCCGTACTCGAAAGGGCACTATGTCCAATTTCTTCAACTGGATTTCCACGCTCCCCGCGCTGGCCCAGATTCCGCTCGTGGTCGGCGCGTTCGTCGCTGCGGTCGCCATCATCCTGTTCTTCGTCGAGATCGCACCGCGATCCGGACGGCGTTACACGATCATCCGCCTCGCCGTCTGCGTCATAGCGCCGCTCGCCATCTTCCTCTTCCTCGGCTCGGTCGCTTGGGCCGCTGCGGTCGCAGCGGTACTCGGCGGGGTCTTCTTCATCCTCGACTACCGGTCGAAGCAGGGAGTTGGCTATCTCGTCCAGCTGGTCGGTTTTCTTGCCCCTGCTTTGATCCTGCTGCTGATCGGACTCGTCTACCCGACGATTTTGACGACGATCGCTGCCTTCCAGAACAATCGGGGTAACCGGTTTGTGGGGTTCGAGAACTTCGTCTGGATCTTTACGCAACCCACCGGCATCCGGGTCGTGCTGAACACGATCATCTGGGTGCTCATCGTCCCGGCTGTCTCGACCGCGATCGGGCTCGCGTACGCCGTCTTCATCGACAAGTCGCGAGGAGAGAAGTTCTTCAAGATCCTGGTCTTCATGCCGATGGCCATCTCTTTCGTCGGTGCCTCGATCATCTGGAAGTTCGTTTACACCGCGCGGCCGGCCGGCCAGAACCAGATCGGCCTTCTCAACCAGTTGTTGGTGCTCTTCGGCGGCCAACCCACCGACTTCGTGGCGAACTCGCCCTGGAACACCTTCTTCCTCATCATCGTGCTCATCTGGATTCAGACCGGATTCGCCATGGTCGTGCTCTCGGCGGCCATCAAAGGGGTGCCTTCGGAGCAGCTGGAGGCGGCGGAGCTCGATGGCACAAACGCCTGGGAGCGATTCATCAATGTGACTGTACCGGGCATCCGCTCATCTCTCATCGTTGTGCTCACGACCATCTCGATAGCCTCGCTGAAGGTGTTCGACATCGTGAGAACCATGACGGCCGGTGCCAACAGCACGAGCGTCATCGCCAATGAGATGTACACGCAGTGGAAGGGATTCGAAAACGGCCGCTCGGCTGCCTTCGCCCTGGTGCTCTTCCTGCTGGTCTTACCCATCGTCATTTACAACGCACGGCAGATTCAGAAACAGAGGGAGATCCGATGAGCGCCGTCTCACCTATTGATGTGCCGATCGACGTTGCGACACAGCGACAGCTCGGGGCGGGTGAACGCGCCGCGGAGCGCAGCGTTACCAAGCGCACCAAGAAACGCCTGACCAGTCGCGGGGCGACCATCGCATCGCTCATCATCGCCCTCCTCTGGACAGTCCCCACCTTCGGGTTGTTCATCTCCTCGATCCGCCCGGCTGCACTGATCAACACCACCGGCTGGTGGACCATCTTCCAGAACCCAGGATTCACCTTCGAGAATTACTCTCAGGTGCTGAAGGCGGGAAACAGCCAGCTCAACCTCGGACAGGCGTTCATCAACTCGATCGCCATCACGTTACCGGCGACGCTCATCCCGCTGACTCTCGCGAGCCTCGCGGCCTACGGATTCGCCTGGATGAACTTCCGCGGCAAAAACTGGATGTTCATCGGCGTCTTTGCCCTGCAGATCGTTCCGCTGCAGATGGCGCTCGTGCCGCTGCTGAGCCTCTTCTCCAGGGGCCTTAACGTCGGCGGCCTGCAGTTGTTCTCTGGACTAAATGCGAGCGGCTCATATACCCAGGTCTGGATCGCGCATACGATCTTCGGACTCCCGCTCGTCATCTTCCTCCTCCATAACTTCATCGCGGAGCTGCCTTCGGAGCTGATCGAGGCGGCGCGGGTCGATGGTGCCGGTCACGGGCAGATCTTCTTCCGAATCGTGCTCCCACTCACCATGCCGGCGATTGCGTCGATAGCGATCTTCCAGTTCCTCTGGGTCTGGAATGACCTTCTGGTGGCACTGGTTTTCGCCGATGGAGAAGTGGCTCCGATGACGAAGCTGTTGGCAGAGATCACCGGAGGTCGAGGACAGGACTGGCAGCTACTCACCTCGGGCGCATTCATCTCGATCCTCGTGCCGCTCATCGTCTTCTTCGCGCTTCAGCGGTTCTTCGTGCGGGGCCTGCTCGCGGGAAGCACGAAGGGCTGACCGGTCGGCTCCCCGGTGGGGTGCTGTTGCGCCGAGGGCGAATCTGCCCTGGAGTGTCGCCGCCGTTGCGTAGGGTGAACGGGTGAGCGGAATGCATGGCGGCAGCACCCCGGTGGGGCGGATGGGCAAGCAGCGCACGCGCATCAGCGGTTCCGACCCGGACGCCCAGAAGGCCGAGAACGCGGATGCTCCGCGCATCCCTGACCTGATCGCCCGAATCACGCAACTGTTCCTGCCGCACCGGCGGGCACTCGCCGTTACGGCGATCCTCGTGATCGTCAGCGCCGGACTCACCGTGCTACCCCCGCTCCTCACCAGACAGGCCTTCGATGCGGGGCTGTTCCCAGCCTCCGGTCGGCCCGACTTTCCGGTGCTGCTCGAGGTCGTCGCGCTGATGGTCGTGATCTACATCGCTTCGGCGGGACTCGGCGTCTGGCAGACCTTCCTCACCGCCACCGTCGGCAATCGGGTGATGGGAGCCCTGCGGGTGCGCTTGTTCGGGCACCTTCAGAAGATGGAGCTCGCGTTCTTCACCCGCACGAAGACCGGCGTCATCCAGTCCCGCCTGCAGAATGACGTCGGCGGGGTGTCGAGCGTGCTCACCAACACTGTGGCGAGCGTGCTCGGCAACACCGTCACCGTGGCGGCGGCGCTGGTCAGCATGCTCGTCTTGTCGTGGCAACTCACCATCGTGGCCGTGATCCTTATGCCGATTCTCGTGATCGCCCAGCGCCGGGTCGGGCGGGTGCGCGCGAAGATCGCCACCAAGACCCAGGAGTCGCTCAGCGACATGACCGCGATCACGCAGGAGACGCTCTCGGTCTCCGGCATCCTGCTCGCCAAGAGCTTCAACCAACAGGGTGCGGAGATTCAGCGTTACAGCGGCGAGAACGACAACCAGATCCGCCTGCAGGTGCGCGAACAGATGAGCGGGCAGTGGTTCTTCGCGACGGTGCAGATCTTCCTCGCCATCATCCCGGCGGTGATCTACGTCGTCGCCGCCTGGTTGCTCTTGCAGGAGGTGCCGGTCACGGCTGGCACGATCGTGGCCTTCACCACAGTGCAGGCCCGGCTCATGTGGCCACTGCTCGGGCTCATGCGGGTCGCTCTCGACCTGCAGACCTCGCAGGCTCTGTTCGCCCGCATCTTCGAATATCTCGACCTGCATCCGGCCATCTCGGATGCCCCGAACGCGCATCCGGTCGACCCGGCCGGTCTCGGTCGAGTGAAGTTCGACAGCGTGGTCTTCTCCTACCCGGACTCCGGGAAGGAGACCCCGCCCACCCTCAAGGGCCTCTCGTTCGAAATCGAGCCCGGCCAGTTCGCGGCCTTCGTCGGGCCGTCCGGAGCGGGCAAGACCACCGTGTCCTACCTCATCCCGCGATTCCACGATGTGACCGGCGGTCGCATCCTCTTCGCCGGGGATGACGTGCGGCAGCTGGAACAGGACTCGCTGGTCGCCAACATCGGCATCGTCAGCCAGGAGACCTACCTCTTCCACGCCACCATTGCGGAGAACCTCCGCTACGCGAAGCCGACTGCGACGGATGCCGAGCTGGAGGACGCGGCACGGGCCGCCAACATCCACGACACGATCGTGTCCTTTCCTCTGGCCTACGATACGGTCGTCGGGGAACGTGGATACCGCCTGAGCGGTGGCGAGAAGCAGCGCATCGCGATTGCGCGGGTGCTTCTCAAGGACCCGCGCGTGCTCATCCTCGATGAAGCCACCAGTGCTCTCGACTCCCTCTCCGAGCGGATCGTGCAGGGCGCGCTCGACACGGCCTCCGCCGGCCGCACGACGATCGCGATCGCGCATCGCCTGTCGACAATCGTCGCGGCGGATGTGATCTTCGTGGTGGACGCCGGCCGCATCGTCGAGCAGGGCACCCACGCCGAGCTCACTGCGCTCGGGGGAACCTACGCGAGGCTCTACGCGCAGCAGGTCACCCAGTCCTGACGGAGCCCCACTGGTAGATTGGCGGCACTATGAAATTCGCCAAAAGCGTGATGGACCTCGTCGGCAATACCCCCCTCGTCAGGCTCAATCGGGTGACGGAGGGCATCGCCGCCACCGTTCTCGTGAAGGTCGAGTATCTCAACCCGGGCGGGTCATCGAAGGACCGCATAGCCACGCGGATCATCGATGCCGCTGAGCGCGATGGACTCTTGAAACCGGGTGGCACCATCGTCGAGCCGACCTCGGGCAACACCGGGATCGGGCTGGCGCTGGTGGCCCAACAGCGCGGCTATCGCTGCGTCTTCGTGCTCCCCGACAAGGTGGGCGAAGAGAAGCGCAACGTGCTGCTCGCCTATGGCGCCGAGATCGTCGTCACCCCCACCGCCGTCGCTCCCGACAGCCCGGAGTCCTATTACTCGGTCTCCGATCGGCTGGCCCGCGAGATCCCTGGCGCCTTCAAGCCGGACCAGTATGCGAACCCCAACGGGCCGCTGAGCCACTACGAGACCACCGGGCCCGAGATCTGGCGGGACACCGACGGCGGTGTCACCCACTTCGTCGCGGGCGTCGGCACCGGCGGCACGATCAGCGGCGTCGGTCGGTACCTCAAAGAGATCTCAGACGGGGCGGTCACCATCATCGGTGCCGACCCTGAGGGGTCTGTCTACTCCGGCGGAACCGGGCGACCATACCTGGTGGAAGGTGTCGGCGAGGATTTCTGGCCCGCGGCTTACGACGGCACGGTCGTCGACGAGATCATCGCCTCTTCCGATGCGGAGTCGTTCGAGATGACCCGTCGCCTCGCCCGCGAGGAGGGACTGCTCGTCGGGGGGTCGAGCGGCATGGCCGTGGCATCCGGCCTTAAAGCAGCGCGGATTCTGCCTGCGGAGTCAGTCATGGTGATCCTGTTGCCCGACGGCGGCCGCGGCTATCTCAACAAGGTCTTCAGCGAGAAGTGGATGCAGTCCTACGGTTTCACGCAGGTCTCCGACGAGAAGACCGTCGCGGATGTCGTCGGCCATAAGCCCGGCTCGCTTCCCGCCCTTGTGCACGTGCATCCCTCCGACACGGTGCGCGACGCCATTCAGATCATGACCAAATACGGTGTCTCGCAACTGCCGGTGCTCACGGCCGAACCGCCGGTCGTCATCGGCGAAGTTGTCGGTGCGATCGAGGAGAAGACCCTGCTCGAACAGGTTTTCAGCGGGGATGCCAGAATGACCGACCCGGTCGGGAAATTTATCGGGGCCCCCCTTGGTTTGATCGGTGTGCACGAAGCGGTCAACGCCGCGCGGGCCGCCTTCGGAAAAGCGGATGCCCTGCTCGTCACCGAAGACGGCAAGCCCGTCGCTGTCGTCACGCGACACGACCTGCTCACCTTCCTCTCCGACTGACCCCTCCCAACGAAAGAACATCGTGACCGACTTCTCCACCCGTGCCATCCACTCCGGGCAGGCGTTCGACCCGAGCACGGGTTCGGTGATCCCGCCGATCTACCAGACAGCGACGTTCGTGCAGGAGAGTATCGGGGTGTTGCGCGGAGGCTACGAGTATGCGCGCAGCGCCAACCCCACCCGCGACTCTCTCCAGCAGCTCATCGCGGATCTCGAGGGGGCGAAGCACGGGTTCAGTTTCGCTTCGGGGCTCGCCGGCGAGGATACCCTCCTGCGGGCGATCCTCTCGCCGGGCGACCATGTCACGATGGGCAATGATGTCTACGGTGGCACGCACCGGCTCGTCAACCGCGTTTTCGTGCCGTGGGGTATCGAACTCGACAGCGTGGAAATGACCGACCTCGACGCCGTCCGCGCGTCGATCCGCCCGGAAACCAGAGTGCTGTGGGTGGAGACTCCGAGCAATCCGCTGATGAAGATCAGCGACATCGCCGCGCTCGTGGAGATCGGCCATGCTGCCGGGGTCATCGTGGTCGTCGATAACACCTTCGCTTCGCCCTACCTGCAGAACCCCCTCTCGTTCGGTGCGGACGTCGTGACCCACTCGACCACCAAATACCTCGGTGGGCACTCCGACGTTCTCGGAGGTGCGGTCGTGCTCAACGACGATGAACTGGCCGAGAAGCTCGGCTTCCTCCAGTTCGCGATCGGCCCGGTGTCCGGTCCGATGGATGCCTGGCTCACCGTACGCGGTATCAAGACCCTCGCGCTGCGCATGGATCGGCACTCTGCGAATGCGCAGGCCGTCGCCGAAGCGCTGGTCGGGCATCCGGCGGTCGAGCGCGTGTACTACCCGGGCCTCTCCGAGCATCCCGGTCATGAGCTGGCGGCTCGCCAGATGCGCGGATTCGGCGGCATGCTCGCTGTAGCGCTCGTCGGTGGTCCTGCATCCGCCCGAGCCTTCGCCGAGTCGACGGAGCTGTTCCAACTGGCAGAATCCCTCGGCGGAGTCGAATCGCTCATCGGTTACCCGACGGCGATGACTCATGCTTCCGTGCATGGCACCGAACTCGCCGTGCCGGAGAATCTCGTTCGACTCTCGGTCGGCATCGAGGGCGTGGATGACCTCGTGGCGGACGTGGTTGGGGCGCTCGATCGCACCGCGGCCGCCTGAGAGTTCCTTGTCTTTGGCCCCTCCGGCGCTCCGTCGGCCATAATGGTGACGCCGCGCGGCGTTTTCGTGTCGATGCGGCCCACTTTGCCACGCATTCGATGAAGCCGGATACCCCAGTCAATGGAACCAGTGAAGGTTCGCGCCCCGAGCATCCGCGATGTGGCGCGGATCGCGGGGGTGTCCTACCAGACGGTGTCTCGCGCGCTCAACAACTCCGAGAACATCCGCTCCTCGACCAAGGACCGCGTGCTCGAGGTGATCGAGCAGCTCGGCTATCGGCCGAATCAGGCGGCGCGTGCCCTCGTCACGAGTCGGTCCCGCACGATCGGCGTGCTCACGTCACAGGTCGCGAACTACGGACCGGCGACCAGCCTCGCCGCGATCGAGGATGCCGCCCGTGACGCCGGCTACCTGATCACGACGACGAGCCTCGCAGCTACCGACTCCGAGGCGATCCATGATCGGCTCGAATACCTGCTGAGCCAAGCCATCGAAGGCCTCGTCGTGATATCGCCCCAGTTGCGCGTGTTCAACGCCATTCGCGACCTGGACATCCGGTTACCGCTTGTCACCCTCGATTCGACCGGCCGCGACGGCCAGCACAGCCTCTCGGTCGACCAGACCTCCGGAGCGCGCTTGGCGACGCGCTACCTCATCGAATTGGGTCACCGCGACATCGTGCACCTCGGTGGCCCGCAGGACTGGATCGAGGCGGAGGCCCGCATGACCGGCTTTCTCGATGAGTTGATCGAGGCGGACCTCGACGTTCGCGCTCCGATCCTCGGGGACTGGACTTCAGAGTTCGGGTACACGGTCGGTCGTGAGCTCGCGCGTAACCGGGACTTCACCGCGGTGTTCGCGGCAAACGACCAGATGGCTCTTGGGCTGATCCACGCGTTCCGCGACGCGGGGCTGAATGTTCCGGGCGATGTCAGCGTCGTCGGGTTCGACGACGTGCCGGACGCCGCCCACTATTGGCCGCCGCTCACCACTGTGCGTCAGGATTTCGCCGAAATCGGCCGCCGTTCGGTGGCGATGCTCCTCGCGGAATTGAACGGCCAGACCGTGCCGGGGCATCAACCGATCCTGCCCGAATTGATTGTCCGCGGTTCGACCGCGTCACCACGACGGTAGTCTCGCGTGCCGTACGCCATCGAGGTGCACCGTTTTGCGGCTTGGGGCGACTCGCGATGTGACCGCTCTCATTTCCCGATAACGGTTGCGTTAACTTCTTGACGACAAGGTCTCGGATGATGCACCCTCGTACTCATGCCTGCAACGTCGCAACCGCTCCCACGCGGTATCCGGAATCCCGGATCACAATCGGCGCTGCGCGAAATCAACCAGCAGCGTGTCATCGACGCGTTGCTGGCAAACGGTCCGCTGACCCAGGCCGAACTCGCCAGGCAGACCGGGCTCTCCACCGCGACTGTCTCCAACATCGTGAAGACAATGGCGGCGATCGGATCCATCGGAACCGAGCCGACAACGAGTTCGGGTCGGCGTGCGCTGCTCGTTCGACTCTCCAACAACGGGGCAGTCAGCGTGGGGATCGACTTCGGGCGTCGGCACCTGCGGATCGTCCTGGCGAGCCTCGGATTCTCGGTCATCGCCGAGAAATTCATGGAACTCCCGTTGGGCCACCGGGCAGAGGACAGCATCGACCGCGCCGCGACACTGCTCTCTGAATTGCTCGACGAGCACGAGGTCGCGCCCACCGCCGTGCTCGGTGTGGGGGTCGGCATCCCCGGCCCGATCGATCGGCGCACCGGCACGGTCGTGCAGGGCGCGATTCTGCCGGAGTGGGTGGGCATCCATCTGCAGGATCTCGAAAAACGGCTTCATTTTCCGGTTGTTTTCGACAATGACGCGAATCTCGGAGCCCTGGCCGAAGTCACCTGGGGGCCGCACACCACGGTGGACAACCTGGTGTTCGTCAAGATCGGCAGCGGAATCGGCGCCGGTCTCATCCTGGACGGGCGCCTCTTCTCTGGCAGCTTCGGCATCACGGGCGAGATCGGACACGAGACCATCACAGACAACGGGGTGGTGTGCCACTGCGGCAATCGAGGGTGTCTTGAGACTGTGGCATCCACCTCAGCCATGATGGCGCTGCTCGGCACGCGAGGGCCGATTTCGACGGCCGACATCGTGCGCAACGCCATCGCCGGCGACTCCGCGACGCTTCGGGTACTGGATGACGCTGGTGCGGCGATCGGCCGGGGGCTCGCCAGCATCGCCAACCTCATCAACCCCGAGGTCATCGTGATCGGGGGACCGCTTGCCGGGCTCGGATCCATCCTGCTCGTGCCGATCAGACGCGGCCTGCTGCGTCACGCGGTGCCGAGCGTCGGCGAATCGACCGGTCTGGTGATGTCGGCGCTCGGGGATCGGGCGGAGGCACTCGGGGCCGCGACACTGGTGCTCCAGTCCGCCGCACTGCGACGCGGGTGACCGTTTTTCGAGTCGTTACGCGTTCGTTGCGTTCACAACTTGACGACAAGGCAACAAACACGGTTTAGTCTGTTAGCGGGTCATTTCTTCCCCCTAACGAGACAAGGTAGTCCGGCGTGAAACCACATGCGAACTTCGCAGTTGTGAACGTACACAACCCGCGGCTCCGGGCGACTTCGGCAGCACAGGCGGAGGTGCGCGATGGTGAGTGAGCCGGTAATCCTCGAGATGCGCTCCATCACCAAGGAGTTCCCCGGGGTGAAGGCGCTCGACAAGGTGTCGCTGGTCGTCAAGGCCGGTGAGATCCACTCCATCTGCGGCGAGAATGGCGCGGGTAAGTCGACACTGATGAAGGTGCTGTCCGGGGTCTACCCCTACGGGACGTACCAGGGCGACATCGTCTTCCAGGGCCACGAGTCGCGGTTTAAGGACATCGGGTCGAGCGAGGCCGCCGGCATCGTGATCATCCACCAAGAGCTAGCGCTGATACCCCAACTCTCGATCACCGAAAACATCTTCCTCGGCAACGAGCCGCGACGTTTCGGCGTCATCGACTGGGTGCAGGCCAAGAAGCGTGCGGTCGACCTGCTCGCCCGCGTCGGCCTCGAAGACGACCCCGATACCCAGATCAAGAACATCGGTGTCGGCAAGCAGCAACTGGTCGAGATCGCGAAGGCGCTCAACAAGTCGGTGAAGCTTCTCATCCTGGACGAGCCGACGGCCGCGCTCAACGAGGCCGACTCCCAGCACCTTCTCGACCTGATCCTCGGGCTCAAGGGGCGCGGCATCGCGTCGATCATGATTTCGCACAAGCTCAACGAGATCGAGCAGATCTCGGACTCGATCACGATCATCCGTGACGGTAAAACGATCGAGACGCTCGATGTCAAGGCGGACGGGGTGAACGAGGATCGCATCATCCGAGGCATGGTCGGTCGCACTCTCGAACATCGTTTCCCCGACCGCACGTCCGACATCGGTGAGGTGTTCTTCGAGGTGAAGAACTGGACGGTGCAGCATCCGCTCACCGCCGAACGCATGGTGGTGAAGAACTCGAGCTTCGTCGTGAGACGCGGTGAGGTGGTCGGCTTCGCCGGCCTGATGGGCGCCGGGCGCACCGAACTGGCGATGAGTCTTTTCGGTCGCTCCTACGGAACCTTCCTCTCCGGCCAGGTCTTCAAAGACGGCAAGGAAATCCAACTGCGCACCGTGAGCGAGGCCATCCGGAACGGACTCGGCTATGTGAGCGAGGACCGCAAGGCGCTCGGGCTCAACCTGCTGGACGACATCCAGGATTCCGTCGTGGCGGCGAAACTGTCGAAAATCGCAAAGCTGTCGGTGATCGACAAGGTGGAGCAACACCGGGTCGCCGAGAGCTACCGCAAGAGCCTTCGGATCAAGGCACCCCGGGTGGACGAGGGAGTCAACAAGCTGTCGGGCGGCAATCAGCAGAAGGTCGTGCTCGCCAAGTGGATGTTCACCGACCCCGACCTGCTCATCCTCGACGAACCGACCCGGGGCATCGACGTCGGGGCGAAGACCGAGATCTACGGCATCATCCGCGACCTCGCTGCTGCGGGCAAGGGGATCATCCTCATTTCGTCGGAGCTTCCGGAGTTGCTCGGCGTCTCCGATCGCATCTACACGATCTTCGAGGGTGCCATCACGAACGACCTCAGTGCCGACGAGGCCGACCCCGAAACTCTCCTGAAGAGCATGACCTCCGCGAAGAAGAAAGTTGACAGCCGATGAGCGCTACTCCCGAATCACCGAAATCCGGCTTTCAATTCCGCGACCTGGGCAAGATGTTCGGCGGTGCCCAGGGCACCGGCCGCCAGGTGGGCATCCTCGGAGCGCTCATCGTCATCATCATCCTGTTCCAAATCCTCACCGGCGGGCTTACGCTCGATCCGATCAACCTGATCAACCTGGTCAACCAGAACGCCTATGTCTTGATCCTGGCGATCGGCATGGTGATGGTGATCATCGCCGGCCACATCGACCTCTCGGTCGGATCGGTCGCCGCGTTCGTGGGTATCGTCGTGGCGACGGCTATGGTCAGCTGGAACTTCCCTCCCGCCCTTGCCATAATTCTCGGCCTCGTTCTCGGTGCGGCGATTGGCGCCTGGCATGGATTCTGGGTCGCCTACATTGGGGTGCCCGCATTCATCGTGACCCTGGCCGGCATGCTCATCTTCCGGGGGGCCAACCAGTTCTTCGGCAACTCCAACACCGTGACCGTGCCCGGCTCGTTCAATGTGATCGGGCAGGGTTCGATCCCGGAGTTCGGGCCGAATACCGGCTTCAGCAACGGCACGCTGGTCCTCGGCCTCCTGGTGATCCTCGCGCTCGTATGGCAGGAGTTCCGACAGCGACGCACGCAGACGCTGATGGAAGCCGAGAAGGCTCCGATCTGGGTGAGCGCGGTGAAGGTCATTATCCTTGTGCTGGTCGCCGGGGGTGCCACCGTCCAATTCGCCACCGGCCGCATCGGCACGAGCTACCCGGTATCGGGCATCATCCTCGGCGTGCTCGTGCTCATCTATTCTTTTCTCACCCGCAACACCACTTTCGGGCGCCACATCTACGCGGTGGGCGGCAACTGGCACGCGGCCGAACTCTCCGGTGTGAAGATCAAGCGCATCAACTTCTTCGTCATGATGAACATGTCGGTGTTGGCATCGGTCGCCGGAATGGTCGGTGTTGCGCGAGCCGGCGCATCCGGCCCTGGTGATGGAACCGGCTGGGAACTCGACGCGATCGCCGCCGTCTTCATCGGCGGAGCCGCGGTCGCTGGGGGAATCGGCACCATCGTCGGTTCCATCGTCGGAGGTCTCGTGATCGCGATCCTCAACAACGGTCTCCAGTTGCTTGGCGTTTCGAACGACCGCGTGCAGATCATCAAGGGTCTCGTGCTGCTGCTCGCGGTGGGCATCGACGTCTACAGCAAGCGCCAGGGTCGGCCGTCCCTGATCGGGATTTTCGTGCGCGGTCCGAGGTCGTCCGGGGGCGATGTGCCACCGTTGGCCACGATCAACCGACCGTCGATCGCCCCGACGGGAGAAAGCGCGGAAGAGTCGTCCCGCCCACAATCCACTACTCCGAACGTAAGGTAGCGCCGGAGTAGCCACCGGGGCGGCACCGCCGTCTCACTGCAATCCCCCTGCACAACCACACAACAACAGAAAGTGATCACAATGCGCAAAATCGCAATCGCGACTGTGGCAATCGCCGGAGCCGCACTGTTAGTCCTCTCGGGCTGCTCGAGCCGGAGCGCGGCGCCCGGCTCATCGGGTTCGTCGACGGGCTTCAAGGCCGGATCCCTCATCGGTGTCGCCCTTCCGGACAAGACCTCGGAGAACTGGGTTCTGGCCGGCAAGCTGTTCACCGACGACCTCACCAAGGCGGGCTTCAAGGCGGACGTGCAGTACGCACCGTCGGCCAACACCGCATCGGAGCAGGCAAGCCAGATCTCCACGATGAACACCAAGGGTGCCAAGGTGATCATCATCGGCGCCTTCGACGGTAAGCAGCTCGGCGCCCAGGTGAAGGCTGCGCGGGACAACGGCGCCGTCGTCATCGCCTACGACCGCCTGATCCAGGACACGCCGAACGTGGATTACTACATCGCCTATGACAACGAGAAGGTGGGCGAGCTTCAGGGCCAGGGCCTCCTCGATGGCATGAAGGCGCGCTTCCCGGACGCGAAGACCTACAACATCGAGCTGTTCTCGGGGGCCCAGACCGACCCGAACGCCGCAGTGTTCTTCGGTGGCGCGATGAAGATCCTGCAGCCGAAGATCGATGATGGAACGCTCAAGGTCGTCTCCGGACAGACCCAGATCGCCCAGACGCAGACCACCGGATGGCTCGCCGCCAACGCGCAGACCCGAATGGACACCCTGCTGGCCGGTAACTACTCCAGCACTGTGCTCAACGGCGTGCTGTCGCCGAACGACACGCTTGGTCGGGCGATTATCACCTCGATCCAGAGCGCGGGCAAGGATAAGCCCGTCATGCCCGTCGTCACCGGTCAGGACTCGGAAGCTGCTTCCATCCCGCTGATCATGTCGGGGGTGCAGTACTCCACCATCAACAAGGACACGACGAAGCTCGTCGCCCAGGCCGTCGCTATGGTCAAGGAACTCGCTTCCGGTAAGAAGGCGTCCACCAACGCCGGCGCCACGGACAACGGCTCGGTGAAGGTTCCGACCTACTACCTGCCGCCGGAGTTCGTCACGAAGGACAATGCCGCGAAGTCCTACGCGAGCAACCCGACCCTCTTGGCGCTCGTCAACAAGTAGTCCGCCTCGACAGTCACGAGTCCGGCCCCCGCGGTTTCGCGGGGGCCGGACTTTTTCGTGTGATCACTCGGGTCATCGGCTGGTTTGCACCCTCTCGCTCCCGTCGTTCGGACCGCATCGCCTCGATAGCGTCGGGTGGGCCGCATCCGCTCGTTCGAAATGCAGGACTCGGCGTGACGGCTGTGCGGTCGAACGCCTCACACGCCACACCCGTCACAGGTACTCCTGCATTTCGTGCAGGATTGGGCTGGGAGTGCGGGGGATGCGCGCAGTGGCGGACGCTGGGAACTCACTGCTCTTGCGAAGGTCGGACTCGGATACGGCGAGCGCGAGCACGCGCGCGATGCGAGTTCTCCTGCTGAGGAAAGCAGGAGTTACGCAGAGCCCGCGGGACGCTCACCGACAGAGTTGCGAACGGCGCCGGAGAAACGCTAACCTGTTCGGAATGTGACCGCTCACATCCTGACGCGGCCCGTACTCGCACGACAGCGAAGCCCGCAAGACGACAAAGGAGTCCCCTCGGTGAGCATGCCCGCGTCAGATTCACTTCCCGGAAGAACGACTGAGCGGTACGTCATTGGCATCGACTTCGGCACTCTCTCCGGACGGGCGGTGGTCGTTCGAGTCTCGGACGGCGCGGAGCTCGGCACCGGTACCAAGGACTACTTGCACGCGGTGATGGATACAGTGCTCGCCTCGACCGGGGCCCTCCTGCCTCCCGACTGGGCGCTGCAGGTGCCGGCCGACTATATCGAGGTGCTGCGGATCGCCGTGCCCGCCGCCATCGCGGCATCCGGAATCGACCCGTCACTGGTCATCGGCATCGGCACCGACTTCACGGCGAGCACTCCGCTGCCGGTCCTCGCCGACGGGACTCCGCTCAACGAGGTCGCCGGTTTTGAGAACCGTCCTCATGCCTACGTGAAGCTGTGGAAGCACCACTCCGCACAGGGCCAGGCGGACCGCATCAACGAGCTGGCCGCAGCGAGAGGGGAATCCTGGTTGGCGCGCTACGGCGGCCTCATCTCGAGCGAGTGGGAATTCGCCAAGGGACTCCAGCTGCTCGAAGAGGACCCGGAAGCGTACGAGCGCATGGACCACTGGGTCGAAGCGGCCGACTGGATCGTCTGGCAGCTGACCGGCCGCTATGTCCGCAATGCCTGCACCGCCGGGTACAAAGGCATCCTTCAGGATGGCGCGTATCCGAGCCGCGACTTCCTCGCGGCCCTCAATCCGGCCTTCGCCGCGTTCGCGGACGACAAAGTTGCCCACGAAATCGGCCAGCTCGGGGCATCCGCGGGCACGCTGTCGAAGCAGGCCGCAGAGTGGACGGGACTGCCCGAGGGCATCGCGGTGGCCGTCGGCAACGTCGACGCCCACGTGACGGCACCGGCCGCCCAGGCCGTCGAGCCCGGGCAAATGCTCGCCATCATGGGGACCTCGACCTGTCATGTGATGAATTCCGACGTGCTCACGGAAGTCCCAGGCATGTGCGGCGTCGTAGACGGAGGCATAGTCTCCGGGTTGTACGGCTATGAGGCCGGCCAGTCCGGAGTCGGCGACATCTTCGCCTGGTACGTGAAGAACCAGGTGCCGGCGAGCTACTTCACCGCAGCGGATGCCGCGGACCTCAGCATCCACGAATACCTCACCGAGCTAGTGCAGGGCCAGCCTGTCGGTGCCCACGGTCTGGTCGCGCTGGACTGGCAGAGCGGCAACCGTTCCGTGCTCGTGGATCACGAACTAAGTGGTCTCGTCGTCGGCATGACTCTCACCACGCGGCCGGAGGAGATCTATCGGGCGCTCGTCGAGGCGACGGCCTTCGGCACCCGCACGATTGTAGAGGCCTTCGCCGCAAGCGGAGTGCCGGTCACCGAGTTCATCGTGGCCGGTGGACTCCTACGCAACCCCTTTCTCATGCAGGTCTACAGCGACGTGCTGCGGATGCCCATCTCGATCATCGCCAGCGATCAGGGTCCGGCGCTCGGCTCGGCGATCCACGCCGCGGTCGCCGCCGGGGCGTACGCGGATGTTCTCGCAGCGGGACAGGCAATGGGCAAAGTTGACCGCGCGATGTACACGCCGAACCACGAGGCAGCGGATGCCTACGACCTCCTCTATGCGGAATACGCGAGGCTGCACGACTACTTCGGTCGCGGCGGCAACGATGTGATGCACCGGTTGAAGGCCATGAAGAGAGAGGCGGCTGGCGCATGACCGCCCTCGAGCAGGCCATCGACGCCGTGCGCGCCGACGTGGCGCGACTCCACGAACTCCTCGTGCGTTACAACCTCGTCATCTGGACCGGTGGCAACATTTCAGGCCGCGTTCCCGGCGCCGACCTGTTCGTTATCAAGCCGAGCGGTGTCGAGTATGACGATCTCACGCCGGCGAAGATGATCCTCTGCGACCTCAACGGCACGGTGGTGGAGGGGCACCATTCGCCGTCGAGCGACACGGCCGCCCACGCCTACGTATATCGCAACATGCCCGAGGTCAACGGGGTCGTGCACACCCATTCCACCTACGCCACGGCGTGGGCGGCGCGCGGCGAGGCCATCCCGTGCGTGATCACCGGCCAGGCCGACGAGTTCGGCGGGGAGATCCCGGTGGGCCCATTCGCGATCATCGGCGACGAGTCGATCGGCGAGGGCATCGTCGCGACCCTCACCGGCCACCGCTCGCGGGCCGTGCTCATGCAGAACCATGGCGTGTTCACCATCGGCTCGAGTCCGCGCGACGCCGTGAAGGCGGCCGTGATGGCGGAGGATGTCGCGCGCACGGTGCACATCGCCCGCCAGCTCGGCGAAGTGATCCCGTTACCGCCGGACACAATCGACGCCCTGTTCGACCGATATCAGAACGTGTACGGACAGAAGGACACCGAATGAGCCACTCGATAATTCCCGACCTCGCGAGTTACGAGGTCTGGTTTCTCACCGGGAGCCAGGGACTCTACGGCGAAGAGACCCTCGCGCAGGTGGCGAACCAGTCGCAGGAGATCGCGCGGGTGCTGGGTGCGGCTGACGACATCCCGGTCACCATCGTCTGGAAGCCGGTGCTCACCGACCCCGACGCGATCCGTCGCATGGCGCTCGAGGCGAATGCGGCCGACAGGGTGATCGGCGTGATCGCCTGGATGCACACCTTCAGCCCGGCGAAGATGTGGATCACCGGCCTCGACCTGCTGCGGAAGCCGCTGTTGCACCTGCACACCCAGGCCAACGTCGAGTTGCCGTGGGCCACCATCGACATGGACTTCATGAATCTCAACCAGGCCGCCCATGGCGACCGGGAGTTCGGCTATATCCAGACAAGGCTCGGGGTCGCCCGCAAGACCGTCGTCGGCCACGTATCGAACCCCGATGTGACGGCGAAAGTGGGCACCTGGTCCCGCGCCGCCGCGGGCTGGGCCGCCACCCACGAAGTCAGGCTCGCCCGCTTCGGCGACAATATGCGTTTCGTCGCGGTGACCGAGGGCGACAAGACCGAAGCCGAGCTGCAGTTCGGTGTTCAGGTGAACACGTGGGGAGTCAACGACCTCGTGGAGGCCGTGGATGCGGCATCCGAATCCGACATTGACGCGCTCGTCGCCGAGTATGAGGCACTCTACGAGGTCGCCCCGGAGTTGTTGCCCGGTGCCGATAGGCACGACTCGCTTCGCTACGGCGCGCGTATCGAGCTCGGACTGCGCTCCTTCCTCGAAGCGGGTGAGTTCAGCGCCTTCACGACGAGCTTCGAAGACCTCGGCGGACTGCGCCAGCTGCCCGGTCTCGCCGTTCAGCGCCTGATGGCCGACGGCTACGGCTTCGGCGCCGAGGGTGACTGGAAGACCGCACTCCTCGTGCGCGCGGCGAAGGTCATGGGCGTCGGCCTGCCCGGTGGCGCCTCCCTGATGGAGGACTACACCTATGATCTGACCCCGGGCGCGGAGCTGATCCTCGGTGCCCACATGCTCGAGGTGTGCCCGTCGCTCACCACGTCGAGGGCACGCCTCGAGGTGCATCCGCTCGGAATCGGCGGCCGCGAGGACCCCGTTCGCCTCGTCTTCGACGCGGATGCCGGCCCGGCCGTCGTGGTGGCGCTCAGCGACATGCGTGACCGATTCCGCCTCGTGGCGAACGTCGTCGAGGTCGTCGAGGTGCCGCATCCGCTCCCGCACCTGCCGGTGGCGCGTGCCGTGTGGAAGCCCGAACCGGACTTCGCCACCAGCGCGGCCGCCTGGCTCACCGCCGGCGCCGCGCACCATACCGTGATGTCGACCGCCGTAGGGCTTTCGGTATTCGAAGACTTCGCCGAGATCGCGAAGAACGAACTCGTGGTGATCGACGCGAACACGAACCTGCGCGATTTCGCGCGCGAACTGCGCTGGAACCAGGCCTACTATCGCCTGGCCCAGCGGCTCTGACCACAGACGCACCGATCGCCCACCCGGGCGGACCGGCGGGGGATCCGACCGAAATGGACGCGGCGGATCCTGAAAGCACCACCAATGTCAAAGGCGTCCAGCTCGCAATTGAAGGGAAACACAGTGAAGGTTAGAAAGGTACTCATCGGCGTCGCCGCCGCTGGGCTCGCACTCTCGCTTGCCGCCTGCTCCGGCGGTCGCGGAGGCACGAGCGGATCGACCGACAGCGGAAGCACGAAGGGCGCCCTCATCGGTGTCGCGATGCCGACGAAAACGTCGGAACGCTGGATCAAGGATGGCGACGCCATCAAGGCCGACCTCGAGGCCAAGGGCTACAAGGTCGACCTCGAATACGCGGACGATAAAATCCCCCAGCAGGTGCAGCAGATCAGCAACATGCTGACCAAGGGCGCGAAGGTGCTCATCATCGCGTCCATCGACGGAACCGCCCTGAGCGACCAGCTGGACCAGGCGGCGAAGTCGGGCGTCAAGGTCATCGCCTATGACCGCCTGATCAACGGCAACAAGAACGTGGACTACTACACGACCTTCGACAACTACAAGGTCGGAGTCGACCAGGCCACCAGCCTGCTCACCGGTTTGGGGATCCTCGACAAGGACGGAAAGGACACTGGCAAGAAGGGACCATTCAACGTCGAACTCTTCGCCGGCAGCCCGGACGACAACAACGCCACCTTCTTCTTCAACGGCGCCATGGACACGCTGAAGAAGTACATCGACGCCGGAACTCTCGTCGTCAAGAGCGGCCAGACCGGCTTCACCCAGGTCGCCACCCTTCGGTGGGATCCGGCAACGGCCCAGAAGCGCATGCAGAACCTGATCGCCAGCACCTATTCCAACGGAGACAAGGTACAGGGAGTTCTGTCGCCGTACGACGGACTGTCGATCGGTATCATCTCGGCGCTGACCTCGTCGGGCTACGCCACCACGGCACTCCCGGTCATCACCGGGCAGGACGCCGAGGCGGCATCCGTCAAGTCCATCATCGCCGGCCAGCAGTACTCCACCATCTACAAGGACACTCGCCAGCTGGGCAAGGAAGCCGTGAAGATGACGGATGACCTGCTCAACGGCAAGAAGCCGGAAGTCAACGACACCAAGACCTACAACAACAAGGTCAAGGTCGTTCCGACGTTCCTGTTCCAGCCGACGGTCGTGACCAAGGAGAACTACAAGTCGGTTCTGGTCGACAGTGGCTACTACACCGAGGCCGACCTCAAGTAGGTTCGACTCACGCCGGTGGTGGCGTCGGGTGAATGACGCCACCATCGGGCCCTCCCTGCCTACGAACTCTTCGCGCAGAAAGAAGCATCGGTGACCACCAACATCCTTGAGATGCGCAACATCACGAAGACCTTCCCCGGCGTCAAAGCGCTGCAGGATGTCTCGCTCGGTGTCGAGCGCGGCCAGATTCACGCGATCTGCGGTGAGAACGGCGCGGGCAAGTCCACCCTCATGAAGGTCCTGAGTGGGGTATATCCGCATGGCAGTTACGACGGTGACATCGTCTTCGAAAACGAGACTGTCGCATTCAAGAACATCAACGACTCCGAGGCCGCTGGCATCGTCATCATCCACCAGGAACTCGCGCTCAGTCCGTACCTGTCCATTGCCGAGAACATCTTCCTCGGCAACGAGCAACAGACCGGCGGCTGGATCGACTGGAACAAAACCAATCGCGAGGCGGGCAAACTGCTCGCCCGGGTCGGACTCAGGGATAACCCGATCACGAAGATCCGCGACATCGGTGTGGGCAAGCAGCAGCTGGTGGAGATCGCGAAAGCGCTCTCCAAGGAGGTGAAGCTGCTCATTCTCGACGAACCGACAGCCGCACTCAACGACGAGGATTCGGCCCACCTGCTCGATCTCATCACGCACCTCAAGGGCCAGGGCATCACCTCGATCATCATCAGCCACAAGCTCAACGAGATCAAGGCCATCGCCGACAAGGTGACGATCATCCGCGATGGACGGACCATCGAGACCCTCGACATGCACGCCGACGAGGTGTCGGAAGAGCGCATCATCAAGCTCATGGTCGGCCGTGATCTCGAGAGCCGGTACCCCCCACACTCTCCGAAAATCGGAGAAGAGTTGCTGCGCATCGAGAACTGGACTGTGCACCACCCACTCGACCACCAACGCGCGGTGGTCAAGGATGCCAACCTCTTCGTGCGTGCCGGTGAGATCGTCGGCATCGCCGGCCTCATGGGCGCGGGACGGACCGAGCTTGCGATGAGCGTGTTCGGTGAGAGCTACGGGTACAACATCTCGGGCAGTGTCTACAAGAGTGGCCGCAAGATCAACACGAAGACGGTCGCCGCCGCCATCGAGAATGGCATCGCATACGCCACAGAAGACCGCAAGGTCTACGGCCTCAACCTCATCGACGACATCAAGCGCAACATCTCGGGCGCCGCACTGAACCTGCTTTCCCGGCGCGGCTGGATCGACGAGAACAAGGAGATCGTGGTGGCCGAGGGCTACCGCAAGAGCATGAACATCAAGGCGCCGAATGTGGAGGTTCTGGCCGGCAAGTTGTCGGGAGGCAACCAGCAGAAGGTCGTGCTCTCCAAGTGGATGTACTCGAACCCGGATGTGCTGATACTGGACGAGCCGACCCGCGGTATCGACGTCGGCGCGAAGTATGAGATTTACGGAATCATCAACGCGCTCGCGGACGAAGGCAAGGGAGTCATCGTGATCTCTTCGGAGCTCCCGGAGCTTCTGGGAATCTGTGACCGCATTTACGCCCTCTCGGAGGGTCGAATCACCGCGGACCTGTCGCGCGAGGACGCGACGGCAGAACGCGTCATGCAACTCATGACCCAGGAAAGGGAACGGGACCACGTATGAGTGACCTCACCAAGACCACCGCTCCGGTGGCCAACGCTTTCACGTCAGCATTCCGCTACCTCGCGGGCCAGCTCCGCCAGATCGGGCTGTTCATCGCGCTGATCGTGATCGTGATCTTCTTCGAGGTTGCCACCTCGGGCATCACCCTCAAGCCGATCAACGTCTCGAACCTGATCGTGCAGAACAGTTACATTCTCATCCTGGCGATCGGCATGGTCATGGTGATCATCGCCGGCCACATCGACCTCTCGGTCGGGTCGGTCGTCGCCTTCGTCGGTGCTATGGCTGGCGTGATGATCACGAGGTGGCAGATCCCGTGGGGGGTGGCCATAGTTCTCTGCCTCGTGATGGGGGCCCTGGTGGGAATGTGGCAGGGATTCTGGATCGCGTATTTCCGCATCCCCGCGTTCATCGTGACGCTGGCGGGAATGCTCACGTTCCGCGGACTCACCCAGATCGCCCTACAGAATGAGCAGATCTCGCCATTTCCCGACGGATTCCGAGCGCTCGGCTCCGGCTTCCTTCCCGACCTCGGCGGCGGCCAATCCTTTCTCGAGCCGCTGACCGTGGGCGTTGGTGTGCTTGCCACGCTCCTCGTCATTGCCCAAGGCTTACGGCAACGGGCAGCACGCCGCAAGTTCGCGGTGGAGGACGAGCCCTTCGCCTGGTTTTTCGGCAAACTGGTGTTCACGTCGGTTCTCATTCTGCTCATTGCGTATCTCCTTGCGAGCTACCGGGGTACTCCGATCGTGCTGATCGTGCTCGGGGTGCTCGTGGTTGCCTATTCGGCCGTGATGAATCGCAGCGTGTTCGGACGCCACATCTATGCGATCGGCGGCAATCTCAACGCCGCGGCACTCTCCGGCGTCAAGACGAAGCGAGTCACCTTTCTGCTTTTCGTCAACATGGGCGTTATCTCGGCGCTCGCGGGGCTGGTCTTCACCGCGCAGTTGAACCTCGCCAACCCGAAAGCCGGGGACGGATTCGAGCTGGATGCGATCGCCGCGGTGTTCATCGGGGGCGCGGCGGTCACGGGGGGCATCGGGACCGTGACCGGAGCGATCGTCGGTGGTCTCATCATCGGAATCCTCAACAACGGTATGTCGATCCTCGGCGTCGGGTCCGAATTCCAGCAACTGATCAAGGGTCTCGTGCTTCTCGCGGCCGTCGCCTTCGACGTCTACAACAAGCGTCGCAGCGGCGGACGGTGAACGCCGCGACACCGACCCGGGTCGGCTGATCGCCGCGCGACCGCCGATCAGCTAGCCTTACGAATCGTGGCGAACATCATGGAGGTGGCCCGGCTTGCCGGCGTCTCCCACCAGACCGTGTCGCGGGTACTCAACAACGAAGGCACCGTACGACCGCAGACGCGCGCCAAGGTCGAGGATGCGATCCGCGAGCTGCGCTACCGGCCCAGCTCCGTCGCCCGGGCGCTCGCTACCCGCAAGACCCATACCCTGGGCCTCGTGAGCACTGGCAACCCGCTCTACGGCCCGGCGAGCATCGCGCTCGCCTTCAATGGAGCGGCTCGCCGGAGCGGCTACCACGTGATCACTGCCAGCATGGCGGATGCCGACCGTGAGCAAATCCTGCAAGCCATCGACATCCTGCTGAGGCAGCGGGTCGAAGCGATCGTGTTGATCGCCTCGGATTACTCATCGATCGAGGCCATCGACGGGCTCGAACTCGAGATTCCGCTGGTCACCGCTGATTCGAGCGGTCACGGGAGCTTCCCGAGCGTTTCGATCGACCAGTTCCAGGGAGCCACGATGGCTACCGCCTATCTCGCCGAACGTGGGCATCGCAGCATCCTTCACCTCGCGGGCCCAGAAGGTTCGCTCGATGCTCGTGAACGTGAACGCGGGTGGCGCGCGGAACTGGAGCGGCGGGGTCTCGCGCTCCGCACGCCCGAGCATGGGGACTGGACGGCCGACAGCGGGCGCGAGATCGGAAAGCGGCTCGCCCGCGAGGGCGGTTTCACGGCGATCTTTGTCGCGAACGATCAGATGACGCTCGGCCTGCTCCATGCCTTCGGCGACCACGGCATCTCGGTGCCGACCGCGGTGAGCGTGGTCGGTTTCGACGACATTCCGGAGGCGGCCCATTTCTCGCCGCCGCTCACGACCATTCGACAGGACTTCACCGAGTTGGGGCAGCGGATGATGGGGACGGTCTCGTCCGTGCTGGATGGCCGGGTGGTCACTCATCCGGTGAAGACAATGCCGCAGCTGGTCGAGCGGGACTCGGTGGGGCACCTTTAGATGGCCTGCACCCGAACGCAGGCGAGTGTCAGGCTAGCGCCCGGCGAGCGATCCACCGATGCCTCCGAGGCTGAAGTACTTGTTCAAAGCGGCGAACAGGAGGACCGGGGGCAGCATCATCACCACGGCCACGGCCATCACGAGTCCCCAGTTGGTCTGATTCTGTTGGAAGAACGTCTGCAGACCGATTTGCAAAGTGTAATTCGTGTCGGACCGGAGGAACACGACGGCGACCAGGTAGTCGTTCCAGGCGAGCAGGAACGCGAAGATCGCGGTTGACAGCACACCCGGTAGTGAGTTGCGCAGCACGATGCGCGCAAAGCTCCCAAACACCGAACAGCCGTCCATCCACGCGGCCTCCTCGAGGGTGATCGGGATCGAGTCGAAGTAGGCGGCCATCATCCAGATCGCCACAGACATGGTCGAGCCAACATAGATGATCGTTACGCCAAGCAGGTTGTCGACGAGGCCGATTTGGGCGAACAGGATGAAAAGGGGAATGACCGCCGTGACGACGGGCAACGACTGCACGATGAACAGGATCAGCGAGTAGCCGGAGACGAGTTTGCTTCGCCCCCGCGAGAGCACATATCCGGCGGGCGCGGCAACGATAACGGCGACGAAGACCGTGACGAGGGTGACACCGAGGCTGTTGACGAGCCACGTTCCGACCGATGTCTCCGAAAAGACCTTGGCGAAGTTCTCCAGCGTCAGTCCCGTTGCTGTGCTCCCGAGGGACGGCTGCAGAGAGAGCACCACGACTGCCACGATCGGAACCAGCACAATCGCGGCGATGATGAGGATGGCCAAGAACCGCCACCACTTGCCTCGTTCCTGTGCCTGACCGAGCGTGCGACGTTTAGCAGAGCGCACGCCGGTCGCAGGCCGGCCCAAAACGACGGCACCTGAGGTTTCGACGCTCATTCGATGTTCACCTTTCGGATCTGCCGGTACAACACTGTTGCGATAAACACCAGCACGATGGTCATAATGAACGCGATTGCCACACCTGGTCCGGTCTGGAAGTTCTGGAAGACGGTCGAGTAGGCAAGCACCACCAGCGTCTGCGTGGAGTTGACTGGTCCGCCGCCCGTGAGCAGGAAGATGCTCGGGAAGTCGTTGACGCTGAAGATCGTCATCAGGATCCAGCTGATGTAGGTAGAGCGGGAAATCATCGGCAGGGTGATCCGCACGAACGTCTGCCAGCTCGAGGCGCCATCGACCTTGGATGCCTCGTAGACGTTGACGTCAACGGATGCTAACGCGGAGGACATCAACATCATCATGAAGGGAAAGCTGATCCACACCTTGAACACACTCACCGTCACCTGGGCGAGAAGTGGATCCGCGAGGAACAAGACGTTGCCGAGGCCCAATGCCTGAGCGAGGACCGGCAATGGCGACTGCGGTGTTGCCACCAGCCAGTTCCACGAGGTGGCCGAGACAACGACCGGAACCACCCACGGCAGCAACAGCAGAATCTTGAACAGGCCGTTGCCCGGGATGCGGGTGCGCAGGAGCAGCGCAAGGGCGAGTCCGATTGACCAGCTGCCGAACACGGCGACGAGGGTGAAGACGATCGTGAAGACGGTGGCGCGTAGGAAGGCCGGGGTCTGCACGATGGAGATGTAGTTCTGCAGCCCGACGAAGTTGCCCGCGCTCAGAAGGTCGCCGTTGCGCAGCGACTGCACGCCCGCGTAGATCACCGGATAAACGTTCAGTAGCAGTAAGAGGATCAGTGAGGGAAGGATGAAGAAGGTGAAAGTTCGGGTGTGTGAGAACGGTCGCCTGCGGGAGAGCGCCCCAGTTGGACGACCGGAACCGCCCGCTCCCACGCCGTTGCGTGCCTTTCTTATCGCCCCGATCACGGACTCGGTCATCATGTGTGCTTCCCCTTCGAAGAATTCGTGATGGCGGGCCGGGTGGGCACGGCTCGCGCTGGGCCCACCCGAGTCTTCCTGCTACTTCATGAGACCTTCGATCGAGGTCTGCAGCGACGTCAGAGCCGTCTTCGCATCGGTGTTGCCGCCGAGGATCGACTGCGTGAAGGTGAGCATCGGAGCAGTGCCGTCGACGGTGTTGGCGATGTTGTAAAACAGTCCGGTACCGCCTGGTGCGGCCCAGGTCTTGAATATTGGCTGCCACTCGTTGATGATCTTGACGTTGTTCGGATCTGACTTGAACTCAGCGGTGTCCGCGATCGACTTCAGCGGCGGCAGCCCGATGCCCGTCTTCTTCGTCCACAGCTCCTTCATGTTCTGGTAGTAGTACGTGAGGAAGGCCTCTGAGCTCGCCTGGCTTGGTGTGTTCGTGTACATCATGATGTTGTTCGGAAAGTACAGGCCGCCCTTCTTTCCGCTCGGGCTGGTGAGCGGGCTGCCGACAACGAGGTCGCCCGCTACATCGCCGACGGCCCCAGCGGCGAGGCCGGCGCCGTCCCAGCCGAAGCCGAACTTCTTCGCCTTCCACTGCGATTGCACGTTGGCGCTGGTATAGGTTGCCGCCGCCGGGTCGCTGTATCCGCTCTTTACTAGATCGAGGATGAAGTCCATTGCTTCGATGTTCTCGGTCGTGACGGCATCCGGCTTCTTGTCGGCATTGAAGAGTCCACCGCCGTTGTTGATCATGAATGCCACAAGGATGTGGCTTCCGGTGAAGCTGCCGGCGCCGGAGCCGAGGCCGAAGCCGTAGACGCCAATCTTCTTGAGCGCCGCGCAGACCGACTTGTATTCGTCCCAGGTGGTGGGCGGCTCGACGCCGGCCTGTTGCAGCAGCGCCTTGTTGTACCAGGAGACGCGAACGTCGAGGTTGTACGGCACCGCCGCGTACCCCTTGTCGGTCTTCATCGTGTCGACCAGGCCGCTGAAGAAGTCATCGTAGATGCCGTTCTTCTTCCAGCTGTCGAGAAGATTGTCGGCGTAGGCGATCTTGCCTTGATTGGCGAACTGGAAGGCTTGTGTCCCTCCCCCCGAGCTGACTGCGGGCCCGGTATTTGATGCGACGGCCGATGAGAAGGTCTGGGTGAAGTTCGCCCACTGGATCGTTTGGTATGTGGCCGCGCCCAGGCCGCTTTTCGGCTTGTACGCGAGTGTGATCTTCTTGTCGAGCGGATTGAACTCTGTTCCGCCCCACGGCATGTTCCAGAATTTGATCTCCTTGGCAGAGCTGCCGGATCCGCCTCCGGTGGAACACGCTGCGAGTGCGGCGCTCGCTGCCACGCCTCCCGCGACCGATATGAATCCCCGCCTCGAGAAGGAAGATCCTGTGGATTGTGATGCCATGACAGTTTCCTTTCCAGCCGCCGTCGCCAGTGGCGGCGGCCATGATTCGTCATTGGATGCATGTGTCGCTCTTAAGGGGAAAAGGTTTCGTGCCGCGACAGCATCAGTATTCAGTGCATCACTGGACTTGTCAACACATTTAGTGGGTGCGGCACGGAGGCCGGTCAAAAAGACAAACCCGGTAGACCGCTACCATGAGCGCATGAATCAGCAAAAGGTTTCGGCGGGTCGCGCCACTCTCGCAGAGATCGCCCGCGACGCGTCGGTGTCGATGTCCACGGTGTCGAAGGTGCTCAACGGCCGCGCCGGTGTCTCGGATACGGTGCGAGAACGAATCGAAGGGCTGCTTCATAGCGCTGGATACAACCGGCGTGGCAACGCCCACGACAAGGGAAAGCTCATCGAACTGGTGTTCGACAATATCGACAGCGAGTGGTCACTTCAGATCATCCGCGGAGTCGAGGGCGTCGCCAGGGAGAACGGACTGAGCGTCATCCTCACAGAGAGCGGTGACCACCTGTCACTCACGCCTGATTGGATCGACGGGATCCTGCGGAGGCAGCCGGTCGGCGTGATCCTGCTCTTCTCGAACCTCTCCCTCGATCACAAGCGGCAGCTGGCGACCCGAAACATCCCCTTCGTCGTGCTGGACCCGGCCGGGGACCCCGATCCCGATGTCTCGTCGGTCGGCTCAGCCAACTGGTCCGGCGGACTCGCCGCCACGCGGCACCTGATCGAGCTGGGACACCGAAGAATCGCCATGGTCAACGGTCCGCAGGAGATGCTGTGCTCGCGGGCCCGCCTGTCCGGTTATCGCTCTGCACTGGAGGAGGCGGGCATCCCGTTCGACACGACGCTCATAGACGCCGGGCGATTTCACTACGAGGATGGCCTCGCCGCCGGTACAAGGATCCTGACCGCCCCGGATCGGCCGACGGCGATCTTCGCTGGCAACGATCTGCAGGCGTTCGGGGTTTACGAAGCGGCGCGCTTGCTGGGGCTCGTCGTGCCCGATGACCTCTCTGTGGTCGGTTATGACGACGTTCCCAGCGCCAGTTGGATGGGCCCGAAGCTGACTACTGTGCGTCAGCCACTGATCGAAATGGCCGAGCAGGCGACTCGCCTGGTGCTCGCACTACGCGACGACCCCAAACAGAAGCTCGTCCGCATCGACCTTGCGACGAGTCTGGTGGTGCGAGCGAGCACCTCCCCGCCCAAGGGTTGACGAGTATGTTTTCAACGACATATTTCTTTTAACATCAAGAAAGCTTGCGCTGCTCCCGACGATCGGGATAGCGTGACGGCACACGCAGAATGGCCGGTGACGTAGTTGCCCGCCCAATGGATGAAGGAGTCCGCGCAGATGAGTCGACCCCCGTTCGGAGTGGCGCTCATTGGCTACGGCTTCATGGGGGCAGCTCATTCCCAGGCCTGGCGGGTCGCGCCGCGATTCTTTGAGCTTCCGGTCGAGCCGCGAATGTCGGTGATCGTCGGGCGCGACCGATCGCGTGTCGAGGCAGCGGCAGACCGACTCGGATGGGCGCACGCCGAGACAGACTGGCAGCGGGCTATTGAACGTGATGACATCGACCTCGTCGACATCTGCAGTCCCGGATCTACACACGTCGATATCGCGCGAGCGGCGCTCGAGGCGGGCAAGCATGTGCTGTGCGAAAAGCCGCTGGCCAATTCGGTCGCCGAGGCAGAGCGGATGGCCGATGCGGCCGAGCGGGCGGCAGCCCACGGCGTCTTTGCCATGGTGGGCTTCAGCTACCGACGGGTGCCCGCGATCTCGTTCGCTCGCGAACTGGTCTCGGCAGGCAAGATCGGCGAGCTGAGACAGGTGCGAGCACTGTATCTCCAGGATTGGCTCGTGGACGCCGACGGTCCGATGACCTGGCGGCTGGACAAGGCCGTGGCTGGCTCAGGTTCCCTCGGCGATATCGGAGCTCACGCGATCGATGCGGTGCAGTTCATCACGGGTCGCCGGGTGGAGAGTGTCAGTGGAATCCTGGAAACGCTCGTGGCCGAGAGGCCGTTGTTGGGCGAATCGATCGGCCTCGGTGGCACGGCGTCACACGAACGCGGGCGGGTGACCGTCGATGACGTGGCGTTGTTCACTGCCCGGCTGGAGGGCGGGGTGCTCGGTTCGTTTGAGGCGACGAGATACGCGACCGGGCGCAAGAACGCCTTCCGCCTCGAGTTCAGCGGCTCGCAGGGCTCCATTGCGTTCGACCTCGAACGGATGAACGAACTCGAGTTCTACGATGGCACGGACCCGGCCGGCCTGCGCGGATTCCGGCGCATCCTCGTCACCGAGCCGGAGCATCCGTATATGGCGGCCTGGTGGCCGACCGGTCACGGCATCGGGTATGAACACCCGTTTTCGCACCAGGTGCGAGACCTGCTGGTCGACATCGCGGCGGGCACTCAGCCGCGCCCGTCGTTCGACGACGGTCTCCAGGTGCAACGGGTGCTCGAAGCGGTCGAGTCGAGTTCGGCCGCTGGGAGCGCCTGGGTCACCGTGGCGGATCAGGCTGGAACCAGGTCCGGAACGCAGCAACTTATGAGCGGCGACCGCCGTCGAACGGGGAGAACTCGATGACTTCAGCTACGCCGCAGGAGCGCAACGCGCTCATTGTGCGGGGTGGGTGGGACGGGCATCAGCCCGTCGAGACCACCAACTCGATGATTCCGTTTCTGGAGAGGAACGGATTCACGGTGCGCATCGAGGAGTCCCCGGCCGTCTACACGGATGCCGACTACCTCGCGACCATCGACCTGATCCTGCAGATCAACACCATGGCATCCATCACCAAGGACGAATTCGCCGGCCTTCAGGCCGCGGTGTTGAACGGTACCGGGATGGGCGGGTGGCATGGCGGAATCGCGGACTCGTATCGCGACAATGCCGACTACCTGCACATGATCGGTGGGCAGTTCGCCCATCATGCGGGCAAGGATCCGGCCGATCGCACCGGCGAGCAGTCCGACAATTACATTCCCTATACGGTGCACATCACCGAGTTGGGACGTTCGCACCCGATCACGATCGGGATCGAGGACTTCGACCTGGTGACCGAGCAGTACTGGGTGCTGAGCGACGACTACAACGACGTGCTGGCGACGACGACACAGTCCGTTCGCGCATGGGATCCTTGGAATCGCCCCGTCACGGCCCCGGCAATCTGGACCAGGCAGTGGGGGAAGGGTCGAATCTTCGTCTCGGCCCCCGGGCATCGACTCGAGATCCTCGATGACCCGAATGTACGAACGATTGTCGAGAGAGGGTTGCTGTGGGCGGCGCGTTGAACATCGGAATCGTCGGCGTAGGCACGATCAGCACGCAGTATTTCGCGGAGTTTCCGAAGCTGACCGGATTGCGAGTCGTCGCCGTAGCCGATGTCAATGAGGCTCGCGCGGCCGAAGTCGCGAAGGAGCAGGGTGTCGAGGCACTCAGCGTTGACGCGCTGCTGGCGGATCCGCGCATCGACGCGGTACTGAACCTCACCATCCCCGCGGCGCATGTCGACATCGCGACGCGAGCGCTTCGAGCAGGCAAGCACGTCTACGGCGAGAAGCCGCTGGCGTTGGATCCCGCCGAAGCGCTGCCGATGCTCGAGTTCGCCCGCGAGCACGGGCTGCGGGTCGGCAGCGCACCGGATACGGTACTCGGGACGGGCGTTCAGACTGCGCGCGCGATGTTGGATTCCGGAGCCGTCGGCGCACCCGTTGGCGCAGCGGTGCACTGGAGCTCGCCGGGTCACGAACTCTGGCATCCTGCGCCCCAGTTCTACTACCAGCCCGGTGGTGGGCCGCTGTTTGATATGGCCCCGTACTACCTGACGACCCTTGTCACGCTGCTCGGGCCGGTGATCCGCACATCCGGCGTCGCGACGCGGTCGACCAGGGAGCGCAGGATCGCCGCGGGTGACCGGGCCGGCACCGGCGTATCCGTCGATGTCGCGACCCATGTCAGTGCCATTCTCGAGCACGCGAACGGGGTGACATCCACCGTCACGGTGAGTTTCGAGGTGTGGGCCACACGCACCCCACTGTTCGAGCTCTATGGAACGACGGGCACGATCGCAGTTCCGGATCCCAATCGATTCTCCGACCCGGTGGAAGTCTGGACGGTGGGCACACCGGAATGGACGACGGTGCCCGTCTCCGCGGGCTATGCGGATGCCGGACGCGGCTGTGGACTGGCGGACCTGGCGCACGCGATCGAGACTGATCGCCCGCACCGGGCGTCAGGGGAGCTTGCGTTCCACGTTCTCGAAATCATGGATGCCGTGCTCCGTGCGGCGAGCGAGCACCGAGTGATCGAGCTCACCAGTACGGTCGCTCGACCGGAACCCGTGCCGCTCGGCGCTACGCCGAGCAGCTGGTGAGGGCGTGCTCACGGCACGTGGGGACATGACGATAAGGAGAGTAGGACGATGACGACGGGCAGCGCGGACTATCGCGACAGCGGGCTGGAGTTTCCGAATGGGTTCATCTTCGGGTCGGCCACAGCTTCGTACCAGGTCGAGGGTGCGGTCACCGAGGATGGCCGGGGCCAAAGCATCTGGGACACCTTCAGTCATACTCCCGGGCGGGTTGCGAACGGCGACACGGGGGACGTGGCCGATGACCACTATCACCGCGTCGAGGCCGACCTCGACTTGATGCAGAGCCTCAATCTCGACGCCTACCGCTTTTCGATCGCGTGGCCGCGCATCCAACCGACCGGTCGAGGACCGGCAAACCAGCCCGGACTCGACTTCTATTCGAAACTGGTCGACGGACTCATCGAGCGAGGAATCGCCCCCGTCGCGACCCTCTATCACTGGGACCTGCCGCAGGCGTTGGAGGATGAGGGCGGCTGGGCCAATCGCGACACCGCGCTCGCTTTCGAGGAGTACGCGCGCATCGTCGGGGAGGCCTTGGGGGACAGGGTTGCCGTCTGGACAACGCTCAACGAGCCGTGGTGCGCCGCTTACCTCGGCTACGCGTTGGGAGTGCACGCCCCCGGGAGAACGGAACCGCTTGCCTCGCTGCAGGCAGCGCACCACCTCAATCTCGCTCACGGGCTGGCGATCAGGTCTTTGCGCGGCGTTGTCACGAACGACCCGCAGTTCTCGGTGACGCTCAACCTTCACGCGCTTCGCGGCGATGGGCCGACGGGCGCGGAGGCAGTGCGCCGTATCGATGCGATCGGCAATCGCGTCTTCACCGGGCCGATGTTGCACGGGGCCTACCCCCGGGACCTGCTGGAGGACACCGCATCGATCACGGACTGGTCGTTCGTGGTCGAGGGCGACACCGAGATCATCCACCAGAAGATCGACGTCCTCGGCGTGAATTATTATTCGACCTCACTGGTTCGGATGAGGGATAGCGCGGATGAGGCCGCGGATATCGGTGTCTCACCGTGGCCGGGTGCCGACGATGTCGAGTTCCTGCCGCAGCCGGGGCCCTTCACCGCGATGGGGTGGAACATCGAGCCGAGCGGGCTGGAAGAGCTGCTGCTGGCTGTGCACGCCGAGTTCCCCGATCTGCCGGTGATGGTCACCGAGAACGGTGTCGCCTTCGAGGACGTGGTCACTGAGGGCGAAGAGGCTATCGCCGTGCACGACGATGATCGCATCGACTACCTGATGCGGCACATCACCGCCGCGCATCGCGCGCTCGAAGCGGGAGTCGACCTCCGTGGCTACTTCGTGTGGTCGCTTCTCGACAACTTCGAGTGGAGCTTCGGCTATTCGATGCGGTTCGGAATCGTGCGCGTAGACTTCGGCACCCTCGAGCGCATCCCGAAGGACAGCGCCCTGTGGTACGCCCGGTTGGCGGCGACGCGAATCATCCCGGAAGGCCGGATCTAGCCCGCGTGCGGTCAGCGCGCCGCCGCGTATTGGTCGCGAATGACCGCGCGGGTGTCATCGGCCGGGCGCGCTGTGAATTCGAGTGGCCAATCCGGGCGAGTGGTGGTGAGGGCCCAGGCGGCCTGCGCCGCGGCGCCGAGCGCGACGTACTCGGCCGGGGACGGCACCTCGACGGGGAAGTCGAAGACCTGGCCGGCGATCGTCGCGACCGCCTCATTCTGTGCCGCGCCGCCGATCAGCAGGACGCGTTCGGCCACCATTCCCTGGCGTCGCAGCGCATCGAAGCCATCTGCAAGACCGCAGAGCAGGCCCTCGATCGCAGCCCTCGCGAAGTTCGGTCGGGTCGCGGAAGAGAGGGTCATTCCGACGAGCGACGCCGTGGCATCCGGCAGGTTGGGAGTGCGTTCACCCTCGAAATACGGCACGAGCACGAGTCCGTCGCTGCCGGGGTCGGCGTGGAGGGCGAGGCGCCCCAGCTCGTCATAGTCGACTCCGAGCAGTCCGGCGACGGAGTCGAGCACGCGCGCCGCATTCAGGGTCGCGACGAGCGGGAGGAAGCCGCCTGCGGCATCCGCGAATCCGGCGACCGTCCCGCTCTCGTCCTGGGCCGGAACGTCGGTCACACCGAACACGGTGCCGCTCGTTCCGATCGAGACGATCACGTCGCCCGTGCGCGCCCCAAGGCCGAGCGCCGCGGCGGCGTTGTCCCCGGCACCGGCGGCGACGACGAGCGCCCCGGCGGTGCGGAACTCTGTCGGCCCGAGCACGGTCGGCAGAAGCGCGTCGTGACCGAGGGCCCGATGGAGGAGCTCACGAACATACTCGTTGGTGCCCGGGTTGAAGTAGCCCGTGCCGCTCGCATCGGACCGATCGGTCACCAGCTCGGCGAGCACCGGGTTCTCCGGGCCGAAGCCCCGCAGGCGCCAGGTGAGCCAGTCGTGGGGGAGCGCGACCGCGGCGACCAGTGCCGCGTTCTGCGGTTCGGCATCCGCCAGCCACCTCAGCTTCGTGATCGTGAACGACGCCACCGGCACCGACCCGGTGAGTTCCGCGAATTTTCCGGCGCCGACCTCGGCGACGAGGTCGGTTGCGGCGGGCGCGGAACGCGTGTCGTTCCACAGCAGGGCGGGGCGGATGACGCGGCCGGCGTCATCCAGCACCACCATGCCATGCTGCTGCCCGCCGATGGAGATCGCGGCCACATCGTCCAGGCCGCCCGCTTCGGCGATGGCGCGTTGCATGGCCTGCCACCACGCTTCCGGGTCGACCTCCGTGCCGACGGGATGCGAAGCGCGCCCGGACCGTACGATCGCGCCAGAAGCGAGCTCGCGAATCACCACCTTGCAGCTCTGGGTGGACGAGTCGACCCCCGCGACCAGTGTCATCGTGCCCTCAGCGCGCGCCGAGCAGGTGCTCGAGCGCGAGCTGGTTGAGTCGCACGAAACCGAAGCCCTTGCCGCCGAAGTAGGAGTCGGTGTCGAAGTCCTCGTAGGCGCTGCGGTCGGCGAGCAGATCGTCGTAGGTCTCGCCTGCCGACAGGGTCGGCTCGGCGATCTGCGCCACACGAGACGCCGCGAGCGCCTCCTGCACTTCGGGGTCGGCGCGGAATGCGGCGGCTCGCTCCTTGAGCAGGAGGTAAGTGCGCATGTTCGCGGCGGCGGAGTCCCAGACCCCGGCGATGTCCTCGGTGCGCGAGGGCTTGTAGTCGAAGTGGCGCGGGCCGTCGTAGCACGCTCCGCCGTCCGGCCCGCCGTTCTCCAGTAGGTCCACGAGCGCGAATGCGTTTGCCAGGTCGCCGTGGCCGAAGACCAGGTCCTGGTCGTATTTGATGCCCTTCTGCCCGTTGAGGTCGATGTGGAAGAGCTTGCCTTGATAGAGCGCCTGGGCGATGCCGGAGGTGAAGTTGAGTCCGGCCATCTGCTCGTGACCGACCTCTGGATTCACACCGAACAACTCTGGACGCTGCAGTGTCTCGATGAACGCCATTGCGTGGCCGACGGTGGGAAGCAGGATGTCGCCGCGCGGCTCGTTCGGCTTCGGCTCGATCGCGAACCGGATGTCGTAGCCCTTATCGGTGACGTACTGGGCGAACAGGTTGACCGCCTCGCGATATCGTTCGAGGGCGCCGCGGATGTCCTTGGCCGAGTCGTATTCTGCGCCCTCGCGTCCACCCCACATCACGAAGGTCTTGGCACCGAGTTCCACTCCGAGCTCGAGTTGGCGCATGGCCTTGCGCATCGCGAACCGGCGCACTCCTCGGTCGTTCGAAGTGAATCCGCCGTCCTTGAAGACGGGGGCGCTGAACAGGTTGGTTGTGACCATGGGGATGATGAGCCCGGTGTCGGCGAGAGCCTGCTTCAGCCGGTCGATCTGCTTCTGGCGATCGGCGTCGCTGGAGCCGAAGACGAACAGATCGTCGTCGTGAAAGGTGAGGCCGTAGGCGCCGAGCTCGGCGAGGCGCGTGACCGCCTCGACCACGTCGAGCGGAGGGCGGGTCGGGCCCCCGAACGGGTCCGATCCGTTGTAGCCCACGGTCCAGAGCCCGAAGGAGAATTTGTCGTCGCGGGTGGGGATTGTGGTCATGATTTTCTCCTGGAGACAGCATCGTCATCGAATAAGTTGACCTTGACAACATATATCGTGCCTGAACCTCGCGCAAGACGTAGCCTGCAGGTATGCCTTTTTCAATCGACGGTGATCCACGGGCGACCGGTCGCGGCAACAGCAACGACCAGGTGCGCCGGCATAACCTCTCGGCCATCCTGGAGCTCGTGCATCGCAACCGGGGTCTCGCGCGTTCCCAGCTCACTCGACAAACCCGCCTCAATCGCTCGACGATCGGCGGGCTGGTCGCCGAACTGGTGTCGCTCGGCCTCGTCTTCGAGGGCGAGCCGGATTCCGCCAGCCAGGTTGGACGCCCCAGCCCGATCGTGCGACCGGCCACCGGCACGGTCGCCGTCGCCGTGAACCCCGAGATCGATGCCGTGACCATCGCTGTCGTCGGTCTGGGGGCAACCATCGTCTCTCGGGTGCGGTACGCCGTCGATCATCCACCGAGCGTTCGGGAGGCGGTCGAGATCACCGCTCCGATCCTGGCCGGCATGCTCGAGCGGCTCGACCCGCAGTGCCGGATCCTGGGAATCGGCGCCGCAGTGCCCGGTCTCGTGCGCGCACGGGACGGACTGGTACGGCTTGCACCGCATCTCGGGTGGCGCGACGAACCCTTCGCCGAACTGCTCTCGGCGGCCACCGGGTTGTCTGTCGTCGCCGCGAACGACGCCCACCTGGGCGCGCGCGCGGAGAGCACCTTCGGCGTCGGCCGTGACATCCCGGACCTCATCTACCTCAACGGCGGGGCGAGCGGCATCGGCGGAGGCATCGTCTCCGGCGCGCGGCCGCTCGAAGGTGCCGACGGGTATGCCGGTGAGCTCGGTCACACGCTGGTCAACAGCGCCGGAACCGCCTGTCACTGTGGGGCGAGCGGATGCCTCGAAACCGAGGTGCGGCGCGAACGACTCCTCGAGGTCGTGGGTCTCACCAATGCAGGCGGCGACGTACTCGAAACGGCCCTCAGCGCTTCCACGGATCGGGCGGTGAGCACGGAGGTGCGCCGCCAACTCGATTTCCTCGCGGTGGCGCTTCGCAATGCGATCAACGTGCTCAATCCGAAGCTGATCGTGCTGGGTGGTTTCCTCGCCTCGCTCTACACCGTCGATCCTGGGCATCTCGATGAGTTGATCGCAACGCAGCCGCTCGCCGCGTCCCGAGAATCGGTGGCGGTCGTGCCAACCCAACTCGGTCCCGACCTGCTGCTCATCGGCGCGGCGGAACTTGTCTTCGAAAGGCTGATCGCCGATCCGGTGTCGGTAAGGGCGGCCGGGAAGCGATAAAAAAACGCCGGGAATACTCCTCGACTGAACCCGTTGTCCTTTGCAGTGACCACGACCCTGCACCCCGGCGACTCGCTGTCCAGGCGCCAACGACTCGTCTACGTGCTCGTGCTTGGCGCCCTCACCGCGCTCGGCCCGTTCACTATCGACCTCTACCTTCCCGCGTTTCCCGCGCTCCAACGGGATCTCGGAGTATCACCGGCGATCATCCAGCTCACGCTCACCGCCACGACGCTCGGCTTCGGGGCCGGCCAGTTGCTTGTCGGGCCCTGGAGTGACCGGGTGGGTCGTCGCATCCCACTCGTCGTCGCGAGCTCCGTGCACGTGCTCGCCAGCCTCGGGGTCGTGCTCGCCCCCGATATCGTCTGGCTCGGGCTGTTCCGGGTGCTTCAGGGGATGGGCGCCGCGGCCGGGGGAGTCGTGGCGATGGCCCTCGTGCGGGACCTCTTCGGCGGAGTTCCGCTCGTGCGGATGCTGTCGAGACTCGCGCTGGTGAGCGGGCTCGCCCCCATCCTCGCCCCCGTCATCGGCTCGCAGCTGCTACTTTTCGTCGACTGGCGCGGCATCTTCATCTTCCTCACTGCCTACGGCGTGCTCGTGGTGCTTGCTGCGGTGTTCTTCATCGTGGAGACGTTGCCGCCGGCTCGACGTGCGGATGCGGGCCACAGCACCGCTCGTGAACGCTACGCGGCGATCTTCAGCGACCGCATATTCGTGGGAGTGGCGATCATCGGTGGAATGAGCTTTTCCGGTCTGTTCGCGTACCTGTCGTCATCCTCGTTCCTCTTCCAGGAGGTCTACGGCCTCAACCCCCAAGAGTTCGGACTGCTGTTCGCCATCAACTCGCTCGGCATCGTCGCGGGCGTGCAAGTAAGCTCGAGGCTCGCCCGACGGGTCGGGCCGCAATGGATTCTTGCCTGCTCGACCGCGATCCTCCTGGTCTCATCGCTGACCATCGTGCTGCTCGACGCGGTAGGAGTGGGGCTGCTCGGCATCCTGATTCCGCTGTGGTTCTTCATCGCGGCGTGTGGATTCGGCTTCCCGCTGGTGCAGGTGCTCGGACTGGTCAATCATGCGAGGGAAGCCGCGACTGCGGCATCCGTGCTCGGAGCGGTGAACTTCGGTCTCGCGGGCCTGATCTCGCCGATCGTCGGGCTGTTCGGCATCCAGAACGCGGTGCCGATGGGAACGGTGATGGCCGCGACGGCTGCGGTGTCGGTGCTCGCGCTGTGGTTCGTGGTGCGGCCCCGCACGGTGCCCGAACTCGCTCGCTGACCGCCTCCGCCGGGGTTGCGCCGGCGCCGGCATCCTTGTTCGCTTGGCGCCCGTTCGAAATGCAGGAGTTCCCGTTACGGATGTTGCGGGTGGGCCTCATCCGTAACGCCCGTCACTCTGAGTCCTGCATTTCACACGCGGGATCAGGCTTCCCCCGCGAGCTCGGGCCGCACTTGGCGCCCGCGGCACGGGCCTGGATTGCTCGCAGCCCTGCCCCGATTCGGTGCTTCGATCGCACGCAAATGCAGGAGTTGTTGTGACGCATGTGACAGGTGTGGCTCATCCGCCACATCCGTAACGGCAAGTCCTGCATTTCACGCAAGGGGCGCCGTACCAAGGGGCGCGGCCCGGCGTGTTCGGCGCGGCTCGGAGTCACGCGGCGCGGCCGCGGTGGGGCGGCGCGCGTGGGCGGAGCGCGGCGGGGCAAGGGTGGTTGGGGGACTATTCTCCACGGGAGCTGCGGGTACCGTGGAACGATGAACTCCGGATCGCAGCCCGCAGCCACGCCCGACCGCACCCCGGCCGCTAAACAGGCGGCCCGCATCAGCCGTCGCTGGCCCCTGGTGAGCGGCGGCATGGCCGTTTTGCTTGTCGCAGCTCTCGGTGCGATCATCGCGTACCGGGAGAACAACCTGCCGTTCTCCTTCGACATCGCCTTTCTCGGGGAGATCGTGGAGCAGCGCTCGGCCTTCTGGGACGTGCCGGCGTTCATCATGAATAACATCGGCGCGGGGATCATCGGCACCTTTATAGTTCCGCTCGCGATCATCCTGCTGTTCCTGTTGTTCCGGATGAAGTGGGCGGCCCTGTATTTTGCGATCGCCACGATCGTGAGCGCCAGCCTTGTGCAACTGCTCAAGAATCTCTATGACCGGCCTCGACCCGAAGACATCCTGGTGACCGCGGACCCCGGGTCCTTTCCGTCCGGCCACACGGCGAACGCCGCGACCATGGCCGTGGTGCTGTCGCTGGTGCTTCGAAAGGTGTGGATCTGGGCCGCAGGCGTCGTGTACACACTGATCATGCTGCTCAGCCGCACTTACCTCGGAGCGCACTGGTTGAGTGACACGATCGGCGGGCTCGTGCTCGGCAGCGCGGTGGCCGTGATCGTATGGGCGCCTCTCGCGCACCGCCTGTTGGTCGAAAGGGAACGGCGGGTCGGGCCTGTGCCCGCGCTGGGATCGGTGTGAGGCCACCACCCGCTAGCGTTGTGCCATGAGAATTCTCCTGGTCGGCGCCGGTGGCGTCGGCAATGCGATCGCGAAGATCGCTGCCCGCCGCACCTTCTTCGAGACCATTGTCGTCTGCGATTACGATCTCGCCAGGGCAGAGGCGACCATCGCCTGGATCGAGGCGAAGCACGGCCCACAGGGGACCCGGTTCGTCGCCGCGAGGATCGACGCCTCCGACCCGGATGACGTGGCCGCTGTGGCGCGGGTCCACGCTGTCACTCATGTGATGAACGCCGTAGAGCCGAAGTTCGTGCCAACCATCTTCGCCGGCGCGCTTGCCGCGGGTGCGGACTACCTCGACATGGCGATGAGCCTGTCGGAGCCGCATCCGTCGGAGCCGTACTCCGAAACCGGTGTGAAACTCGGGGACGACCAGTTCGCCCAGGCCCCGGACTGGGAGACCGCCGGTCGCCTCGCGCTCGTCGGCATGGGGGTTGAGCCCGGCTTGAGCGACGTGTTCGCCCGGTACGCCGCCGACCACCTTTTCGGCGAGATCGATGAGCTCGGGGTGCGCGATGGCGCGAATCTCGTCGTGCGCGACGACCTGGGAAACGAGATCTTCGCACCGTCGTTCAGCATCTGGACCACCATCGAGGAGTGCCTTAACCCCCCGGTGATCTGGGAGAAGGACCGCGGATGGTACACCACCGAGCCGTTCAGCGAGCCGGAGGTGTTCGACTTTCCCGGCGGCATCGGCCCGGTCGAATGCGTCAACGTCGAGCACGAGGAGGTGCTGCTGATGCCGCGGTGGGTGGATGCCAAGCGCGCGACCTTCAAATACGGTCTCGGCAACGAATTCATCGGCATCCTCAAGACGCTGCATCAGCTTGGACTCGACAAGACGGTACCGGTGCGAGTGCGGTCCGCGAACGGCCCGGTCGAAGTTGCACCGCGTGATGTGGTCGCGGCGGGACTTCCCGACCCGGCAACCCTCGGACCGCGGATGAGCGGAACAACCTGCGCCGGGCTCTGGGTCACCGGGCTCGGGCTCGACGGCGAGCCGAAGGCGGTGTATCTCTATCATGTCGCCGACAACGACTGGACGATGGCCGAATACGAGGCGCAGTGCGTGGTCTGGCAGACCGCGCTCAACCCGGTGATCGCACTCGAGCTGCTCGCCTCCGGGTCGTGGGCCGGCACCGGTGTGCTCGGCCCGGAAGCGTTCGATGCGGAGCCGTTCCTCGACCTCATGGCGCGCGCCGAAGCCGACGGCGGCTACGGTCAGGCGTGGGGGCTCGAGGATCGCACGCCGGTCAGTTGAAAGTCCTCGCGGTCGAGCTTCATCGCCTCGGTATTCCGCTCGTGCGCCCCTTCGAGACCTCGTTCGGCAGGCAGACCGGGCGCCAGGTGCTGCTCGTGCGCGTTCACACGAATGTCGGTGATGGCTGGGGTGAATGCGTCGCCGGCACCGATCCGGTCTACTCGAGCGAGTATGTCGACGGCTGCGAAGGCGTAATCCGCCACTACCTCGCGCCCGCGCTGCTCGCGGTCGACGACATAGCGGCCGAGGGTGTCGCTGCGTTGCTTGCGTTCGTCATCGGCCATCGGATGGCCAAGGCAGCCCTCGAGACGGCCGTGCTCGACGCCCAGTTGCGCGCCGTCGGGACCAGTTTCGCCGCGTTTTTCGGGGCCGAGCGCACCGAGGTGGATTGCGGTGTGTCCGTGGGGATCGCCTCCTCCATTCCGGAGCTCCTCGAGGAGGTGTCCTCTTATGTCGCGCAGGGTTATCGCCGGATCAAGCTGAAGATCAAACCCGGATGGGATCTCGAGCCGGTGGCCGCGGTGCGCCGACTGATCGGACCGGATGCCCTGCTCCAGGTTGACGCAAATACGGCCTACACCCGTCTCGACTTCGATCGCCTCAGGCGATTGGACGACTTCGGCCTGCTGCTGATCGAGCAGCCGTTCGTCGAGGACGACATCCGCTCGCACGCGCTGCTCGCCCGCGCGATCGCGACTCCCGTGTGTCTCGACGAATCGATCGTGAACACGGAACTCGCGCTCGACGCGATCGAGCGCGGGGCGACCAGTGTCATCAACGTCAAAGCCGGCCGGATGGGCGGCTACCTCGAGGCCGTTGCGCTTCACGATGCATGCCTCGAGCGGGATATACCAGTCTGGTGCGGAGGGATGCTCGAGACCGGCGTCGGCCGAGCCGCGAATGTTGCCCTCGCCGCGCTACCCGGATTCACTCTGCCGGGCGACACCTCGGCATCCGACCGGTACTTCGTCGAGGACCTAACCGAACCGTTCGTGCTTCGTGACGGGCGGCTCGCCGTACCCACCGGTGGCGGCAGCGGCGTGACCGTTCGCGAGGAGCTCCTGGTGGCGTGGGCCTCTCGGCCGGTCGAGGTGCTGCGCGCGGGCTGAGGGGCGTCTGTCCCCGGTGTCCGGTGCTCGCCGAGCGGCCGTTGCTCGCCCCGGGGACCACGCCCCCGAGCGCCCGGGGACCACGCCCTACCGTCAGAAAATGCTCTCTCGGCGCGGTCGGCGAGCCGTTTATGACGGTTGGGCGCCTGGCCCGTTGCGCGACCCGTCAGAAGTTGTCTTGTGGGCCGCCCCGTTGAGCAGTCTGTGACGGTTCGCAGCCGGCGGCAGTCGGGCGGAGGGGACAGTCGAGCGGGCGTAACAGTTCACTAGGCTGACGCTATGTCGGATGCCGCTGCCCTCGTCGAAGCCGCAAAGAAAGCCCTGGCGGAGGCCGAAGCGGCTCTCGCCGCCGAGACGATGGCGGAGGCAGCACCGGCGACAGGCGCACCGGCTCCAGGCGTACCCGCGGTGGCAGCACCCGCTCCGGCCGCGCAGGCTTCGGCAGGGTCGGCCCCCTCGACCGGTAAGGTCCAGGCGCCCCTCGACGCGGACGCCGTCGAAACGATCCGCTCCGGCTACGCCTTCGCCGGCTCCGTGCTCGAAATCGGTGCGCTCGTCAACGGTGACGCGCAGCCCGGAGTGCAGGTGCGCATCCCGGTCGCCATGCTCAACCGGCACGGCCTCGTAGCCGGAGCCACCGGCACCGGCAAGACCCGCACCCTCCAGGTGCTGGCGGAGCAACTCGCTGCCGCGGGTGTTCCCGTCTTTGCCGCGGACATCAAGGGAGACCTCTCCGGCGTCGCGACAGCCGGCACCGAGAACCCCAGGCTCATCGATCGCACCGGCGCAATCGGGCAACGCTGGACCGGGGCATCCTTCCCCACCGAATATTTCGCGCTCGGCGGGGTGGGTAAGGGCGTGCCCGTGCGGGCCACCGTCTCGGGGTTCGGCCCACTGCTACTGTCGAAAGTGCTCGGCCTCAACGGCACGCAGGAGTCCTCGCTCGGGCTCGTCTTTCACTACGCAGCCCAGGCCGGGCTTCCGCTCGTCGACCTGTCAGATCTTCGCGCCGTGCTTAGCTACCTCACAAGTGCCGACGGCAAGGGCGAGCTCACCGAGCTCGGCGGCCTGTCCAGCGCCACGGTCGGCGTGATCCTGCGCGAGCTGATCACCTTCGCCGACCAGGGCGCCGACGTGTTCTTCGGGGAACCGGAGATCGACACCGCCGACTTCCTGCGTACCCACCCGGACGGTCGGGGGATCATCAGCCTGCTGGAGGTTCCGGGGGTGCAGGACAAGCCAGAGCTTTACTCTACTTTTCTCATGTGGCTGCTCGCCGACCTGTTCAACGACCTGCCGGAGGTGGGCGACCTCGACAAGCCGAAGCTGGTCTTCTTCTTCGACGAGGCGCACCTGCTCTTCAAGAACGCGTCGAAAGACTTCCTCGACTCGATCACACAGACCGTGCGGCTGATCCGCTCGAAGGGCGTCGGCATCGTCTTCGTGACGCAGACGCCGAAGGACATGCCCGGTGACGTGCTCGCCCAACTCGGCTCGCGCATCCAGCACCAGCTGCGGGCGTTCACCCCGGATGATGCGAAGGCGCTCAAAGCTACCGTGTCGACCTACCCCAATTCCGACTACGACCTCGGGAGCGTGCTCACCACGCTCGCCACCGGCGAGGCGATCGTTACGGTGATGGGGGAACGGGGCGCACCGACTCCGGTGGCCTGGACGCGCCTGCGGGCTCCGCAGGGTTCCATGTCGCCGAGCGCCTCGGACTCGATTGAAGCAACCATCGAAGCATCCGCCCTGCTGCCCAAGTATGGAACCGCCATCGACAAAGAGTCGGCTAAGGAGATGCTCGGGCGCAAGCTCGAGACGGCGGCCGCCAGTGCCGCTGCGGCTGCATCGACGGCCGAGCAGGCGGCGACAGTCCAAAAGCAGCAGGCCGACTACGAGCGGATGCTGCGCGAGGCGAAGAAGGCGCAGCCGCGTGCCGGCGTGGGCCGTCGGGCACCGACACCGCGGGCCGAGCAAAATCCGATCACCGGTTTTCTCGGCTCCTCGGCCGGAAAATCGGTGATGAGCGCCGTGGTGAGAGGCATCTTCGGCACCCTGCGTCGGCGCTGACCGGGGTTCCGGCGCCTCAGGCGTTGAGGGGGAGGCCGAGCAGGCCCATGAGTCCGAGCACCACACCGATGCACAGGATGCCGACCGCCACAACCAGAGCGACGACTCCCCGGCGGTTCTCGAACCAGTAGGCGCTGCCCGAATACACCTCGAGAAACTGTCGTGCGGTCAGGGCCTCCGCGGGCTCCTCGAGCGGAACGCCGATGGCCGCGGCCGCCGCCCGCATCGACTCTTCCGTCCAGAAAATGCCGCGCATCCGCAACAGCCGTTCACCGCGGTCGTTGCGAACGATCAGTTGGGGCAGGGTATCGCTAGACGAGGTTCTGAAGGTATGGGCCAAGACCGCCGAGTGAACCGCGGAGAGGGGAGTGGACACTGGTGCGCCGAAGAATTCCCGCTCGGTTACCTGGCGTGCCGTGATCAGGATGTAGGTCGTCTGGAACAGATACAGGCCGATGATGAACAGGATGACCGCGATTGCTCCGAAGATGAGCGCGAACCGCCAGGATCCATCCGGCGAACCGAGTGCCAGGATTGTCACAACGATTGGGAGCGGCACGAGAATCAAGCCGAGGATGCCACTGCCGAGCAGGCTGCGTCGTGGGCGCAGGCGGAGCGCGGCACCTTGTCCGTCACCTTGTCCGTCACCCGAAGTTGCCACGAGATCCCCCAGAGAGCGCCGCACACCGGCGCGATGGCACGACCGGTCGATTCCGGCGCTCCTAGTAGCGACGTACTCTCGTCCGGTTCCCGGCGGGCGATGTGATCGATCCTGCGCGGAGAATGGGGGATTCGAACCCCCGAGGGCTTGCACCCAACACGCTTTCCAAGCGTGCGCCATAGGCCACTAGGCGAATTCTCCTTAGCCGGCCAAGCTTCAGGCCTCGAATCAGCGTACCCGACGGAGCCCCTGCCTACAGACGGAGCCATCGGTGTCAGAAGGGATACGTTGGAACGACGCAGCAAGCCCTAGGGACCGCACTTCACCATCGGGTGTTCACTGAGTGTTTATTCCGTGAGGGCCTCTCCCGGAATGTTTGGCCTGCAACGCTTGATTTTCCCAATTGTTATGAAATCGGCTTGTGAACAATTGCAGAACTTTGTAAAGTGACACTCAACACCAGATGGTAAATGCGTGCGACAAAGGTTTGTGGGAGAAGCATGACCAACGCAACGATGCGTGAAACAGAGAGAGTCCAGAGCTCAAGATTTGCAAATTCGAAGGGTTTTGCAACCGTGGGAATTTCGACCGTGCTCTTGTTCGTTTTCTCTGCTCTTGCAGCACCGACGAGCGTATCTCCGGGAGCTGTGCTCGGAATGATTCCTTTCGCCGCGGTTCTCGCAATCGTAGGGCTCGGCCAGATGCTCGTCGTCCAGCAGGGCGGAATCGACCTATCGATTCCCGGGGCAGTTTCCCTGGCAATTGTGATAGTCAGTCACGAACCCAATGGCGACAACAACAGGTTGTTTCCCGCGATTCTTCTCGCTCTGGGGTATGCCGCTGCGGCCGGCCTGCTCAACGGATTCATGGTTGGACGACTCGGACTCAACTCGATCATCGCAACTCTCGGAACAAACGCGCTGCTCTATGGGGTAGTTCTGGAGATTTCCGGTGGAATTCCCCGAAGCACCACGCGATTGCTCGCGTCGGTCGCAGCCGGGATCACCTTTGGCATTCCGAATTCAGCTTTTTTCGCCCTCGGGGCACTGGCGATAGTAGCGGCTTTGGTGAAGCGCACAGTGGCCGGTCGTCGCTTCGAGGCGATTGGCGCGAACCCCTTGGCTGGCCGTGCGCTTGGACTGCGGGTGCGGGCTCATCAGACTCTTGCGTTCGTGTGGGCACAGCTGTTGTACAGCCTCGCTGGCATCCTCCTCGCAGGCATCACCAACCAGCCGACAGCCTTTCAAGGCGACTCATACCTTCTTCCTTCCGTCGCCGTTGTTGTGCTTGGGGGCACCTCACTGCTTGGTGGTCGAGGATTCCCATTCGCCACTGTTATCGCGGCCATCTTTCTCAGCCAACTCGATCAATTCGTGCTGTCGCTCGGGGTGCCCTATGCAGTGCGCACCCTTGTACAAGCAGGCGCGCTCGCCGTGGGAGTGGCGGTCTACACAGTGGACTGGGCGGTGATTCGGCAGCGAATCAGACCGGGGTCACGGCGGGCCCCATTTCTCGCCTAAAAATCCCAACCAGCCTGAACGGGTCCAAAGATTTCGACGGAGAGGTCGAATACCTGCGACAGAGGCGTCGCAGTAAACCAGGAGGAAAGCAAACATGAAACGTCGCAGTAAATTCACGATGCTCGCCACGACTGCAATAGTGATCTCACTCGCGGTCGCCGGTTGCAGCAATTCTTCGTCGGGCAGTTCGACCCCTAGCGGCGGCGCGACTGCCCCCGCAGGAGCACCGTCATGGTGCGGGCCGAAAAAGATCACTCTCGGACTCCTCGACGGCTTCGGTGGTAACAGCTGGCGGCTCGTCACGACCGCGGCCGGCGCCGATGAGGTGAAGAAGTGTTCTAGCGTCACCAAGTACGAATATGCAGACGGTCAGGGCGACACCCAAAAGGCGATTTCTGACATTCAGGGAATGGTAGCCAAGGGCGTCAACGCGCTCGTGGTATTCCCGGATGCAGGACAGGCGATGCTCCCCGCTCTCCGCAGCGCGTACAAGGCCGGCGTGGTCACCGTGCCGTACCGGGTCTTCCCCGGCGGCAAGGACGGCGTAGACTACACCGCCTGGATCGGTGCCGACTTCACCACGGACGGCAAGAACTGGGGCAACTGGATCAAGACGAACCTGCCCGATGGTGGCAACATCCTGTTCATCAGCGGTCCGAAGGGCAACAGCCAGGCGACCGATGAGCTCAAGGGCCTGAAGTCTGTGTTGACCGACTCCAAATACAAGTACATCGGTGAGACCCCCGAGGTCACCAACTGGGATCCGGCGCTCACGCAGCAGGTGCTCACCACCGACATCGCGAAGTATCCGAAGATCGACGTGATCGTCTCCGACTTCGGACCTTCGCTCGTTGGTGCACTTCCCGCGTTCGCCAAGGGTGGTCGTTCGATCCCGTCGCTCGTCACCTCCGACGGCAACTCGCTCGGATGCTTCTTCGCGGACAACAAGGCTGCCAACCCGGACTTCAAGCTCATGACGGTCGCGACCGGCAACGACAATGTGCGTCTCGCAGTGCAGTACGCCGTCGCGAAGGCGACCGGCGGCAAGGTGCCCTCTGACAAGGTCTTCAAGGCTCCTGCCTTCGAGGATTCCGTGAGTGGCACGCCGAGCCAGGTCCAGTGTGAAAAGAACCTACCGGGCGACATCTACCTCTCGGCGCAGATGTCTCCCACCGACCAGGCAGCACTGCTCAAGAAGTAGTTCGACCGGCGCTCCGGGCCGGTCACGGACTCTTCCGTGGCCGGCCCGGCACCTGCTCACACTCACGCAGAACGCATCGACAGGCAGGGATCCCCGTGAACAACCAGGACACCATCGACACGACAGCGGCGGACAGTCTTTCCGCGGTCGCGCCCGCGACCCTCACCATGACGAACATCACAAAGCTCTACTCCGGCGTCGCAGCCCTCACCGAGGTGTCAGTGGTGATCCGGCCCGGCCAGGTGCACGCGATTCTCGGTGAGAACGGGGCAGGCAAGTCGACCCTGATGAACGTGGCGTCCGGAACAGCCCAGCCCGATGGCGGAGTCATCGAGTTCAATGGGGAAGTGGTCGGCACGCTCACTCCGGGTATCGCCAGCCAGCTGGGAATCGCGATCGTGCACCAGCATCCGGCCGTGTTGCCGGACATGACCGTGCTCGAGAACCTTCAGGTAGCGCTGCCTGCGACCGTTTTTGACAGCAGCGAACCGGTGGAGGCGATTGGGCATCGCCTCCTCGAAGAGGTTGGCCTCACCGTTCACCTGCGCGATCGGGTCGAACTCCTGACCGTGGCCCAGAAGCACCTTCTGGAAATCGCTAAGGCCCTCGCCCTGCGCCCCCGGCTCCTCATCCTGGATGAGCCGACCGCGCCGCTCGGCCAGGACTCGGTCACCCTCCTCTTTGACCGGGTCCGCGCGCTCGTCGCCGCCGGTACGGCAGTGGTCTACATCACCCATCGGCTCGCTGAAGTGCGCGAACTCGGCGATCGCGTCACCGTGCTGCGAGACGGCCGGGTTCGCGGTTCGGTCTCCGTCGAGGACATCACAGACGAACAGCTCCTCGCCATGATCGTGGGGAGGAAGCTCGAGTCAACATTCCCTCCCAAGCACGTCGCATCCGCCGCCGACGAGACCAACTTCTCTATTGAATCGCTCACCGGGCCGGGGTTCGCCAACATCTCGATCGAGGCCAAGCGAGGGGAGATCGTCGGAATCGCTGGCGTGGTCGGAAACGGCCAGAGCGAACTGATGCGCGCTCTCGCTGGGCTCGAGACTTTCACCGGTCGCGTGGAAGTGGCCGGAGCGTCGCTCTCGTCGCGCCACCTTCTCCATGACGCCGCCTTTATGCCGGCCGACCGTCACCGCGAGGGGCTCATGATGACGCTCTCGGTGCGGGAGAACGCTGCAGCATCGGCGCTCACTCGATTCCGTCGGTGGCGACTGCTCAGCCGCAAGCGAGAGCTGGGAACGGTCGGCCGTACGCTCGGATCGCTAGCGGTCAAGGCGGCGTCGATGGACTCCATGGTCTCGTCGCTCTCAGGCGGCAACCAACAAAAAGTCGTGATGGCGCGGGCCTTGCTGTCCGAGCCAAGACTGGTGGTCGCGGATGAGCCGACCCAGGGGGTCGACGTCGGGGCGCGCGCCGAGATCTACGGCATCCTCAGAGAGGTCTCGGCCTCCGGCATCCCCGTTGTCGTCGCCTCGTCCGACGCGAAGGAGCTTGAGGGGCTGTGCGACCGAGTGATCGTGATGTCGCGCGGCCACGCCGTGGAGGTCCTGCATGGCGAGGAGATCAGCGAAGAGCGCATGATTCACGCCGCCGTGCGCTCGACGACCCGCTCGGTCTCGGTGGACTCCGTCGTCGAGGCGTCGAAGCCCTCCGGCCTGCGCCGCTTCGTGCAGGGGGACTACGCACCATCGGTACTCCTGGTGGGAGTGATCGTCCTCCTCGGATCCTTCATCTTCAGCCAGAACGCCCGCTACCTCTCGGACTTCAACATCTATTCCGTGCTCACCCTTGTGAGCGCACTGGGGTTCATCGCCCTCGGGCAGACTATCTCGCTCCTTATCGGCGGCATCGACCTTTCGGTCGGACCGCTGGCCGGATTCCTGGTGGTCATCGCGTCGTTCTTCGTCAACGATGGCAAACCACCGATCGCGATAATGCTCGGATTCGTGCTGATGGTCGTGGTGGCCGGCCTGGTTGGGCTGGTAAACGGCTCCCTGATCCGGTTCGCGAAATTCACCCCGATCGCCGCGACCCTGACCATCTACATCGCGCTCCAGGGCTTCAGCTTCATACTGCGCAACGGACCCGACGGGTACATCAACTCGACGGTGACCGCCATCATCGGCTGGCAGGTAGGCCCGATCCCGGTCGCGTTCGTCATACTGATCGCCGCGACTCTGATCGCCGAGTTCTTCCTGCGCAAGCGGCGTTGGGGATGGAATCTGCGCGCAACGGGGTCGAGCGAGGAATCGGCCCGTCGGTCCGGTGTGGTCATCAACCGAACGGTGGTGCTCGCGTACGTCGCCACGTCGCTGTTCACCTTTGCTGGCGCGGTCATGGTGATGGCGCAGATCGGGGTCGGCGATCCGGCACAGGGCGTAGGCTACACGCTCACCAGCATCACCGCGGTCGTGCTCGGCGGCACCAGCCTCCTTGGCGGCCGCGGCACCTTCGTCGGAACCCTGCTCGGTTCGATCCTCCTCGTACAGGTTCTGAACGCGACAAGCTTCCTCGGCCTCTCGCAGATGTGGCAGTACATCTTCCAGGGGCTGCTGATCCTCGCGGCGGCGATCCTCTTCTCGGTGGTCCGGGCGCGCAAACAGAAGCGAGCGGTCGTATGAACGCCCGCCGGTTCGGCTAGTCACATGGACGCCCTCGGCATCCGGCTCAAGGAACTCCGCCAACAATCCGGGCTGAGCCTGCGGGAATTCGCCCGCCAGGTCAACGTCTCTCCCTCGTTCGTGTCCCAGATCGAGAACGGCAAGTCCCAGCCTTCGGTCGCCACCCTGTACGCGTTCTCCCAGCGCCTTAACGTGACCGTCGACGAGCTCTTCGAGGGCGCTCCCGGCACGGTCGGGCTCCCCGCGGCGGATACTCGCCAGCGGGACAACGTGCTCACCGATCCCGCTTCGGCCTGGCGGCCGTCGGAGTTCGCCAACCGGATCTCGGTGGTGCACCCGCGGCATCGGTCTCGCCTCGATATGGCGGCGGGAGTGGTGTGGGAGCGGCTGGCGGCGACGCCGGAGACGTCCGTGAGCTTCATGAAGATCGTCTACAAGCCCGGTGCATCGTCCGCCGACACCGAGGAGCTCGCCCACCACGCCGGATATGAGTACGGCTACGTCACGATCGGTCAGCTCGAGGTGCGCGTCGGCTACGAGGTCTTTGTACTGAACGCGGGCGAGTCTCTCGGGTTCGACTCCTCGATCCCCCACGTGTTCTGCAACCCCGGCTCCGTGGACATGGAGGGAATCTGGTTCGTCCACGGTCGCGGCGATCACGCCGGATCCACCTCCCGACAGAAGTAGAAGCAGAGGAAGGAACTTTGATCATGCGCGCAGCTGTCTTTCACGGAGCTCACGACATCCGGGTCGAAGAGGTCGACGCCCCCACGGGGGCGGGGCCGGGCCAGGTGTTGCTCCGTCCGTACTGGTGCGGGATCTGCGGCACCGACCTGCACGAATACGCCGCAGGACCGATCGTGATCCCGACGCATCCGCATCCGCTCACCGGGGCATCCGCTCCCCAGGTCCTGGGGCACGAGTTCTCGGCCGAGGTAGTCGAAGTCGGGTCGGGGGTGACCAACGTCTCCGTCGGACAGCGCGTGTCGGTGATGCCGATCATCTCCTGCGGTGTCTGCTACTTCTGCCGCCGGGGTCTCAACCACCTGTGCGTAGAGATGGGATGCGTCGGGCTGAGCTTCGCCTGGGGCGGGATCGCCGAGCTCGCGGTGGTGCCGGCGAGTCAGGTGTACGCACTCCCGGACGGTATGACCGAGATCCAGGGCGCCCTCGTCGAGCCGACCGCGGTAGCCGCGTACGGGGTCGACACGGCCGGCGTGCGCCCGGGCGACACTGTACTCATCACGGGTGCCGGGCCGATCGGAGCCCTCGCGTCTATTTACGCCAACTCGATCGGTGCGCGGGTGTTCATCTCGGAGGTGAATCCGGTGCGTGCGGCGCTGGCTCGCTCGCTCGATGTCGGGAAGGTGCTCGATCCCTCGGCTCTCGACGTGGTCGGGTACCTGCGAGACGTGACGAAGGGGATTGGCGTGGACAGCGTGGTGGAGTGCTCTGGCAACGAGCGCGCGCTTCAGGCCGGGTTCGGAGCGGTGCGCTCCGCCGGCACGATCACCCAGACCGGCCTCCACACGCGGCCGGCGTCGATCGATCCTATGCAGGTGTCGCTGCGGGAGATCACCTACAACGGCACTTGGTGCTATCCGCTAACCGACTGGCCCCGGGTGATCGACCTCATCGCGCGCCAGGGGCTGCCGGTCGAGCGAGTGGTCACGGCCGAGATCGGCGTGGCGGATCTCGTCGAGAAGGGCTTCGACATGCTCCTCAACCCGAGTGGCAACGAGGTGAAGGTGCTAGTGAACGCCCGCTGATGGTGTCGCGAGAGTCGCGACAAGTAGAGCGCTACTGAACAGTCGACCGCGCGCGGATCACGCCGTCGCCGACTGCCAGATCTCCAGCTGGATGCCGTCCGGGTCCCGGAGGTAGGCCCATTTCGAGCCGGCGTGGACTCCGCTATCCAAGGTGATCGGAGGCGCATTAAAGATGGCTCCCTTGGCGGTCAGATCGGCGTACGCAGCCTCGAGGTCTGACACCTCGAGGCAGATGTGAGAGGGTCCGATATCGCTGTTCGTCCGGTCGAACGGTCGCCCGGTCGGATAGTGATACTCGAGGAATTCGATGCGGGTGCTTCCTAATGAAATCATGGCGAAGGAGAGCTGTGCCTCGGGCACCTGGAGGGCATCCGAAAGCGCCTCGCCAGAGCCATCCGTCACCGCGCCGGGAGCCAGGTCGAACATGCGCGAGTACCACTCGAAGGAACGCTTCATGTCGGAGACCGACAGGCCGATGTGATGCACTCCAGAGACTGTGAAATTCATTGCAACTCCATCGTTGGCAAGACCGGGATCTGAACTGCAGAACGGATGTGTCTGCATCTCAATAGTTTGACTCATTCGCCGCGGACTGTACAGTGAGACTATACAAACGTGGTGACGCGACGGGCATGGACCCTCGCCCGGCACGACATGTGACTGCAAGGGAGCAGAACAGATGAGCGAGCGACTGGCGGGACGGACGATCGTCGTCACGGGGGGCGGTTCCGGCATCGGGGCAGGCATCAGTCGCGGCTTCGCCGACGAGGGGGCGAACGTCGTGATCGCCGACCTGAACCTCGAGGCCGGGCAGGCGGTGGCCGATCAGATCACCGAGTCGGGCGGGGTCGCCATCGCGACGCGGGTCGACATCACCGATCGCGCGGCCGTCGCCCGGGGCATCGCGGATGCGGTGGCGCGGTTCGGCCGGATCGACGCCTATTTCAACAATGCCGGCATGAACTCGCCGATGAAGTTCCTCGATATCACCGAACAGAATTTCGAGCTCATCATTCGCGTCAACGCGCTCGGTGTGCTCATCGGCATCCAGGAGGCGGCCAAGCAGTTCCTCGCGCAGGGTGGCGGAGGCAAGATCGTGAACACCGCGTCCATCGCCGGGCGCACCGGCCTTCCCAGTTTCGCGCCCTACAGCGCGGCAAAGGCGGCGGTCATCTCGCTCACCCAGGCAGGGGCGCGTGCGCTCGCGGCACACGGCATCACGGTGAACGCATTCGCCCCCGGGGTGGTCGCCACTCCGCTCTGGACCAAGCTCGACGCCGATCTGGAGAGGATGGGCGAGGGGGACTCAGGGTTCGACTCGATGTCCCGGGACATCCTGCTCGGCCGGCCGGCACAACCGGAAGATATCGCGCCGACCGCTGTGTTTCTGGCCAGCTCGGACTCCGATTACATCACCGGCCAGGTCATCGCGATCGAGGGTGGAATGATCCTCGTCTGACCTGCTCGCACCCCGAATCCAACCGGCCCGGAAAGGACCACCGATGTCCACAGCAACCTTTGGCACAAACGCCGTCGACTGGGAGACCAGAATCGATTTCGACCGGCTCCGTACCGAGCGCCTCGCCCGACTGAGGGCGAAGCTCGAGGAGTCCGATCTCGGCTCGCTCCTCGCGTTCGACTTCGCGAACATCCGCTACATGTCGAGCACGCACATCGGCACCTGGGCGATGGATAAGCTCATCCGCTTCTCGCTCATTACCCGCAACAGCGATCCGATCGTCTGGGATTTCGGGTCCGCAGCGAAGCACCACTCGCTCTACAATCCGTGGCTCGACACCACGACGTCGGAGATGGATGCCGATCCGCACGCTCCGCACCACGGTGCTGTCCGCCCGCGCGCGGAGTCGGGCTCTCGTGCCGGAATTTCCACCCTCCGCGGGGCGTTCAACCCCAACGCGGGAATCGCAGAGGAACTGGCCCGAAAGATCAAGCGGGAGCTGGAGATATTCGGCGTCGCGAACGAGCCGCTCGGGGTGGACGTCGTTGAGCCGCCAGTGCTGTTCGCGCTCCAGGCCCTCGGCGTCGTCGTGGTCGACGGGCAGCAGGTGTTCCTGAACGCCCGGGCGATCAAGGGCCGGGACGAGATCTCGCTGCTCACCCAGGCGGCATCGATGGTGGATGCCGCCTACGAGACGCTGTACGAGTTCCTGCGCCCCGGCGTGCGGGAGAACGAGACCGTCGGCCTGGTCTCTAAGACCCTGTACGACCTCGGTTCCGAGTACGTCGAGGGGGTCAATGCGATCTCCGGCGAACGGTGCTCTCCGCACCCGCACGTCTTCTCCGACCGGCTGATCCGGCCGGGCGATCCGGCCTTCTTCGACATCCTGCACAGCTACCAGGGCTACCGCACCTGCTACTACCGCACCTTCGCCGTCGGTTCGGCGAGCGCGGCGCAGAACGACGCATACAAGAGGGCGCGGGAGTACATGGACCGGGCGATCGCCCTGGTGCGACCGGGGGCCACCACCGCCGACATCGTGAAGGTGTGGCCGAAGGCGGAGGAGTTCGGATTCCCGAACGAGGAGGCCGCGTTTGCACTTCAGTACGGCCATGGTGTCGGCCTCTCCATCTGGGAGAAGCCGATCTTCTCGCGCCTGGTGTCGATCGAGCATCCCGAGGTGCTGGAGGAGGGTATGGTCTTCGCCCTCGAGACCTATTGGCCGTCGGCCGATGGCATCGGCGCGGCCCGCATCGAGGAGGAACTGGTCGTGACCGCCACCGGGTGCGAGGTCATCACCAAGTTCCCCGCTGAGAAATTGCTCGTCGCGGGTCAGCGCTACTTCAGCGTCGACGGGCCGCTTCCCGACCTGCGCAGCGCCCAATCGCACCTGAACACGCCCGAAGGCCGCGGCGACTCCGCCTGAATGCTGTGCCAGCAGAGATCGACCAGAGGACGACTATGAAGGCCGCGCTGTATTACGGTGCCCACGACGTGCGCATCGAGCAGGTGCCGGAGCCCGAGCGCAAGCCGGGTGAGGCTCTGCTTCGGGTGCTGCGGAGTGGGATGTGCGGCACGGATGCCACGGAGTGGAAGGCCGGTCCCATCACCTTCCCACTTCCGGGCCCGCATCCACGCACCGGGCACACCGGTCCGATGATCCCCGGCCATGAGTTCATCGGCGAGGTGCTCGAGGCCGACGCCGACGGTCGATTCGCGGTTGGCGACATCGTCGCGAGCGGTGCCGGAGTCTGGTGCGGCGAGTGCGTGCGCTGCCGTGAAGGGCGCACCAACCTGTGCCTCGAGTACTACACGCTCGGACTCAACACCGACGGTGGGATGGCGGAGTTCGTCTCCTGCCCCGAACGCGCCCTGGTACCGGTGCCGGCCGGGCTCTCCCTCGACCTCGCCGGCCTCGCCCAGCCCCTCGCCGTCGGCCTTCATGCCGCCCGGCGATCCGGCGTCCAGAACGGCGACACCGTCGTGATCATCGGCGCCGGGGCGATCGGATCGTTCGTGCTCGCGGGCATGAAGTCCCTCGCGGACATCGACATCACCGTGGTCGACTTCGCCGGTGCGCGACTCGATCGCGCCCTTCGACTGGGCGCGAACCGGGTGGTTCCAGTTGATGACGACACCCGGCAGGCGGTGCTGTCCTCGGTCAGGGAACGGGGTGCCGACCGCGTTGTCGAGGCCAGCGGTGCCCCCGGACAGCTCAACAACGCCATCTCGCTCGCGCGCACCGGCGGCACAATCCTTCAGGTGGGTCTGCCATCGCGGAAGCAGCCCGTGGACATCCACTCCCTCGTCATGCGGGAGCTCACGGTACGGACGACCCTCGCCCACGTCTGCGGCGACGACCTCGAGCCGGCACTGCGCATCCTCGCGACGACCAGCCTGGGCGCGGAACTGCTCGAAGGCATTCTCCCCCTCGATGCGCTCGCGGACCAACTCGAACGGCTTGCCGCCGGAACGCTCGAAGGCAAAGTGCTCTTCGACCCCTCCCTCTAGACCCGAAGGATCCGCTCATGAAAGCTCTGCAGTTCTCCTCGCAAGGCAGCCCGGAGGTGGCCGAACTCCCCATCCCGAACATCGCCGACGACGAGGTCCTCGTCGCCGCGCGGTCGGTGGGCGTTTGCCATTCCGACATCGACCTGCTCGAGGGTCGATACATCATTCCGTTCCAGTACCCGATCATCCCTGGCCACGAGTGGTCCGGCGAGGTCGTCAGGGTCGGGAGCAAGGTCACCGACTTCGCGGTCGGCGACCGGGTTGTGGGCGAGTGCGTCATCGGCGCCGACCATTTCGGATTCTCCATCAGCGGCGCCGCCGCCGAGTTCTTCATCGCGAAGCCGTCCTGGCTGCACCGGTTGCCCGACCAAGTGCCGTTCACAATCGGCGCCCTCGTGGAACCGTTCAGCGTCGCCTACTACGCGATCGTGCGGGCCGGTGGGGTCGACGCGAGCCATACCGTGGTCGTGCTCGGCGCCGGACCGGTCGGCCTCGCCGTCACCGCCGCCGCTGCCGCGATGGGAGCCATCACCGTCGTGGTGGAACCGGCCGAGGGACGTCGCGACATCGCGCTGTCGCTCGGAGCGCGGCATGCCGTGCACCCCGACGACATCGTCGCCCTGCTGGCGGAAATCACCGGGGGTCGCGGTGCGGACCTCGTGGTGGAGGCATCCGGTCGGCCTGCGGTGATGGCGACCGCGCTGGAACTCGTCGCGTTCCAGGGTCGCATCGCCTACATCGGCATCGATGTCGGGAGTGAGGCGCCGGCCAAGCTCGGCTTGATCCAGTCCAAAGAGCTGCGGATCACCGGATCGATCGGCTCGCCCGGTGTCTGGCCGGAGACCCTGCGCTTCCTCGCGAACAGCGGAGTCGACCTGAGCCCGCTGGTGACCCAGCACTTCGCCATCGACGCCGCGCTCGACGCTCTCGACGCCGCGCACCACCCGGAGTCGACGATTAAGGCGCACATCGAACTGGATGCCACGCTTCCGGCCTAGACCCAATACCGTTCAATTAGATCACGATGGCTCGTTCGGGAGACCAATCCGGCTGG
>JAZJZS010000017.1:0-90190 GCA_040389685.1 Actinomycetota bacterium
CCAGAACGAGGCATACCCGAAAACTACACCAAGAACCACTAATTGAACGGTATTGCAACTAGCCCGCAACCCGCATGGCGGGGATCATCAGTGAAAGCTGCTCTGATCTCCGCCCGGGTAGCGGGCTCTAACTATTTCTTGACCTATTTAATTCTTTCGCGATCGTCTTCCACGATCGCCCGAACCGCCTGACCAACTCGGTAATCGGCACGCCCTCACCATGAAGCCGCACTGCTTCTTTGATCTGATCAGGTGTTAGCCCAGTTGGCCGGCGCTCAACACCCAGCCGATTCAACCGGTGATGCACCGTCCATTCCGTAGTCCCGACCTCTCGAGCGATGTCGACAGCTCGCCGCCCTTCCTTATATAGGCTGACGATCGCGTCGTTCTGCTGCTTTGTGAGTCGAGCTGGTCCATGAACAGAGGTGGGGGAGTCGCGCTTAATGCGCGAAGAGACCGCCCTCTGACAGAGGTCGGATATCGCTTTCACCTCTGTTTTTGAATTCAAGTACCGTCCCAGCAGGCGCACTCAGTTTGATCCAACGCATCGGTGAATTACCATCCAAATTTGGGCAGGTGCTCGCCTAATCCCTCTTCGAACTCTCACAAACGAGGGTCGACTGGCTCTGACTCCATTGCGAGCACAGCGAACACCGCCTGGTGAATCTTCCACAGGGGTTCGCCGGCAGCGAGACGTTCGAGCGCTTCGACCCCGAGGGCATATTCGCGCAGTGCCATCGAGCGCTTGTGTGCGAGATTGCGCTCACGTAGACGCGAGAGGTTGTTCGGCTCCGTGTAGTCGGGGCCGTAAATGATCCGCAAATACTCGCGACCGCGAACCTTGAGCCCGGGCTGGACAAGCCCCTTCGGTCCACGAATGAGGTTGGCGAGTGGCTTGACCACCATTCCCTCGCCGCCAGCAGCGGTCAACGATTCCCACCACCGAGTCGCGGCATCCACTGATGTGAAGTCGGCAAGATCCACGATCACCGACTTCGTCGGACGAACCAACTCAGGGTCTACAGCGGCGAGCCGGTCGGCTACGGAAAGGTGCCAGGCATGGTCGCGATCGGAGTAGGTCGCGCCCTCCGTCGCGAGTACTTGAAACGGCGCGAGCTGCACGCCGGACAAGCCCTCGGATGGGGCGCTGTAGTTGCGATACGAGTGCACGTAGCCCTCGGCGTTCTGTTGTCGTGATCGTGTTCGGTCGAGAAGGTCCCCGACGGGTATGCCGTTCGCGGCCGCCCGCTCCAGCGCACGGACGGCGTTCGGCAAAGAGCCCGATGCGGCCGCACCAACGGACGCATACTGCTCCCGAATCAAGTCGCCGGCCTTAAGGGACCAGGGCAGGAGTTCAGCGTCGAGGATCACCCAGTCAGTCTCAAGCTCCGACCACAGACCTGCCGTATCGAAGGCGGCATCGAGACGGGCCAGGAATGTGTCCGCCAGTTCGTCGGAGAAGAACGGTCGACCGGTCCGTGTGTGCACAGTTCCGCGCCATCCGGCTGGCGCATCGAAGCGACCTGGGTTACGAGTGAGAAGTACGACGGCACGAGAGCCCATGTGCTTCTCTTCGCAGATCAGTTCGTTCACTCCTTCCTTCCGGTAGGTCGAGAACGCCTCCGCCGGATGCTCGAGCATCGATTCGAGGCTTGATGTATTCGGTGGGCTCATGGTCGGAGGCAGGTAGAGCAGCCAACGAGGATCGATAGCCCATCGGCTCATGACCTCGAGCGCGCCCGCCGCATACTCTTCTCGCACGCCGATGCGACCGTGAGTGCGCGTCTCGACGATGTGCTTGCCGAGAACGTCGTCTATCGATAGAACCCCCGCTGCTCGTTCGGGAATCGACGCGGTTACCGCGGCGGCCAGGGGCTTCGCTGGTTCATACCAGACCTGCTCGGCGGCGACAGAGACAACCTCTCGTTCGGGGTAGCGAAGCGCACTGAGTTTTCCGCCGAAGACGCATCCCGTGTCCAAACACATCGTGTTGTTGATCCACTCTGGCTCGAGTGTTGGTGTGTGTCCGTAGAGCACCATTGCACGACCACGGTAGCCTTCGGCCCAGGGAAGACGCACGGGCAGGCCGTATTCATCGGTTTCGCCAGTCGTGTCGCCGTACAGTGCAAACGAGCGCACTCGGCCGGATGCGCGTCCCTGATATGCCTCGATGAGGCCGGCGTGAGCGACGACCAGATTGCCGTCATCCAGTACCAAATGCGAGACGAGTCTGTCGGCGAATTGCTCGACCTCCTTGCGGAACTCGGGACCTTCAGCGGCGAGCTGAGTCAGGGACTCCGCCAGGCCGTGTGAAGTCTGGACGTTCTTGTCGCGCAGCGCGCGAACGAGCTTGCTCTCGTGATTGCCGGGAACCGCGAGGGCATGGCCGTTCCGGACCATCCCCATCGCGAGCCGCAAAACCCCAGGGGTGTCGGGTCCACGGTCGACGAGGTCACCAAGGAACACCACCTTTCGCCCCTCCGGGTGAGCGGCATCCACCGGACGGCCCTGCGCATCCCGCTCGAACTTGTATCCAAGATCGCCGAGAAGAGTCTCGAGCTCTGACCGGCAGCCGTGGATGTCGCCGATGGCGTCAAACGGTCCTGTCTCGTGGCGGAAGTCGTTCAGGAGGGGTTCCCTCGTGATCGTTGCCGCGGCAATCTCATCGGCGCCGTGGAGGATGTGGACCTTGCGGAATCCTTCTTTGCTAAGGTACTTCATCGATCGACGAAGTTGATCCTGCTGGCGCTTGATCACGTTCGCATCGAATTGGCGATCGGTACGGCTCTTGTTTCGGTCGATGCAGACTCGCTCGGGCACATCCAGCACGATTGCGACGGGCAGCACATCCTGGTCGCGCGCGAGCTGCACGAAGCTCTTCCGAGCTTCGGCTTGAACGTTCGTCGCGTCGATCACGGTGAGCAGGCCAGCGCGCAGTCGCTGGGACGCCACGAACCGGAGAGCCTCAAAAGCGGCGTTGGTCGCGGCTTGGTCGTTCTCGTTGTTCGAAACCAGGCCGCGGAAGAAGTCGCTCGATAGCGTTTCGTAGGGGCCAAAGTGTTCGCGTGCGAAAGTTGATTTGCCGGATCCGCTCGACCCAATGAGCACGACAAGAGACATTTCGGGAACGGTGAGTTCGGCCATCGTCACGCCCTCCTGAACAACGCGAGCTGCGTGGGTGAGCCACGGACGGCGTCGATATCGCCGACAGTTCTGAACTCGACGCTGTACCCATTTCGATCGCAAACGCCCTGAGCCCATTCGGAAAACTCGGTCCGTGTCCACTCGAAACGGTGATCCGGGTGACGGAATCGCCCTGCGGCAAGCGACGGGTACAGGACGTTGTACTCGGAGTTCGGCGTGGTCACGATCACAGCGTTGGGCCGGGCGTGACCGAAAACGGACAACTCGACCGATGCGAGGCGGCCACGGTCAACATGTTCGATGACCTCCATCAGCACAGCCGCATCGAGGCCTCTGACTCGGTCGTCGAGGTAGGTGACCGACGACTGCAATAGGCGAACCCGAGCACGTTGGGTGTCGCTGAGGTCTCTTAGGTGCAGTTTTTCTCCTGCGGCCTGGAGAGATCGAGAGGAGACGTCCGTGCCGATGATCTCGGTGAATGTGGTGTCCACGATGAGGCGTTTCAGCAACGCTCCCTCGCCGCAACCGAGGTCAACGACGCGGTGCGCGTTGACGTCCTTGAGTGCCGCGAGAACTGCCTCGGCGCGCATCGCATAGAGCGGCGATACTGGTTTGTCGGCGGTCTCATCTTCCACCAGATCGTCGTCGAGCTCGACGAGCCGCGCGGTTGCATCGGCGACCAGGCTGCGTTGGTGCGCAAGATAGCGACGGGTGATCAAGTCGCGGTCCGGGTGTTCGAGCAGCCAACCTTCACCGGCCCGGAGCAATTTGCCGACCTCATCATCACTCACCCAGTAGTGCTTGGAGTCGTCGAGCACAGGGAGCAGGACATAAATCTGACGCAGCGCATCGGCCAGGCGGAGGGTACCGCGCAACTTCAGGTTTGCGTAATGCGAGTCACCCCACTCGGGGAACGTTGTGTCCAGCGGGATCGCCGTCTCCTCGACCTCCCAGCCGAGCGGTTCGAACAAGCGGGTCGCCAGCCCATCCACACCCTTGCTCGGTACCGCTGTGAGTTCGATCTCAAGTGGGATTGGGGTTGCCGCAAGCTCTGGCCGGGAATCGCATCGCCCCGTCATCGCGGTCCTGAAAACTTGCCCGAGCGCGACGGCGAGCATTGATGATGAAGCATAGGGACGGTCGGTGACATAGTGGCCAAGCGAGAACGAATCGCTGCCCCCGACCCGCTTGTTGCGCACAAGGCCGATGGGGTCCACTTCCAGAAGGACCGCCGCGGTGCACCGATCCGCCGTGGCTTCGGGGTAGAAGACGTGAGCCTGGCCCACGCTCATCTCGAACGTCTGTACCTTCGCCGGATGCTTATGGAGCAGATAACCGAGGTCGGTGGCGTTTGGCCCCGAGTAGCTAATTGTTGCAAGCACGATGATCCGATTGAGAAGGTGAGAAACTGTGGCGCAACTCTACGGGAACAGTCGGTCACGAGTTTCTCAGGGCGATCCTGTGTCTACAACTGAGGTCGTTCTGTCTGCGGTTGTGCCCCGCGGCGCAACAGTTCGGCCACCCACGACTTCTTCTCTGCGGTGATGAGCTTCTGGTCAGGCTTCGACAGTTTGATGATTTTGCCGATGAGGTTGAATGTCTCCGCGATCATGGCGGGCAGATCGTCGATGCCCACAGTGGAGGCACGATCAAGAACCTCCGCCGCAAGCTCCGCGTCGACACCGCCCAGCTTGAGAAGCGCGAGAATCTCGCGGGCATCCTTCTGGCCCTTCTCCGTGAAGTGGCGGTCGAGGAGCGACGCCATCTTGGTGGCGATGTGGGCTTCGAGTCGCAGCAGAGTCCACTTCTCGAAGGAGAGCTCGTCGGGGTACTCGGCGAGCACTTCCACTTTGAGCCGGAGTTTGTTGCCGAGTTGGGATTCGTAGGGCAGGTAGATGTCGAGGTGCACGTCGTCGATCGTCGCCCGCAGCTTTCGCCCTTGGTGGTTGTTGCTGGGGGAGAGGTCGGTCATCACGCTCTCGAGCTTGTGGCGACTCTCCTGCGAGGTAATGAGGTCGATGTCGAGGCTGATCTCGCCGCCGACACGAAAGAACGTCGCCCATCCGCCGATGAGTATCGACGGCTCGAGGTCGTGACCGAGCCGGTCGACGAGTGAGCGGATGACTCCGCTCTCGTCTTCGTAGAGGTTAGGCACTGGTTCGCTGCTCCCAGTCAGCATCCGCGAACAGTTTCGCTTTGAGGGCACGGGTGAACTCGGCGGCCTGCCAGCCTGGGCTCGCCCACAGGTCGGCGTAGGTCTGCGCGAGGCTGGCGTATCCAGACGTCCAGGTCCGTGCCGCAAGTGGGTCTTCGGTGAGGATGATGACCTCGTCGCCCTCGGGGAAGTCATCCTGAAACAGCGTGCGGGTTGTGTAGACGATCCGACGGCCCAGATCGGAGACCGTGTTGCGGCCACCGAGGTAGTGCACTGCAGCGGAGCTGCCACTGAGCGCGTAGTCGACCTCATCGTCGTCGAGTAGTTCTTGGGCGCGGGACAAGGTTGTGGAGAGGATCGTGTCGGTGCGTAGGTTGCGGTGAGCTGCGAACGCTTCGAGTAGCTTCTCCGGCGAGACGACCGTGTAGCCACGGCGCGAGTTCGCGCGGACGGCACCAATGTCGACGAGTCGTCCCAGCGCCTGATGGGTCGTGGACGGCGCGACCGACGCAGCATCAGCGATGTCGCCGATACTGTTCCAATCGCGCTGACCGTCCAGCGCGGCGTCTGCCAAAGTGCGCCAGACTATCTCCACGTTCTTCATCCCACCATACTCGCAGCTTTCATATAAATATGGAAATGGATATCCGTTTCTATATGGACGAAATCAGGAGGCGCTTGCCCACCGTTTGCCCACAACTGTGGGCAAACGAACCAGACCGAACCCGGTCAAAGCCAACGAAGAACGCTGAGTTTCCGGGCTTCTAGAGCCAATTCCGCCCGATTACGTGGCCGCGAAGGTGGTTCCAGTCCTTCCAGGCGCACCTCGGATCGCCTTGGACTCCGCGGACCGACTGGACGCCTCCGCTGCGGGCTTGTCGTCGGGCCCGAGAAGCAAATCCACGCCGTCGGGCTCGTCCGCTCCGAGGACGGTGAGCCACCGTATTCGCCAGCACACTCGTCAGGTGGATTCTGGGCATGGACCCACCGCTCGACGACCGAGCGCAGCATCAGGGTGACTCTGTGAGCTCAGAGCCCAGGGCTCAGAGCCCGAGTTCGCGCGCGATGAGCATGAGCTGCACCTCGCTCGTGCCCTCCCCGATTTCGAGGATCTTGCTGTCACGATAGTGCCGGGCCACCGGGTACTCGTTCATGAACCCGTACCCGCCGTGGATCTGAGTCGCGTCTCGTGCGTTGTCCATTGCGGCCTCCGATGCGACCAGCTTCGCGATCGATGCCTGCTTCTTGAACGGCCTGCCGGCGAGCATCAGCATGGCCGCGTCGTAGTAGGCCGTGCGCGCCACCTGCGCTCGGGCTTCCATCCGGGCGATCTTGAAGGCGATCCCCTGATTGGCCGCGATGGGACGACCGAATGCCTCACGCTGCCGCGCGTACTTCACGCTCTCGTCGACACAGCCCTGGGCGGCGCCCACGGCGAGGGCGGCGATGGCGATGCGTCCCTCATCGAGGATCTGAAGGAAGTTGGCGTAGCCGCGACCGCGCTCGCCGAGCAGGTTCGCCTCCGGCACCCGGACATCCGCGAAGGTCAGCGGATGGGTGTCGGATGCGTTCCAGCCGACCTTGTTGTACGCGGGCTCCGCGGTGAAGCCCGGCGTCGAGGTCGGCACCAGGATGGTCGAGATCGCCTTTCCACCGGAAGCCGTGCGCCCGGTCACGGCGGTGACCGTCACGAGTCGCGTGATGGCAGTGCCCGAGTTGGTGATGAACTGCTTCTCACCGTTCACCACCCACTCGCCCGCGTCGAGGCTCGCCGTGGTGCGGGTGCCACCGGCATCGCTGCCGGCACCCGCCTCGGTCAGTCCGAAGGCGGCCAGATTCCTGCCGCTGGTGAGTTGGGGCAGCCACTCCTCCTTTTGCGCCTCGGTTCCGAAACGGAAGATGGGCATTGCGCCGAGTGATACTCCGGCCTCGAGGGTGATCGCCACGCTTTGGTCGACCTTTCCCAGTTCCTCCAGGGCGAGGCAGAGAGCGAAGTAATCCCCGTCCATCCCTCCGAATTGCTCGGGGAACGGCAATCCGAATAGTCCCATGTCGCCCATTCCCGCGACGACCTCATATGGAAAGGTGTGGTTCGCATCGTGCTCGGCGGCCACCGGGGCGACGACCGTGCGGGCGAAGTCGGCAACGACTTCGACGAGCTGCTGGTATTCATCCGGGAGGTGGCCGGTTGAGAGATGTTCGGTCATCGTTGGCTGTCCTTAGTACGGCACCGTCGGCGGTGCCTCGGTAACGGAGCGCGCAGTTCAGTGAACCACGACTAACTGAAAGCAAGGTTAGCAAGTATCGCCCGGTTTGGGTAGGCGTCGAGACCCGCGGGAACGACCTCGCGATCATGAGGAGCCTCACCGACGCAGCACCCGCCACCACGCCGACGGGCTACGCACCGATGAGCAGGGCGACAGTGTCGGCGAGCGCCGGGTCGGCGGCGCGTGGCAGGCTGCCGTCATGAGCGAATTGACGATGAAGGCGGATCTGCAGCGGTATCTCCAATTGAGCCGGGATGCGCTGCTGTGGAAGCTCGAGGGGTTGTCACCCTACGACTGCCGTCGCCCTCTCGTGCCGACCGGCACCAACCTGATCGGGTTGGTGAAGCATGTGGCCAGTGTGGAGGCGGGGTATCTCGGCGAAACATTCGGGCGACCCTTCGCGGAGCCATTGCCGTGGATCGCCGACGATGCGGAGCCGAACGCAGACATGTGGGCGGATGCCGAGGAGTCGATCGAGGGCATCGTCGCCCTGTACCGCCGGGTGTGGGAGCACTCCGATGCCACGGTGGCAGCCCTCACGCTCGACTCCGTGGGACACGTGCCGTGGTGGGCGGACGATCGCAGCACGGTGACGCTGCACCGCATCCTCATTCACCTGATCGCCGAGACGAACCGGCACGCCGGCCACGCCGACCTCGTGCGCGAACTCATCGACGGCACAGTGGGGCTGCGGGCCGACAACGATAATCTCGCCCCCGGGGAGGCGGCCTGGTGGGAGGCGTACCGGGAGAGGCTCGAGCAGACGGCCCGCGCCGCGACGAAGTGACGGTCAGGCGGTGACGGTCACGCGGTGTCGAGGCTCTTCGGGATGCGTCGGAGGATCCTCTCATAGTCCGCCTCCGAGTCCTCGCCCCGGGATTGCTCGATCGCGTGCAGGCGCCCATAGCTGAAGGTGGCTTCCCCGGCGTTTTCGGCTTCTGCGCTCAGTCGCAAGAGGGCCTGTCGAGCGACGACGCTGTCCTGGTGCGCGCCAAGCGCATCCTGCACCGCCGTCGCGATCTTCGCGAGTCGCTTCGTTCGCTTCGGTCTGAGCGGCGAAATGAGCACGGCCGCGTAGCGTACCCGCTTCGCTTCCTTGCGCACCTCATGGAGTGCGAGGTCGTGTGCATGCGGGCCGCGCGTGGTGTCGGCGGAGTGCATCGCCTGGCGAAGGCTGGCGATCCCGTTGTTCACCAGTTCAGGCATCGCGGCCTTCGCCCGAGACTCGGCCCGGGAAGTCAATTGCGCGCCCGAGCACAAAGTGTCGATGTCGTCGAGAAGGCGGAAGTATCGGGCAGAGTCCAGCGAGTCGTGCAGGGCGGACCTCGCCTCTTGCGCATCGAGCTCGAATTGTTGCTGCATCCGGGCACCGATCGGGCCGAGCACGAGGTCGGACGGCTCCGACCGGAGGAGGGGACCAAACCGCGCGGTCATCACTTCCGCGTCACGCGCAGCGCCGAGCGTGTGCCCCATCCAACCCAATTCGGGCCGGAGTCGCGACTGTGCCTCGTCGCTGACCAGGGGACCGAAAGTGTTGATAGCGGCGCGGATTCGCGCGACGGCGACCCGCATCCGGTGCACGGCCTCCGACAATTCTTCGCGCACCCGGGGATCCTGCACCAGCAACTGCCGCCGGTAGTCGCGAAGCGCAGTGACCAGTAGTTCTCCCGCGCTTCCGGGAGACAGGGGAGTCGGGGGAGCTGGGGGAGTCGGGGAATCCAGCCCCGGCTCCGGTTTCCCCAGAGCCTGCGCGAGCTTCGATGGCGAGTCGGAGCGTGATGCGCCAACCGCGGCGAACAGCGAGTCGGCGGCATCCAGCAGGCTCGAGTCGCCGTCAACGAGTTCGAGCTCCCATTCCCGCCACGACCGGGTGAGCGGCGAGGAATCGAGCCGCTCGGATTCGACCCCATCGTCGCAGAAGTGTCCGAGAACTTCGTCCTTGGGGCCCAGCAGGCGGCGAACGGTGCGCTTGGTGCTGACGGATGCCACCGGACGAAGGGTGCGACCTCGCACATGCACTGCGACGGCTCGCCGCAGGCGGGCGGGCACGAACTCGGGATCCGTGCCGACAGGTTCGTGCAATTCCGTGCGCTCCTCCGACGACACCGGAAGCGCCGGCACCGGAAGCGCCGGCACCGGAAGCTTCAGGTGCCATCCCGCATCATCCCCGCCGGTGCGCCGACGCAGGGTGATGCCATGCTCGACCAGCGCAAACTCCGCCGTGTCGAAGTAGACGGCTTCGAGCAGGAACACCACGGGTGGTTCGATGCGGGCGACTCCGGGCAGGGACTCCAGCGGCGGAATGGGGGTCTCATTCGTGACGGCGTATTTGCGTTCGATCTCTCGGGAGTCGGCCATGTGCCGAGTGTAGGTCTCCGCGGTTAATGTCGAATGAATGAGGGGGAAACCGAGCGGGATCCGACGCGCGTCAGGATTGGCGCGCGCTCGTGAACTGCCGGCCAGTGATCGAGGACACGGTGATGCGCACGTAATTCCACTTCTCGGTGGGCACGAGAGAGTGCAGGGTGAGCACTCCGGATGCCTCGATCTCTTCGTCCGACCCGAGACGCTCGGCGGATCCCTTTGCGACCACGCTCCAGCGGCGGCGATTGAGGATGCCGTCGGTCTCGAGCGCGACGACCGGATGTTGCGTGAGATTCACGAGCTTCGATCCGGGAGCGCTGCAGAAGAAGATCACTCGGTCGGCCACCACGTAGTTGATGGGGAAGATGTCGACACCTCCGTCGGTCGAGACGGCGAGTCGACCGAGATCGGCGCGCGCCAACAGGTGCCAGCTCTGCTCTTCGCCGAGCACCTCGACGACGGAATCGGTTGGGGCGTGCATCGTGGGCTCCTTGCGTTGCGTGAGGACTCCCAGTCCAGCAGAACGTGGTCGAGGATGCCGGGTCGAAGGTCCCGAACGTCGCCGATTGCCTTACGCTCGAAGCAATGACTACACCGATCCCGACGCCTTACGAAGACCTGTTGCGTGACACCCTCGCGAACGGTGCGCGGAAGTCCGACCGCACCGGCACGGGAACCCGCAGCGTGTTCGGCCGGCAGCTGCGATTCGACCTTGAGGCGGGCTTCCCGCTCATCACCACCAAGCGCGTGCACTTCCGATCGATCGCGTACGAGCTGCTCTGGTTTTTGCGCGGAGACGGCAACGCCCGCTGGCTGCAGGACAACCGGGTGACGATCTGGGATGAATGGGCGGATGCCGACGGCGACCTCGGCCCCGTCTACGGGGTACAGTGGCGCTCCTGGCCCACCCGCGACGGTGGCACGATCGACCAGATCGCCGAGGTCATCGAGGCGATAAAGACGAACCCGGATTCTCGGCGGCTGATCGTTTCTGCGTGGAATGTGGCGGACATCCCGAGCATGGCGCTCGCGCCCTGTCACCTGCTGTTCCAGTTCTACGTGGCCGACGGCAAGCTCAGCTGTCAGCTCTACCAGCGCAGCGCCGACCTTTTTCTCGGTGTGCCGTTCAACATCGCCAGCTATGCGCTGCTCACGCACCTCATCGCGGCCCAGACGGGGCTCGGCGTTGGCGAGTTCATCTGGACCGGCGGCGACTGCCACATCTACGACAACCACATCGATCAGGTCACGGAGCAACTGGGCCGGGATGCCTTCCCCGCGCCGAGACTTCGTGTCGCCGCTCGCGACAGCATCGACGACTACGTGTTCGAGGACTTCGAGGTGATCGACTATCGGCATCATCCGGCGATTAAGGCACCCGTCGCGGTCTGATTGACCATCGCGAGTCGCGCGGCGCGCGAGTGGGCAAAAGAGCACCCAAGCCCGCGGCGTTAGCGCCGTTTTCGCCCACTCGCGGGATGGTGGCGTGCAGGAGCGTCGCCCGTCGCGCGATCACCGGCGGGGAGCGGGCATTTTATCCGGCTGCGGCTTCGCGACGTCGAACGGACCGGTCCGGCGGCCGCGCCGGTCCAGTAGCTTTGGGGGGTGAGCGAAACCAGTCCGACCCTCGAAGCCCAGTACGCCGACCTCCGTGCGAAGAATCTCGTTCTCGACCTCACGCGAGGCAAGCCGTCCCCGGCCCAGCTCGACCTGTCGAACGCCCTGCTCGGGCTGCCGGGTGAAGGCGATTATCGCGATGCGGTCGGCACGGACCTACGCAACTACGGCGGACCGGACGGCCTGGTGGAGCTGCGCGCAATCTTCTCCGAGTTGCTCGCCATCCCGGTCGACCAGCTGCTGGCTGCCGGCAACGCGAGCCTCGCGGTCATGCACGACACCATTGTCACGGCGCTCCTGCACGGTGTGCCCGGGGGCACGGGGCCGTGGCGGGACGTCCCCGGCCTCGCGTTCCTCTGCCCCGTTCCCGGTTACGACCGGCACTTCGCCATTTGTGAGGCGCTCGGCGTCCGGATGATCCCGGTGCCCTTTGTCGACGGGCGACTCGACCTTGAGAGCATCCGTTCTCTGGTCGCCGCGGATGCCGGTATCCGCGGCATGTGGGCGGTGCCGATGTACGCGAACCCCACCGGCGTGACCTTCAGCGAGGAGGAGATCGAAGCGCTCGTGGGCATGCCGGCGGCGGCGCCCGACTTCCGGCTGTTCTGGGACAATGCCTACGCGGTGCATCACCTCACCGACGATGAGCCCGCAGTGATCGACGTGCTCGCCGCGGCGGAAGCGGCCGGCAACCCCGACCGACCGTTCGTCTTCGCCTCCACCTCGAAGATCACCTACCCGGGTTCCGGCATCTCGTTCTTCGGAGCGTCGCCGAGCAACATTGCCTGGCGCCGGCGCCACACCGCGGTGCAGACGATCGGTCCCGACAAGGTCAATCAGTTGCGGCACGTGCGGATGTTCGGGGACGCCGACGGGGTGCGTCGGCTCATGCGCGCCCACCGCGCCATCATCGCCCCGCGCTTCGCCGCGGTGCTCGAGATCCTCGAGCGTCGGCTCGGCGGAGTCGCCTCGTGGACGACCCCGAGCGGCGGCTACTTCGTGAGCCTCGATGTGCCCCCCGGCGCGGCTTCGGTTGCGGTGGCGCTTGCGGGGCAGATCGGCGTCGCGGTGACTCCGGCGGGAGCGAGCTTCCCTTACGGTGACGACCCGCAGGACACGAACATTCGCATCGCGCCGACCTTCCCGTCACAGGCCGACCTCGAATCGGCGATCGACGCCCTGTGCACCTGCGTGCTGCTCGCCGTGGAGCGGATGCCCCCGCCGGTCGAGTAGCGCGTCTCGCGCCGCTCCACCACCACCTCCCGCTTTTGCGACCACCTCCCTGTTTCCAAACGGGGGTGGTCGCAAAAACGGGAGGTGGTCGGGTTGGAACGGGGGCGGGCGGGGGTCAGTGCTGCACGTCGAAGCGCGCCAGGGCATCCGCGTCGCGCGAGTAGGTTGCCGAGCTCCGGGCGGTGTCGAGTGCGGCCACCGGGTCGGACTGGGCCTCGGCGACAACGAGCAGCCGCTGCGCTTCGGCGAGGCGGGTGCGGGCATCCGTCCCCACGCCGCCCCGACGGCGCTCGATGAAATCCTGCGTCGCCGCGATCTGGCTGCGGGCGCTCACCAGCACGCCGACGAGCGCCGCTCTGGCGTGCTCGAGGCGCTGCGTTTCGTTTCGGGCGCTCGCGAGAGCCGAATCGAGGGTGGCCATCGCGTCTTCCAGAGCACCGATGGATGTGCCGGGGTCGCGGTCGTCGAGGGCCTCGAGTGCGGACTCCATCCGGTCGATGGCAGCACCGATGCGCGTGCCGGTCGCCGGATCGGGAGCGGTGTCCCGCGCCGTGCGGGCCTCGGCGAGGTCGCTCCGGCCGCGCGCCGCGAGCCCAGCGAGACGGCTCGACTGCTCCGCGAGGGACACGCCGAGGGCATCCACGGCATCCAATAGCCGCCCGGCCCCTATTGCGGCTGCCCGCGCGTCCTGCACGCGGTCGGCCAGGTCGGTCGCGAGCGGATCGGCCAGCCGAGCGTTCGCAGCCTCTGCACCCTGGCCGGCGCTGGTCAGCAGCTCCCGGGCCGCAGTGACGTTGCCGCTCACCGTCGCAACCGCCTCCGCAGAGTACCGAGCGGCGAGCGTGGCGAGGGAGGCTTCGGAGCCGGGCACCCGCATGGAGGTCTGGACCACCAGCATCCGCACCCCGCCCAGTTCTGTTGGGGCGTCCGACTCGCGTCGGCGCAGCGCATCGAAGGTCGACACCTCGTTGCTGAGCGCGTCGAGCGAGGACTGACAGAGGTGCACTATGCGGTCATTCCACTCCCGCCGTTCTGTCGCCGTATCGGGCTCGGAGTCGTCCAGTCGCTGGCGCAGGCGGAACGCCTCGGTGAGATCGGTCCGGGCGGCCGCAAGGGCCGCGGCGAAGCTGCGAGTGCGATCCTCCCCGAACTGTGCGACCGCGAATCCGAGGTCCTCCACGGCCGTCGCAACCGCATCATCCAGTCGCACCAGCAGCACGTTCGCGCGGGTGGCGAGATCGCTGTCGACCTCGGACGACGATGCCGCGGTGCTGTCCCGGGCGGGCGCGCGCCGCCTGCGCAGTACGAGAATCGTGAACCCGACAAGCACCACGACTGCGAAGAGGGCGACAATGGTTACCAGCGCCGTCGTCACGGCTTGAACGGGGCCGGACGAAGCGGCGCGGATTGCCAGGAAGAGCATGGCCGGTATCTTACGTTTCGCACCCTGTGGGTGCTCCGCTGGCGAGGTGGCCTGTGGCGAAACTCCCCGGCATCTCCCGAGATTCCGGGATGCCCCCGTTAAGGTGGCCCTGTGTGGCGTGCCAATAGACCCCAGGACAATGATCTCTTTGCGGAGCCGAACGACAGTCATGCCCGCGTGGAGCGGCAGGTGACCTCGCCCCACGCGCTGACCCTCGGCGATCCGAACTATTCGCTCGCCAACGTGGCGGAGCCGACCTGGCAGGGGTGGCGGTCCGAGCTCGCCAGCATCGGAGGCGTGTCCCCGCTGCTGCACTTCGTCGACGGTCCCCGCACCCGCATCGAACTCGGCGCGACGCATCCGGGCGGACTCGCGCAGTTCATCACCGGCAAATCCACGCTGCTCTCCAACCTGATCCGGGATGACATCGCCCTGCGTGCCGCGAAACTCGCCGCCGCCGAGATCGCCGACAAGAGTCTCGAGCTCGCCACCGCCCGGGGTATCGACTCGATCCACCTCGGCATCGGAATCGCCGAATGGCAGCACGATGGCGTGCAGTTCCGGGCGCCGGTGCTGCTGCGCCCGCTGGCCATCCGTCGCTACGGCAGCAACTTCGAGCTCAAGCTCAAGGGGGCGCCGTTCCTCAACCCCGAGCTCTCCCGGGCCCTCGAGGCCCAGTTTGAGATCGTGCTCGACGCCGAGGCCTTCGTCGCGCTCGCCGAGGAAGACGGATCCTTCAAACCCAACCCGGTGATCGATCGACTTCGCGGCCTCACTTCGCACCTCGAATGGTTCAACGTGCAGCCGCGACTGGTGGTGTCGTCCTTCGCCGATGTCGCCCGCGCCATGGAGGCCGACGCCGGCGACCTCGAACATCCGCTGCTCGACGCCCTCGCCGGCAACCCCTCGGCCAAGTGGGCCATCGAGGAGAGCTACTCACCGGTGCAGCCTCAGAGTCCCGACCTGCGCACCCCCGAGACCGACACCCTCCTGCTCGATGCGGATGCCGAACAGGAGCACGTGATCGCCCAGATCGCGGCCGGCAACTCCGTGGTGGTCAAGACCCTGCCGGGCACCGGCGCCACCCAGACCATCGTCAACGCCATCGGCGCCCTCGTGACGCAAAACAAGCGGGTGCTCGTCGTGAGCGCCCGGCGCTCATCGCTCGCCGGCATCGCCCAACGCTTCGGGGATGTCGGCCTCGCCGGGATCGCCGTTTCTCCCGGCACCCTGCGCCGCGACCTCATCCGCTCGATCGGCCGCAACGAGAAGGCCCGCGCCCCGCAGGTCGGCGAGGTGGATGACGCCCTCATTCGCCTGCGCAAGGTGCTTCTCGACTACCGAAGTGCGGTCGACCGCACCGATCCGGCCCTGCGTGTCTCGGTGCTCGATTGCCTGACCGAACTCTCCCGCCTCGCCCTGCTTCCCGACCCGCCGGCCACCACCGCGCGGCTGTCGCGCGAATCGGTCGAGCTCATGGCGGATGACCGCAGCGGCGCCGCCCGCGCGATGGTCGAAGCCGCCGGCCTTGGTGAATTCCGATACGGCCCGGGGGATTCGCCCTGGTACGGTGCCACCTTCGCGACAAGCGAGACGGCTACCCGTGCCCATGGAATCGCGAAGCAGCTGCACCACACCGAGCTTCCGCGGCTCATCGAGCGGGCCACAGACCTCATTGCCGGCACGCGCATGAGACCCTTCGAGACGATCAACGAGCTCGGAATCTACCTTCGCCTTCTCGTCGACATCCGCGACACGCTCGACCGGTTCCTTCCGGTGGTCTTCGACCGGTCTCTCAGTGAGCTCATCGCCGCCACCTCCGCCCGCCGGGATTCTCCCGAGATGTCGGCGGCCAACCGTCGCCGGCTCAAGAGGCTCGCGCGAGAGTACGTGCGCCCCGGTGTGCACATCGGCGACATCAATGAGAGCCTGCAACGCATCCAGCAGCAGCGCATTCTTTGGCAACGCTTCGTGGCAGCCGGGGTCACCCCCGAGGTACCGGTTGGCATCGCCGATGTGCAGGTCGCGTACCAGCAGGTGGCGCAGGATCTCGAGTTCCTGGATGAGCCGCTCGGCGCGGTCACTCGCGACACCCAGCTCATCCACCTGCCGATCCACATCCTCACCGACCGGATCGGCGCCCTCGCGGCGGAATCGGATGTGCTCAACAACCTGCAGGAGCGCGCCGAGCTGCGTGCCACCCTCCGCCACCTCCAACTGGATCCGCTGCTCGATGACCTGGCTTCACGGCACGTGCCAGACGAGCGGGTAGCCGACGAGCTCGAGCTCGCCTGGTGGCAGTCCGCCCTCGAGTCTCTGCTTGAAGCGGACCGCGCACTGCTCAACGCCAACACCTCGGTGCTCGACCGGCTCGAAGCGGACTTCCGGCTCGTGGACGAGGCCCATGCCGCAGGCGGCGCGCAGCTGCTGGGGTGGCAGCTCGCCGAGAACTGGAGCATCGGGCTCGTGGACTGGCCGGAGGAGGCATCCGCGCTCAAATCCGCGTTGCGCGCGTCGTCGATCGACGCGCTCGACCTGCAGGAGGCTGCCCCGCACCTGTCGCGCGCGATCGCCCCGGTCTGGCTCGCCTCGCCCTATGAGGTGGCCGGCATCACCGACACTCTCGCGTTCGACACGGTCGTGCTGGTGGATGCCGGGGCGACCACTCTCGCCGAGAACCTGGGTGCAATCCGTCGCGGCCGGCAGACCGTGGCCTTCGGTGACCCCGTGACGCAGACGCCATCGCCCTTCTCGCTTGGACTGGGGGGCGCGGAAGGTGCGGCACGACCCGACTCGGACGGGCTGGATTCGGACCAGCTCGACGCACTGCACGGCGAATCCGCCCTCGCCCGCCTCGGATCCCTGTTGCCGACGCTCGCGCTCACTCGCAGTTACCGGGCCGGCGGCGAGGACCTCGCCGAACTGGTCAACCGGCGGTTCTACGCCGGCAAGATCGAGTCGTTCCCGTGGGCGGGCAGTTTTCTCGGTCACGGCAGCATCCGGCTCGACTTCCTTGCCGACGGATCGGGGATGCCCGACCCGGAGTCCGGAGGCGTCGAAAGTGTAGACGCGGAGGTCAATCGCGCCGTCGACCTCGTGATCGAGCACGCCACAAGTCGGCCGCACGAGTCGCTCATGGTGATCACTGCGAGCGCCCGCCATGCCGTCCGGGTGCAGCAGGCCGTGTTGGCCGCCACCTCGGGCAGGCCCGAGCTCAGCGACTTCGTGCTCGGCGACCGCCCCGAGCCGTTCACCGTCACTACGATCGAGCGGGCGGTGGCCCAAAGCCGCGACCGGGTGATCTTCTCCATCGGCTACGGCCGCACCCCGCACGGTCGGGTGCTGTCGGACTTCGGTGCCCTCGGCCGACCGGGGGGTGAGCGACTGCTCGCGGTCGCGATGACCCGCGCCCGTCGGTCCATGGTGATCGTCACCTGCTTCGAAGCGCAGGACATCGACGAGGATCGGATGCATCATGGTGCGATCGCCCTCGCCGAGATCCTCACCGACGTGACGGCCCGCAACGCCCTCGAGTCATCAACTGATGACAGCGAACCGATGCTCGTGGACCTCGCCCGACGGCTTCAGCTTCGTGGCTTGCGCGTCGCGCTCGGTCACCGCGGCAAGCTCGGGCTCGTGACATCGCACCAGGGCATGTGCCTCACGATCGAAACCGATTCCGTGCTGCACGGCGCGAGCCTGCGCGAGTCCCTTCGGCTGCGGCCGGAGATGCTGCGACGCCTCGGCTGGCACTACCTGCGGGTGCATGCGTTCGAGCTGTTCAGCGAACCCGACGCCGTGGCCGACCGCATCGTGACGATGCTTGGCGCGACATCCGCTCCCGACACCCAGCCGATCCCGATCGTCGGCGCGGCCGGCAGTGCAACCCAGCGGGACTGAGTTGGGTAAGCACGACGCGCCGACCCCGCGGGATCGACCACGCCGCCGAGTGTCGACCGAGGCAATCGCCGGCTCTGACCCGTACCCCGAGAAAGAACCGCCCCGTCACGCCGAGAATGAGAACGACCAGCGGCTCAACGCCGAAAAGCCGCCACACTGGGGCCAGACCCACTAGGGCAGCCACCCCGCGCGAGGGCCCCGCCGCGAGGAGCGTGTACCGCGGAAGCCGCGGGCAGGAACCGCTACTTGGCCGCGTGGGCACCGCTCGGCGACGGAAGCGTGTGGTCGCCCTCGGGGGACGGGCTACCGGCGAGCAGGTCACGGATCTGGATGAGCAGCTCGGTCTCGGTCGGTGGCACATCCTCTGGCGTCGCGGTCGCTTCTGACTTTTGTTTGAGAAAGCTGATCTTGCTCAACCTGTTGATCGGAAGTACGAAGGCGAAGTACACGACCGCAGCCACAATGACGAACTGGATGATCGCCGCAATCACCGCCCCGAACAGTATTTTTGCCGTTCCGCCGCTGAGGGTCGGGATCGTCACAACCAGAGCTGTCTGTAGGTCCTTAGCGTTGAAGAGCGCTCCGATGATCGGGGTAAGGATGCTCGTGACGAGCGCGTTCACGATGGCGATGAAGGCGGTACCGATGACGACCGCCACCGCGAGATCGATCACGTTGCCGCGGAGAATGAATTCTTTGAAACCTTTGAGCACGGGGGATTCCTCTGTTGTCAGGGAGATGTATCGTTTCGCCTCGAAGACTATGAACCGGAGGCGGCATTCGACGATACCGTTCCAGATTTCGGAGCGGGGGTCTTCGGCGCTTGTGTTTCACTCTTCGAGCTACTGGCGTCGGATTTCGCTGCGGGAGCGTCGGATTTCGCCGCCGAGGTGGACTCAGACGCGGAGTTCACCGACGAACCAGACGACGCTTTCGACTTCTCGGCGCGACTGTCGTTGCGGTAGAAGCCCGATCCGGTGAAGCTCACGCCGATCGAGTTGAAGACCTTGCGCAGCTGGGACTGGCCACAGTTGGGGCACACGGTGAGCGAGGCATCCGTGAACGCTTGATACTGGTCGAACTCGTAGTCGCAATTCGCACAGCGGTAGGAATAGGTGGGCACAGGAATCCTTCGTGCGTAGGGGAAATCAGAAGCGAGTGATGGCGCTCGGGGTGACGACACCGTCCACGCGTTTGTCGTGTACCTCGCTGGGAAGGGTGTCGACGAACTCCCGGTCGAAGATCACAGCATAGACCGGTGGGCACTTTTCCATCGAGCCGAGCGTGCGGTCGAAGTAGCCCCGACCCCAACCGAGGCGCATACCGGTGCGGTCGACGGATGCCGCGGGCACGATGATCAGGTCGACATCGTTGATCGCGATCGGGCCGAGCAGCTCGCCGACCGGCTCCGGCATGCCGAAGAGTCCCTCGACCTCGGTCTCGCCGTCACCGACGGTCCAGTCGAGCAGCCCGTCATCGCGCGAGATGGGAAACAGGATGCGGATCTTATGCTCGTCCGCCCAGTTGAGGAAGGGACGGATGTTCGGCTCGGCCACCGCAGGCAGGTAGGCCGCCACCGAACCCACCTGCAATCGCGTGGCGAGGTCGATGAGGTTGGCGCATAGCTTGCCGGTGGCCAGCTCGCGTTCCCGAACCGTCATGTTCCGTCGTCGCTCCCGCAACTCGGCCCGCAGGGCACGCTTCCGGTGGCTCTCGTCTCCACTCATGCCGATACCCCGATCATTCCCGCAAGTCTATGGTTCGACCACAGTTAATGCCCTCGAAATGGCCGTCGTATACCCTTGGCGCCATGGCCTTCACAATCACCAAAGCCGTCATCCCCGCCGCGGGACTCGGAACACGATTCCTGCCCGCGACCAAAGCGATGCCCAAGGAGATGCTGCCCGTCGTCGACAAACCGGCCATCCAGTACGTGGTGGAGGAGGCTGTCGCGGCCGGACTCACCGACGTGCTGATGATCACCGGACGCAACAAGAACGCCCTTGAGAATCACTTCGACCGCGTCGGCGAACTCGAGGCGACCCTGCTCATGAAGGGGGACATCGAGCGCCTCCGCAAGGTGAACTACGCCACCGACCTCGCGGAGGTGCACTATGTGCGCCAGGGAGACCCCCGGGGGCTCGGCCATGCGGTGCTGCGCGCTCGCATGCACGTCGGCCACGAGCCCTTCGCGGTGCTGCTCGGCGACGACATCATCGACGAACGTGACGTTCTGCTCTCACGGATGCTCGAGGAGCAGGGCAAGCGCAACGCCACCATCGTCGCCCTGCTCGAGGTCGACCCGGCGCAGGTTCACATGTACGGCATTGCAACGGTCGAGGCGACCGAGGATGCCGACGTGGTGCGCATCACCGGGCTCGTCGAAAAGCCGACCCGCGAGAAGGCCCCGTCCAATTACGCGATCATCGGGCGCTATGTGTTGCAGCCCGAGATTTTCGACATCCTGGAACACACGCCCGCCGGTAAAGGCGGCGAGATCCAGCTGACGGATGCCCTGCAGACCCTGGCAGCGAACCCCGGCATCGCCGGCGGCGTCTACGGCGTCGTTTTCCGCGGACGTCGATACGACACCGGAGACCGGCTCGACTACATCAAGGCGATCGTGCAGCTCGCGGTCGACCGGGACGATCTCGGACCGGATCTGCGCCCCTGGCTCAAGGACTTCGCGGCAACCCTCGAGTAGGCCCCTCGTCGAGTAGGCCCGCTCGTCGAGTAGGCCCGCTGGTCGAGTAGGCCCGCTGGTCGAGTAGGCCGTCCGCGGCCGTATCGAGACCCGGCTCTAGACTGATGCGGTGGCGATCCCGATCCCTGTCCTGCACGAGGGCAAGACGACGATCCGCCCCATCCGTGTGAGGGATGCGCGCGTGCTCGAACGAGAGTTGCTCGCGAACCGAGCGTGGTTGCGCAAGTGGGAGGCGACCAACCCGCACGGCGCGATGAGCTTCGATGTGCGGTCGAGCATCCGCAGTCTCCAGTCCAACGCCCGCGCCGGTTTCGGCCTGCCCTTCGCGATCGAGTACGACGGGGAATTCGCCGGCCAGCTCAACGTTTCGGGCATCACCTACGGTTCACTGTCGTCGGCGACCATCGGCTACTGGGTGTCCGAACGTTTCGCGGGGAAGGGGGTGACCCCCACCGCGGTCGCGCTGGCCAGCGATCATGTCTTCTTCCAAGTGGGATTGCATCGCATGGAGATCTGCATCCGCCCGGAAAACGCACCAAGTCTGCGGGTGGTGCAGAAGCTGGGGTTTCGCTACGAGGGTCTTCGGCGTCGCTACATCCACATCAATGGTGACTGGCGGGACCACTTCTGCTTCGCTCTCGTCGCAGAGGAACTCCCCTCCGGCGTGCTTCGCCGTTGGCTCGATGGTCGGGTTCCCGAAGGCGCCGGCACCGTGCCCCAGGCGGACTGGGATGCCGCCTCGGTGAGCGGAACACACCCCCGTTAGTTCTCAGCCAATCGCCCGCATCCTCGTACCGTAGGGCTATGGGTGCAGACGGCTTCGGTTCGAGCGTGATCATCGCGCTCGCAGCCGTGATCTGGCTCGCCTATCTGGTGCCGACCTGGTTGCGGCGACGCGAGTATCTCGCGACCGAACGCAACGCACTTCGCCTGCAGCAGACCTTGCGCATCATGGCCGAGACCGCCGAGGTGCCGCGCCAAGTTCGTGCCGAGACGAGCGCGCGCAATGCGGCCCAGCAGGAGCGGTCGCTCAAGAAACAGCTGCAGCGCACAGCAGCCATAGCCGAGGCCCAGGATGCCGCAGCGCGGCGCACCGCGACCCGACGCCTCGCCGAGATCCGGCCGGCCATCGCGGCGGATGTCGCAGCCACCTCATCCGCGTCGCGTCGCCTTCGTCGGTCCCGGGCGACCACCACGGCGATCCTGTTCGTCGCATTGACCGGTACCGGCTTCGGGGTGACTCAGGTCATCGCTTCCGGCGCCTGGACCGTTCTGGCAGTCGGTTCGGCCGTGACTCTCGGCAGCGTTGTGATGCTCGGGCAGATGGCATCCGTCGGCCGCGCTCGCGCCGACCTTGCCCGAAGCTTGCGGTCCCGGCCCCTTCCGGTCGTCGAAACCCCTCCGGTGACGATCGCCCCGACAGCCCCGGTGCAGACGACGTGGACACCCGTACCCGTGCCGAAACCGCTCTACATGTCGAGGCCCGCCCCCGAACGATCCCTTGCCGTCTCGCTCGAGGCCGCCGCGGAACTGCGCCAAGCCGCCGCGGATGCCGAACGTCGGCTTCGTCAGGCGCACGAAGCTCCGGAGGTCACCCCGATCCGGCCCACCCCGCCTCCGAGTCGCTTCGCCCGAATGGGTTTCGTGGAGAATCAGCCGGTGACTCGCACCGACCTCGATGCCGTGTTGCGCCGCCGCCGCGCCTGACCTGCCTGTGCCGTTCGGCCTCGCCCTGCGCCTCAGCCCTCGCCGAAAGTGATAGCGTAGCTACGCACTGCGGGCCCTTGGCGCAGTTGGTAGCGCGCCTCGTTCGCATCGAGGAGGTCAGGAGTTCGAATCTCCTAGGGTCCACCGCATTGCTCTTACTCGAACCCTCGACAAGAACAATGAGATTATCGGACAGTACGTGCAGAAGAGCCCGCCGGATTCGGCGGGCTCTTCTGTTTTGCCGTGTTGATCGCAGCCCTCGGTCGTAGCGCCCCATGGCACCGGCTGCATCACCACAGTGGCTCCCTGGCTGGCGCGGCACCTCACCGGTGTCTGTCGCGACCGGTACCGTGAGACACGAACCCGAGCACAACTTCATCGCGCGCGGATGCGCAGGAAACGAGACATGGCCCCCACGACCAAAGAGTCACAGCGCGCGGAGCTACACAAAACAATCTGGCGCATCGCGAACGACCTTCGCGGCTCCGTCGATGGCTGGGATTTCAAGTCCTACGTGCTCGGGATGCTGTTCTACCGGTTCATCTCCGAAAATCTCTCCTCCTACATCAATGCCGGCGAACACAAGGCCGGCGACCAAAGTTTCAACTACGCCGCACTCCCCGACGCTCAGGCGGAGTTCGGCCGCGAAGAGACAGTCGAGGAGAAAGGCTTCTACATCCTGCCGACTGAGCTATTCGACAACGTGCGGGCCAACAGCGCGCAGGACGCGAACCTGAACGAGACGCTCGCGCGGGTGTTCAAGAACATCGAGGGATCCGCCGTCGGCAGCGACAGTGAAGACGACCTCAAAGGCCTTTTCGATGACCTCGATGTGAACAGCTCCAAGCTTGGCAACACGGTTGCCAAGCGCAACGAGAAGCTCGTCAAACTCCTCGACGCCATCGGCGATCTGCCGCTCGGCAACTTCGATCAGAACACCATCGACCTGTTCGGCGATGCGTACGAGTACCTCATGCAGATGTACGCCTCGAGCGCAGGCAAGTCGGGCGGCGAGTACTACACACCGCAGGAGGTGTCTGAACTTCTGGCCCGCATCACCGTGGTCGGCAAGACCCAGGTCAACAAGGTCTACGACCCTGCGGTCGGCTCCGGGTCGCTTCTGCTGAAGTTCGACAAGGTCCTCGGCAGGGGCAACGTGCGGCAGGGTTTCTATGGGCAGGAGATCAACCTGACCACCTACAATCTCGCGCGCATCAACATGTTCCTGCACGACGTGAACTACGAGAAGTTCAACCTGGCGCACGGCGACACTCTCACCGACCCCGCCCACTGGGACGACGAACCCTTCGAGGCGATCGTCTCGAACCCGCCCTACTCGATCAAGTGGGACGGTGACGCGAACCCGCTGTTGATCAACGACCCACGCTTCGCGCCTGCTGGTGTGCTCGCGCCGAAGTCGAAAGCCGATCTTGCCTTCACGATGCACATCCTGTCGTGGCTTGCCGTCAACGGCACCGCCGCGATCGTCGAATTCCCCGGCGTGCTCTACCGCGGGGGAGCGGAAGCAAAGATCCGCAAATACCTCATCGACAACAACTATGTGGATGCGGTGATCCAGCTGCCACCGGACCTGTTCTTCGGCACCACAATCGCGACGTGCATCGTCGTGCTGAAGAAGTCGAAGGCCGACAACGCGGTGCTGTTCATCGATGCCTCAGCCGAGTTCAAGCGCACCGGTAACAAGAATAAGCTCGCAGACGCGAACCAGAAGAGGATCCTCGATGCGTTCACGGCGCGCCAGGACGCGGAATACTTCGCCAGGGTCGTTTCGAATGAAGACATCGCGGCCAACGGGTACAACATCGCGGTGTCGTCGTACGTTGTTTCAGAGGACACCCGCGTCGCCGTCGACATCACCGAGCTGAACGCCCAAATCGCTCGTATCGTCGCCAGGCAAGCGGAATTGAGGACCTCGATCGACGCGATCGTTTCCGAGCTCGAAGGCGGCGCGTCATGACAGATGAGCCCTCGGGAGAGGTGATCCTGTATCAGCGGGACGATGGGGCGCCCGCCCTTGAGGTGCGTCTCGACTCTGAGACAGTGTGGCTGAGCCAGCAGCAGATTGCCGATCTCTTCCAGACGTCTCAGCAGAACGTGAGCCTGCACCTCCGGAACATCTACGAGGAGGGCGAGCTCGTAGAGACCGCAACCTACAAGGATTTCTTGTCGGTTCGTCAGGAGGGCTCGCGCACCGTTCAGCGTAAGGTAGCGCACTACAATCTCGACGCGATTATCTCCGTGGGCTACCGGGTCAAATCCGGCGTCGCGACCCGATTCCGCATCTGGGCGACCGAGCGCCTGCGCGAGTACCTGGTCAAGGGCTTCACGATGGATGATCAGAAGCTCAAGAACCTCGGCGGTGGGCAGTACCGCGTGAACTTCTTGAGCGCATCCGCGACATCCGCAGCAGCGAGAAAGTGCTGTATCGCCAAATGCTCGACCTTTATGCGACAAGCGTCGACTACGACCCCGAAGCCGAGCAGACTGTCGAGTTCTTCAAGATCGTGCAGAACAAGCTCCACTTCGCCGCTCATGGCCGAACGGCAGCCGAGGTCATCCATGCGCGAGCGGATGCTACGAAGTCGAATATGGGACTGACCTCATACGCGGGGAAGCACCCGCTCCAGTCGGATGTTTCCATTGCGAAGAACTACCTCACGGAGACAGAGCTCAAGAAGCTGAACACGCTGGTGTCTGCCTATTTCGAGGCGGCGGAATTCCGGGCACAGAATCATGAGCCGACCTACATGACGGATTGGCTCGCCCACCTCGACCGCCTCATCGTCGCGATGGATGCGTCAACTCTTGCCGGCGCCGGGTCGGTTAGCCACACGCAGGCGGTCGCGAAGGCGAAGGACGAGTACGAGAAGTTCCGCGCGCAACTCGACGAGGTTCCGTCTGACGTAGAGCAGTCCTATCTGGATACCGTGAAGCGAGCCCAGCGCCTGATCGAAGGAAAGCAAAAGTGAGCCGGATTGATGCGCTGATTGCCGAGCATTGCCCCGACGGTGTGGAGTTTAAAGCTGTCAGTGAAGTTGCACTAAAGAGTTCGAACATCAAGTGGTCGGATTCTGGTGAGGAGACCTACCGCTACATCGATCTCTCATCAGTTGACCGTGTAACGCGGCGCATCGGCGAGACTGCAAACATTGACTCGAGCACAGCCCCGAGCCGCGCTCAACAGATTGTTCGAACCGGCGACGTCATTTTCGCGACGACTCGTCCAGCACAGATGCGATGGGCTGTAATTCCCGCTGAGTACGATGGCCAGGTTACTAGCACCGGCTATTGCGTCTTGCGACCGAACACGTCAATCGTGCTCACCAACTTCCTTGCGCACATCCTCGGAGCCGACACCTTTCGCCAATACATCGAGGCGAACCAGGTGGCAGGAAACTATCCATCAATCCCCGACAGCCGTGTGAGGGCTTATCGAATTCCCGTGCCGCCTCTCGAGGTTCAGCGAGAGATCGTGCGAATATTGGATCAGTTCACTCAGCTGGAAGCGGAGCTGGAAGCGGAGCTGGAAGCCCGCCGACGCCAATACGAGTACTATCGGAATTTATTGGTTAGGAAGAATCGTTTTGCGTCGAACGAGTGGATGCCCCTCTCGACGTTAGCCACTATCCGCACAGGTTCTAAGCCAGAAGTAATTGGTAGTACTGGCGAAATTCCGTACATCAACGCGGGCACTGAAACTTCTGGGTTCACAACCGTCTCGAATGCCCGAGGCGGTGTAGTCACAATTCCGTCGCGAGGGCAAGGCGGCGCTGGCCATGTCGGATACCAAGAAGCAGATTTTTGGTGTGGCCCGCTGTGCTATCGGGTCGATAGCAACTCGTCAGCTTCCAATAATAGATTTCTGTATTTCTTCCTGAGGAACATTCAAGAACAAATAGTCGGGCTCCGGAAAGTTGGCAGTATTCCTGCAGTCAATAAGTCCGATCTCGGCGCAGTTCTAATCCCTGTCGTTGAGATAAACGAGCAGCGGCGTATCGTCGCCATTCTCGATAAGTTCGACGCGCTTGCGAACGACCTCAGCATCGGGCTTCCTGCTGAGCTTGCCGCACGGCGGAAGCAGTACGAGTACTACCGTGACAAGCTCCTCACGTTTGAGGAAGCTTCGGCATGAGTGATATGACTCCACGAAAGTACGATCCGATCGCGGTCTCGAACGAGAGCACGGTTGTTGCCGAGTACGTGCCAGACGCGAAGGCTGAGGCTGCGTATCAGTCGGAGGCTGATCTTGAGCGTGAGCTGATTCGGCTGCTGCAGTCGCAGGCGTACGAGTACCTGCCGATCACCTCGGAAGCGCAGCTTGTCGCAAACCTTCGCACTCAGCTCGAAGCACTGAACGCAATCACATTCTCTGATGCTGAGTGGGCACAGTTCTTCTCCGAGCGAGTCGCTGGTGCGAACGATGGCATCGTCGAGAAGACGGTGCGCATCCAGGAGGATCACGTTCAGCTGCTGAAGCGTGATGACGGCTCGACGAAGAACATCCTGCTGATCGATAAGCAGAACATCCACAACAACCGCCTGCAGGTGATCAACCAGTACACGATCGACCAGGGCGACGGTGGCTCTGCCCTCTCCAACCGCTACGACGTGACTGTGCTGGTCAACGGTCTGCCGATGGTGCACATCGAGCTGAAGCGTCGCGGTGTTGACATCCGTGAGGCGTTCAACCAGATCGACCGCTATCAGCGAGATAGCTTCTGGGCAGGCTCCGGCTTGTTCGAGTATGTGCAGTTGTTTGTGATCAGCAACGGAACGCTGACGAAGTACTACTCGAACACCACCCGCCGTCAGCATCTGAGTGAGGCTGTTGGGTCGAAGCGGGTGCGCAAAACATCTAACTCGTTCGAGTTCACCTCGTGGTGGGCGGATGCGCAGAACAAGCCGATCACCGATCTGGCAGCATTCGCGAAAACGTTCTTCGCCAAGCATTCGCTGCTCAACATCCTGACGAAGTACTGCGTGCTGACCGCAGACAAGATGCTGCTGGTGATGCGCCCGTACCAGATCGTCGGGACCGAGCGGATCCTGCAGAAGATCGACATCTCCACCAACTACAAGCAACTCGGCACCATCGCCGCGGGCGGCTACGTGTGGCACACCACCGGGTCGGGCAAGACGCTGACGTCGTTCAAGGCTGCACAGCTGGCCTCGAAGCTTCCATCCGTCGACAAGGTGCTGTTCGTGGTCGACCGGAAGGACCTCGACTACCAGACGATGCGCGAATACGACCGATTCGAGAAGGGTGCCGCGAATTCGAACACGTCGACGGCGGTGCTGAAGAAGCAGCTCGAAGATGCGGGTGCACGGATCATCATCACGACGATTCAGAAGCTGTCGACGTTCATCGGCGCGAACAAGGGCCACGCCATTTACGACGGACACGTCGTGATCATCTTCGACGAATGCCACCGCTCGCAGTTCGGTGACATGCACACAGCCATCACGAAAGCGTTCAAGCGATACAACCTGTTCGGATTCACCGGCACCCCGATCTTCGCAGCCAACTCTGGCAGCGGCGGCAATCCGCAGTTGAAGACCACTGAGCAGGCGTTCGGCCAGAAGCTGCATACCTACACGATCGTGGATGCGATCAGCGACAAGAACGTGCTGCCCTTCCGGATCGACTACGTCAACACGATCAGGGTCGGCAACGTCATCGACAAGCAGGTCTCGTCGATCGACACCGAGAAGGCGCTGCTCGCGCCAGAGCGAATCAGCCAGATCGTGGCTTACACGCTGGAGCACTTCGACCAGAAGACCAAGCGCGCCCAGCATTACACGCTCGGCGACAAGCGCGTGCGTGGCTTCAACGCCCTCTTCGCGACCGCATCCATCGACGCCGCTCGTGTCTACTACAACCACTTCCAACTTCTTCAGGAGCAACTACCTTCTGACCGCAAGCTGAAGGTCGGGCTGATTTTCTCCTACGGCGCGAACGACGCTGTCGAAGACGGAGCACTGGACGAGGAGGGCTTCGATACCGGAGCGCTGAGCATGGATGCCCGTTCGTTCCTCGAGGATGCTATCCAGGACTACAACGGTATGTTCGGCACGAGCTACGACACGTCCGCCGACAAGTTTCAGAACTACTACAAAGACCTCTCGCTGCGGCTGAAGAACCGAGACATCGACCTCGTCATCGTGGTCAACATGTTCCTCACCGGATTCGATGCGACCACACTGAACGCCCTCTTCGTAGACAAGAACCTGCGCGCGCATGGGCTCATCCAGGCGTACTCGCGCACGAACCGCATCCTGAACTCGGTGAAGACCTACGGCAACATCGTGAGCTTCCGCGACCTCGAAGATGCCACCAACGATGCGATCGCGCTGTTCGGCAACAAGGATGCCCGCGGCGTTGTGCTGTTGAAGCCATACGGCGAGTACTACAACGACTACGCAGAGAAGGTCACGGAACTCCTCGAAGTCTTCCCTCTCGGCGAGCCCATCATCGGAGAGGCAGCGCAGAAGGAGTTCATTGGGCTGCTCGGTGCGATCCTGCGCCTGCAGAATATCCTCACCTCGTTCGACGAGTTCATTGGCAATGAGATTCTGTCTAACCGCCAAGCGCAGGACTACCGCAGCATCTACCTCGATCTGTACGCGGAGTTCCGTAAAGGTACGGATGGCGACAAGGAACAGATCAACGACGACATCGTCTTCGAGATCGAGCTGATCAAGCAGGTCGAGATCAACGTCGACTACATCCTGATGCTCGTCAGCAAGTACCGCGATGAACGCGGTGATGGTGATGACAAGGAAGTCCGCGCGGCGATCACTCGAGCTGTGGATTCCAGCCCCAGCTTGCGCAACAAGAAGGACCTCATCGAGGACTTCGTCGATTCCCTCTCCGTTGACGGTGAGGTCGACCAGGAGTGGCGGGCATTCATCGCGGCCAAGCGAGAGGCCGAACTCGAAGTGATCATCGCCGACGAAAACCTCCGCCCCGATGAGACCCGCGACTTCGTCGAGACCGCGTTCCGCGACGGCCAGATCCGCACCAGTGGCACCGCGATCACGAAAGTGCTGCCGCCAGTCTCACGCTTCGCCGCCGACGGCGGCCACGGCGAGAAGAAGCAACGCGTGATCCAGAAGCTCGTGGCGTTCTTCGAACGGTTCTTTGGGTTGAGTAGCGGAGGCAACTAATGCTGAGCCGACTCGATTGGATCAAGGGTTGTGGCTTCTTTGAGAACCACCAATGGGATTCTTCGCTGCCAGATCTCGCTCGCATCAACGTAATCTATGGGCCGAACGGTCCAGGCAAGACCTCACTGGCGGGAGCCTGTGACGGACTTCGCAATTCACCGGACGCTGTGGGCTACCAGCGTGTGTCGGTCACATGTCGCGGCTGCGTCCACCGAAGGCGGGCGAAACCCCGCTGGAGTCGCACTGCCAGCCGGGCGGACGATCCTCCGTCCGTTCGGGGCGCCGTCGGCTAGTCTGGCGATCGTGTCCGCGACCGAAAGCCCGCCCGTGACAGAGCCCGTCGTGTCGCCCGCCGCTCTGAGCATCCGAGGTCTCTTTAAGCGCTACGGGGAGAAGAGCGCCGTCGACGGCCTCGACCTGGAGGTGCCGACCGGGTCGTTCTTCGGCCTCGTGGGGCCGAACGGGGCGGGCAAGACCACGACCCTCTCGATGGCGACCGGGCTGGTGAGACCGGATGCCGGCACCATCACGCTGCACGGGGTCGATGTGTGGCGCAACATCGTCGAGGCGAAGCGGCTCGTGGGGGTGCTCTCCGACGGCGTGCGCCTGTTCGACCGGCTCACCGGCGAACAGCTCGTCACCTACTCCGGGCTGCTCTCGGGCATGGATCGCGCGACGGCGGCCGAGCGCGTGGACGACCTGCTCCGGCTGCTCGATCTGCAGGGCGCAGGCGGCACCCTGGTGGTGGACTACTCGGCGGGCATGACCAAGAAGATCGCTCTGGCCTGCGCTCTCGTGCACGCCCCCCGGCTTCTGGTGCTCGATGAGCCCTTCGAGTCTGTGGATCCGGTGTCGGCGGCGAACATCCGAGACATCCTGAAGGGGTACGTGTCTTCGGGCGGCACGGTCATCGTCTCGAGCCATGCGATGGATCTTGTGCAGCGGATGTGCGACCACGTCGCCGTCATCTCGGCCGGCCGGGTGCTGGCCGCCGGGACGGTCGATGACGTGCGGGGCGGATCGACGCTGGAAGACAGATTCGTCGAGCTGGTCGGCGGCCGGCATCACGCGGAGGGTCCCGAGTGGTTACGCATCTCCTGAGACTGCGGCTGCTCGTCCTGAAGAACTCCCTGCTGCGAAGCACCGGACAGCTCGTCGCCGTCATCATCGGAGCCCTCTACGGGCTCGGTGTGCTGTTCGGCGCCACGATCGGCCTCGTGGCTCTCAGCGGCGCACCGGTCACCGTCGCCCGAACAGTGGTGGTGCTGGCGGGCTCGGCCCTCCTGCTCGGCTGGATTGTGGTTCCGCTGTTCACGTCCGGAATCGACCAGACCCTCGAGCCGGCGCGGCTGGTGACGTTCCCGATTCCGCTCAACACCCTCCTGATCGGGCTCGCCCTCGGAGGACTCGTTGGTGTTCCCGGCATCGTGACCATGCTCGCATCGCTGGCGACCGCGGGAACCTGGTGGCCGCATCCGCTCATCGCCCTCATCGCTGCGGTAAGTGCGGCCATCGCCGCGGCGACCTGCATCGTCGGCTCGCGTGCGGTCTTCACCGTGAGCGGCACCTTCACGTCGGGGCGGCGCTTTCGCGAGGCGGCGGGTTTCCTCGCGATCATTCCGCTTGTGCTGCTCGGCCCGATCATCGTGTCGCTCTCTTCGGGCATCCGCACGGCGACGGATGTGCTTCCCGGCCTCGCCGATTCGCTCGCCTGGACACCGCTCGGCGCTCTCTGGGCGGTGCCGTCGGATGTCGCCCTCGGCCGGTGGGGCGTGGCCGGCCTGCATTTTCTCATCGGCGTCGTCACGTTCGCGCTGCTCGTGCTCCTGTGGCGACGGAGCCTCGCCGTCGCGCTCGTCACACCGGCCCACAGCACCGTGCGGAGCCGTGGCCGCGGAAAGCTCGGGCTCTTCGGTGTCTTTCCCGCCACCCCGGCCGGAGCGGTGGCGGCACGGTCGCTCACCTATTGGATGCGCGATCCGCGGTACGCCCGCCAGCTGCTCGTCGTGCCGCTGATCCCCGTACTGATGTTCTTCTACAGCCGGTACGGATCGCTCGAACTGTTGAACGCCGTCGGTCCGCTCGTGGCCGTGCTGCTCTCGCTGTCGATCTTCACCGACCTGTCCTATGAGGGCACGGCCTTTGCGACCCAGGTCGCGTCCGGGGTGCGGGGGAGGGATGACCGGCTCGGCCGCGCCGCGGCCCTCGCGAGTTTCGGTTTGCCGATCGTGATCCTCCTCACCATCGGGTCGGTCTGGATCAGCGGTTCGTCGGCGGTTCTCCCGGGGCAACTCGGCCTGTCGATCGGCATCTTCCTCAGTGGGCTCGGCGTCTCGAGCCTGGCATCGGCGTACATCATCATCCCCGTGCCGGGCCCGGGCGATAACCCGTTCAAGGCGGCACCCGGGGCGGGTTTCACGAGCGCGCTCACGACCTTCGCGACGTGGGGGGTGCTCGGGGTGCTTGTGATGCCGGAACTCGTGCTCGCGGTGGTCGGCGCGGCGACAGGAACGGCGATCCTCGGCTGGATCGGACTCGTGGTCGGCGTCGGCCTCGGCACGGTGGTGCTGGTGGCGGGCATCCGTCTGGGTGGTGCCCAAATCGATCGGGCGGCCCCGGAGTTGCTCGAGCACCTGGCGCGCCAACGCTGACTCAGGGCTGGTGGGTCGTGCGGATACGCCGCCAGACGAGAATCAGGATGCCGCCCAGTACCGCCGCGACGATCATCCAGGGAAGCAGCACCCCGACGACGACGAGGAGAGCGGAAAAGAAGCTGACCAACGTGCCCCATCCGGCGACCACCCCCGAGACGAAGGTGGCGGGCGGTCGCACCGGCGCAGTGGCGGCGGTGCCGAAGTCCACCGTGAGAGTGGCGAGATCGACCTGGTCGGTGAGGCCGCGTCTCTGGGCCGTCAAGCTTTCGAGGTTCGACTGCCGTTCGGCCAGGGCCGACTCGATGGAGATGAGGTCCGCGGTGGTGGTTGCGCGCGACATGAGTTCGGTGAGTCGGCCGACGGAGGTGCTGAGAGCGGTGATGCGGGCGTCCAGATCCTGCGTCACCCCCGTGACATCCTGCGTTGCGAGCGAGACCTTCTCCACGCGGCCGAGCCTCTTCAGCTGTTGGAGCGCGCCATCCAGCTTCGCGCTCGGGATGCGCAGCACCAGCTGGGCGGATCCGGGCACGCCCTCGGTCGCGGGGCGCTCGTTACGTCCGTCGACGCGGCCGCCCGCCGCATCCGCGATGCGTGCCGCTTCGTCCGCGGCAACGGATGGCCGGTCGACGGTGATCGAGATCGTGCCGGTGGTAATCACCGAGCGCGCAGCTGTCGGCGGCGATACGGCACCGCCGCCCGTGACGGCGGTCCCCCGATCGGGTGCGCTGGCTGGGCCCCCGGAGCGAGTCGTGCCAGACGGACCCGAACCGGAGGACCCGCCCGAGGAGGTGCAGCCCACCATCCCGAGCGCCGCGACGAGCAGCAGTGTGATGACCAGGATCCGCCTCATGCACCAACGGTAGATCGGCTGAGGGAGGAGCCGCTACCCAACGTTTCACTCGTTCCATTCGTCACTGTGTCGCGCATTCTGGGAATCCCGTGGGAGCCGGAAACCCCTCTCGCGCTAGAGGATTACGGTGAAGAGAACGACACAGCTAAGGAGAAATCATGGGCCTGTTGGACAATGCAAAAGACGCGGCGAATGCGACCGGCAAGAAGGTTGGCGAATGGGCCGACGACACCAAGGAGCGGGTGAGCGACCGGGTCGACGAGGCCAAGGCCGATGCCGAGGTGAAGCGGGCGGAGGGTGAGGTCTCGAAGGCCGAGGCCGAGCGCGACGCGACCAAGGCCAAGAACGACTACAAGGAAAAACTGCGCGACTGAGTCGGGCCCGGCGGTGGGTCGACCTAGGCTGGGGTGATGGACACTCGCATCCTCGGTCGCACCCACCGCCCCGTTTCCGCGATCGCGCTCGGCACCTGGCAGCTCGGTGCCGACTGGGGCGAGGTGACGGAGACGGATGCCCGGGCCGTGCTCGATGCATCCGTCGCCGCTGGCGTCACTCTCTTCGACACCGCGGATGTCTACGGCGACGGGCGAAGCGAACGGCTGATCGGCGGGTACCTCGCCGATCGCCCAAACCATGGCATCACCGTCGCCACCAAGATGGGTCGGCGCGAGGCTCAGGATGCCGCCAATTTCACGCTGGCGAAGTTTCGCGAATGGACCGATCGCTCCCGAGCAAACCTGCGCACCGACACCCTCGATCTGGTGCAATTGCACTGTCCACCGACGGCAGTCTTCTCGAACGACCGGGTCTTCTACGATCTCGATACTCTCGTCTCCGAGGGCGCGATCGCGGCCTATGGCGTGAGCGTCGAAACTGTGGGTGAAGCGCTCGCCGCGATCGCGAGACCGAATGTCTCCACCGTGCAGATCATCCTGAACGCGTTCCGCCTGAAGCCGCTGGACGCCGTTCTTCCCGCCGCGATCTCGGCCGGTGTCGGCATCATCGCGCGGGTCCCCCTCGCTTCCGGGCTGCTGAGCGGCAAGTACACGGCAGATACCAGCTTCGCCGCGAACGACCACCGCAGCTACAACCGCGACGGTTCGGCGTTCGACGTGGGGGAGACCTTCTCCGGGGTCGACTTCGAGCGGGGCGTCGCCGCCGCACAGGAGTTCGCGGCGCTGCTGCCGGGCGAGGCCGCCGCATCCGGATTCAGCACCGCCCAAGTGGCTCTCGCCTGGGTCGCCCAACTGGAAGGGGTGAGCTCGGTCATCCCGGGGGCGCGGAATGTCGCGCAAGCGAAGAGCAATGCGGCCGCCGGTGCGGTGCCCCGGCTGAGCCAGGCCTTCACCGAGGCCGTGAAAGAACTCTACGATCGCGAGTTCCGGGCGGCCGTGCACGACCGCTGGTAGCACCGAGACTCAGTGGGCGTCGGGCTCCATGCCCGTTCGTACTCCCGACTCGAGCCCGGCGATCGCGGACAGGTCAGCGGCATCCAGTGCGAAGTCGAACACCTCGAAATTCTCGACGATCCGGCTTTCCGTCACGGACTTCGGTATCACCACGGTGCCGAGTTGCAGGTGCCAGCGGATAACCACCTGCGCAGCACTCCGGTGGTGTTTCGCGGCGACCGAATCGAGCACCGGGTCGCCGATCAGTCGACCGCGGGCGAGCGGGGACCAGGCTTCGGTGAGGATGCCGAGACTCGCGTCGTAGTACCGCACCTGCCTTTGCGGCAGCCACGGGTGCAACTCCACCTGGTTGATCGCCGGCACTGTGTCGGTCTCGGCCAGGAGACGGTCGATGTGGTGTGGAGCGAAGTTCGAGACCCCGATCGATAGGGCGCGACCATCAGTTCTGATCGTTTCGAGGGCACGCCAGGTCTCGACGAAAAGGTCCTTCGACGGCACCGGCCAGTGGATGAGGTACAGGTCCACGTAATCGAAACCGAGCAGTTCGAGGCTCGTGTCGAAGGCTCGGCGGGTGGCGTCGAAACCGTGGTCGTCATCCCAGACCTTCGTGGTGACGAACACGTCGTCGCGCGGCACCCCGGAGGCGCGCACTCCGTCGCCGACACCGCGCTCGTTGTTGTAGAGGGTCGCGGTGTCGATGTGGCGATACCCGGCTTCGAGCGCGACCTGCACCACTCGCGCCGCCTCGGCATCCGGCACCTTGTAGACACCGAGACCGAGTTGGGGGATGTCGCGGCCGTCGTTCATGGTGAGGGTGGGCGAGATCGTGGCGTTCATTTCTCCATTATCGAAGACCCGCCCGCCCATCCGCGGCGAAGGGGCGTCACCCGGGATGTGTTGCGATCGGCTCCGTGTCGGGGATCGGACTCGCATCGCGTCCGCGCAGGTCCGGATGGGCTCGATGGAAGATCGTCGGAATGAGGAATCCGATTCCGGCGAGCGCGGCCGCCACCCAGAAGGCTCCCGGCGCGTTGAAACTGTCGATCATGAATCCGGCGACGGCCGATCCGATCGCGGCGCCGATGAGCTGCCCGGTGCCCACCCAACCGTAGGCCTCGGCAGTTTCGCTGAACCGCACGCTCGCCGACACGATCGCGAACATCACGGCGAGGGCCGGCGCGATGCCGACACCCGCGATGAGCAGGGTGACGGCGAGCCACCAGAAGTTCAGGGATGCCGCGGCCAGCGAAATCCCGACGAAGATCGCGAACAGGCGGCGCGCGAGCGCCCACGGACCGATCGGGATGTGGCCGAGCGCGAGCCCACCGATCAACGAGCCGACGGCGAAGAGGCCAAGCACGATTCCGGCCTCTGACCCGCCCCCTCCGAAGGCCGAGACCACCCCCGCTTCGAGCGCGGCGAAGGAGCCGACGAGCAGAAAGCCGGTGGTCGTCGCGAGGAGCACTGCGGGCTTTTTGAGCACCGCTCCGAGGTTGCGTTTGCTGCGCGGGATGCGCACGCGGCCCACCTCGGGAGAGGAGATGAACCAGATGCCACCGCCGACGAGGAAAGCGAGAGCCAGAAGGATGGCAAGCACGGTGCTGACCTGGAAGGCGATGAAGGTCGTGATCACCGGCCCGAGGACCCAGATCACCTCCTGGGCCGACGCGTCAAGGGAGAACAGCGGCGTGAGTTGCCGCGAGTTCACCATTTTGGGGTAGATCGTGCGCACCGCCGGCTGGATGGGTGGGGTGCTGAGTCCGCTGACGAATCCGATCGCCATATAGAGACCGATCGGGAGTGCGGGAGCCAGCGCAATGGTGCCGATGGCCGCCGCGCAGACGGTCAGAGTGAGCACGAGCACACGCCGCATGCCCCAGATGCCCATCCATCGGCTGGTGAGCGGTCCGGCGATCGCCTGGCCGAGACTCGTCGCTGCGAGCACGAGCCCCGCCGCGAAGTACGAGCCGGCGATCTGCTGGATGTGCAGGAGGAACGCGAGCGAGAGCATCCCGTTGGGAAACCGTGCGACCAGCTGGGCCGCCATGATGCGCGCGACCCCGCGCGTTTTCAGGAGGTTCAGATAGGTCTTCACGAGGGTGCAAGCCTACCGGTCGGGCACGAATTCGTCGGTGTCGGGTGTCGCGGATACTCTCGTCATAACAGCGCCGTGGATTGTGCACAGGCTGTGCAGAAACCGGTGGACTTATCCACATCCTGTGGATGACACGCCCACTACATATGGGGTTACCGTTTTGTCGGAGGCCCGCTATATAGTGGTCAAACCGCGGAACCGCCGCTCTTCGACCGCACTGGTCGAGGGGCGTGAGACGAAGGTTTCCGCACACCATTTCGGCCCTGTTGAGGACCGCACGAGGGGAAGCACACGTGGCGATTACCGTAGTCAAGCGCAATGGGCAGCGCGAGCCGTATGACGCGAACAAAATCAACCTTGCCATCGAGCACGCGAGTGCCGGTCTCGACGAGAACATCACCTGGGTCACGCAGATCGCGAGCGAACTCGAGCTGACCCTGTTCGACGGCATCACCACCCAGCAGCTCGACGAGGCGGTCATCCAGGTAGCCCTCCAGAACGTGAAGGATGACCCGGCTTTCGACACGGTCGCCGCGCGGCTGCTCCTCAAGACCATCTACAAGCGGGTACTCGGCGACTACGAGAACCCGGACGAACTCAAAGCACTCCACGCCAGTCACTTCGCCGCCAACGTGACCCGCGGAGTGGACGAGAAGCTGCTCGACTCCCGCCTCACCGAACTCTTCGACCTGCAGGTCTTGGCGGATGCCCTCGAGCCTGCGCACGACGAACTGCTCAAGTACATCGGCGTCGTCACCCTCAACAACCGCTACGGCATCAAGGGTCGCAACGGTGACGCGCTGGAGGTGCCGCAGTACTTCTGGATGCGCATCGCGATGGGCCTCTCTCTCAACGAGGCGAACCCGACCGCGCACGCCATCAGGTTCTACGAGAAGATGTCGCGGCTCGAGTACCTGGCGGCGGGATCCACCCTCGTCAACGCCGGCACCGTCTACCCGCAGCTCGCGAATTGCTTCGTCATGGAGATGCAGGATGACATGGAGCACATCGCCAAGACCACCCGCGACGTGATGTGGCTCACCAAGGGCACCGGAGGCATCGGCCTCAGTGTCACCAAACTGCGGGCGCAGGGTTCGCCCATCCGATCCAACAACACGACGTCGACCGGCCCGATCCCGTTCATGCACACGATCGACTCGATCCTCCGCGCGGTCAGCCGCGGTGGCAAGAAGTTCGGCGCTCTCTGCTTCTACATGGAGAACTGGCACCTGGACTTCCCCGAGTTCCTCGACCTGCGCCAGAACTCCGGTGATCCCTACCGTCGCACCCGCACCGCGAACACTGCGGTCTGGATCAGTGACGAGTTCATGAAGCGCGTGCAGAACGACGACGACTGGTACCTCTTCGATCCACTCGAAGTGCAGGACCTCAACGAGCTGTACGGAAAGGCATTCTCGGCGAAATACAACGAGTACGTCGCCAAGGCCGATGCCGGCGAGATGCGCCTGTTCAAGAAGATCACCGCTCGGGAGCAGTTCAAATCGATCCTCATCTCCCTCCAGACCACCAGCCACCCGTGGCTGTGCTGGAAGGACACGATCAACAACCGAGCGCTGAACAACAACACCGGCACGATTCACCTCTCCAATCTCTGCACCGAGATCACCCTTCCGCAGGACGAGGACAACGTCTCCGTCTGCAACCTGGCGTCGATCAACCTGTCCCGTCACCTGCTCGTCGAGGACTCGACCGGGGCAACGAAAATCGACTTCGGCAAGATCGAAGAGAGCGCGCGTCTCGCCGTTCGCCAACTCGACAACCTGATCGACATCACGCGCTCCTCGGTGGCGGAGGCCGACTTCTCCAACGCGCAGAACCGTGCCGTCGGACTCGGCGTCATGGGCTTCACCGATGTGGTCGAGCGTCTCGGCTTCAGCTACGAGAGCGAAGAATCCTACGACCTGATCGACGAGATCATGGAGCATGTCTCCTATGCGGCGATCGATGAGAGCGCCGACCTCGCAAAGGAGCGCGGCTCGTACCCGAACTTCGCCGGCTCCCGCTGGTCGGAGGGCCTTGTGCCCCTCGACTCGATCGCGCTCACCGAGGCCGATCGCGGCAGGGAGATCAAGGTAAACCGCACGACCCGGCTCGACTGGGACGCCCTGCGCCTGAAGGTCAGGGGTGGGATGCGCAACGCGACGCTCATGGCGATCGCGCCCACCGCATCCATCGGGCTTGTGGCCGGCACGACGCCGGGTCTCGACCCGCAGTTCTCGCAGATCTTCTCCCGCGCCACCTCGAACGGCAAGTTCCTCGAGGTGAACCGCAACCTGGTGAGTGACCTCCAGCGCTTGGGCATCTGGGATACCACCCGGGAGGCGATCCTGCGCAGCCAGGGCGATATCCAGAACATTGCGGCGATCCCGGATCAGGTGAAAGCCACCTACAAGACGAGCTTCCAGCTGTCGCCCTATTCGTTCCTCGAAGTCGCGGCCCGCGCCCAGAAGTGGATCGACCAGTCGATCAGTCGCAACATGTACCTCGAGACGCGTGACCTCGGTGACATGATGGACATCTATTTCGCGGCCTGGGAACGTGGCGTGAAGACCACCTATTACCTGCACATGAAGCCACGGCACACGGCGGAGCAATCCACCGTCAAGGTGAACAAGTCCGAAGCGATCGGAACGGGAGCCTCCGGGGCCGTGCGAAAGGGCTTCGGCTCGGCCGGTGTTGCGGCTCCGGCCACGTCGGCTCCAGCCACTGGGCCCGCCACATCGCTGCCCACCGTAGTGGCGGCTCCGGTTGATCCGTCCCCCCGGCGTGGCTTCGGCTTCGGTGGGCTCTCTCCCAAGTCGGGAGAGTAGAAATGAATGACTCCACAATGTCCGAATATGAAGTCCCGGTAGACCCGATGGACGAACTGCAATGCGAAAGCTGCCAATAATGGGAATCCTAGGAACCGGCCTGCAAGAGGGCCTGCTACTCAAACCGATCCGCTACCAGTGGGCGATGGACCTCTACGACCAGGCCGTGGCGAACACCTGGTTCCCCAACGAGATCCAGCTCGGCGAAGACATCGCCGACTTCAAGAAGATGACCGACGAGGAGCGTCACGCGGTCACATTCTTGATGAGCTACTTCAACCCCAACGAGCTTCTCGTGAACAAGGCACTCGCCTTCGGCGTCTACCCCTATGTGAACGCGGCCGAGTGCAGCATCTATCTCGCAAAGCAAATGTGGGAGGAAGCCAATCACTGCATGTCGTTCGAGTACGTGCTCGAGACCTTCCCGATCGACCGCGAGGCCGCCTACAACTCGCACGTCGACGTCCCGTCGATGGCGAAGAAGGAGGAGTTCGAGATCCGGTACATCCGTCGCATGACGGAGAACACCCTCGACATCACCACGACCGAGGGCAAGAAGGATTTCGTACGCAATCTCGTGGCGTACAACGTGATCCTCGAGGGCCTCTGGTTCTACTCGGGTTTCATGGTTGCCCTGTCGTTCCGCCAGCGCAACCTGCTGCGCAACTTCGGATCGCTCATGGACTGGGTCGTTCGCGACGAGTCCCTCCACCTCAAGTTCGGTATCAACCTCATCCTCACCGTGCTCGAGGAGAACCCCGACCTGCAGACGGAGGAGTTCGCCGCCGAGATCAAGCAGATGATCCTGGATGCCGTGGAGCTCGAGGAGCAGTACAACCGCGACCTGCTTCCCGGTGGCATCCTCGGTCTCAACGCCAACTACATCAACCAGTACGTCAAATACCTGGCCGACCGACGACTTGAGGAGCTCGGCTTCGAGGCCGAATACAACGTCACGAACCCGGCCAAGTGGATGGCGACGGCAAATGACACTCTCCAACTGGTCAACTTCTTCGAGTCGACGAACACGTCATATGAGTCGAACGCCAGCGCCACATCGAAGAGCGTGACTGTAGGCGCGCAGTAGCCGGTTCGGATTCCTCAGAAGCCATCGAGATCGCGCGGGTCGACTGGGTCGACCCGCGCGCCTCAGCCCTGAGGGAGATCATGGAAGTCGAAATGACCGAGCTCTACGGGTCGACGACTGATCACTATCCGCCGGAAACGGCTCGAGCTCTCTCCACGGCATTCGCTGTCGTGCCGGAGTCGATCGTCGCGACCCTCCTTGCACTCTCCGGAGACACGCCCGTCGGGCAAGCGGGTCTGCGTCCCTGGGGATCGGATGCCGACCCCCGCGGCATCCTGGAAATCAAGAAGGTCTTCGTGCACGAATCGCATCGCGGCACAGGCATCTCCCGCGCACTCATGATCGAACTGGAGACCGCGGCTCGAGAGCTCGGTTCGACACGGTTGATTCTGCAGACCGGCACGCGCCAACACGCGGCGATCGGTCTCTACGCCAGCCTCGGATACTCGGTCACCGCACCGTACTCGCCGTTCGAATTGATGTCGAACGCGCTCTGCTACGAGAAGAAGCTGTAACCGGCCCACCGACGTTTTCGAGGCATGGTTCTGCCGTGTTACGTCGTGTTTGTGTGGGGGTGGTGTGTTGTCTGGCTTGGAGTGGGTGATTTGCCTCCGCGTCGTGGGGTGCGGTGGGGGTCGATTCGGCTTGGCGGGATGAACCAGGGGGTGTCACCGCGGACTTCGATCATCCAGTTGTTGCGGTGGACTTCATGATGGTGCTGTGAGCAGAGCAGGATTCCGTTGTTAAAGTCGGTGGGGCCGTCGTGTCCCCACCAGAGCAGATGGTGGGCTTCGGTGTGGCTGGGCGGCTGCGAGCAGTTGCGCCAGGCGCAGCCGCCGAAACGCTCCGCCAGGGCAATCTTTTGTGCTCGGCTGAAGAGTCGTTGCGCGGTGCCGAGGTCGAGGACGTCGCTGTCCTTGCCGAGGACCAGGGGGATGATGTCTGCTTCGGCGGCGAGCCGGCGGGCGGTCTTCGCGGAGATGGGTTGTTCGATGCCGTCGATGTTCGCTTCCCCGAGTCCGGTGAGGAGGGATTCGAGAGTCATCCGCACCACGATCGTGGTGGCGCGGACGGGGATTTCGGTGTTGTTGCAGGCGATGCCATGCCGGGCGAGGTCGATGACCGCTTCGGCGGCGAGCTGGGCGATGCTCCGCGGGGCGAAGGGAGTCTCATCGGTGTCGGCATCAACGCCGGTGCCCGGGCTGGTGAAGGTGGGCCGGCGGATGTTCGCGCCGACATGAACGTCGATCGCAGCATCCAAATAGGCGGCGCTGAGCGGGTCGGCGTCGAGGGTGTACCGCTTCATCCCGTCGGGCCGCAGGGTTCGGCGCAGGCAGCACAGCGCGGTGAGGGTGTTTTCGCGCGGTTCGATTCCGTCGACGTCGAGGGCGTCCCGCCAGGAAATGGCGACTTTTCGCACCAGGTCGGCGGGGCATTCGCTGGCGAAGGCGACCAAGGCGTATTCGGCGGCGAGCAGATGCTCCTCCTCGGCGCGGGGGGTGGCTTGGCTGAGGGCGGTGATGATGTGATGGGCGGACTCCATCGGGAGGGTGCCGGCATCCAGGGCGTGCCGTAACAGCCCGAACTGGGCCGGGAGTTTTTCGCCCACCAGGGTGATGGTCGGTTCGGTCGACCGTCCGACCCGGGTGAACCGGTGCGCTTCGGCCAGCGGAATCCGGCCGACGTCTACCAGCAGTTCGGCTACACCGCGAGGGGATTGGTGGGAGATCGCCGGGTCGGCGGCACGCAGGGCCATCATGTGCTCGGCTTCCACCGCGAGTCGGGCGATGCTGGCGTCGATGGACCGCCGGGCGGCGAACGCGGACTCGAGGTCGGCGAGCATGCGCGCTTCCCCCGGGTCCCCACTGCCGAACCCGTGATCGGACCCGAACTCCCTCCCCGGCGTCGGCCCGGTCGGCACCCCCGGAACGGCCCACGGGTCCGGCGCGGGGGTGCCGACCGGAGCGAGTTCGAGGGCCAATGTCATGGCTCTATTCTCCCACTCCCCACCCTCAAAATCAAGTCTAATCTGCCATTTGACCAGCATTTTATCTGATTTTACCTGTGGACTACCCGCACCCGAACCGGCTGTGGAGGAGAGGACGACCGAGGCGCGAAATCGACCGATCGAGGGGTGGCCAGCACAGTTGGCGACACTCATTTTCAGTGCCCTACGCCATCAGAGCGGGAGGACCCGGACCTCCCTGCGATACGCCCGGCTGATTCCGCACTATCGACGCGGCGATCTTCGGCCGATGCTGCCTGTTCCCTGCCATTTCTACTTCCGGCCCGTGGTGAAGTTGAAGTTTCCGCACCCCTTGGCGTAGCGTGCGAACCAGCGTTCCCAGTCGAACGCACCCAGTCGAACGCACCCAGTCGAACGCACCCAGTCGAGGATGACAGGAACACCATGACCGAACCGAGCTACTCCACGCTTTCCGTCGCCGCGATTCTCAAGGAATCCGCGGACCGAACGCCCGACAACGTGGCCTTGGTTGTGGGGAGCCAGGAGATCAGCTACGTCGAGCTGTGGACGCAGACCCGCAGCTATGCCGGGGCGCTCCTCGGGCAGGGGGTGACCGAGGGTCACGCCGTCGCCATCCTCATTCCCAACGTGGCCGACTTCGCACGCGCATACTTCGCGATTCTCAGCATTGGCGGCATCGTCGTGCCGATCCACGCCCTCCTCAAAGCGGATGAGATCGAATACGTGCTGCGCGATTCCGGCGCCACCATGCTCATCTGCGCGGCGCCGCTGCTCGGGCAGGGAGCGAAGGGCGCAACGCAGGCCGGTATTCCAGTGCTGTCGGTCCTGGCACAGGAGCCGATCGAGGGCATCCTGCCGCTCGAGAAACTCGCCGCCGAAGCGCAACCCATTCGCACCTACCTGCCTCGACAGCCCTCGGACACCGCCACGATCCTGTACACGAGCGGCACCACCGGCAAGCCGAAGGGGGCGATGGGCAGCCACCTCGCGCTCGTCGAACAGACCAACACTTTGCTGCTCACCACCTTTGACATGCGGGCGGATGACACGGTGTTCGGCGGACTTCCGCTGTTCCACACCTTCGGCCAGACCTGCACGCTCAACACCGGCCTGCGCGCCGGGGCGAAGATCGTGCTGCTGCCGAAGTTCGACGGGGATTCGGCGCTTCGCCTGCTCATCGACTCGGGGTGCACCATCATGATGGGCGTTCCCACCATGTATATCGCGCTCCTCGAAGCAGCGAAGAAGACCGCGGAGCGCCCGAAGCTGAGGTACGCCGTCTCCGGCGGGTCGTCCCTTCCCCTCGCCGTAATCGAACGGTTCCGCGCGGAATTCGGGGTGGAAATCTACGAGGGCTACGGACTCACCGAGACCTCGCCGGTCGCGAGCTTCAACCATGTGGGGCGCACACCGCGCGCCGGAAGCATCGGCACACCGATCTGGGGAGTCGAGGTGGAGATCGCGCGCGCCGAGGTCGAAGAATCGATCGAGCTGCTTCCGATCGACGAACTGGGCGAGATCGTGATCCGCGGCCACAACCTCATGAAGGGCTACCTCAATCTGCCGGAGGAATCCGCTAAGGCGATCGTGGACGGCTGGTTCCGCACCGGCGACCTCGGCACCAAAGACGCGGACGGCTATCTCTGGATCGTCGACCGCAAGAAGGACATGATCCTGCGCAACGGCTACAACGTGTACCCGCGGGAGGTCGAAGAGGTACTGGTGGCGCATCCGTCGGTCTCGACCGCTGCCGTCTTCGGGGTTTCGCACGAGCGGCACGGCCAGGAGATCGTGGCCGTCGTGGTGCTCGCCCCCGGAGCGGATGTGGATACCGCCTCAATCGCGGAGTACGCGAAGGAGAAGCTAGCCGCCTACAAGTACCCGCGCCGGGTGGAAATTGTCGAGGTTCTTCCACTAGGACCGAGCGGTAAGGTGCTCAAGCGTGAGCTGGTGGCGCTCTACGAGGCGGAGGCCGTGCGCGTGGTCGACATACCGTCCTGAGCAGGTTAGGGTAGGCTTACCTAAAGCTGCGCCGCCCGATCGGGTGAGCCCACCCCGACCGAAGGACCTTCTGCCATGATGACCACCCGCAAGTGGATCGGCGCTGCTGTGCTCGCAGTCGCGACAGTGACCGTGCTCGCCGGCTGCGCGAACGCGACGCCCTCGGCGAAGAAAGGCGTCGGCTCCGGCCCGAGCGGAGCGATCACCGTCTACAACGCCCAGCACGAGGATCTCACTCAGGCCTGGGCGGACGAATTCACCAAGCAGACCGGTGTCACCGTCACGCTGCGCAACGGGGACGACTCCGAACTCGGCAACCAACTGGTGCAGGAGGGCAGCGCATCGCCGGCCGACGTGTTCCTCACCGAAAACTCCCCGGCGATGAACCTGGTCGATAACGCCACACTCTTCGCTCCGGTCGACGCCGCGACTCTCGCACAAGTGCCGCAGGCCTATCGTCCTTCCTCGGGTCGGTGGACCGGCGTCGCGGCGCGAAGCACCGTCCTCGTCTACAACCCGACCCTGCTTTCGGAGAGTCAGCTTCCGGCATCACTGCTCGATCTTGCGGATGCCAGCTGGAAGGGCCGCTGGGCGGCATCGCCGTCGGGCCCCGATTTCCAGGCCATCGTCGGCGCGCTCCTCACCCTCAAGGGAGAGAAGGCGACGACGGCCTGGCTGGCATCGATGAAGCAGAATGCGACCGTCTATAAGAGCAACAGTGCCGTCATGAAAGCGGTGAACGCCGGCCAGATTCCCGCCGGGGTGATCTATCACTACTACTGGTTCGGCGACCAGGCCGGCACGGGAGAAAACAGCGACAATACGAAGCTCTACTACTTCAAGAACCAGGACCCTGGCGCGTTTGTGAGCACCTCGGGCGCCGGCGTGCTGAAGACCGCGAAGAATCCGGTGGCGGCACAGGCGTTCCTGAAATACATCACCGGGAAATCCGGGCAGGGCATTCTGCAGAAGGCATCATCGTCGGAGGCATTCGAGTACCCGGTCGCCAGCGGCGTGACCCCGAACACTGCGCTCGTGCCGCTTCGTGATTTGGATGCCCCGGTGCTCGACCCGTCGCAGCTCGACAGCCGCAAGGTCACGGATCTCATGACTGCGGCCGGCCTGCTCTGACCGCTTCCTCCCCATGAATAGATCACGACTTCGAACCCCGGCGGCCATCCTCGCGATGGCCACCGGGGTGTCGTTGTTGGGCCTGCTGCCCCTCGGCTACGTGGTGGTCACGGCGATCGCCACCGGCGGACCGACACTCGGAGCCCTGGTCTTCCGTCCCCGGGTCGCCGAACTGGTCGCGAACACGGCAGGGCTCGTGCTCATCACCGTTCCGCTCTGTGCCGTAGTCGGCGTCGCGGCGGCCTGGCTGGTCGAGCGCTCCCGCCTCGCCGGTGCCCGGGTGTTCGCGGTGCTGCTGGTCGCGCCCCTGGCCATCCCCGCGTTCGTCAACAGCTACGGGTGGGTGAGCGCGGTTCCCTCGCTCAGCGGCCTGTGGTCGGGGGTGCTGGTGGCCGGACTCTCCTATTTTCCGCTCGTATACCTGCCCACCGTCGCGGCCCTCCGGCGACTCGACCCCGCCGTGGAAGAGTCTGCGCGGTCCCTCGGCGTTCCACCCCTCGGCGTTTTCCTGCGCGTGGTGCTCCCGCAGCTTCGACTTCCCATTCTTGGCGGCTCTCTCATCATCGGGTTGCACCTGCTGGCGGAGTACGGTGCCTTCGCCATGATCCGATTCGACACCTTCACCACGGCGATCGTCGATCAGTTCCGCTCCACCTTCAACGGCCCCGCCGCCAACGCCCTTGCCGGGGTGCTGGTGCTCCTCAGCCTGTTCCTGCTGGTGGGGGAATCGGGGGCCCGAGGGGGAGCACGGTACGCGCGCATCGGCTCGGGATCGGCCCGGACCTCCGAGCGCGCCCGTCTCGGCGCGCTCGCACCGGCTGCCTATCTCTTCCTCGGCGTCCTCGTGGCGCTTTCGGTGGGGGTGCCGTTTGCCAGCGTCGGGCGCTGGCTCATCTCGGGGGGACCCGCGGCCTGGTCGGAGCGCTATCTCGCTTCTGCTCTCGGGCAGACCATCGGGTACGGGCTCGTCGGCGCCTTGGTCACCACGGTCCTGGCGTTTCCGATCGCGTTGCTCGCGGTGAGGTTTCCCGGTCGCCTCGCGCGCGCACTCGAATCTGTCAACTATGTGACCAGCTCGCTCCCCGGCCTCGTGACCGCTCTGGCATTCGTGACCGTGGCCATCCGACTGGTACCGGCCATCTACCAGTCGGCCGCACTGGTGATCGTGGTCTACCTGTTGATGTTCCTGCCACGAGCGATCGTGAATCTGCGCTCCGGTCTCGCCCAGGTGCCGCCGGGAATCGAGGAGGCGGCTCGTTCTTTGGGTCGGCATCCCCTGGTCGCCTTTTCGACGGTGACCCTGCGATTCGTGTTCCCCTCGGCGCTTGCCGGGGCAGCCCTGGTATTCCTTGGTATTGTCACAGAGTTGACTTCCACCCTGTTGCTCGCACCGAATGGCACGCGCACGCTTGCCACCCAGTTCTGGTCACGGGTGAATGACATCGACTATGCCGGGGCGGCGCCGTATGCCACTCTCATGATCCTGCTCTCAATGCCGGTCACCTACCTGCTGTTTGCGCGCGCCCGATCCGGGAGAATGGCGGGGCAGGGCCTGTGAGCGGGATCCAACTCACCGGGGTCGGCAAAAGCTACGGCGCGACGCCCGTACTCGACTCCATCGACCTCACCGTGGCCAGCGGGTCCAAGACTGTGGTAGTCGGGTCCTCCGGCTCCGGCAAGACCACGCTGTTACGGCTGCTCAGCGGTTTCGATTTTCCGGATGTCGGTACCATTCGCATCGGATCGGACATCGTGGCCGGCCCGGAGGTCGCCCTCCCGGCGCACCGCCGCGGCATCGGCCATGTCGCCCAGGACGGCGCCTTGTTTCCGCATCTCACCGTGGGCCAGAACGTGAGTTTCGGGCTCGATCGCCGCGAACGCGGCGATCGTCGGGCGATCGTGGCCGGACTTCTCGAACTGGTGTCGCTGGATCCGAGTCTTGCGACCCGCCGCCCGGACGAGCTCTCGGGTGGCCAGCAGCAGCGCGTCGCGCTCGCTCGCGCCATGGCTCGGAAGCCCGGCGTGATGCTGCTCGATGAACCGTTCTCCGCACTCGATGCCGGCCTCCGGACCGCCACGCGCGACCTCGTCTCCGCCGCGCTCAACGCCGCGGGGATCACCACCGTGCTCGTCACTCACGACCGGGCCGAAGCCCTCACGTTCGGCGACCAGGTCGCCATGCTGCGCGACGGGCGACTCGCACAGGTCGGAACTCCGACGGCGCTGTATTCGTCTCCGGCCGACCTCGCAACGGCGCGGTTCCTCGGTGACCTGGTGGTCTTCGACGCGCACGCCTCCGGCGGCCGGGTGCACTACCCTCTCGACTCGGTCACGCAGGCGACCATGCACGAGGGGCCATGCGCGCTGGGGTTCCGCCCCGAGCAGCTCGTTGTCGAGCATTCGCCAACCGGGCCCGCGCGCGTTCTCGCGGTCGAGTTCCAGGGATCGTCCCAGATGCTCAGGCTCGAGATCGCCGGAACCCCTGCGTTCGACCTCCCGGTGTCCAGCGGCCCCCACTACCGCGCTGGAGACCAGGTCGCCCTGCGCACAATCGGACAAGCCATGGTGTTTCCCGCGAGCTGACCGACCGAACCGCTATTCCGAGAGCACCCGGACGATGCGTTGCACCGAGACCGGTCCCGCCGTGCCGAGGTGCTGGGCGAACAGGCTGAGCCTCAGCTCCTCGAGCAGCCACCGCGCACGCACCAGGTGATCCGCCGAGTCAGGTGCGAGAGGCAGGCGACCGCCAGCGAGCTCGAACCGAGCCGTCGCGGCCTGCACCTCGGTCATCCACACCCGGTCGCGGCCGTGATTCTCACCGAGCTTGCCGATGCGATGCACGATCCCCGCAAGGTAGACCGGCATCCGGCGCAGCTGGGTCAGGCCAGCCGCGGAGGCGAAGCCGGGATAGACGAGCGCCGACAGTTGCTCGCGGGCATCGGCGAGAGGGCTGAGTAGCGCGATGTTGGACGCGGATTTGATAGCCTTCTCGGCCTCCCGCGAACCGGCGATCACCTTGGTGAGCAGCGAGACCGACTGGAACAGCGCATCCATTATCGACGCCGAGAGCTCTGCACGCACACCTTCGAACTCGGCGCGCGTCCACACCTCGCGGCCGCCGACGACCTGGTCGATGCACAGAGCCATGCAGTCCTCGAAAAGTTCGTGGGTGGTGCGGTAGGGGCTGTGCGCCAGAGTGAGTTTCTCGGTCTGCGTCAGATGATCCTGCACATAGCTCACGGGCGACGGGGTGGCGAGAAGGAGCATCCGCCGCACCCCGCGCTGGTGCTGGCGAGCCTGCTCCTCCGGGGTGCTCATCAGCCGGATGGCCACGCTGGCACCGTCATCGACGAGGGCGGGATAGGCCCGGATCGTGTTAACACCCTGCCTCATGTCGAGGGTGCGGGGCAGCTCGTCGAAGTCCCAGCCGGTGAGCCCGGCGCGCTCGAGGCTGCTGCGGAGGGAGACGGATGCCCGGACCACGCTTTCGCGCACCGTCGAGGCGAGCTGTCCCTGCAGGGTAGGCAGGTCGATACCTCGGGCCACCGTTCTCGAGCGTTCGTCGATGACCGCAAAACTCACTCGAAGGTGCGCGGGTACCCGGGTCTCGTCGAAATCACTCACCGCGACCGGCACGTACGTGAGGCGGGTAATCGTCGCGGCAAGGGCGGCACGAAGTGACGTCTCTTCGGTCGCGTCGGGTAGCTCGGCGAGCAACCGACGCGCCCAGTCGCCCGCCGGGACGACATTGCGGCGGATCACCTTCGGCAGCGATTTGAGCAGTGCCGTCACCAGCTCCTCTCGAAAGCCGGGTACCTGCCAGTCGAACCCGTGAGGCTTCAGGCCCGCGAGCAGGGCGATCGGCACCTGCACGGTCACTCCGTCGTCGTCGCTTCCCGGTTCGAACCGGTAGCCGAGGGTGAGTTGGTGTCCGTCCTGGGTCCAGGTCGTCGGATACGAGGTCTCCACGAGTTCGGCCACCGGTGCGGCCTCGTCCTCGTCGATAAGGTTTTCGGCCGTCATCGTCAGCAGGTCTGGGGTCTCCGAGCGAGCCTTGCGCCACCAGGTCTCGAACAGGCGCTGGCTGGTTATGCCGGCCGGGATGCGACGCTGGTAGAAGTCGAACACCGCTTCATCGTCGTAGAGCAGGTCGCGACGTCGGGTGCGTTCCTCGAGCTCGGCCAGCTCCTTCCGCAACGCTCGATTGGATCGGTCGAAGGCGCTCACGCGCCTGTCGACCCGGTCGAGATCCCAGTCGCCGTCGACCAGCGCGTTCCGGATGAACAGCTCGCGCGCATAGGCCGGATCGACCTTCGCGAACTGGGCCCGACGGCGCGCGACGATGGGCACGCCATAGAGGGTGACCCGCTCCCACGCGACGGCGGAGCCCTGCTTCTTCTCCCAGTGCGGTTCGCTGTAGCTGCGCTTGACCAGGTCGCCGGCGATGTGCTCGGCCCAGGACAGGTCGATGGCTGCGTTGGTACGCGCGAACAGCCGGCTCGTCTCCACGAGCTCGGCGCTCATGATTTCGGCAGGCTGCTTCTTCGCGAGCGCCGAGCCGGGAAAGACGCTGAACCGCACCTGCCGCGCGCCGATGTAGTCCTTCTTCGCCGCATCCCGGATACCGAGCTGACTCAGGAGGCCTGCCAGCAGCGAGCGGTGGATGCCGTTCGGGTTCGCAGACGAATCCGCACCCGGGCTGCCCACCACGAGTCCGAGCGGCTTCGCCATCCGCTCGAGCTGGCGGAAGACATCCTTCCACTCCCGCACCCGCAGGTAGTTGAGGTACTCGCTGCGGCAGAGGCGGCGAAACTGGTTGCCGCTGAGCTCCTTCTCCCTGTCGCGCAGGTAGTTCCAGAGATTGAGCAGAGTGAGAAAATCGCTCGTCGGGTCGACGAAGCGGGCGTGCGACTGGTCGGCCTGCGGTCGCTTATCGAGCGGGCGCTCCCGCGGATCCTGGATGCTGAGGCCGGCGACGATCGCCATCACCTCGCGGGTGGTGCCGTGCTGTTTCGACTCCACGACCATCCGGGCGAGCCGCGGGTCGATCGGCAGCTGGGCGATTTGCTTGCCGATGCGTGTGATGCGCGGGTCGTCCCCGCTTCCGGCTTCGATCGCGCCGAGCTCCCGAAGCAGATCGAGCCCGTCTTTGATGCCCCGCGAGTCCGGCGGCTGAAGGAACGGGAACGCGGCGATGTCGCCGAGGCCGAGGGAGATCATCTGCAGGATGACGGCGGCGAGATTTGTCCGCAGAATCTCGGGCTCGGTATATTCCGGTCGCCGCATGAAATCGTCTTCCGAGTACAACCGGATGGCGATGCCGTCACTCGTGCGGCCGCTCCGGCCCGAACGCTGGTTCGCACTGGCCTGGCTGATCGCCTCGATCGGCAGCCGCTGCACTTTCGAACGCACGCTGTACCGCGAGATCCGCGCAGTGCCGGCATCGATCACATATCTGATGCCCGGTACGGTAAGGCTCGTCTCGGCCACGTTGGTGGCGAGGACCACGCGACGGCGGATGCCGGGAGCCCGCCCAGTCTCGAAGACGCGGTGCTGTTCGGCAGAACTCAGTCGGCCGTACAAGGGCAGCACCTCCGTGCCCTCGGTGATCGAGCCCGTCGAGATCCGGCCGCCGATCGCCTCTTCGGCATCCCGGATCTCGTTCTCCCCACTGAGGAAGACCAGTACGTCGCCGTTCGACTCGCGCGCCAGCTCGTCGAGGGCTGCGGTGATGCCTTCCATCGGGTCGAGGTCGGCTTCCACGGCATCCTCGTCGTCTCTGTCGAGGCCCTCGATCGGCCCCTCGATCACGAGCGGGCGGTAGCGCACCTCCACGGGAAAGGTGCGCCCACTGACCTCGATGATGGGGGCGCCCGTGCCCGAAGCATCCGCGAAGTGACGGGAGAAGCTTTCGGGGTCGATGGTCGCGGAGGTGACGATGATGCTGAGGTCGGGGCGCTGAGGCATCAACTGTTTGAGGTAGCCGAGCAGGAAGTCGATGGTGAGGCTGCGTTCGTGGGCCTCATCGATGATGATCGCGTCGTACTGGCGCAACAGGCGATCCCGGTGGATCTCGTTGAGCAGGATGCCGTCGGTCATCAGCTTGATGCGAGTGTCAGGGCCGACGGTGTCGGTGAATCGCACCTGGTAGCCGACCAGTCCACCGAGCGGCGTGCCGAGTTCATCCGAGATGCGCTCAGCGATGGTGCGCGCCGCGATGCGCCTTGGCTGGGTGTGACCGATGCTCGTCTTGCCAAGTTCGAGCAGGATCTTCGGCAGCTGCGTCGTCTTGCCCGACCCGGTCTCGCCCGCGACGATCACGACCTGGTGGTCCCGGATGGCCGCGGCGATATCCGCGCGTCGCCGACTGACCGGGAGTTCCTCCGGATAGGAGATCCGGTAGTCGGTCGTCGCGTCGGTCATGGGCATCCAATTCTAACGACTGCTCCTCCACCCCCGCGCGGGGCAGGCAGTTCGCCATTCGTGTTGTCAGTTGGGAGTGACGTCACTCCAAACTGACAAGACTGTTGGCATGCATGTCTATGAAGTGATGGCGGAGCCGATTCGGCGTCGCCTCGTTGAGATCCTCGCCAGTGGCGAACACATGGCGGGCGATCTCGAAGCGATCCTGATGCTCGAATTCGGCGTTGGCCGAGCAGCGGTACAGCATCATCTTCGCGTCCTCCGCGACCATGAATTCGTCACGGTGAATCTTGACTGGCCCAACCACTGGTATCGCCTGGAAGACCATTTCCTGACGCTGCTCACGCGGGAAGCGAAACGATTGAAACGTCGGTGGGAGCATCGAATCGGGTGGCGCGAGCCCACGGATTCAATGCCGCCACGGTCGCTCTTGAGCACGCGCGGCTTCCGGGGACACGGGGCGGACCCCGACGATCCGTGGCGCGCACGGGAGACGCGCGCCCACCAACGACCGTCCCGCGAGACGTGAGGGGGGTGCCGGTCGACTGCGAGCGTTATTCGAAGGCGGAGATCCCCGTGATCGCCCTCCCCACCAGGAGGGTGTTGATCTCGTAGCTTCCCTCGTAGCTGTAGACGGCCTCGGCATCCGCGAATATTCGCGCCATCCCGAAGTCGGTCGAAATGCCATTGCCTCCCAGGATGCCGCGCGCCATCGCCACCGATTCGCGCATCCGGGCGCTGCCTGATGCCTTCGCCATCGCCGCATGCTCGGACCGCAGGGTGCGGTTCTGCTGCAACTGCGCGATGCGCACCATCGTGCCCAGGCACATCGTGGCGTTCTCCAGAATGCGCACGAGCTTCTCCTGCACGAGCTGGAAAGAGGCGATCGGCTTGCCGAACTGGTGACGATCGAGCGCGTAGGCGAGCGCATGGTCGTAGGCGGCGAACTGCAGGCCGACGGTCTGCCAGGCGACCCACACCCGGGAGTCGGTGAGGAGGGCGCTCGCGTCCCGGAACGAGTGGGCTCGAGGCAGCCGGGCGGACTCATCGACCCGAACGGCATCGAGCAGGATGTCCGCGTTCTGCACGATGCGCAGCGAAATCTTGTTCTCGATCCTTTCGGTGCGCAAGCCAGGGGTGCCCCGGTCGACGATGAAGGCCTTGATCTCGTCGTCAGCGGTGTCCCGTGCCCAGACGATGATGTGGTCGGCCATCGTGCCATTTCCAATCCAGCGCTTGGCGCCGGAGAGGCTCCAGGTGTCGCCGTGCCGGGTGGCGGTGGTGGTCATCGAACGCGAAATGTCCGATCCGTGGTCCGGTTCCGTCAGGGCGAAAGCGCCGATGCGCGAGAGGTCGTGGAGGCCGGGGAGCAGGCGCTCACGCTGCTCGTCCGAACCGAGCCGGACTATCGCGGCGGTGACCAGTTCGGAGTGAACGCCGAGGAAGGTGGAGACGGACATGTCGACCCGCGACAGTTCGAGGTGGAGGAAGCCCCGAAGAAGGTGGCTGCCGCCGGCATCGGGGATGCCGATCAGATCGAGCTCGGCGAGGGCCGGCAACAGTTCAAAGGGAAAGGTCGCGGCATCCCAGTGCGCACCGATCACCGGGCGCACCTCCGTGTCGAAGATCGCGGTCGCCGCACCCAGACGCTTCAGCTCCGCGGGCGTGAGGAGGCCGCGATAGTCCAGGAAGTCGTCGGAGGCGCGCGGGCGGCGCTTCTGCGGGTTCGCTGGCGCCAGCGAGTCCACGCTCATCGGGGCGTCATCCGGATTGCGCCGTCCAGTCGGATGGTCTCGCCGTTGAGATACGGGTTCTCCACGATGTGTTCCACCAGAGCCGCGAATTCGGCCGGCCGCCCGAGCCGTGAAGGATGCGGCACCTGGTTGCCGAGGGAGAGTTTCGTCGGCTCGCTCATCGCCGCCATCATCGGAGTCTCGAAGACGCCCGGTGCGATGGTCATGACCCGGATGAGGTGCGCTGCGAATTCACGCGCGATCGGCAGGGTCATCGCGGCGATGGCACCCTTCGACGCCGAATAGGCGGCTTGCCCGATCTGACCGTCGAAGGCCGCGATGGAGGCTGTGTTGACGATGACACCGCGCTCGCCGTCGACAGGCTCGTTCTGCTGCATCGCCGCGGCCGCCAGCCGAAGCACGTTGAACGTGCCGACGAGGTTGATCCGGATGGCGCGCTCGAACTGGTCGAGGGCGACCGGGCCGTCCCGGCCGACGACACGGTTCGCGGGGGCTACCCCCGCGCAGTTGACGAGGATACGCAGCGCACCGAGGCCGGTCGCGACGGTGACAGCGGACTCGACATCCGCTTCGCTGGTGACGTCGGCGGCGACGAAGGTCGCTCCCTCCAGCGGCTCGGCCGGCGCGGTGAGGTCGAGGGTCACTACCCGTGCCCCCGCGGCGACGAGCGCTCGGGAGGTGGCGAGGCCGAGGCCCGAAGACCCTCCGGTGACGATGGCGACTGTGCCGGTGATGATCATGCTGCTGTTACCCGAGGGCGATGAGCTCGAGCGGGTCGGCGAGGATGCGACCGATCTCGGCGAGGAAGGCGGATCCTTCCGCTCCATCGACAAGGCGATGGTCGAACGAGACGCTGAGGGTCATCACCGAGCGGAGGGCGATCTCGCCGCGGAACTCCCACGGTTGGCGGCGGATCGCCCCGGCGCAGAGGATAGCCGCTTCGCCGGGATTGATGATCGGAGTGCCACTGTCGATGCCGAAGCTGCCGATGTTGGTGATGCTGATCGTGCCGCCCGACAGCTCGGCCACCGCCGTCTTGCCGTCGCGTGCCCGGGAGGCCAGCCCGGAGAGGGCATCGGCGAGCTCGCGAAGTGTCAGTGAGTTGACATCCCGGATGTTCGGCACCATCAGTCCTCGAGGCGTGGCGACCGCGATGCCCAGATTCACCGCACGGTAGCTCACGATTTCGTTGGCCGACTGGTCCCAGCGCGTGTTGAGTTCCGGATGCCGCACCGTCGCGATCGCCAGGGCCTTGGCGATGAGTAGCAGCGGCGTAATCCTCGCGCCATCGAATGCCGGATGAACCCGCAGGCGCTCGACCAGCTCGACGGAGGGGCTGACATCCACGGTCAGGAACTCGGTGACGTGCGGCGCGGTGAAGGCGCTCGACACCATCGCGGCCGCCGTGCGCCTGCGCACCCCGCTGATCGCCACTCGGGTCTCATCGGCCAAAGTGGTTTCGTCGGGCAGCGCGGTCTCGGGGGAAAGCGAGGCCGCGTCCGAGACCGCGGGTGGCAGTGCTGCGCCGGCTGCCTCGACATCCGACCGAATGACCGCACCGTTCGACCCCGTTCCCACAATCGCGGAAAGGTCGAGCCCGAGACGCCGCGCGCGCTCGCGCACCGGCGGCTTCGCGAGCACCCGCGCAGCCGGTGGCGCGGGAGTCGCAGCGGATGGCGCTGGGGCTGCGGGCGCGCCGCGCCGGCGGCGGTGGCCGGAACGATGGTCGCTCGCTCCCGGACCGTAGCCGACGAGCATGTTGGACCGACCGTCGTCTTCGGGTTCCGATGTGACATCCGACTCGGTGTCATCCCCGCCGAAGCTGATGATCGGGGCGCCGACCATCACCGTCTCGCCCTCCGCCACCCGCAACCGTGACACGGTGCCGACGATCGGGGAGGGCAACTCGACCAGTGCCTTCGCCGTCTCTACCTCGCAGATCACCTGGTTGAGCGTCACCTCATCGCCGGCCTTGACCAGCCAGCGCACGATCTCGGCGTCGGTGAGTCCCTCGCCGAGATCGGGGAGCAGGAAATCGGTCGCCATCACCGCACCGCCAGGCTTCTGTCGATCGCGTCGAGCACCCGGTCGATGTCGGGAAGGTAGTACTGCTCCACCTTGGACGGCGGGTAGGGGGTGGAGTAGCCGCCCACCCGGATCACGGGGGATTCGAGCATCCAGAAGCAGCGCTCCGAGATGCGGGCGGCGATCTCGGCACCGAGTCCGAGGAACACGGGCGCCTCGTGCACCACGACGAGCCGCCCGGTCTTCGCGACCGAGGCCTCGATGGTGCCGAAGTCGATGGGGGAGAGCGATCGCAGGTCGATGACCTCCACCGAAGTGCCTTCGCTCGCCGCCTCGCTGGCCGCGGCCACAGCGGTGGAAACCATGGGGCCGTAGGCGACGATGGTGAGATCGGTGCCCTCTGTCACAACTCTGGCGTCATACAGCCCGAGCGTCGGGGTGCCATCGAGGTCGACATCCTGTTTATCCCAGTACCGCCGCTTTGGCTCGAAGAACAGCACCGGGTCGTCCGAGGCGATGGCCTGCTGGATCATGCCGTAGGCGTCATCCGCCGAGGAACAGGATACGACGCGGAGTCCGGCGGTGTGGGCGAAATATGCCTCCGGCGACTCGGAGTGATGCTCGACGGCACCGATCCCCCCGCCGTAGGGCACTCGGATGGTGAGCGGCACGGTGACGGCCCCGTCAGTGCGACTGTGGATCTTCGCCAGCTGCGACACGATCTGGTCGAAGGCGGGGTAGATGAAGCCGTCGAACTGGATCTCGCAGACCGGTCGGTAGCCGCGCATCGCCAGACCGATGGCGGTGCCGATGATCCCGGATTCGGCCAGCGGGGTGTCGAAGACCCGCTCCCGACCGAATTCGGCCTGGAGCTGGTCGGTCACCCGGAACACTCCGCCGAGAGCACCGACGTCCTCGCCCATGAGCATGACGCGATCATCGGTGGTCAGCGATTTGCGGAGCCCGGCGTTGATCGCCTTGGCGAGGGAGAGGGTCGTCACCGGCCGGCCGCCTTCGTGTCCGGGATGGCGTGATAAGCCACGAATTCGGCCCGCTCCTCCTCGAGAAGCGAGTGCGGTTCGGCGTAGACGTTCTCGAAGATTGACTCCGGTGCCGGTTCGACCGTTTCGAGACATCCGGTGCGCACCGAGGCGGCGACGTCGGCGGCCTTCGCCTCGGTCGCGGCGAGCATCTCCGGGGTGGCGAGCCCGCGATGCTCGAGGGTGCGCAGGAGCCGGTCGATCGGGTCGCGCTCTTTCCATCGGGCGAGTTCCTCGGCGTCGCGATAGCGGGTCGGGTCGTCGGATGTCGTATGCGGCCCCATGCGATAGGTCACCGCTTCGATGAAGGTCGGTCCGTCGCCGTTGCGGGCGCGTTCGGCGGCGTAGCGGGTGACGGCGAGCACGGCGAGCACGTCGTTGCCGTCCACCTGCACGCCTTCGATGCCGAAGCCGGCGGCCCGCTGCACGATCGGTACAGTAGTCTGCACGCCGACGGGGGCGGATATCGCGAACTGGTTGTTCTGGCAGAAGAAGACGACCGGGGCGTTGAAGCTCGCGGCGAACCCGAGGGCCTCCGAGAAGTCGCCCTGGCTGGTGGCGCCATCGCCGAAATAGGTGATCGCGATGTCGTCGGAGTGGTCCCGGCGGATGCCCATCCCATAGCCGACGGCCTGCAGCATCTGCGAGCCGACCACGATCGCCGGTGTCGTCATATTGACCTCGTAGGGGTTCCACCCCGAATGGGTCGACCCGCGCCAGAAGCGCAGGATCATCGTCGGGTCGACTCCGCGCAGGTAGGCGACGGCGTGTTCACGGTAGCTGGCGAAGACGAAGTCCTTCGCCCGCAGCGCGCGGGCGGATCCCACCTGCGCGGCCTCCTGGCCGAGCATCGGCGCCCACAGCGCGAGCTCACCCTGGCGCTGCAGGGCGGTGGCTTCGGCATCGATGCGGCGCACGACCACGAGGTCGGTGTACATCTGCACGAGTTCGGTATCCCCGATGTCGGCGACAAAGGCGGAGAACACGGGATGGGGGAGAAGCTCGCCGCCGGCGGCGGGCAGGAGCGCCACCTCTTCGGCGTGCCCGGTGATCTCGATCGATGCGATGCTCATGACGACCGTCCTCTTTGACGTGTATGAATTGCTGCGGGTGGCTTGTGGCCAGTTGTCCCTGAATAGTGCGCCTCGCAGCGTGACTGCACAACCCGCCTCTCGGGCGTTGAGCAGAATGCACACTCGAAGAGCTCACAACCGTGCCAGACTGCGATACATGCAAGACCTCGACGCCACCGACGCCCGCATCCTCCTCGCGCTCAGTGAGGATGCCCGGCTCTCGGGTGTCGAGCTCGCCCAGCGCCTCGGGCTCTCCCGCAATACCGTGCAGTCGCGACTCGCCAGGCTCGAATCCGGGCAGCTGCTCGGCAGCATGGACCGGCGCGTGCGTCACCGGGCCCTCGGCTACCCGCTCACTGCCTTCGTGACGGCCCGGGTCGACCAGCATCGGCTGCAGGAGATCGAGGCCGCTCTCACCGGCATCCCCGAAGTGGTGGAGGTGCACGGAATCGCGGGTGACGCCGACATCGTGATCAGGGTGGTGGCGCAGGACACCGACGATCTCTACCGCATCGCCGGGGTCGTCCTGGCCTCGCCCGGAATCGAGCGCACCGAGGTTTCGCTGTCGATGCGGGAGATGGTGCCCTATCGCACGGCACCGTTGCTGCGCCGGCGGGCCGGTCTCAGCGAGTCCTAGAGGCAGCTGGCCGGGCGCTCGATTGCCAACGGCGACTGCGGGGGTGACGCCGTGCGGTCAGCTCACCAGCAGGCATTCGACCGCGGGGAGGTCGTCGAAGCGCGCATTGCGGTCGGTTGTGAGGATGATGCGCTTGGTCGCCACCGCGGTCGCAGCAATGATGAGGTCGTGAGCGCCGCGCCGAGTTCCGCGTTCGTGGACATGGGCGAGAAGGCGCCCATGCGCTTCGGCGGTGGCCAGATCATAGGGTTCGACAGGAAGTGTTTCGAGAACACTGACGAGAAACTCGGAGCGTGCGACCCGATGCCGATCGCTGGCAAGCTCGATACCGGTACGCAACTCGGCGATCGTGATGGCCGCAACCACCAGGTCATCGTCCGCAGAAACGATCTCGGAAAGGGACTTGGTAGCGCGTTCGGACGCGATGAGCACGCCGGTGTCGACGATTAGTCGGCGGGCCACGCTGGACCCTCGAGAAAGACGGCATCGCGTGCAGCGAGAACATCTGCTGCGAAGTCTTCATCAGCCACGTGTGAGGTGAGTAGGGCGAGGAATTCGGCGCCATTGCTGGCGCTGACGGGGCCAATAGTCGCGATTCGACGGCCGCCTCGCGTGACTACGACGGTTTCGCCCCGTTCGGCCTCGTCCAGGAGCGAAGCGAACGAGCGACTTGCCTCGGTTGCGGTTAGTGTGCGCATGACATCAGATTATCTGATCTGCCTCGGTGACTCAAGGCATCAGTCCGCCTCCATTCGAAGTTTGCCCGAAATTGATGTGTCACGAGGGGAGGGCCTCTCGAGATAGCTCGTCAGTAGTTTCCTTCGGAAGGTTCACTCAGCCCCTGTGGGTATATCCGTTCGTAGCACTGGGCCGCATCGATGTGGGCCTCTTGAAGTTGCTCGTACCGAGCTTCGGGTGCATCTTCTTGTCGATGAACAAAGTCCAGATCAAGCAATCAATCTCCGGCGCGCCTATCATGTCGACACGCCGCCGGGGCTACCACAGGGCGAAGAGTCATCGGAAGGCTCAGTCAACCAGGTCAAAGTTCATCTGAACGCGCCTTCCGTACCCAAGCCCTCGCTGTTGCTCCGCCGCTAACAGATCTCGAAGAAAATCAGAATCGGGATCACGCTCGATAAAACCACAACTCGAATAGAAGGGGGCGTTCCATGGAACGTCCGCGAACGTTCGCAGGGTGACCCGTTTGCATCGGCGCAGTCGTGATTCGCTCTTGACTGCTTCGACGAGTGCGCGCCCGTGCCCGCGGCGCGCCGCTGACGGCGTAACCGAAAGCTGCTCGAGATGGCCGCTGCCAAGGACTTCGAGAACGTGGGCAAAACCGATCGGGTCTGATCCCGGGGTGTCGCTGGCTACCAGGATGAAGCCACGCTGCTGTGACGGCTTCGTGTATGTCGGAGCAGGGCGCCAGCCGACTCTCGAGAACACGGTCGCGAACAGCGCGTCAGCTTCATTCTCGATCGCCTCAAGAAGTTCCAGATCGTCAGCCGTCGCCTGTCGAACAAATGTCTTCAACACGATTCCGAGAGTAGTCACAGCTCCTCGATCTCGCGTTGCGCATCGATGGCAGCGAGAAGGAGCATGGCGATGAGCCCGGTCCGATCACTTCCACCATCCAGTGAAAGAGCACCCCGCCTCGCGGCGCGCTGGCAAAGGCGGACAGAGCCGCGACACTGCGCTCGGGCATCGCCTCGAGGTGAGGCCAGAAATGGAGCGCCGTTGCGACGAGTCCGTTGCTCCCGTAGTCCTTCCAGAATTCGGCATTGTCGAGACCGTCCAGATCGACGTTGAGCGTTGTCAGCCAGCTGGGGCGCCCGTTCTCCGGGTTGACTGAGGTCGACAATGGTGCATTCATCGATGGATGTTCGGACGTCTCACCGCACGGCGCCGCTGCTGCGCAAGGGCTCTGGCCTCAGCGACCAACCGTCGCGGTGATCACCGCGATCGACTGGGTGTCTTCGATCGTCGGAGGCACCACGTAGTCCTCGCCGTTCACGATCTGGCGCATCGTCTTGCGCAGGATTTTGCCCGACCGGGTCTTCGGCAGGCCCGAGACGACCACCACATCCCGGAACGCGGCTACGGCGCCGATCTGCTCGCGCACCATCGCGATGAGCTCGGCGGCGAGGGCCTCATCCGAGATGTCGGTGCCGCTTTTCAGCACCACGTAGCCCATCGGTTTCTGGCCCTTGATCTCGTCGTGCACCCCGATCACCGCGCACTCGGCGACGGCGGGATGCTGCGCGAGCACCTGCTCCATCGACCCGGTGGAGAGCCGGTGCCCGGCCACATTGATGATGTCGTCGGTGCGCCCCATGACGTACAGGTAGCCCTCGCGGTCGAAGTAGCCGGAATCCCCGGTGAGATAGCGCCCGGGAAACACCGAGAGGTATTGCTGGATGTAGCGGACGTCGCCATTCCACAGGGTCGCGAGGGTGCCAGGCGGCAACGGAAGCGCGATGACGATGTTGCCCTCGTCGAGGTGCGGAACAGGGTCGCCATGCTCGTCGACGATCATCACGGTGTACCCGGGCACCGGAAAGGATGGTGAGCCGGCCCGAAGCGGAAGCTCCTCCAGTCCCCTCGGACTCGCGCAGATGGCCCAGCCGGTCTCGGTCTGCCACCAGTGGTCGATCACCGGCTTCTCGAGCAGGGCGGTCGCCCAGGTCCAGGTGTCGGGGTCGAGACGCTCCCCGGCCAGGAACAGGGCATCGAGGCAGCTGAGGTCGTACTGGCGCGACAGGGTCGCGTGCGGATCGGCCTTGCGGATGGCTCGGAGCGCGGTCGGCGCGGTGAACAGGGTCTTCACGCGGTAGTCCGAGACCACGCGCCAGAATGCACCGGCATCCGGGGTTCCCACCGGCTTGCCCTCATAGAGCACCGTTGTCGCCCCGGCAATCAGTGGGCCGTAAACGATATAGGAGTGACCGACGACCCAGCCCACGTCGCTCGCCGTCCACATCACATCGCCCGGCCCGATGCCGTAGATGTTCTTCATCGACCAGGCCATAGCCACGGCGTGGCCGCCGTTGTCGCGAACCACCCCCTTGGGCGCTCCCGTCGTGCCGGAAGTGTAGAGGATGTAGAGCGGGTCGGTCGCGGCGACCGGCACGGCGGCGCGCGGTGTCGCGGTCATCGCGTGCTCATCCCAGTCCCACCAGGCGGTCCCATGGCCAGCGTGATCGGAAGCGCGGCCCGGAACCTCGGGGCGATCCTTCACGATCACCGTTCCGACTCTGTGGCTGCCGAGCTCCAGGGCGGCCGCAATGGTGGGCAAGTACTCGACCACCCGATTCGGCTCGATTCCTCCCGTGGCGGTGACGATCACCACCGGGGCTGCATCGTCGATGCGGGCGGCGAGTTCCTTCGCGGCGAAGCCACCGAAGACCACGGAGTGCACCGCACCGAGCCTGGCGCACGCGAGCATCGCGACGATCGCCTGCGGAATCATCGGCAGGTAGATGACCACCCGGTCGCCCGCGGTGACCCCGGCATCCGCCAGCACACCCGCGAACCGGGCGACCTTGTCGAGCAGGGTCGAGTAGCTGTAACTCTTCTTCTTTCCGACGACGGGGGAGTCATAGATCAGAGCGATGGTGTCTCCGCGGCCGGCGAGCACGTGGCGATCGAGCGCGTTGAAGCAGGTATTGAGCTCGGCGCCCGGAAACCAGCGATAGAGCGGGGCATCGGAACTGTCGAGAGCGCTCGTGGGCTCGACCAACCAGTCCACGAGCCGTGCCGCGTCGAGCCAGAAGCCTTCAGGGTCTTCGACGCTGCGCGCGAAGGCCTCCCGGTAACCGCCGGTGCTCACATCGGACTCGCTCGGTTGACCCACGGGATACCTCTCCATCGAAGTCGTCACAGCTGCATCAGTCCTGGGTTCTGTATACAGAATGTCGATGCAGTATGACACAGAATGGGCATTTCGGCCTCCTTTGAGCCATAATGTGTACACGGCAGCGAGGTGCGGTCGCAACGGAGGGAAGCGATGGCAGTCACTCAGCGCGCGAGCGACCGGGCTTACCAGAGGCTTCGCAACGAGATCGTGGAATGGGAACTTCGGCCGGGGAGCGTGCTCGGCGAAGTGGAGCAGTCCACCCGACTTGGCGTCTCGCGCACCCCTCTTCGCGAAGCACTCGCTCGATTGATGGCGGACGGGCTCGTGACATCCCAGTCCGGTCGGGGTCTCGTCGTCACCGACCTGTCCCTCGCCAGCATCCTCGAGATTTTCGAAGTGCGCCAGGCCCTCGAGGAGCAGGCCGCGCGTCTCGCGGCGCGGCGAGGCGACACCGCGGTGTTCCAGCAGCTCGAGATCGAGTTCGCCGCTGTGAACGACCTGCTCGAGCACGACGACCCCGCCAGGCATGCCTACTACGGGCTGGTCGCCCGGCTCGACGATGCCATCGATGCGGCCGTCGACAACGCCTATCTCACCGCAGCGCTAGCGATCCTCCGCACGCACCTGGTGCGGGTGCGACGGCTCGCGGTCGACGATCCGGCTCGGCTGTCCGCCGCCGCCGCCGAGCACCTGCTCATCGTGCAGGCGATCGCCGCCCGGGATGCCGAACTGGCCGCCCACGCGACGCAGGTGCACCTGCACCAGGCCCTCCGAAACATCCAGAAGATGGCGGTCGAAGTCCCGTCGATGCCCACCCCAACGAAAGGCCTACCGTGAAACTGCACTCCGTCCGCGTCCATCCGAGCTCCGAGAATCTCGCCCGCGAAGACCAGCTGGCCTGGAAGATTGCCGAGGTCGCGGCCGATCCGGTGGCGGTGACGCCCGAAGTCACCGAGATGGTGGTCAACCGGCTGATCGACAACGCGGCGGTGGCCACCGCATCCCTCACCCGCGGCCCGGCCGTCGCCGCCCGGGCGCAGGCCGAGGACCACCCCTACTCTCCGGGATCGACGGTGTTCGGCATCCCCGGCCGCTTCGGACCGGAATGGGCGGCCTGGGCCAACGGCGTCGCCGTGCGCGAACTCGACTATCACGACACCTTCCTCGCCGCCGAGTATTCGCACCCCGGCGACAACATCCCCCCGATCCTCGCGGTCGCCCAGCACGTGGGCAGCACGGGAGCCGACCTGGTGCGCGGCATCGCGACCGGCTACGAGATCCAGGTCGACCTGGTCAAGGCGATCAGCCTGCACGCGCACAAGATCGATCATGTCGCCCACCTCGGTCCGTCGGCGGCCGCCGGCATCGGCACGATGCTGCAGCTGTCGCCTGCGGTGATCTTCCAATCCATTGGGCAGGCACTTCACACCACCACCGCGACTCGCCAGTCGCGCAAGGGCGAGATCTCCACCTGGAAGGCCTACGCACCGGCCTTCGCGGGCAAGATGGCGGTCGAAGCCGTCGACCGCGCGATGCGCGGCCAGACCAGCCCGACGCCGATCTACGAGGGGGAAGACGGCGTGATCGCCTGGCTGCTCGACGGGCCGGATGCGCACTACGAGGTGCCGCTGCCCGAGGCGGGAGAGGCCAAGCGCGGCATCCTCGACACCTATACCAAGGAGCATTCGGCCGAGTATCAGGCACAGGCGTGGATCGACCTGGCCCGCAAGCTGCACAACGAGTACCCCGCGTTCACCGCGGACTCGATCGCCTCCGTCGTCATCCACACGAGCCACCACACGCATTTCGTGATCGGATCGGGCGCCAACGACCCGCAGAAATACGACCCCACCGCGAGCCGCGAGACCCTCGATCACTCGATCCCGTACATCTTCACCGTCGCTCTGCAGGACGGCGAATGGCACCACGAGAAGTCCTACGCGCCCGAGCGTGCGGGCCGTCCCGACACCGTGGCGCTCTGGAACCGCGTGGTCACCGAGGAGGACCCGGAGTGGACGCGTCGGTACCATTCCAGCGACCCGGCCGAGAAGGCATTCGGTGGCAGGGTCGCGATCACGCTCACCGACGGCAGGACGATCGTCGACGAGATCGCGGTGGCCGATGCCCACCCTCTCGGCGCCCGGCCCTTCGCGCGCGAGCACTACATCGCGAAATTCCGCGCGCTCGCCGCGGACATCCTCGAGCCGGCGGAGATCGATCGCTTCCTCGCGCTCGTTCAGCGGCTGCCCGAGCTGACCGCCGCGGAGCTCGGCGGCCTCACCGTGACCGCCAAACCCGGCCTCCTTCCGTCCGGCCCGAAGGGACTGTTCTAATGCTGTACTCCTCCCTCACCCCCGCCGAGAAGCGGGTCACCTTCCGGGCAGCCCTCGCGAGTGGAAAGCTGCAGCTCGTGCCCGGCGCGTTCAACCCTTTGAGCGCGAAGCTCATTCAGGACAGGGGCTTCGACGGGGTTTACATCTCCGGGGCCGTCATCGCGGCGGATCTCGGGCTACCGGACATCGGGCTCACCACCCTCACCGAGGTCGCCAACCGCGCTAAGCAGATCAGTCGCATGACCGACCTGCCCTCCCTCGTCGACGCGGACACCGGCTTCGGCGAACCGATGAACGTCGCCCGCACGGTGCAGGAGCTCGAGGATGCCGGCGTGGCCGGTCTCCACATCGAAGACCAGGTCAACCCCAAGCGCTGCGGGCACCTCGACGGCAAGGCCGTCGTGGACGTGGGCACGGCGACGAAGCGCATCCGAGCCGCAGTTGATGCCCGCCGCGACCCGAACCTCACGATCATGGCGCGCACCGACATCCGCGCCGTCGACGGGCTAGCCGCCGCCGTCGACCGGGCCAAGGCTCTGGTGGATGCCGGGGCCGATGCGATCTTCCCCGAGGCGATGAAAGACCTCGCCGAGTTCGAGGCGATCCGCGCCGCCGTGGATGTGCCGATCCTCGCGAACATGACCGAATTCGGCAAGAGCGAGCTGTTCGCGAACAACCGGCTCGCTGGCGTAGGCATCAATCTGGTGATCTATCCGGTCAGCCTTCTCCGCCTTGCGATGGGTGCAGCCGAGCGTGGCCTCGATACGATCAAGCGAGAGGGTTCCCTGACCTCCGAGCTGCCGAACATGCAGACGCGCGCCCGGCTCTATGAACTGCTCGACTACGAGGCGTACAACGCCTTCGACACCAGCGTCTTCAACTTCACCCTGACCTAGGAGCAGAAAAATGGCCGATCCAGACATCCGTAAGGGTCTCGCGGGAGTCGTCGTCGATTACACCGCCGTCTCCAAGGTGAATCCCGACACCAACTCGCTGCTCTACCGCGGGTACCCCGTGCAGGAGCTCGCTGACCGGTGCTCTTTCGAAGAGGTGGCCTACCTCCTCTGGCACGGGGAGCTTCCGGATGAGCGCCAGCTCGCCGATTTTGAAACGATCGAGCGATCGTTGCGCACCCTCGATGACAACGTGAAACGGGTGATCGACCATTTGCCGCTCTCCGCACACCCGATGGATGTCGTGCGCACTGCGGTCAGCGTGATCGGCGCGAACGACCCGGCCGCCGGTGACTCGAGCCCGGAGTCGAATCTCGCCAAGTCGATGGGGCTGTTCGCTCAACTCCCGGCCATCGTCTCGTACGACCAGCGTCGGCGTCGCGGCCAGGAGCTCATCGAACCGCGCGATGACCTCGGCTATTCGGCCAACTTCCTGCACATGACCTTTGGGGAAGTGCCGGACCTGGTGGTCGTCAACGCCTTCGACGTGTCGATGGTGCTCTATGCCGAGCATTCCTTCAACGCGTCAACCTTCACCGCCCGGGTCATCACTTCGACGCTTTCCGACCTGTACTCGGCAGTCGTCGGTGCGATCGGAGCCCTCAAGGGTCCACTCCACGGAGGGGCCAACGAGGCCGTGATGCACGTCTTCGACGAGATCGGTACGGCCGCAGAGGCCCAGGCGTGGCTCGACACGGCACTCGCAGAGAAGCGCAAGATCATGGGATTCGGTCACCGGGTCTACAAGAACGGCGATTCGCGGGTGCCGACGATGAAGGCCGCACTCGACACTCTCATCGTCGAGTACGACGCGCAGCCCATCGCCGACCTCTACGAAACCCTGGAAGCAGCGATGGGTCGTGCGAAGAACATCAAGCCGAATCTCGATTACCCCTCGGGCCCGGCCTACAGCCTCATCGGCTACGACACCGAGATGTTCACGCCGCTGTTCGTGGCGAGCCGCGTCACGGGCTGGACCGCGCACATCATGGAGCAGCTCGCGTCGAACGCGCTGATCCGTCCGCTCAGCCTCTACAACGGCCCGGACGAGCGTCACCTCGCCTGAAACCACTGACCCTGACCCGGCACCACGCTCTCGGAACGAGGATTCACACTGGGGAGATGCGCGGCCGCGGCCGAACGGATCAGTTGACCGCGCCGGTCCACTTCTCCCCGGCACCGAAGCCAGGGGCATCCGGAATCGGGGATGCCTCGCGGAACGCGAGTTGCACGGAACGCAGGCCGTCGCGAAGCGCCCGTGCATGCTGGTCCCCGAGATCGGGGGCACTCGCGGTGATGAGCCCCGCGAGTGCGTTGATCAGCTTGCGCGCCTCGTCGAGGTCGAGCTGGGCATCCGGATCGTCTGCAAGACCGCACTTCACGGCTGCAGCACTGAGCAGATGCACGGCGACGGTGTTAATGACCTCGATCGCCGGAACATCCGCAATGTCTCGCGCCGCGTCGGCCTCGTGAGTGTGGCCGGGTTCTGAATGATCCTGCTCGCTCATCGGACGTTTCCTCTGTTACACTGAACGCTGGCTCCGGGCCCTGCAAGGGATCCCGGAACGAAAGTGGAGATTCTCCCACCCGCGCTTGACCGCTTAGAGATATCGCTCATCAATATCGCTAATGACGAGGTTACCGGGTTGTTGCGGTCCGCCTGTTCCCTCTCAACGGGGTGCCGGTAGTCAGGTCGCAGTGCCACAGGATTCGCACAACATCGGATGCTGGGGCGCGTGAATTTCTTCAGTCGTCCTGAGTCCGACACACCGTCGATCACTCTGGCCAACACGACCGACTAAGGAGTTACGCATCAGCGATCCCCGTACCAATGACCGAATCCGCGTGCCGGAGGTCCGACTTGTTGGCCCCAATGGCGAGCAGGTCGGTGTCGTGCGCATTGAAGACGCCATTCGTCTTGCCCAGGAGGCAGACCTGGATTTGGTTGAGGTAGCTCCCAATTCCAAGCCTCCCGTCGCCAAGATCATGGACTTCGGCAAGTTCAAGTACGAAACCGCGCAGAAGGCGAAGGAAGCCAAGCGCAACCAGTCGAACACCATCCTCAAAGAGGTGCGGTTCCGCCTGAAAATCGACGTGCACGACTACGAGACCAAGCGCAAGCGCGCCGAAGGCTTCCTGCAGGGCGGCGACAAGGTCAAGGCGATGATCCTGTTCCGTGGTCGCGAACAGTCGCGGCCCGAACAGGGAGTGCGTCTTCTTCAGCGTTTCGCTGAAGACGTGGCCGAGTTCGGTAGCGTCGAGTCAACGCCGATGATCGACGGTCGCAACATGGTCATGGTGATCGGTCCGCTCAAGACCAAGGCTGAGGTCAAGGCGGAGCACGATGCCAAGAAGCCGGCATCGAAGCAGCGCACCGAGCGACCCGAGACGCCCTTCGAGCCGATGGTCGCCCCCGCGCGCACCGAGGCTCCGGTTGCCACGCGGGTCGCGGAGCCCGCTGCGGCGAAAGTGGCGCCCGCTGCGCCGAAAGCTGAGCCCGTTGCTGAGGCGCCCGTTGCCGCAGCGCCGGCTGCCGCAGCGCCGGTTGCCGCAGCGCCGGTTGCCGGAGCGCCGGCTGCAGCAGCGCCGGCTGCCGCAGCGCCGGTGAAATCGGCACCCGTCGCCAAGGCGGCGCAAGCGGCATCCGTTCCAGCGCCTAAGGCTGCTCCGGCACCGCGCACTACGTCGGCGTCCCCGCCAGCATCGGCGTCCAAGCCAGCCCCAACGCCGCGACCGGCCCCCACACCCGGAAACGCGCCGAAGCCGCGCGCTGTTCCGTCCAAGACTGCACCAGCAGATGTGACGTCGGACTAGTTCCGGCGAGTAGCACCACTAAGGAGAGATATGCCCAAGCAGAAGACGCACTCCGGCACCAAGAAGCGATTCAAGGTCACCGGCAGCGGAAAGATCATGAAGCAGCAATCCGGCATGCGCCACAACCTGGAATCGAAGTCAGGGCAGCGCAAGCGTCGCCTCAACCAGGACCAGGTCATCGCTCCGGCAAACGTCAAGGCAATCAAGAAGCTTCTCGGCATCTAACGCCGAACACCAGAACTAAGGACTACGGAAATGGCAAGAGTAAAGAGGGCCGTCAACGCCCACAAGAAGCGTCGAGTAATTCTCGAACGCGCTAAGGGCTACCGCGGCCAGCGCTCGCGGCTCTACCGCAAGGCCAAAGAACAGGTCACTCACTCCCTCGTCTATGCGTACCGTGACCGTCGTGCCCGCAAGGGCGACTTCCGTCGCCTGTGGATCCAGCGCATCAACGCTGCATCGCGCGCGAACGGGCTCACCTACAACCGCCTCATCCAGGGTCTGAACCTGGCCGGAGTCGGCGTCGATCGTCGCATCCTCGCCGACCTCGCCGTCACCGAGCCAGCCACGTTCGCCGCCTTGGTCGCCACCGCCAAGGCCGCTCTTCCGGCCGACACGTCGGCACCGAAGGTGCTCGCGTAGCCCTCAGTTGTTATCGACGAAGGGCCCGACCACCGCTGCGTTGTCGGGCCCTTCGTCAGTTAGCGCCGCCCCTCCACGCTGAGCGCTCCCGTTCGTCAGGAATGCTCCTCGTCGAGCGGGCGCAACCCTGACGAACGGGAGCAATCGCCGCGACGAGGTGATACTAGGCGCGACAACATATACGCGCCCAGGAATCCGCACTTCGCGGTGAAGACGGCTCACCAGAATAGACTGGCCCCGTGCTAGACAACCCCCGTTCGCCCCGGGTCAGAGGGGTCGCCAAACTCGCCAAGCGTGAAGGCAGAGGCTCGAGCGGGCAGTTCCTGCTCGAGGGCCCGCAAGCCGTCGCCGAAGCCCTGGCCTTCCGGCCCGAGTTGCTGGTCGAACTATTCGCCACGCCCACCGCTCTCGACCGCCATCCGAGTATCGCGCAGGCGTCCGCGGATGCCGGTATCGAAATCGAGTTCGTCACCGAGCATGTGCTCGACACGATGGCCGACACCGTGACGCCGCAGGGGATCATCGCGGTCTGCCGCCAATTTCCCACCTCGCTCAAGGAAATCCTCGGCTCCGGGCCGAAGCTGATTGCAATCCTCGAAGAGGTGCGCGACCCGGGAAACGCCGGCACAATCATCCGGGCGGCGGATGCGGCGGGCGCCGATGCCGTGATCCTCACCGGTCGCAGCGTGGATCTCTACAACCCCAAAGTCGTTCGTGCCTCCACCGGCTCGATCTTCCACCTCCCCGTCGCCGTCGGGGTCGACCTGGAGGGGGTTCTGCACAAGGTGCACGCGATCGGCCTCAGCGTGCTCGCGGCGGACATCAAGGGCGACGACCTGCTCTCTGCCCGGCTGGACGGGACCTTGGCCAAGCCAACGGCCTGGCTGTTCGGGAACGAGGCGCGCGGACTGTCGGATGAGCATTTCGCGCTGGCCGATCGCGCGATCACGGTGCCGATCTACGGCCACGCCGAGTCGATGAACCTCGCTACCGCGGCCTCGGTCTGTCTCTACGAGAGCGCGTTCGCGCAGCGAAGCGCGCAGTAGCGCAGCCGGTAATTCACCGCACCGGTGCGCCCGGGCGAACGTTAACGATCAGGCCACCCTTTGACGATCGATGAGGGTGGAGCGTCTCGTCTCACCTATATTGGGGCGCATGGTGACAAGCGCGAGCGAGCCCCCGACCTCGAACATCAGTGTGGTTCGAGGACAACCGTTGGTGATCATCGAGGGCGTCAACAAGCACTTCGGCGATCTTCACGTGCTGAACGACATCAACACCGTAGTGAACCGCGGCGAGGTCGTGGTCGTCATCGGACCGAGTGGATCGGGTAAATCCACCCTCTGTCGGGCGATCAACCGCCTCGAGACGATCGACAGCGGCACCATCACCATCGACGGCGAGCGCTTGCCCGAAGAAGGGTCTGAACTCGCCCAGTTGCGGGCGGACGTCGGAATGGTGTTCCAGTCATTCAACCTCTTCGCCCACAAGACCATCCTCGAGAACGTCACCCTCGCCCCCATTAAGGTGCGAAAGATGTCGAGGGCGGAGGCCGACAGACGAGGCATGGAAATGCTCGACCGGGTCGGCATCGCCGACCAGGCCGGCAAGATGCCCGCCCAGCTCTCCGGCGGGCAACAGCAGAGGGTCGCCATTGCGCGTTCGCTCGCTATGACTCCCAAAGTCATCCTGCTCGACGAGCCGACGAGCGCGCTGGACCCCGAGATGATCAACGAGGTCCTGGATGTGATGGTCGGCCTGGCTACCGACGGCATGACCATGCTCGTTGTGACCCACGAGATGGGTTTCGCCCGCAAAGCGGCCGACCGTGTGCTCTTCATGGCCGCCGGGCGCATCGAGGAAGAAGCCACTCCGGAGGAATTCTTCACCAATCCCCGCACCGCTCGAGCACAGGACTTCCTGTCGAAGATCCTCGACCACTAGAACCCACCCCGCACCACACCACAGCACGAGAGAGGTACGAATCCATGAAGACGCGAATGTTGGCCGTCATTGGACTAGCCGCGACATCCATGCTCATCCTGGCCGGATGCGCCGGAGCAGATAAAGCGGCCCCAGCCCCCAAGCCCGCGGCGAGCTTTGCCGCCGGCAGCACGATGGAGAAGCTTGCCAAGGCGGGCAAGATCACCATCGGCACCAAGTTCGACCAGCCCTTGTTCGGTCTCAAGGGCCCGGAAGGCCCGATCGGCTTCGACGTCGAGATCGGCAAGCTCATCGCGGCCAGCCTGGGCATCAAGGCGTCTGCCATCGAGTGGAAGGAGGCCGTGTCGGCAAACCGCGAGCCGTTCATCGATACCGGGCAGGTCGACCTCGTGATCGCGACCTACACGATCAATGACAAGCGCAAAGAGGTCGTCTCCTTCGCCGGGCCGTACTACGAGGCGGGCCAGTCCATCCTGGTGAAAGCCGACGACAAGACGATCAAGTCGGAGAAGGATCTCGTGGGCAAGCAGGTCTGCTCGGTCACCGGATCGACGCCCGCGGCAAAGCTCGCCGAGATCGGTGCCGTTCCCCTGCTCACGGACACCTACTCCAACTGCCTCGAGCCGCTTCGCTCCGGTGCGGTGGTCGCCGTCAGCACCGACAACGTGATCCTCGCCGGGCTCGCCGCACAGAACGAGGGCGAGTTCAAGGTCGTCGGCAAACCGTTCACGAAAGAGCCGTACGGCATCGGGCTCAAGCGCGATGACACGGACTTCCGCACCTACATCAATGACCTGCTCACCAAGTCGTACAAGGATGGCAGCTACAAGAAGGCCTGGGAAGACACCGCCGGGAAGGTACTGCCCTACGTCGACCCGCCGGCCGTAGACAACTACGCGCTGTAATCTCCAGAGAAACTCCGGGGTGACGGGCCGCCATCCCCCCCGGCTCCTCAACCAGGACGGGAACGGCCCATGAATGCGGTGATCGACAACCTGCCGGCGTACCTGCAGGGCTTCCGCCTCACGCTTGCGTTGTTCCTCATCGCCGGCGCCTCCGCGATCGTCCTCGGCACCATCGTTGCGGCGATGCGCATCTCGCCGGTCGCGGGGCTCCGTGGTGCGGCGGCCGCCTACACCGAGATGCTTCGGAACACGCCCCTCACGCTCGTTCTGCTGTTCTTCGCTTTCGTTCTTCCCCAGCTCACCCCCCGGATCCCCTACCTCGCGGCGGCGTTGGTGGGGCTCACCCTCTACACCGCGCCATTCGTCGCCGAGGCGCTCCGCTCCGGCGTCAACGGCGTGCCCATCGGGCAGGCCGAGGCGGCGCGCAGCCTCGGGATGGGCTTCGGGCAGACGCTTACGCTCATCATCCTTCCCCAGGCCTTCCGCATGGTCATCCCGCCCCTGGTCAACGTTCTCGTCGCCTTGGCCAAGAACACCTCCGTGGCGGGCGGATTCTTCGTGACGGAGCTTTTCACGGTGGGCAAGGGGCTCGCGAACGCAAACGGCAACTCGATAGTCCCGATCCTGCTCGGCGTCGCCTTCTTCTACCTGGTGATCACGATTCCGCTCGGAATCCTCTCGTCACGACTGGAAAAGAGATGGGTGGTGGCTCGATGAGCTCTTCGGTGCTGTTCGATTCTCCCGGCCCGAAGGCCCGCCGTCGATCGCTGATCTTCTCGATAGTCGCGATCGTCATCGTGGTGGGGGTGCTGCTCTGGGCCGTGCTGACGCTCGCCGCTCCGCGCCAGTCCTCCGGCATCACCCTCCCCGGTTCGTTCGATTCGAGTCGCTGGGACATCTTCCTCGATCCGCGGGTCTGGCGAGACATCGGTCTCGGCGCGCTGGCGACCCTTCGCGCTGCCGCGGTGGCCGCTGTGCTTGCTCTCGCCATCGGCATCGGGTTCTCCACCCTGCGTACCTCGGTCTTCGCCTGGGTGCGCGTGCCCGCGACCGTCGTCCTCGAGTTTTTTCGCGGCATGCCGGTGCTGCTGCTCATGCTGTTCATCCTGCTGGCGAGTTCTTTCGGTGCCTTCTGGGCCGTTGTGCTCGGGCTCGCCCTCTACAACGGTGCCATCATCGGAGAGATTCTGCGTGCCGGCCTCGCCTCGCTTCCTCGCGGGCAGCGCGAAGCGGGCCTGAGTCTCGGTCTCACCCGCCTGCAGACCAAGACCGTGATCGAATTCCCGCAGGCGTTTCGGCAGATGTTGCCGGTGATCGTGGCCCAACTGGTGGTGTTGCTCAAGGACACGAGCCTCGGGTACATCGTCGGCTACAACGAGCTGATTCGCACGACCATGAACAACATGTCGAGCTTCTATGGCAGTCGCTTTCTGTTGTCGCTGTTCATCGTCACCCTGGTGACCTATCTCGGGATCAACCTGTTGGTGTCGGCGTTCGCGCGTCGGCTCGCACGGCGCCGGGTGTCTCGTTAGCTCCGACCGACGCGTCTGCCCGATGCCTCGACCCATTGGCATTAAGCTTGGGACCCGTGTCAGATTCCACCGCGCCGCCGCCCCCGTCGATCTCCGAAACTACCGTCGGCGCCGCGGTTGACGCGGCTCTTGCCGCTATCACCGCGGCCACCGATGTCGCGGGCCTCAAGCAGGTAAAGACCGAGCACCTCGGTGAGTCCTCACCGCTCGCGAAGCTCAATGCGACGCTGCGGGATGTCGCCCCCGCCGACAAGGCCGCCCTCGGAAAGCTCGTCGGCCAGGCTCGCAGCCGGGTGAACCAGGCCTACGCTGCGCGCGAGGCGGAGCTCGTCGCCCTCGAAGAGGCCAGCCGCCTCGCCGCCGAGAGCCTGGATGTCACGGCCGTGGCCTCCCGCTGGACGGCGGGCGCGCGGCATCCGCTCAACCTGCTGCAGGAGTACATCGCCGATGTCTTCGTCGGCATGGGCTGGGAGGTGGCGGAGGGTCCGGAGCTGGAGAACGAGTGGTTCAACTTCGACGCCCTCAATTTCGACGAGGATCATCCGGCGCGTGCCATGCAGGACACCTTCTTCGTCGAGCCGGTCGACTCGCACCTCGTGCTGCGCACCCAGACGAGCCCGGTGCAGATCCGTTCGCTGCTCACCCGTGAGCTGCCCGTCTACGTGATCTCGCCCGGCAAGGTGTTCCGCACCGATGAGCTGGACGCGACCCACACGCCCGTCTTCCATCAGGTCGAGGGCATTGCCGTCGACCGCGGCCTGACCATGGCGCACCTGCGCGGCACCCTCGAGCACTTCGCCCGCATCATGTTCGGCGACGGGGCGAAGATCCGCCTGCGTCCGAACTACTTCCCCTTCACGGAGCCGAGCGCCGAAATGGATGTCTGGCAACCGAATGCGAAGGGCGGAGCACGCTGGGTGGAATGGGGCGGCTGCGGAATGGTCAACCGCAACGTCTTGCGCGCGGCGGGCATCGACCCGGACGTGTACCAGGGCTTCGCCTTCGGCATGGGCATCGAGCGCACCCTGCAGTTCCGCAACGACCTCAACGACATGCGCGACATGGTCGAGGGCGACGTCCGTTTCTCCCAGCAGTTCGGAATGGTGGTCTGATGCGCGTCCCCATCTCCTGGCTGCGCGAATTCGTCGATGTTCCGCTCGACATCACCCCGGAAGAGGTTCACGCGGCACTGGTGAGCGTCGGCTTCGAGGAGGAGACCGTTCACGGCTTCGGGCTCAGCGGGCCGATCGTCGTCGGACGGGTGCTCCAGTTCACCCCCGAGCCGCAATCCAACGGCAAGACGATCAACTGGTGCCAGGTGGATGTCGGTGAGCCCGAGCCCCGAGGCATCGTCTGCGGCGCGCACAACTTCATCGTCGGCGACAAGGTCGTCGTCTCGCTTCCGGGGGCGGTGCTGCCTGGCCCGTTCCCGATTGCCGCCCGCACCACCTACGGACACGTTTCAGACGGGATGATCGCCTCGGCGCGGGAGCTCGGACTCGGCGAGGAGCACGACGGCATCCTTCGGCTCGCTTCGCTCGGTCTCGACCCGGAGGTGGGAGCGGATGCCACGGCTCTCCTCGGCCTCGACGACTGGGCCGTCGAGATCAATGTCACCCCCGACCGTGGCTACGCCTTCTCCATCCGCGGTGTCGCCCGCGAGTACGCGCATGCCACCGGAGCGACCTTTCGCGACCCCGCCGACGCCGTGACGCCCTTGGCTGGCACCGGATTCGACGTCACCGTCGATGACCGCGCGCCGATCCGCGGCCGGGTCGGCGCGTCCGTCTTCGTCACCCGGGTGGTGCGCGGCATCGACGCCGGGCGTCCTACCCCGCCCTGGATGATCGCGCGGCTCACGCTCGCCGGCATCCGTTCGATTTCGCTCGTCGTCGACATCACCAACTATGTGATGCTCGAACTCGGCCAGCCGATTCACGGTTACGACCTTGACGCCCTCACCGGCGGACTCGTGGTGCGGCGTGCCGAGGCCGGCGAGAAGATCCTGACCCTCGACGCGCACACTCGCACCCTCGACCCGCAGGATCTCCTCATCACCGACGGCTCCGGGCCGATCGGCATCGCCGGCGTGATGGGTGGAGCGTCCACCGAAATCGGGGCCACCACGACGAACGTGCTCGTCGAGGCGGCCAACTTCGATCCGGTGTCGATCGCCCGCACCGCCCGTCGGCACAAGTTGCCGAGCGAGGCGTCGCGGCGCTTCGAGCGTGGCGTCGATCCGGAGATCGCGGATGCCGCTGCCGCCCGCGTCGTCGAACTGCTCGAACTGCTCGCCGGGGGTCACGCCCAACCCCTCGGCTCACGGCTGTTCGATGTCGCCCCGCGCGAGGCGATAGTGCTGCCAGACGGATACATCGCCGGTCTCGTCGGCGCCGACTACTCGGACGTTGAGGTCCTGCGTTCGCTCACCGACATCGGCGGATCGATCGAACCGATCGACCATGCGCTGTCGGTGACGCCGCCGAGCTGGCGGCCCGACCTCACCGACGAGGCGACCCTGGCCGAGGAGGTGGCCCGCATCGTCGGTTACGACCGCATCCCCGCAGTTTTGCCCACGGCGCCGCCCGGTCGCGGACTCACCCGGCCACAGCGGCTCCGACGGTCCGTCGCACAGCTTCTCGCCTCCACCGCACACACGGAGGTGCTGTCCTCCCCCTTCGTCTCGCAGCGCGCCAACGACACCTTCGGTGGCTCCGTCGCTGGCGCGGTTCCGGCCATCCGCCTGGCGAATCCGCTCGATGGCGAAGCGCCGTTCCTGCGCACCTCCCTCCTTCCCGGACTCATCGAGATCGCCCGCCGCAACCTCTCGCGTGGACTCGTCGATCTCGCGCTGTACGAGATCGGGTCGGTGTTCCGACCGGAGGCCGGCGCCGGTTACGGCAGCGGCGACCTGCCGTCCGGCATCATCCGTCCGACCGGAGCCGAGCTCGCCGACCTGCTCGGCAGCATCCCGCCGCAGCCGCTTCGCGTCGCTGCGCTCTTCACCGGTGCGGCCGTCGCCAAGCAGCCCGGGCAGCCCGGCGTGCAGCACGGCATCGCGGATGCCCTGGACGCGGCCCGGCAGGTCGGTCACGCTCTCGCCGCCACCATCGCGGTGCGGCAGGGTTCGCACCACTCCTTTCATCCGGGCCGAACGGCCGAGCTGTTCTTCGGAGGTCAGAGCGTCGGATTCGCTGGCGAGCTGCTTCCCGCTCTCGCCGACGAGCTCGACCTTCCGCGCGTGACGGCGGTTCTCGAGCTCGAACTCGGTGTGCTCATCGAGCTCGCCGCCGCGGAGGTGTCGCCCACCGCGATCGCCACCTATCCGGCGGCGACCCAGGATCTCTCGCTCGTTCTCGATGCCGGATTCCCGGCAAGCGAAGTGCTGTCGGCCGTAGTCGAGGGGGCCGGACCGCTGTTGGAGGTCGCGCACCTGGTGGACGACTACCGCGGCCAGGGCATCCCGCCGGGCTCGAAATCGCTCACCTTCGCCCTCCGTTTCCGGGCCGCCGACCGCACCCTCACGGCGGTGGAGGCAACGAAGGCGAAGCTTGCTGGCGCGGCTCTTGCCGCCGGGCGATTCGGCGCGAGCATCCGCGAGTAGCGGCCGCGTTGCGCGTGCGAAGTGCAGGATTGTGCGTGACGGGAGGGGCGGATGTGCCTCAATAGCCACATCCGTCACGCACAATCCTGCATTTCGAAAGGAGGGGACCGGGATGCGGGCGGATCTGCGACGCGACGGATTCGTGAACCCGACCCGCAAGGCGGTATTGTCACTGATATGGACATGCGCGGTACGCGGCAGGGCGACACTCGCCTCTCTGCCGTTCGTGCGCGCCGATTGTCGGCGTCGCCACGCCGCTGAACTGTCAGCGAAGAGCGTAGCGTCGCCGCCCCGATCCCCGTCCGATCGATCACAAAGGTAGAGGCATGTCTATCTCCGTTGCCGTGGCAGGTGCCAGTGGTTACGCCGGTGGCGAGCTCTTGCGGCTGCTCGCCCACCATCCCGACTTCCAGGTTGTCACGGTCACCGCGTTCCAGAGCGCGGGTCAACCGCTCGCGCGGGTGCAGCCGCACCTGCGCTCGTATGGCGACCTGACCCTTCAGCCAACGACCCCAGAGGTGCTCGCCGGTCACGACGTCGTCTTTCTCGCTTTGCCACACGGCAAGTCGGGCGAGCTCACCGCGCAGCTGGGCGACGAGAGCCTTGTGGTCGACTGCGGTGCCGATCACCGTCTGGCGGATGCCGCGGACTGGGCCGCCTTCTACGGAGGCGACCATTTCGGCGCCTGGGCCTACGGCGTGCCGGAGCTTCCCGTCACCGGGGGAAAACAGCGCGCGGCCCTTGTCGGATCCCGGCGCGTCGCGGCTCCCGGCTGCAACGCGAGCACCGTCGCCCTTGCCCTCGCCCCCGGCGTTGCGGCCGGGGTGATCGAGGAACAGGACCTGGTAGCCGTCCTCGCGGTCGCGCCCTCCGGAGCGGGCAAGTCTCTGAAGCTCGAGAACCTGGCGAGCGAGATCCTCGGGTCGGCGAATCCCTACGCGGTCGGCGGCACCCATCGCCACATCCCGGAGATCCTGCAGGCCCTCCGAATCGCGGGGGCGGCCTCGCCCACCATCTCGTTCACGCCGGTGATCGTACCGATGGCGCGCGGCATCCTCGCCACCTCCACGGCGCGAATCGTCCCCGGGGTCTCGGCTCCCGACATCCGCGCCGCCTGGGAGTCGGCCTATGCCGACGAGCCCTTCGTCCACGTTCTGCCCGAGGGACGGATGCCGCGCACCGGCGATGTGCTCGGCTCCAACACGGCGCTCATCGGCCTTGTCGTCGATGAGGCGGCCGGCCGCGTCGTCACCGTCACCGCCCTCGACAATCTCGTCAAGGGCACCGCGGGCGCCGCCATCCAATCAGCGAACGTCGCCCTCGGTCTCGCCGAGACGAGCGGCCTCCCCATCGACGGAGTTGCACCATGAGCGTCACCCACCCCCGGGGATTCGTCGCAGCTGGCGTCGAATCCGGTCTCAAGGGAAAGGGCGGCAAGGATCTCGCCTTCGTCGTCAACCGCGGGCCGAGCCAGGCTGCCGCGGCTGTCTTCACGAGCAACCGCGCCAAAGCGAACCCGGTGATCTGGTCGCAGCAGGTGATCGCCGACGGCATCGTCAGCGCCGTCGTGCTCAACTCGGGCGGCGCGAACTGCTACACCGGCTCCCGCGGGTTCCAGGTGACCCACGCGACAGCGGAGCACGCGGCATCCCTGCTCGGCGGTTCGGCCGGCGACGTGCTGGTCTGTTCCACCGGGCTGATCGGCGACCAGCTCGACCTCGCGAAGGTGAACTTCGGCGTCACCGCCGCCCACGCCTTCCTGCGTGAAGACGGCGGACTGGATGCCGCGACCGCGATCATGACCACCGACACGCATCCCAAGCAGGCCATCGCCCAGCGCGATGGCTGGTCGATCGGCGGCATGGCCAAGGGCGCCGGGATGCTCGCACCCGGACTTGCCACCATGCTCGTCGTACTGACAACCGATGCCGCACTCGATTCCGGCCAACTGGATGCCGCGCTCCGGCGGGCCACCCGTGTCACTTTTGACCGCCTCGACTCCGACGGCGCGATGTCCACCAACGACACGGTTGCGCTGCTCGCCTCTGCCGCCTCCGGAATCGCACCGGCGATCGAGGAGTTCACGACGGCGCTCACCGGGCTCTGCGAAGACCTCGCCACCCAGTTGCAACAGGATGCCGAGGGCGCGGCCCACGACATCACGATCGAGGTGATCAACTCGGCCTCCGAAGACGAAGCCGTCGAGGTCGGGCGGGCCGTCGCGCGCAATAACCTCTTCAAGGCCGCGGTCTTCGGCAACGATCCCAACTGGGGACGCGTGCTCGCTGCCGTCGGCACCACCCAGGCCGCCTTCGATCCTTACGACATCGACGTGTCGATGAACGGTGTGCGCGTCGCTCACCGGGGCGAGCCCGACCGGCCCCGCGAGAGCGTCGACCTCACCGGTCGCGCCGTGCACCTGCTGATCGACCTGCACGCCGGCACCTCCACCGCCACGATCCGGACCAACGACCTCACCCACGATTACGTACACGAGAACAGCGCGTACTCGAGCTGATGGGCGCGCACTCGAGGGAAGCATCCGCGAAGGCATCCGCCCTCATCGAATCGCTGCCGTGGCTCCAGCGATTCCACGGCAAGACCATCGTCGTCAAGTTCGGCGGCAATGCCATGGTCAACGACGAGCTCAAGCATGCCTTCGCGGAAGACATGGTCTTCCTGCGGCAGGTGGGGGTGCGCCCGGTGGTCGTGCACGGTGGTGGACCCCAGATCTCCGCCGAGCTTGCGGCCCAGGGCATTCCCAGCGAGTTCCGCGGCGGCCTGCGGGTCACCTCCGTCGACGCGATCTCGGTGGTGCGCGAGGTGCTCACCACCCGGGTCGGTCCGGAGATCGCTGCCCTCATCGACTCGCATGGCATCGCGGCGCAGGCGCTGTCGGGGGAGACCGACGGGCTGTTCGCCGGCACCCGTCGGGGAACTGTCGTCGACGGCGAAGAGGTCGATCTCGGGCTCGTCGGAGACGTGACGGCTGTCGACCCGGCGGTCGTCTTCGCCATCCTCGATGCCGGCCAGATCCCGGTGATCTCGTCGATCGCTCCGGATGCCGACACCAACGGGCAGTCCCTCAACGTCAACGCCGACTCGGCCGCGGCATCCCTCGCCGTCGCACTGAAGGCCGAGAAGCTCGTGATCCTCACGGATGTCGCGGGGCTCTATCGCGACTGGCCGAATCGTGACTCCCTCATCTCCACCATCGATGCCCGGGAACTTCGAGACCTGCTGCCAACCCTCGAATCCGGCATGATCCCCAAGATGACCGCTTGTCTGCATGCGGTCGACGGGGGAGTTCCCAAGGCCGCGATCATCGATGGTCGCGTGCTGCACTCGATCCTGCTCGAAGCCTTCACCGCCGAGGGAATCGGTACCGAAGTCGTCTCTGGAAGGGACCTGTGATGGACACTGATGACTGGCGCGGCCGCTTCGGTGCCGCAATGATGGGCACCTTCGCCCCGCCGTTGGCCATGCTCGAGCGCGGAGCGGGTGCGCATGTCTGGGACGTCGACGGCAAGCGTTACCTCGATTTCCTCGCCGGCATCGCCGTGAACGCGCTCGGCCACGCGCATCCGGTGCTCGTGGATGCCGTGAGCCGCCAGGCCGCGACCCTCGCGCACGTCTCCAACTACTTCGCCTCGCCGCCTCAGCTCGAGCTGGCCGAACGCCTGCGCCGCATCACCGGAGCGGGCGACACCGGCCGGGTGTTCTTCACCAACTCGGGGGCGGAGGCGATCGAGGCGGCGATCAAACTCGCACGACTCAACCGTGGTGATGGTCGTCGCACGCGCATCCTCTCGCTGATCAATTCTTTTCATGGGCGCACCATGGGCTCGCTTTCGCTCACCGGCAAGACAGCGTTGCGCGAGGCCTTCGAGCCGCTGTTGCCCGGGGTCGAGCACATCGACACCACCGTCACGGCCCTCGAGGCAGCGATGGACGACACCGTGGCGGCGATTTTCATCGAACCGATCAAGGGCGAAGCGGGTGTGCTGGATCTGCCAGTGGGGTTCCTCGAGCGGGCTCGTCAGCTCGCCACCGAGAACGGTGCGCTGCTGATTCTCGATGAGATCCAGACCGGCGTCGGCCGCACCGGCACCTGGTTCGCCTTCCAGCAGACCGATGTGGTTCCGGATGCCCTCGCTCTGGCGAAGGGGATCGCCGGCGGGGTTCCGATCGGTGCGCTCGTGACCTTCGGGGCGGCATCCGCTCTCTTCCAGCCCGGCCAGCATGGCAGCACTTTCGGCGGCAACCCGCTGGCGACGGCGGCCGGAAATGCCGTGCTCGGTGAGATCGAGCGGGCCGGACTCATCGAGAACGCCTCGGCGATCGGCGCGAAGCTGCACGCCATCATCGAAGACATCGGCTCTCCCCTCATCACCGAGATCCGTGGCAAGGGAGCGCTCATCGGCCTCGGTCTCTCCCAGCCTGTCGCCGGGGCACTCTCGGCGGCGGCCTTCGCCAACGGCCTCATCATCAATGCCCCGAACGAGTCGAGCATCCGAATCGCCCCGCCCCTCATCGTCGGCGATGCGGAGCTTCACGAGTTCCGCGAGAAGTTCAGCCTCGCCCTTCAGACCCTCACATTGGACGCGAAATGACCCGACACTTCCTGCGCGACGACGACCTCAGCCAGGCAGAGCAGACCACCATCCTCGATCTCGCGATGGAGCTGAAGACGGACCGCTTCGGCACTCGCCCCCTCGCCGGCCCGCAGACCGTCGCCGTGATCTTCGACAAATCGTCGACCCGCACCCGCGTTTCGTTTGCGGTGGGGATCGCCGAGCTCGGGGGCATCCCCCTCATCATCTCGACCGCCAACAGCCAGCTCGGCGGCAAGGAGACCGCGGCGGACACCGCGCGGGTGCTCGAACGCCAGGTGGCCGCGATCGTCTGGCGCACCTTCGCCCAGGCGGGCCTCGCGGAGATGGCGGAGGCCACGACCGTCCCCGTCATCAATGGGCTGTCGGATGACTTCCACCCATGCCAGTTGCTGGCTGACCTCCTCACCATCCGCGAGCACCGCGGCGCCCTCGCGGGCCTCACTGTCACCTTCCTCGGCGATGGGGCGAGCAACATGGCCCAGTCCTACCTGCTCGCCGGGGCGACGGCCGGCATGCACGTACGGGTCGCTTCGCCGGTGGACTACGCGCCCACCGGTTCCGTGGTCGCGGCAGCGGAAGTCGCCGCGGCGAAGACCGGGGGCTCGGTCACGCTCTACACGGATCCGACCGCGGCCGTGGCCGACGCCGACGTGGTCGTCACCGACACCTGGGTGTCGATGGGCAAGGAGGAGGAGAAGGCCGAGCGTCTCACCACGCTCGGTTCCTACCGGGTCGACAGCCACCTCATGGCACTCGCGCGTTCGGATGCGCTCTTCCTGCACTGCCTCCCCGCGGACCGCGGCTACGAGGTGACCGCCGAGGTCATCGACGGTCCACAGAGCGTGGTCTGGGATGAAGCGGAGAACCGGCTTCACGCGCAAAAGGCGCTCCTGGTCTGGCTGCTCGAACAGTAAGCCCCCGCGTCCAGCCGCCCCATCCCCTCTCCCCGGCGGGAAATCCATGCAAATTTCTCGACACGCCCTCCGATTGTGCCGGACACGCGGACGGCGGCGCGAAATGCATGGATTTCGCGCAGGGAGAGCGCAGGGAGAGCGCCAGGAGAGCGCCGGGAGAGCGCAAGAGCGCAGAGGGAAGAGCGCGAGGGATGTCGCCGAATCGGCACCCTAAACTTGTCAACGAACACAAGGAGCACGACACATGGCAGAACGCGTTGTCCTCGCCTACTCCGGCGGACTCGACACATCGGTGGGCATCGGCTGGCTGAAGGATGCCACTGGCAAGGAGGTGGTTGCCCTCGCCGTCGACGTCGGGCAGGGCGGCGAAGACATGGAGGACATCCGCCAGAGGGCTCTCGACTGCGGCGCCATCGACGCGATCGTCGTCGACGCGAAGGATGAGTTCGCCGACGACTTCCTCATGCCGGCACTCAAGGCCAACGCCCTGTACCAGAAGCGCTACCCGCTGGTCTCCGCCCTCAGCCGCCCGGTGATCGCCAAACATCTGGCCATCGTGGCAAAGAAGCTCGGTGCCGACAGTGTCGCGCACGGGTGCACCGGAAAGGGCAACGACCAGGTGCGCTTCGAGGCCGCGGTTGCCGCGCTCGCTCCCGAGCTCACGAGCATCGCGCCGGTGCGCGACCTCGCGCTCACCCGCGACAAGGCCATCATCTACGCCAACGAGCATCACCTGCCGATCCGCCAGAGCGTGGCGAGCCCGTATTCGATCGACAAGAACGTCTGGGGACGGGCGGTCGAGACCGGCTTCCTCGAGGATCCGTGGAACGCGCCCATCGAGGAGCTCTACGAGTACACGATGGATCCGACAGTGGACAGAGATGCCGATGAGGTCACCATCACCTTCGCCTCCGGCATTCCCGTCGCCCTCGACGGCGTTGCTGTCACTCCGTTGCAGGCGATCGAAAGGCTCAACGAACTCGCCGGCAGGCACGGCGTCGGCCGCATCGATGTCGTCGAAGACCGACTCGTCGGCATCAAGAGTCGTGAGGTCTATGAGGCCCCCGCCGCGATGGCCCTCATCGAGGCTCACGAGGCACTCGAGGCCCTCACCCTCGAGCGCGACCTCGGCCGTTACAAGCGTGGCGTGGAGGCGGAATGGTCGAACCTCGTCTACGACGGACTGTGGTTCTCGAGCCTGAAGCGCTCCCTCGACGTCTTCATCGACGACACCCAGCGCTACGTGAGCGGAGACATCCGCATGACACTACAGGGCGGCCGCGCCACGGTAACCGGACAGCGCAGCGAGCAGAGCCTCTACGACTTCAACCTCGCGACCTACGACACCGGCGACACCTTCGACCAGTCGCTCTCGAAGGGGTTCATCGAAATCTGGTCACTGCCGAGCAAGATCTCCGCACGCCGCGACCTCGCGGGCAAGTAAGTGATGACCACCGGGTCGGGCGGCGATATCGGAGCGACCACGGAGGGCGCCCTCTGGGGTGCCAGGTTCGCTTCCGGTCCGTCTCCCGAGCTCGCCCGGCTCAGCAAGTCCACGCATTTCGACTGGCAACTCGGCGGTTACGACATCCTCGGGTCGCAGGCGCACGCCAAGGCGCTCGCGGCTGCCGGCTATCTCACCGCCGACGAACTTGTGCGAATGGATGCCGCGCTCGAAACCCTGCGCCAGGCCTGGGCCGATGGCTCCTTCGCCGAACGCGACTCCGACGAAGACGTGCACGGAGCGCTCGAACGCGGCCTGATCGACATCGCAGGCCCTGACCTCGGCGGCAAGCTGCGGGCCGGTCGCAGCCGCAACGACCAGATCGCCACTCTCGTGCGTCTCTACCTGCTTGACCACGGGAGGGCGATCGGCGAACTCGTCACCCATCTCGTCGACGCGATCGCCTCCCAGGCGCAGGCGCATCCGGATGCCGCGATGCCGGGCCGCACGCACCTGCAGCACGCCCAGCCGGTGCTGCTCTCCCATCACCTCCTCGCCCACGCCTGGCCGCTGGTGCGCGACCTCGAACGACTGCGGGACTGGGCCGCCCGTGCGGCGTTCTCGCCGTACGGTGCCGGCGCCCTCGCGGGCAGTTCGCTCGGCCTTGACGGCCGATTGGTCGCCACCGAGCTCGGTCTCACCGCCCCGATGGAGAATTCGATCGATGCGACCGCGAGCCGGGATGTCGTGGCCGAGTTCGCATTCGTCCTTTCGCTGATCGGCATCGATCTCTCCCGGTTCGCGGAGGAGATCATCCTCTGGAACACCCGGGAGTTCGGCTTCGTCACGCTGCACGACTCGTTTTCGACCGGCTCGTCGATCATGCCGCAGAAGAAGAATCCCGACATCGCCGAGCTCGCCCGCGGCAAGGCCGGCCGGCTGATCGGTAATCTCAGCGGGCTTCTCGCCACCCTGAAGGGACTGCCGCTCGCCTACAATCGCGACCTGCAGGAAGACAAGGAGCCGGTCTTCGATTCCGTCGAGACGCTCGAAGTGCTGCTTCCCGCCTTCACCGGAATGGTCGCAACCCTGACCTTCCACCCGGATCGGATGGCCGAGCTCGCCCCGCAGGGATTCTCCCTCGCGACCGATGTGGCCGAATGGCTCGTCACCCAGCGGGTGCCCTTCCGCGAGGCACACGAGATCGTCGGCGCGCTCGTGAGCTTCTGCGAGGCGCGCGGGCTCGAACTCGACCAACCGACGGATGACGACTACCTGTCGATCTCCGCCCACCTCACGGCGGGGGTGCGCACCGTGATGACCGTCGGCGGATCGATCGGGAGCCGAACCGGGGCCGGCGGCACCGCCCCGGACCGCGTGGCGGAACAGCTCGCTTCGCTCACCCGTCGCGTTCGAATCGTCGCGGAGGCCTGGCTATGACCCTCGACAAAGACAACCGACGGAAGCATCCGGAACAGAACCGCACGCAGAAGATCGTGATGTGGAGTGTCTTCGGGGTTGCCGGTGTCCTGCTCGTCATCGCCGCTGTCCTCTTCGTCATCAGCGGCGCCAGGCTGTTTTAGTCGGCCCTGCGGTGTTCGACAGGCGGCTCTTCGACGCGTCATCGGTCGAGATCGCCCCGCTGCTTCTCGGGGCCGTACTGCGGCACAGTACCCCTGACGGCACGGTTGCCGTGCGGCTCACGGAGGTGGAGGCGTACCTCGGGGAGGTCGATCCGGGATCGCACGCGTTCCGGGGTCCGGGCAAGCGCAACGCCGTGATGTACGGCGAGCCCGGACGTCTGTACACCTACTTCACCTACGGCATGCACGTCTGCGCGAATGTGACCTGTTTGCCAGCCGGCACCGCATCCGCAGTGCTGTTTCGCGGTGCCGAGGTCGTCGACGGCAGTCAACTCGCCCGCACCCGCCGACCTACCTCGAAGACGGATGCCGACCTGGCTCGCGGCCCCGCCCGCCTTGTCGTCGCGCTCGGCATCACCCTCGCCGACGGGGGAGCGGATCTGACCGCGCCGCCCTTCGAACTGACGCTACCCGATCGTCCGCTTGACTTCGCGAGCGGCCCGCGCACCGGAGTCTCCGGTGCGGGCGGATCGGCGGATTATCCGTGGCGCTTCTGGCTGCCGGGAGAACGCAGTGTGTCTCCGTACGCGGCGCGCTCGCCGAAGAAGCGGGTCTAGAGCACGATCAGCAGGGCGCTGGCGCCGGCCCACACCAGGCTCACCAGGGTTCCGATGATGAATCGTTCACGGATCTCGGGGCTGTCGAGCTCGGAGAAACGGCCGAGACCCTTGACGGCGATGAGCACCGCCACGATTTCGAGTCGTCCGAGCACGATCGCCGCAACGAGGGCGAGCCGTTCGAGGTAGCCGATGATCGCCCCGCCCCGCAGCACCTCGGAGCGGCGAGTCTCCGGCGGGGTGCCTTCATCGACCACGATCCCCCCATGCTCGCCGTCTACAGCCGGCGTCGCTCCGGATCTTCGGCCGGAAAACCCGAGTACCGCGACGGTGACCGGGCTCCCGCCGACGATCCCGAGCAGCGCAAGCAGGATGCCTGCCATCACGCCAACGGCAGTGCTCGGCGCGGGCACGCCGAGGCGAAACGCGAGACCGGTGAGTCCCGCGAGCACGGGAACGGCGGCGAACAGGGCGAGGTTCGGCTTGTCCAAACGAATCGCAATGATGCAGGCCGCGAGCGCCGCGGCGATCACCGCCAGGGCCAGAATCCACAACAGCAACTGCACGATCACTGTGCACTCCCTTCTGCCACGGTGGCGTCCACGGCAGCGAGCCTACGTTCGAGGGCCGACTTCGCGGCGAACTCGACGCGGAGTGCCGCCGTCCTGGCTCTCTTGCTTGCCGCCTGCGGAGTGATCCCGAGCAGGTTCGCGGCCTCGGCCTGGCTGTTGCCGGCGAGAAGGAGGGTGTACATCTCCCAGCCCTCGGCACTGCGTCGCGCCCGCAGTTGCAGCAGGAGGTCGACAAGAGCCTCGGCATCCGCAGCCTCCGCCACGGCCATGCCGCGCAGAGCGAAGCGGGTATCGCGTTTCTTCGCCTCGTTAACGGCATCGCGCGCGGCCACGAAGGCGGGTCCTCCGGCCTCGCGGGCATTGGTCGGCAGCGGCAGGTTCACGGTGCCGACCCCGCATCCCACGCTCCATTCCCCGCGCCGGGTCAGAGCGAGGATGGCGGCTAACGCGGCTTCGGGAGGCGCCACGACCAACTGGATCTCATCGCCGGCAGTGCGATCCACCGGCAAGATCAGGCTGCCCGTGAGCGCCGTTTCGAGCGAGCGCATGGTTTCGGCCGCGATGTCCGGCCGATGCCGACTGTCCACCTGATCCGCAGTGATCACGAACATTGCATCTCCAATCAGGCCAGGGGGGTTGATCTCCCCATATCAAGCCTAGAAAGTTGATATTTAAAAATCAAGCCCATGGGGATGATCTAGTCCTTGGGAGCGACCACCCTCCGCTGGTACTCTGGCCCGGTGCCCGCATCCGAAGCCCTGTCCACCCAGCACAACGATGATTCCTTCGACACCGTCTGGGACGAAGTGGTCTGGCGAGGCCTCGTTCACGTGTCCACCGACGAGGGCGAGCTTCGAGCTCTGTTGTCTGGCGCGCCGATCACCTTCTACTGCGGATTCGATCCGACGGCGGCGAGCCTCCACCTCGGCAACCTGGTGCAACTGATCCTGATGCGTCGGTTCCAGCTCGCCGGCCACCGGCCCCTCGGACTCGTGGGCGGCTCCACCGGGCTCATCGGCGATCCGCGACCGACCGCCGAACGCACCCTCAACTCGAAAGAGACGGTGGCCGAGTTCGTGGGCTACCTTCAGGCCCAGGTGTCCAAATTCTTGAGCTTCGAGGGCGAGAACGCGGCCCGACTGGTCAACAACCTAGACTGGACCGCGCCCTTGACCGCCATCGACTTCCTTCGGGATGTCGGCAAGCACTTCCGCGTCGGCACGATGATCAAGAAGGAAGCCGTGAGCGCGCGCCTCAACAGCGACGCCGGCATCAGTTACACCGAGTTCAGCTACCAGATCCTGCAGGGCCTCGACTTTCTCGAGCTGTACCGAAGCTTTGGCTGCGTGCTCCAGACAGGCGGGAGCGACCAGTGGGGCAATCTCACCAGCGGCACCGACCTCATCCGCAAGGCCGAGGGCATCGCGGCGCACGCCATCGGCACGCCGCTCATCACGAACTTCGATGGCACAAAATTTGGGAAGAGTGAGGGCAACGCCGTCTGGCTCGACCCCTCCCTCACCAGTCCCTACGCGTTCTACCAGTTCTGGCTCAACACCGACGACGCCGACGTGATCGGACGGCTCAAGATCTTCACGTTCCTCAGTCGAATCGAGATCGATCGGCTCACTGCGGCGGTCGCCACCGAGCCGTTCCGCCGAGAGGCGCAGCGCGCTCTCGCCCTCGAGGTCACGACCCTGGTGCACGGAACGGATGCCACGACCGCGGCGATCGCGGCATCCGCGGCTCTCTTCGGGCATGGCGAGCTCGACCGGCTGGACACGCGGACCCTCGAAGCGGCCCTGCGAGTGCTTCCCAACACCACCACCATCGCGAGCACACCGGTGGTCCAACTGCTCGTCGACACCGGGCTCGCCGCGAGCCTCGGCGAATCGCGCCGGGCGCTCGAGCAGGGTGGTGTGTACCTCAACAATCACAAGATCGAGGATGTGGCGGTCACGCTCGAGGGGAACACCCTTCCGGGCGGAATGGCCGTGCTGCGTCGAGGCAAGAAGACTCTCGCTGGCATCTTCGTCGAATGAGCACGCATCGGCAAAGGAGGGCTCCGTTGCTGGTCCGGAAATCGCACAGGCCAGGGCGCCGAAACAGCGGCGGTTCCCGCGCTCCACGGCGACACGCCCGGGCGGTGAACGCAATTTGACCGTCCCATCCTCGACACGTAATCTTCTTACTTGTCACCCCAAAGGTTCGAAAAGCGCCAAGCGCTTCCAGCCTCAAGCGGGACCGACATCATCAGTCAGCAATGACTGGCTAAGTCACACAGCAGCAGGCCTCTTGCAGGTCACTGTCTTCAGATCTTATGATGGACGACCCACCTCGTGAGTCTGTCTGGTCGCTTCGTCGCGCGCTTTCGGGCCGCAGCGGTCGATTTGACAAGTACCACCAAGGTGGTAGGTTAGACAAGTTGCCCGGAGCGAGAGCGAAGGCGACACACGGGCTTTATCGCGTCGGGACCTAGTCCCGATAGCAGACGGGCCCGGAAGCACACAGGTATGGCTCTGGGTAGCAACCGCGAGGTGAAAACCAGAAGCATCCGATCCTTGAGAACTCAACAGCGTGCACAATGTCAAATGCCAAAAACCCGTATGCGGTGTAGGCGGTTTCTAGCCGTCGAACCGCATCGGATTCCTTTGGAAAAGATATAAACAACAAAGCAAGTCAGTATTGATTTGTTCTGTCAGTTTCAAACTTGCAACCTGTCCTCCACTGTGTTTCCCAATACAGGCGGTGGCTGGTTGCACTAGATGTGCCGTTCGACTTCGGTCGTTCGTGCAATCAAACATTTACGGAGAGTTTGATCCTGGCTCAGGATGAACGCTGGCGGCGTGCTTAACACATGCAAGTCGAACGATGAAGGGGAGCTTGCTCCCCGGATTAGTGGCGAACGGGTGAGTAACACGTGAGTAACCTGCCCTTGACTCTGGGATAAGCACTGGAAACGGTGTCTAATACCGGATACGAACTTCAGCCGCATGGCTAGGAGTTGGAAAGAATTTCGGTCAAGGATGGACTCGCGGCCTATCAGCTAGTTGGTGAGGTAATGGCCCACCAAGGCGACGACGGGTAGCCGGCCTGAGAGGGTGACCGGCCACACTGGGACTGAGACACGGCCCAGACTCCTACGGGAGGCAGCAGTGGGGA
>JAZJZS010000017.1:90251-90685 GCA_040389685.1 Actinomycetota bacterium
GCACCGGCTAACTACGTGCCAGCAGCCGCGGTAATACGTAGGGTGCAAGCGTTATCCGGAATTATTGGGCGTAAAGAGCTCGTAGGCGGTTTGTCGCGTCTGCTGTGAAAACTGGGGGCTCAACCCCCAGCCTGCAGTGGGTACGGGCAGACTAGAGTGCGGTAGGGGAGATTGGAATTCCTGGTGTAGCGGTGGAATGCGCAGATATCAGGAGGAACACCGATGGCGAAGGCAGATCTCTGGGCCGTAACTGACGCTGAGGAGCGAAAGCGTGGGGAGCGAACAGGATTAGATACCCTGGTAGTCCACGCCGTAAACGATGGGTGCTAGGTGTGGGGGGTGTCAACTCCCTCCGTGCCGAAGCTAACGCATTAAGCACCCCGCCTGGGGAGTACGGCCGCAAGGCTAAAACTCAAAGGAATTGACGGGGGCCC
>JAZJZS010000018.1:0-105008 GCA_040389685.1 Actinomycetota bacterium
CCGGACGCCGCTTCACCCTGCCCACTTGACAAAAGCAACTACATATCAGCTGTTCGACCGATCCCGAGGGTGCGCAGCCTGTCCGGGCTGCGCAACGGAATGCGAGGCGATTACGGGCGGATGGTCCGCGAACGCGGGCAACGTCCCGCCGCGCGCTCGAAATGCAGGACTCTGTGTGACTGGTGGGGCAGATGAGCCTCACCGGCCCCATCCGTCACAGGGACTCCTGCATTTGCAGCGCCCAGGGCGGGATGCCACAGTCACGTGTTCGGAATGCAGGACTCTGTGTGACTGGAATGCCACGGAGTCGGCCGGCGCGAACGCGCCCGCGCGCTCAGGCGCGGGTCTCGGCGATCCGCCCGAGCAGGCCGTTCACGAACCCGGCGGAGTCTTCCGTACTGAGGGACTTCGCCGCCTCGACCGCCTCGGAAATGGCCACGCTGTCGGGGATCTGGTCATTGAAAAGCAGCTCCCAGATACCGATGCGCACGATTGCGCGGTCGGTGACGGGCATCCGGTTGATGGTCCAGCCCTGCGCATAGGTCTCGATGAGTTCGTCGATCTCGTCGCCATGCTCGCCGATTCCTTCGACGATGGTGCGGGCGTAGACCCAGGAGTTCCAACGATCGGGCTCCTTCGCCGCCCGATCGGACTCGAGGGCGATCGCCGCGTTCAGCGAGATCTCGCGCAGGTCGGCACCGTAAAGCAGGTCGATCGCGCGCTTTCGCGCCTTGGTCCGTGCTCCCATCAGTTGACGCGACCGAGATAGCTGCCATCGCGGGTGTCGACCTTGACCCTGGTGCCTTGCTCGAGGAACAGCGGAACCTGGATCTGGTATCCGGTCTCGACGGTCGCGGGCTTCGTGCCACCGGTCGAGCGGTCGCCCTGCAGGCCCGGCTCGGTGTAGGTGATCTCCAGAGTGACGGATGCCGGCAGCTCCACATACAGCGGGTCGCCATTGTGCAGCGCGATGGTCACATTCTGGTTTTCGAGCATGAAGTTGGAGGCGTCGCCCACGGCGGTAGCGCTGAGGGTGATCTGGTCGTAGTTGCCGACATCCATGAACACGTAGTTCTCGCCATCGGCGTAGAGGTATTGGAATTCGGAGCGGTCGACCGTCTCGGTCTCGATTTTCGCCCCGGCGTTGAAGGTGCGGTCCACGACCTTGCCGCTCATCACATTCTTCACCTTGGTGCGCACGAAGGCACCACCCTTACCAGGCTTCACATGCTGGAAGTCGATCACGGTCCAGAGCTGGCCGTCCATGTTGAGAACGACACCGTTCCTGATGTCAGCGGTTGAAGCCATGACGGTTATCCGTTCGATGTTGGTGTTCAGGGAGTCGACGCTTCCGCGAGCGGGAAACCAGCTAGCGAGTCTACCGGTTCAGCCGAGTTTGCGATTGATCGCGTCGAGCGCGAGCAGGTAGGAGTCGAATCCGAATCCGGCGATCACCCCGGTCGCCACCGCCGAGATCACGCTCGTGTGGCGGAACTCCTCGCGGGCGTGGGGGTTGGAGATGTGCACCTCCACGAGCACAAGGCCGGCTTTCGTGACCAGCGCCGCGGCATCCCGAAGCGCGTACGAATAGTGGGTGAAGGCTGCCGGATTGAGGATGACCGGACTTGCGTTGTCGACGGCCTCATAGAGCCAGCCGATCAACTCGGCTTCGTCGTTCGTCTGGCGCAGGTCGATCGCGTGCCCGGGCGGGGCCTCACGGTCCAGTGCGATGCGCAGGTCCTCAAGGGTGCCGCTGCCGTAGACATCCGGTTCGCGGCTTCCGAGGCGTCCGAGATTCGGACCGTTGAGAACGAGGATGCTGACCATATCGTCGAGCCTAGCGCTCACTATGATGGAGAATTGCTCGATAATACCTCCGTCGTTTTAGCCGCGTTTCCCGCTGTCTTTGCGGTCGCGGCCGTCATCATCGGACTCGGGATCGTGGTGACGATCGCCCTCGCAGTTCGCAACTCGGCTCGTGTTCGGGCGGCGGGGCACGACCCCCTCACCCTGCGCACCGACCTCGCCGTCAAGCTGCTCGACAGCGAGGCTCTGTCCACGAAAGCGACGGTTGAGCAGCGACTGAAAGAAGTCGACGACCTCCTCGCTCGGGGTGTCATCTCCGAGAGTGAGCACAGCAGTGCGCGAGTCGCGATTCTCGCGGCGGGGTAGGGGCTCCCTCGCCGCTAGTTCCGCGCCGCCGCGTGACACGTGCGCGCCGCCGCGTGACACGCCGCCGCGTCTCCGAGTGACACGCTCCCGCGTCTCCGCACCTCCGCCCCGCCGAGTGACACGTGCGCGCACCCGTTCGGGCGCGCGTGTCACTCGCGGGCGCGACGCCCGGAGAAGGGCGTAAACCCGGCCAGGGGGCCGAACATTACGGCGCGCCGAATCCGCCGTCCGACTTGATCAACTGGCCGGTGATCCATCCGCCGTCGGCCGACAGAAGGAATGCGACGAGCGATGCGGCGTCGGCGGGCACCCCAAGCCGCCCGAACGGCGTGAGGGCGAGAAGTTCTGCGCGCACCTCGTCGGTCATCCACCCGGTGTCGATGGGCCCGGGATTCACGAGATTGGCCGTTATCCGTCGAGCACCGAACTCACGGGCCGCAGCGAAGATGATGCGGTCGAGCGCCGCTTTGCTCGCCCCGTAGGCGATCTCGTGATGGATCGCGTCGCTCGTGAGCGCCACGATTCGACCGGAGTCGTGCTCGAACCGACGCCCGTACTCGCGGACAAGCAACCAACTCCCCCGGGTATTGACCGCGAAGTGACGGTCGAAACTCTCGACTGTCTCGGTGAGGATTCCGGCGTTCGTGCTGTGGGCATGGCTCAGGACGAGCGCAGCCACCGGCCCGAGAGTCTCGGCGCGTTCGAAGACGGAGGATGCGACATCCGCGTGCCCCAGGTCTGCCTCGATCGCGACGGTCTGCGCTCCGAGCGACCGCAATCGTTGCTCGATAGCCGGTATGTCTCCGGCACCCCCGTTGATGTCGGCGTCGTACTGCCCGGAGTAGACGAAGGCGATGTCCCAGCCATCCGTCGCTAGCCTTTCGGCGATTGCGGCCGCAATGCCGACCGGTCGGCCGAGACCGGTGAGGAGCACAAGCGGCCGCGCCACCGCTACGACCCGATCTCCTGGTACGCCGCGAACAGGAGGCTCTCGTCCGGCCCGGTCAGCACTGTTGGCTTGCCGATGTCGTCGAGCACGATGAAACGTAGCAATGCTCCACGCGCCTTCTTGTCCCGTTTCATCACCGAGAGCAGCGTCTGCCAGCGTCCCGCGGGATACGAGATCGGAAGCTGCATTGAGGTGAGGATGCTGCGGTGCCGGTCGACCACGGCATCCGGCAGCCGGCCGGTGAGCCGCGCCAGCTCCGCGGCATAGACCATCCCGATGGCGACTGCCGCCCCGTGTCGCCACTGGAATCGCTCGGCATACTCCACCGCATGCCCAAGGGTGTGACCGTAGTTCAGGATCTCGCGCAGGCCGTTCTCCCGGAAGTCCTGCCCGACCACGTGTGCCTTGAGTCCGATCGACAGTTCCACCATTCGACGGAATTCGTCGGAGGAGGGGTTCGTCGCGACATCCACGTCCCGTTCGATGATGTCGAGGATCTCGGGCTCACCGATGAAGCCGCACTTCACCACCTCGCCGAAACCGGCCAGGATCTCCATCTGGCTGAGCCCGTTGAGGGTGTCGAGGTCCACGACGACGCCGGCCGGAGCGTGGAAGGCGCCGACGAGGTTCTTGCCCTCGTTGGTGTTGATGCCGGTCTTGCCGCCGATGGAGGCATCCACCATTCCGAGCAGAGTCGTTGGCACATTGACCAGGCGGATGCCGCGCAGCCAGGTTGCCGCAACGAAACCGGCGAGGTCGGTGACCGCGCCCCCGCCGAAGCCGATCACGACGTCGCTGCGGGTGAAGTCGGCCTGTCCCATCACCTGCCAGCAGAAAGCGGCGACCTCTACGCGTTTGCCGGTCTCGGCATCCGGAATCTCGGCCAGCAGCACCTCGAAGTCGGCGCTCAGCGTCTCGCGAAGGCGCTCGGCGCGGGCGCCGAGGGTGGCCGGGTGCACCACGAGCACCTTGCGCGCATTCGGGCCGATCAACACCGGGAGGGAGGAGAGGATGTCGCGACCGACGACGACCTCGTAGGGGGCGGTGCCCGGAACGACGATGGTGGTGACGCTCATGGTGAGTTCCCTGTGTTCTCTTCGGTGTCTTCGTCACTGATCCAGCTCGCGATCTCCGCCGCGATCGTCTCGATCGGTCGGTGCGAGGTGTCCCAGCTGCGTGTGGCGAGTCGTTCGTAGATCTCGCGACGCGAGGCGACCAGTTCGGACCAGGTGTCGATGCCGGTGATCAGCGGCCGACTGCCGCCGAGGAGGCGGGCGGCGACCGCATCCGGATTCACCGTGATGAGCGCGACCCGGTGGGCGAGGAGGTCCGCCTGGGTCACCGGATCGATGATCGCTCCGCCGCCCAGCGCCACGACGGCGCGTTCGCCGAGGGCCTTCGCTACTTCCGCTCGCTCGAGGCCCCGGTAGTACCTCTCACCGTGCTCGCTGAAGATCTGGGCGATCGCCCCGTGACGCGCCACGATCCGGCGGTCGGTGTCGACGAACGGCGCCCCCAGGATGCGGGCGATCCGCTTGCCCAGCCTCGTCTTTCCGGCGGCGGGCGGACCGATCAGCACGAGGTACGGTTGGCCGGATTCGGGGGTGCGGTCGATCACGAGCCGAGCAGCGGATCGGATTCAGCGGTGGTGGCGAGGTTCTCGGGGATGGCCGCCAGGTAACCGTCGACATTGCGTTTCGTCTCGGCGACCGAATCCCCGCCGAACTTCTCGAGCACGACGTTCGCCAGAACGAGAGCGACCATTGCCTCGGCGACGACTCCCGCTGCTGGCACCGCGCAGACATCCGATCTCTGATGGTGAGCCTCGCCCGCGTCGGAGGTGGCGATATCGACGGTGCGCAGCGCACGGGGAACCGTCGAAATCGGCTTCATCGCCGCTCGAACCCGCAACACCGTTCCCGTGCTCATGCCACCCTCGGTACCTCCCGCGCGGTCACTGGAGCGGGTGATACCGTCGGCGGTCTGGAACAGCTCGTCGTGTGCTTCGGACCCGCGCCGCGCCGCGCTGAGAAATCCGTCGCCGAGTTCGACCCCCTTGATGGCCTGGATTCCCATGAGCGCAGCGGCCAGCTGTGAGTCGAGCCGCCGATCCCAGTGCGTGTAAGAGCCGAGACCGGGCGGCAGTCCGTAGGCGAGCACCTCGACGACACCACCGAGGGTGTCACCGTCCTCGTGCGCGGCATCCACTTCGGCCACCATGAGTGCGGAGACCGCCGGGTCGAAACAGCGCAGCGGGTCGGCATCGAGTGTGGCGACATCCGCGAACCCGGGAAGCGGAGAGCCTTCCGCAACCCGGGTCGCTCCGATCGAGAGGGTGTGGGACAGGAGGCGGATGCCCAGCTCACCGAGGAATGCCCGGGCGACGGCACCGAGGGCGACCCTGGCCGCGGTCTCGCGGGCGCTCGCCCGTTCGAGAACGTTGCGGGACTCGTCGAAGCCATACTTTTGCATCCCGACGAGATCCGCGTGCCCGGGTCTCGGGCGGGTGAGTGGCGCTCCGCGCCCCTTCGGCAGGGAGTCGAGATCCACCGGCTCCGGACTCATCACGTCAACCCAGCGTGGCCATTCGGTGTTGCCGATGCGCAACGCGACGGGACTGCCCATCGAACGCCCGAAGCGGATGCCCCCGCTGATCGTGAGCGCGTCCTGCTCGAACTTCTGGCGCGCTCCGCGACCGTAACCGAGCGTGCGCCGGTGCAGGTCCTGCTGGATGGCAGCCATCGACACCGGCACCCCCGCCGGAAGACCCTCGATGATCGCGATGAGTTCGGGCCCGTGTGATTCCCCTGCGGTCAACCATCGAAGCATAAAGGAATCCTCCCACAACGACCGGAGCGGTCGGTCGCTTCGACGGTCGGCGGCGCGGTTGCGGGCGCCCGGCGCATCCAGAACAGTCGGCCGCCGATCGAGTCGGGGGAGCTCGCGCCCGCATTTACCCCTGCCCCGACTGCTGGGCCGCGGAAACTCAGAGCCCGACCGACAGGCGCATCGCCTGGAGCACCTCGGACTCGCGCGGAAGGATGCGATCGGCCCTGCCGCCGACGAAGATCCGCACCTGCAGAAGAGCCTGGTTCACGAGCATCTCGATGCCGGGGATCACCCGGCCGCCCGCTTCGAGCCAGCGCGCCGCGAGCGGCGACGGCCAGGGGTCGTAGGCCACGTCGAAGAGTACCGCCGCGGCCCGGGTCGACAGCTCGAAACGGTACGAGTGCACCGCGCCGCCCGGTAGTGTGCTGACCACCGCATCCGGAATTATGCCGTCGTCCACCCCGTCCGGGCGCGCCGCATGCACGTCGACACCGAGTCGCTCGCCGAGGTCGAACAGGGCGATGAGCTTGTGGGCCGAGCGCGCGGAGACGACCACGCGCCGTGCTCCGAGCTGGGCGACGGCGACGAGGGCGGATGCCGCTGTCGCGCCGGCGCCGAGCATCCGCACGCTGGTGAGACGCTCGACACCCGCCACGCGGAACGACTCGACGATGCCGAAGACATCGGTGTTGAACCCTTCCAGCGTCACCTCGCCCTTCCGCTCGACGACGACCACGGTGTTGGCTGCTCCGGTGAGTTCCGCCACCGGGTCGATCGCGCCGAGGAGAGGCACGACGTCGCGCTTGAGCGGCATCGTGAGGGAGAGTCCACGCCAGCCCGGCCCGCGCGATCCCAGGAACTCGGCGAGTCCCGCTGACACCATTTCGATCGCCTCGTATTCCCAGTCGAGACCGAGCACGCCGTACGCGGCGCGGTGCAGCGCCGGCGACAGGGAGTGTTCGACCGGGGATCCGAGCACGGCGAGTCTGGTCAATCGCACCCGCCCGGGTTCGCCTTGAGCCAGGCGTCGAGTTTGGCGGTCGCGGCCTGTTGTTGGGCGAAGGTATCGGAGAAGGCGGTCTCCCCGGTCGAGCAGTTCACCACCACGAAGTACAGCCAGTTTCCGGTGGTCGGCTTCAGGGTCGCGTCGATCGCCTGGTCCCCCGGATTCGAGATCGGTCCGACCGGCAGCCCGGCATTGGCGTAGGTGTTGTAGAGATTACTGGTGTCCGCGCGCTGCGCCGCTGTGGTGTTGATACTGGTCGACCCGGCCCCGTAGGCCACCGTCGCATCCGATTGAAGTTTCATCCCCTTCGCGATGCGGTTCTCCCAGACCCGCGCGACCTTGGGAAAGTCCGCAGCCGGTCCGCCCTCCTTCTGGGTGAGAGCGGCGAGGGTGAGCACACGGTGCCGGTCTGCCGGGGCGACCCCGGCGGCATCCAGTCTCTTGAACATCTCGGTGACAAAGACCTGGAGGATCTGCTTCGCCGACCGGCCGGGTTCGAGGGTATAGGTCGCCGGAAAGAGGTAGCCCTCGAGGCTCGGGGCCTCCGCCGGAAGTCCGAAGGACCGGAAGTCGGCTGCGGCGGCCTCGAGCTGCGCCTGCGATACACCGGTGCTGGCGCTGAGCTTGCCGAGCTTGCCGATAATGCCCTTCACCGTGATCCCTTCGGGCAGGGACACTCTGGTCGACACCTTGTTGGCGGGATCGATCAGGGCCGCGAGGGCCGCTTTGGCGCTCATCCGGCTCTTCAACTGGTAACTACCCGGCTGGAAGGTGACCGGCGGGCTTTGCACGAGCAGCAACTTGTAGAACGCCGTCGACGTCTTCGTCACACCCTTGCTGGCGAGCAGCGCGGCGATGTCTCCACCGACCTGGCCGCTTTCGATGGTGACGACGACTTTTCCCGTGCCCACACCGGTGTAGTCGATGGGAGGCTCGATGCCGAGAACCTTCTGGATCTGCGGCTGGAAATTGACCCAGACCGCCGTCGAAACGACGCCAAGCACCAGGACGATGGACAACAGCACCCATAGCCAGGTGAGACGACGGCGCGGCCTTCTGCGCGGCGGCCGGCCGGGCTTGTCGCCCCGCCCCGCCCTGGCGTCACGGCGAGTCGTGATGGCGCTTTCGCGAGCCTCCCGGCGGCTCCGTGGCACGGGATTCGGCACCGGGGCGGTCGGTGGGGTGACCTCCGTCCTTGCGGGTCGGGGTTGCGACGAGAAGATGTCGTCCCAGCTTGGTTCATCGGCCACGATTATCGTCCTTCGTGCGGATCGACGACCGCTCCCGGCAGTCGTCCGCCGGTGCGCTCGGCGTCGAGGGCATGTTGCAAAATTATCACGGCCGCGACCTGGTCGATAACGGGCCGGGACTTGCGGGAGTTGCGGCCTGATTCCTGCAGGGCGCGGGTCGCCGACACCGTCGAGAGTCGCTCATCCACCATCCGCACCGGGATTTCCCCGGCCTCCGCCACTCGCCGCGCGAAGTCGCGCGCATCTCCGGTTGACCTCGAGTCGCCGCCGGAGAGCGCGAGGGGAAGCCCGACCACGATCTCGATCGCGGAACGGTCGATCGCTTCTGACAAGACCCGAGTAATGTCGCCTGCTCCGCGTGCGAGGGTGCACACCGGCACGGCGAGCAAGCCGTGCGGGTCGCTCACGGCGACTCCGATGCGCACCGTGCCCACATCGACGCCGAGGCGCACTCCGGCTCGCACCGCTATCTCGGGAGCCCGGACGCGATGGCCTCGAGGGCGGCCGTTACCGCTTGGAGATTCGACCCACCACCCTGCGCGAGATCGTCCTTGCCGCCGCCACCGCCGCCGAGGATGCCGGCCGCGGTCTTCGCCAGCCCGCCGGCCTTCGCCCCGAGGGTGCGTGCCGCCTCGTTGGTCGCGACGATGACCGCTGGCTTGCCCGCGACATCCGCGGCAAGGGCTACCACCGCCGCGTCGGTGCCCAGCCGACCGCGCACGGCCGTGACGAGCAGACGGAGGTCGTCGGAGGAAGACAGCGCGCCCACGTCGGTGACGACCGCCATGACCGCTCCGACGCGAGTCGCCTTCGCGAGGAGGGCGGGCACGCGCTCGGTGAGCGCCGCCTGCTCGAACTCCGCGATGCGCTTCTCCGCGGTCTTCAGGCTGGCGAGAAGCTCGGTGATGCGCGCCGGGACCTGGTCACGCGGGGTCTTGAGGGTGGATGTCAGCTCGCTGACGATTGCCCGTTCGGCGGCGAGATCGCGGAATGCCTCCCGGCCAACCAAAGACTCGATGCGTCGGTTGCTCGACCCGACGGAGGTCTCGCTGATCACGTTGATGAGCCCGATCTCTGAACTGCGAACGACATGGGTGCCGGCGCACAGCTCGAGGGACCACGGCCCGCCGATCTCCACGACCCGCACCTTCTCGCCGTACTTCTCTCCGAACAGGGCCATTGCCCCGAGGGCGCGCGCTTCGTCGAGGGGAAGGATGCGCGTGGACACTTCCAGGTTCTGCCGCACGGCGTCATTGGCGATCGCTTCGATTTCGGCCCGTGTCTCGAGGGAGAGCGGCTTGTTCCAGTTGAAATCGAGCCGAAGGTAGCCCGCGCGATTGTCCGAGCCGGCCTGGTGGGCGTTCGGTCCGAGGACCTCACGAAGCGCGGCATGGATGAGGTGGGTCGCCGAGTGCGCCTGCGTCGCACCGCGACGGTAATCCCGGTCAACGACGCTGGTTGCGGCATCCCCCACCCCCACTTCCCCGCAGCGCACCTGCACGCGATGACTTACGAGACCGGGCACCGGGCGTTGAACATCGAGCACTTCCAGGTCGAAGCCGGTGCCGACGATGCTGCCGGCATCCGCCTCCTGGCCTCCGGATTCGGCATAGAGCGAGGTCTCGGCCAGGATGACCTCGGCGATGTCGCCCGCGACGGCCCTCGTCACCGCCACCCCACCCACGATGAGGCCGAGGATGCTCGTATCGGTATCGAGGTCGTCGTAGCCGGTGAAGATCGTCTCGCCCTGCGCCCGGAACGCGCTGTAGACCGAGAGGTCGGCGAGCAGCGTCTTCTTGGCCTTCGCATCCGCCTTCGCCATCGTGCGCTGTTCGAGCATCAGCGCATCGAAGGCGTCTCGGTCGACGCTGAGGCCGGCTTCCTCCGCCATTTCCAGCGTGAGGTCGATCGGAAAGCCGAAGGTGTCGTGAAGCAGGAACGCGGTGTCTCCGGCGAGCTGTTTCGCGCCGGAACCCGTGGTCTTCGCCACGGCGAGGTCGAGAATGCTCGTGCCGCTCGCGAGGGTGCGGAGGAAGGTCTCCTCCTCCGCCGTGGCGAGGGCGTGAATGCGGTCGAAGTCGCTCTCGACCTCCGGGTAGGCCGCCTTCATCGCATCCCTCGACGCGGCGAAGAGGTCGCTGAAGGCGGGGGCGTCAACGCCGAGCAGGCGCATCGACCGCACGGCGCGTCGCAGCAGGCGACGCAGGATGTAACCACGCCCCTCGTTCGACGGCGTGATGCCGTCGGACATGAGCATGAGCGCCGAGCGCACATGGTCGGCGACAATGCGCATCCGCACATCGTCGTCGTGGGACGCACCGTAGCGCCGACCGGAAAGCGTGGAAGCGGTGTCGAGCACCGGGCGGACCTGGTCGATCTCATACATGTTCTCGACCCCTTGCTTGAGGAACGCGACCCGCTCGAGCCCCATGCCGGTGTCGATGTTCTTCTTCGGCAGCTCGCCGAGGATCTCGAAATTCTTTCCCGAGCCAGGTCCGCGCAGGTATTGCATGAAAACGAGGTTCCAGATCTCGACGTATCGGTCGTCATCCGTCGCCGGACCGCCGTCACGGCCGTACGCGGGCCCCCGGTCGAAGAAGATCTCCGAGCACGGACCGGCCGGCCCCGACTGCCCGGTCGACCAGTAGTTGGTGTCCATGTCGAGTCGCTGGATCCGGTCATCCGGAAGTCCGGCGATCTGCTTCCAGAGGCGCGCGGCGGCGTCGTCGTCTTTATAGACGGTGACCCAGAGGTCCTTCTCCGCGAAGCCGTAGCCGCCATCGGCTTCGGTGCCGGTCAGCAGTTCCCAGGCATAGCTGATCGCCTTCTCCTTGAAGTAATCGCCGAAGGAGAAATTGCCGTTCATCTGAAAGAACGTCCCATGCCGCGGGGTCTTGCCGACCTCGTCGATATCGAGGGTCCGGATGCATTTCTGCACGCTCGTTGCCCGCGGCCAGGGCGCGGGAACCAGCCCGGTGAGGTAGGGCACGAACGGGACCATGCCGGCCACCGTGAACAGCAGCGTCGGGTCGTCGCTCACGAGCGAAGCGGAGGGAACAACGGTGTGGCCGCGTTCGGCGAAGAAGTCGAGCCAGCGGCCCCGGATGTCAGCGGTCTGCATTGTGTCCTGGAATTATGGCGCACCGTTTTCGGTTCGCCGTCGATTGGGAGTCGTGCGGTGGTCAGCGCGCGGTGGCGTCAGAGGGTGCGTCGGTTCCCGCCACCGCCGAACGGAGTTCGGCTTCGCGTTCTTTGTAGCCGTCGACGACCGCGGCAGAGAACTCGTGGGCACGACTGTCCACGTCCTCGAAGAACCGCTTGCCCTCGGGGGTCTTGTTGATCTGGTGGGCGGCGACGAAGCCGAGCCCCACTCCGACGATCAGCCAGAGAAAGCTCTTCATGGTTGCTCCCTAGATTGTTTTCGTAGTGCTGTGCGGCGTGTCGGATCGACCCGGTTCGGATCGGTCCAGTTTACTTCGCGCGGCCTTTCGGCTTCAGCGCACCGAGAGCCACCCTGACTGCGGCCGAGAATCCGGCGAGCTTGATAAGAGGGCCCCCGATGGTGGCTGCGGTGAGGGCGATGAGCGACGAGACGTTGCCGGTCGCTTCGGCCACGCCTTTGGTGATTGTGTCCACGCGGGCCAACTGCTTGTTGGTTTCGGAGATCGTAGCGGTCGCCTCTTCCAGCAGCGGTGTGACGTTGGTGCCGAGATCACGGATTGCCGTTCCGGCCTCGTCGAACACCCGTCCGAGCTTGATGAGGGGGATTGCCAGGAGGCCGACCAGCACCGCGAAGACGCCCGCGGCAATCAGTCCGGCGATGTCGCCACCACTCATGAGATGTCCCTATCGATCGTGGTCACGCAGCGTGCGGCCGCGTGAAGCAGAAGGAGCGGACCACCCGAGGATGATCCGCTCCCACAATACCGGTGGTCGAGTAGCGCTGGTCGAGTAGCGTGCTCAGCGCCCTCTATCGAGACTAACGAGCAGCGTAGTACTCCACGACGAGCTGCACCTCACAGGTCACGGGAACCTCGGCGCGCTTCGGGCGCCGCACGAGGCGGGCTTGCAGCTTGTCGATCTCGACCTCGAGGTACGGCGGCGTCTTGGGGAGCACGTCGACGTGTCCCCCCGCGGCGGCGACCTGGAACGGCTCCATGCCCTCGCTCTTGGGGTGAACGTGGATGAGTTGTCCCGGCTTCACCCGGAACGACGGACGGTCGACGCGCTGTCCATCGACGAGGATGTGGCGGTGAACGATCATCTGCCGAGCCTGAGCGGTGGTGCGCGCGATCGCGGCACGCACGATGAGGGCGTCGAGACGCATCTCGAGCTGCTCGACGAGGTTCTCACCGGTCAGCCCGGCGGCGCGACGTGCCTCCTCGAACTGGATCTTCAGCTGAGCTTCGCGGATGCCGTACTGGGCACGCAGGCGCTGCTTCTCTCGAAGACGAACGGCGTAGTCGCTGTCGGTCTTGCGCTTGGTGCGGCCGTGCTCCCCCGGGGGGTAGGGGCGCTTCTCGAGGTACTTGGCGGCTTTCGGCGTGAGCGGGATGCCCAACGCACGCGACAGGCGCGTCTTGCTGCGGGTACGTGACTGGGTAGACACTTACTTCCTTTCGATTCTCTTCGCCCCCGCAAGACGGAGATGTCTGTGGGGGCCCGCGCGTGAGCACGGACAGGTTGGGAAGAGGGGTTCGGCCAGAGAATCTCCTCGGGGCCACAGAAAATCCTAACAGAAGACCCGGTGGTCGAGTAGGGCGCGCAGCGCCCGTATCGAGACCGGTGGTCGAGATGGGAGGTCTCGATACGCTCGCTGGCGCTCGCTACTCGACCACCGACCACTCCAGACCCGTCCTACTGCCCGCGAGTGATCCGCCGCAGTTTCTCCAGGCGAGCCTTGACGTCCCGCTCATTGCCGTGTTCGGTTGGCGTGTAGTACCGCGTGTCGCGCAGCTCATCGGGAAGGTGCTGCTGCTCAACCACACCGAGTTCCGAGTCATGCGGGTACCGGTAGCCCACACCGTGCCCGAGCTTCTTCGCTCCGCCGTAGTGGGCGTCGCGCAGGTGTGCGGGTACACGCCCGACCCGGCCGGCACGGACATCGGCGATCGCGGCATCCAGGGCCAGGTAGGCGGCATTGGACTTCGGGGCGTTGGCGAGGTAGACCACGGCTTCCGCCAGCGGGATCCGCCCTTCCGGCATTCCGACGTACTGCACGGCGTCGGCGGCTGCTACGGCGATGAGCAGAGCTTGCGGGTCGGCGATGCCGATGTCCTCCGCCGCGCTGATCATCACCCGGCGGGAGATGAAACGGGGATCCTCCCCCGCCTCGATCATGCGGGCCAGATAGTGCAGGGCCGCATCGACATCCGAACCGCGGATCGACTTGATGAAGGCACTGATCACGTCGTAGTGCTCGTCGCCGTTGCGGTCATAGCGCAACAGGGCGCGATCCACCGCGGTCGCGACGACGTCGGCGGTGACGACCGGGATCTCCTCCCGGGACGTTGATGTCGCGCTCAACGAGGCGGCCTCGAGCGCGGTGAGCGCCCGTCGCGCATCCCCCGACGCCAGCCGGATGATGAGAGCCCGCGCGTCGCCGTCGAGCACGATCCGGTCCGCGAGACCGCGCGGGTCCACCACGGCCCGGTCGACGAGCACGCCGAGATCCTCATCGCTCAACACCTCGAGGGTCAGCAGAAGCGACCGGGACAGGAGCGGTGAGATCACCGAAAACGACGGATTCTCGGTCGTGGCTGCAATGAGGATCACCCAGCCGTTCTCGACACCGGGCAGCAGCGCATCCTGTTGGGCCTTACTGAAGCGGTGGATCTCGTCGAGGAAGAGCACGGTCGAAACCCCGTAGAGGTCGCGCGATGACATCGCCCGCTCCATGACCTCGCGCACGTCCTTGACGCCGGCGTTGACCGCCGACAGTTCGACGAAGGTGCGACCGGACGAGCGCGCGATGGCCTGGGCGAGGGTGGTCTTGCCGGTTCCGGGCGGACCCCACAGAATCACCGAGGTGGCCCCCTGCTTCCCCGTCTTGTCCGAGGCGAGGCTCACCAGCGGCGAGCCAGGGGTGAGCAGATGACGCTGCCCCGCGACCTCGTCGAGGCTGCGCGGTCGCATCCGCACCGCGAGCGGGGTCGCGCCGGCGCGCAATCCGATCCGGGCATCCTCCATGAACGCAATGGTAGTTCGCGCGGCTGTCTGCGCCCGCCGGTCCTATACAGTGCAGGAGGACATCCCCTGCCGTCATCGCGGCACCGACCCCGAAGGGCCAGCCGTGGCACCAAGCAAGAACGCCGAGAGAGACGCGCGCGAAGCCCGTGACCGGCTGCGTCGCTTCAACGCCCGCCAGACGGTTCACGGTCGCCAGGTCGTCCGTCGCCGGCGCGATAACGTGATCGCGATCGCCGGGGTGATCGTGATCGCGGCCCTCGCCACCCTCACCCAGGTGTTCTACTTCACCGCAGGACCGGGAATGCCCGCGCCGACGGCCTCCCCCTCACCATCGAGCACGGCCCCCGCCGGCACGAACGTGGGCGCCGTACCGGCGAAGAGCATCGCCGCGGGACGCACCTGGACGGGAGAGCTCACCCTCAACGACGTGAAGCTCGGCATCGCCCTGGATGGAGCAAAGGCTCCGCAGGCCACCTCGGTTTTCATCGACCTGGCGAAGAAGAACTTCTATACGACAACGGGCGCGGCCTGTCACCGCCTCACGACCAGCGCCAGCGCCAAGCTCATCCAGTGCGGTTCGGTCGACGGCAAGGGCTCCGGGGATGTCGGCTTCAGCTTCGGCCCGCTCGAAAATGTTCCGGCCGATGGCGTCTACCCCGCCGGTACCATCGCCATGGCCCGCGGCACCGGGGCCTTCACGCAGAGCAGCCAATTCTTCATCACCTACGCCGCGACCACGCTCGACACGTCCACCGGCGGCTACACGGTGTTCGGCACGGTTACCAGCGGACTGCCCGAATTCGTCAGAAAAATCGCGAGCGCGGGAGTCACCCCCTCTGCCACGAACACGACCGACGGCGCCCCAGTCGTGCCGACGAAGATCACACAACTTGCCGTGCAATAGGCTGGAGTCCGGCCATTCCACAGCATGGCCGACAAGCAAAGGTGAGACTTTTGGCGACAGACGAGCAGGCTCCCTGGGGCCGCGTTGACGAGACCGGCACCGTTTTCGTGCGTGAGGGCGAGGGTGAACGCGCCGTCGGACAGTATCCCGATGGCACCGCCGAAGAGGCGATGGGCTATTTCCAGCGCAAATACGTCGAACTCGCCGGCCAGGTGACCCTGCTCGAGCAACGGATCAAGCGCGGCACCGCGGCCGCGGATGTCGCGAAGACCATCGCCGCACTCAAGGCCAGCGTCGCCACCGCCAATGCCGTCGGCGACCTGCCCCTTCTCGCCAAACGCCTCGACGCGCTCGATGAAGCCGTCGGCGAACTCACCGAGAAGCAGACCGCGGATGCGAAAGCCGCGACCGAGGCTGCGCTCGCCGTGCGCGAAGCCCTCGTGGTCGAAGCCGAGACGCTCGCCGCACAGGACCCGGCCAAAGCGCAGTGGAAGCAGGTCAGCGCCACGCTCGACGACATCTTCGCGCGATGGCAGAAACACCAGGCCGACGGTCCCCGCTTGCCCAAGAACGAGAGCAACGAACTTTGGAAGCGATTCCGCGCGGCGCGCACCATCATCGAGACCCATCGCAAGGCGTTTTTCGCGGAACTGGACTCGGTGCACAAGGACGCCCGCAACAAGAAGCAGGAGCTCGCCGAGAAGGCCGAGGCCCTCCTCGCGCAGGGTGTCGACGGCATCCCCGCCTATCGAAGCCTGCTCGAAGACTGGAAGGCCGCCGGCCGCGCGGGCAAAAAGTTCGACGACGCGCTCTGGCTCCGCTTCAAGGCCGCCGGAGACACGCTCTATTCGGCCAAGACCGAGGTGGACACGAAAGACAACGAGGAGTTCAGCGCGAACCTCGAACTCAAACTGGGGCTCCTTGCCGAGGCGGAGCCGCTCATCGCCGAGACGGACCGGGCGAAGGCGAAGGCCGCCCTGCTGTCGATCCAGAGTCGCTGGGATGCCGTCGGCAAGGTACCGCGCGACAAGGTCAAGCCCATCGAGGATCGCCTGCGAAAGGTCGAAACCGCGGTGCGTAAGCTCGATGAAGACCACTGGCAGAAGAGCAACCCGGAGCGTGTCGCCCGCGCGGAAGGTCTCGCCGGACAACTTCAGGATGCGATCGCCAAGCTCGAAGCCGAGCTGGCCGACGCGAGAGCGGGCGGCGATGCCCGGAAGGTCGCGGATGCCGAAGAGGCACTCGAGGCGCGCAAGGCCTGGCTGAAGGCCATCGGCTGACACCACCCCGTCCCGGGCCGGCTGCGCTCGGAGTTGTCCACAGATCTCCGCGGCATACCTGCTGACGCCCCATGGCATCGGCAACCATGGCGCACATGTCCCGTCTTCCCGCCGTCCTGCAGCACTCCGATCTCTCCGAGACTGAATTGCACGCCGCGAAACTGGACGGCGAGGTCTACCGTGTCGACCACTGTTTCAGCCCCCTTGACGAGATTGACGGGCCGCGCAATCGTGCGCGCTCTCTTGCCCTGATGGTGCCGTCCCGGCTCATCGCAGAACGACTCACCGCTGCCTGGATCCACGGCGCGATCAGCAGAGCGCCGAGCCGGCATCAGTTCTGTACGGACATCACCGCGCGGATCCGTCCGTCTGCACTGGTCGCGATCACCGTGCGCGAGGTGGTGATCGAGAAGGAGGACCTGTTCGAACTGGCCGGACTCCCGGTCACCACTCCGATTCGGACGGCCGTGGATCTCGCCCGCTGCGGCTCACGGTTCGGCGGCGACGAGCTGCAGGCGGTCGCCCATCTGGTGCGGATCGGAGAATTCGGCATCGAGGAGGTCCGGCGCATGCTCGACCGGCGTCGAAACCTGCCCCATAAGGGGCTCGCCATCGGACGGATCGAGGCGGCGTTGCGGCTCAGCCGCCGTTGACCCGGTACACGTCGTAGACGGCATCGATGCGACGCACCGCATTGAGCACGGCGTCGAGATGCGTCGTGTCACCCATCTCGAAGACGAAACGGCTCAGCGCCAGGCGCTCACTCGAGGTCGACACCGAAGCAGACAGGATGTTGACATGGCTCTCCGAGAGCACCCTCGTCACATCCGACAGCAGCCCAGCCCGGTCGAGAGCTTCCACCTGGATGTTCACGAGAAAAATGCTCGACGAGGTCGGCGCCCACTCCACGTCGACCATGCGCTCTGGCTCGTTCAGCAGCGAAGCCACGTTGTGGCAGTCGCTCTTGTGCACCGAAACACCCGAGCCGCGGGTGACGAAACCGACGATGTCGTCTCCGGGCACCGGGGTGCAGCATTTGGCAAGCTTCACCAGAATGTCGGGAGCCCCGCGCACCAGCACACCAGAGTCGCTGTTGCGCAGCTGTTTGCTGCGCCCCTTGGTGGGGAACGGGATGTCCGAGTCTTCGGTCTCCGCTTCGGAATTGAGGCTGCCGAGCACCTTCTCGATCACCGATTGGGTGGAGACGTGACCTTCCCCCACCGCCGCATAGAGGGCAGAGATGTCTTCGTAGCGCATCTGGGCGGCGACCTCGTTGAACGAGTCCTGGTTCATGAGCTTCTGCAGCGGGAGGTTCTGTTTGCGCATGGCGCGAGCAATGGCATCCTTGCCCTGCTCGATCGCCTCTTCGCGACGTTCCTTCGTGAACCATTGCCTGATCTTGTTGCGGGCCCGGGGGCTCTTGACGAAGTTCAACCAGCCCTGGCTCGGTCCGGCATCCGGATTCTTGGAGGTGAAGATTTCGACCACGTCGCCGGAACTCAGGGTGCTCTCGAGGGGCACGAGCCGCCCGTTGACCTTCGAACCCATGGTCCGGTGACCGACTTCGGTGTGAACGGCATACGCGAAGTCCACCGGTGTCGCGCCTGCGGGCAGGCCGATGACTTTACCCTGGGGGGTAAAGACGTAGACCTCTTTGGCACCGATCTCGAACCGAAGCGAATCGAGAAACTCATTGGGGTCGGCGGTCTCGGCCTGCCAGTCGGTGATGTGGGCGAGCCAGGCCATGTCGCCGTCATCAGTCGTGGCGCTCGAGGTGCCCTTACCGTTGACGCGCTCCTTGTACTTCCAGTGCGCCGCGACTCCGAACTCGGCTCGCTGGTGCATCTCGTCGGTGCGGATCTGGATCTCGACCGCGCGACCCTTAGGGCCGATCACGGTGGTGTGCAGGGACTGGTACAGGTTGAACTTGGGGGTCGCGATGTAGTCCTTGAACCGTCCGGGAATGGGGTTCCAACGCGCGTGGATCGACCCGAGCACCGCGTAACAGTCCCGAACAGAACCGACCAGAACCCGGATGCCGACCAGGTCGTAGATCTCGTCGAACTCTCGCCCACGCACGATCATCTTCTGGTAGATCGAGTAATACTGTTTCGGTCGCCCGGCGACCTTGCCCTTGATCTTCGACGCCTTGAGGTCATCCTTCAACAGGTCGATGACCTGTTGAACGAATTCCTCGCGCTGAGGGGTGCGTTGCTTGACGAGGTTCTCGATCTCGATGTACAGCTTCGGGTAGAGCACGGCGAACGAGAGGTCTTCCAGCTCCCACTTGATGGTCTGGATGCCGAGGCGGTGCGCGAGCGGCGCATAGATCTCGAGCGTCTCCTGGGCCTTTCGAGTGGCGGATTCAGCCGGGACGAAACCCCAGGTTCGCGCATTGTGCAGCCGGTCGGCCAGCTTGATCACGAGCACCCTGATGTCCTTGGACATCGCGACGACCATCTTGCGCACGGTCTCGGCCTGTGCGCTGTCGCCATATTTGAGTTTGTCGAGCTTGGTGACCCCGTCGACGAGCATCGCGATCTCGTCGCCGAAGTCGTGTCGAAGCAGGTCGAGCGAGTAGTCGGTGTCCTCGACCGTGTCATGGAGGATCGCAGCGGCGAGGGTCTTCGGTCCGATGCCGAGATCCGCGAGGATCTGGGCAACGGCGACCGGATGCGTGATGTACGGCTCTCCGCTGCGCCGCAGCTGCCCGCGGTGGGCGAGTTCGGCGGTCACATAGGCCCGCTCGATCACACCAACATCGGCTTTCGGATGGTGCAGGCGTGCAGTCTTGATCAGCCGGTCGACCGCTCCGGCGGGCTGGGCCTTCGAGAAGATGCGCGGAAGGAGGGTGCGAAGAGACCCAGTAGGCGGGCCATTGGCGCCTGGAGCGGGAGGCGCCGCGGTATCCGATGTCGTCGTATCCACCATCAGCGTTCCTCCTGCTCCAAAACTACCATCGCGGGCAGGTTCCCTGACTACCTGACGGCGGCGGGGTCGGCGCTACTTCGCCGACGCGACGAGGCTCGCTTCACGCACGGCGCGGGTGCGCTTGTCCCGCTTCTTGACCGCATCCTCAAAGCTCCGAAGCTGGGCGTAGAGCGGAGCGGCGATGAAGATGGTGGAGTAGGTGCCCACGATGATCCCGATGAACAGCGCGAGCGAGATGTCGCGAAGGGTGCCGGCCCCGAGCACGAACGCGCCGATGAAGAGAATCGAGCCGACGGGCAAGATGGCCACTACCGAGGTGTTGATCGACCGCACGAGAGTCTGGTTGACCGCGAGGTTGACGGATTCGGCGAAGGTGCGGCGCGACTCCGCGCCGTCCTCACTCGTGTTCTCGCGGATCTTGTCGAACACCACCACGGTGTCGTAGAGCGAATAGCCGAGGATGGTGAGGAACCCGATCACGGCGGCCGGGGTGACCTCGATGCGGAAGACCCCGTAGACACCCGCCGTGAGGATGAGGTCGTGCAGCAGTGCCGTGATTGCGGCGGCAGACATCTTCCAGGTGCGGAAGTACAACGCCATCACGATCGCCGCGAGGATCACGAAGACGATGAGGCCGGTGAGAGCCTGCCTCGTGATGTCCTGGCCCCAGGTGGCACCGATGAACGAGGTGGTCACCGCGGCATCCTTGATCTTGTACGCCTTGGCAAGTGCCTGTTGAATGGCGACGCTCTGGCCGCTCGTCAACTGGTCGGTCTGCACGCGCACCGAAGAGTCAGTGCCGACGAGCGTGACCCGCGGGTTGGATCCGGGCTCCACCGAGAGCACCGTATCGCGAGCGAGGTTCTGGGCCCGGGTGGAATCGAGGCCCGAGGTACTGGAGATCTGGAACTGGGATCCGCCGAGAAATTCGATGCCGAAGAGGAACCCGCCGCGGATGATCGGCACGACGATCACGATCAGGATCAGCAGTGCGGAGACCCCGTACCAGATCGTCCGCCTGCCGACGATGTTGTACGAGCGTTTGCCCGTATAGAGATCGTTGCCGAACTGGGCGAAACTGGCCATCAGGAGTCCTTCCCGTCGCTGTTCTTGGAGGGCTTCGTGGACGATTTCGTGAGTGTGCCGGTGGAGCTCTTGCGGGCCGCACCAGGTCTCGTCGCCTCCAGCTCGGCAGCCTTGCGCTCGGCGATGGTCTGGCGCTTCTGCGCTTCTTTGCTCACCGCAGAACGCTTGTTCGCGGACACCGTCGTCGGTTCACGGAAGGTCGCGCGCCCACGGTATACCGCTCCGAGGGCCCGGGGGTCGAGCCCGCTGAAGCGGTGCCCCTCGCTGAAATACCTGCGGCGGGAGATGAGTTGCAGGATCGGGTGGGTGAACAGCGACACAACGACGAGGTCCACGAGGGTGGTCAGCCCGAGCGTGAGCGCGAAGCCCTTCACATTGCCGACGGCGAGGATGAACAGGATGGCGGCCGCGAGGAAGTTGACAGTGTCAGAGGCGATGATGGTGCGCACCGCACGCTTCCAACCGGCCTCGACCGCGGATTCGAGCGCACGACCATCCCGCAGTTCGTCGCGTATTCGTTCGAAGTAGACGATGAACGAGTCTGCCGTGATTCCGATCGCCACGATCAGGCCCGCGACCCCGGCGAGCGAGAGCCGATAGCCCTGCCGCCAGGAGAGCAGGTCGACGACGAGGAAGGTGATGGCGGCGGCGACGACGAGCGACGCGACCGTGACCAGCCCGAGCGTGCGATATTGCAACAGGGAGTAGAGCACCACGAGCACCAGGCCGATGAGGCCGGCCAGCAGTCCGCTCCGCAACTGGCTGGTGCCGAGGGTGGAGGAGATGCTGTCGTTGCTCTGCACCTTGAACCCGATCGGCAGGGCGCCGAATTTGAGTTGGTCGGCGAGGGTCTTCGATGTGGCCTGGGTGAAAGACCCGGTGATCTGCGGCTTGCCGTTGCTGATGACGGCGTTCGTGGTCGGCGCCGAGATGATGCGGCCGTCGAGCACGATGGCGAACTGGTTACGAACCCCGGTGAGCGCGTTGAGGCGCGTTGTGACCTTGCCGAATTCCTGTGAGCCCTTGGAGTTGAAGACGATGTTGACGGCCCATTGGCCGGTGGTGGTGCCCTGGCTGTTGGTGACGACACCGTTGGTCGCATCGGTGATGGTCTCGCCGGCGACCTCGACCGGCCCGAGAATGTACTTGCGCTGGCCGTTGACGTCACAGGTGATCAGCGGCTGGTTGGCTGGCGCGACATTCGTCTTCGCCGCCTCGACCTTGTCGCAGGTGAAGTCGGTGTACTGCTTCTGCAACGCCGGCGTCACATAGGCTTCATCGCTGCCATCCGTCGGCTTCACACTCGGAGTCGACTGCAGTGGCGCTTCGGACGCACTTGGGCTGGGAGCACCAGGGCTTGGCGTGGGGGTGGTGCCGCCGACCGCACTCGTGGCCGCGGCATCCGTCTTGAGCACGGCCCGGAACTCGAGCTTCGCCGATGACTCGATGCGATTGATGGTCGCCTGGTCCGGGATGCCCGGAATGGACACGACGACGTTGGAGGAGCCCTGCGTGTTGATCTCCGCCTCGGACACGCCGCTCGCATCGATGCGCTGACGGATGATCGACACGGCCTGGTCGAGCTGCTGCGCCGTGGGGTTCGCCGCACCGTTCGCGACCTGCGGAGTGAGGATGATCTGCGTGCCGCCCTCGAGGTCGAGGGCGAGCTTCGGAAGCCACGCTCCGCCCGCGAAGATGGCCGCGTACCCGTTGAGGCCGGCGAGCCCCGCAACGATGATCAGAAGCCAGGTCAACGACCTCAGTGCCTTCTTGACCGGGGTCGTTCTTGCCACGGGAGACTCTGCTTTCTACGCGCAGGACCCGGTTCAACGCCCGGGCGCACTCGAGACTCGCGCACAGGTCATGCGCGAGCACACATCAGGTTAGTGGTTAGTCGTCGGTCTTCTTCGGCGCGGCCTTGCGCATCGGCTTCTTCGCGGCGGGTTCGACACGCTCCCCGAATTCGGGCTCTCCGATAATCGCGTGGTCTTCGTTGAGTTCGGCCACCGGGGTGCTCTCCTCGACGAGCGAGTCCGCCGTTTCGTTGGTGGCGGGAGTCTCGTCCTCGACCGCCTTGAGGATCGTCTGGCGATGGATCTTGAGTACTGTTCCGGGTGTGGTCTCGATGAGGGCCATGTTGGTGTCGTCATCGATAGACAGGACGGTGCCGTACAGGCCGTAATTGGTCATGATCTCGACACCGGCACCGATCGAGGCCTGACGCGCGGCGGTCTCCTTCGCCCGTTTGCGCGAGGTACGGAACTGGAAGAAGACGAACACCGCGAGAGCGACAGCGATGAGAATGAGTGTGGGATCCATGGGGAAAGAGCCTTTCAGGGGCGTGTGAGGAACACGGGGAGTCTAACCCTGCGCACTGTGACCAGATTGAATTATAGGTCATCCCCGAAGAGCTCCGACTCCGCGCGCGCGATGCCGAAGTGCGCCCAGGCTTGCTTCGTGGCGACCCGTCCGCGGGGGGTACGGGTGACCAAACCGATGCGCACGAGGAATGGCTCCACCACCGATTCGACGGTCTCCGCCTCCTCCCCCACCGACACGGCGAGGGTGTTGAGCCCCACCGGGCCGCCCTCGAAACGGGTGAGGATGATCTGCATGACAGCCCGGTCGAGCCGGTCGAGCCCGAGCGCGTCCACCTCGTAGAGCTCCAGTGCCGCGTGCACGGCGTCGAGCCCGCTGGCCCTGTGTACCAGCGAATAGTCCCGCACCCGGCGCAGCAGACGGTTGGCGATCCTCGGCGTGCCCCGGCATCGCCCGGCGATCTCCGCGAGGGCCTCGCGGTCCATCCGCAGGTCGAGCAGGGTGGCCGCGCGCGTGAGCACCTGCTCCAATTCCGGTTCGGAATAGAACTCGAGATGGGCGGTGAACCCGAACCGGTCACGCAGCGGATTGGGAAGCATCCCGGAGCGGGTCGTCGCGCCAACCAGGGTGAACGGAGCCAGATCGAGTGGGATGGAGGTCGCGCCGGCTCCCTTGCCCACCATGATGTCGATGCGGAAGTCCTCCATCGCGAGGTACAGCATCTCCTCGGCGGAGCGGGCCATGCGATGGATCTCGTCGATGAAGAGGATCTCGCCCGGCACAAGGGACGACAACACCGCGGCCAGATCGCCGGCGTGCTGGATCGCCGGCCCGCTCGACATCCGGAGAGGCCGGCCGCTCTCCTCGGCGACGATCATCGCGAGCGTCGTCTTGCCGAGCCCCGGCGGGCCGGCGAGCAGGATGTGGTCGGGGGTGCGATTCTGCAGCTTCGCCGCCTGCAACAGCAGTTGCAGTTGGGCGCGCACCTTCGCCTGGCCCACGAACTCCGCGAGGGTCTTGGGCCGCAGCGCGCCCTCGAAGGCGAGTTCGGCATCCGATTCCGGAGTCGGTCGCACGATGGCGACGGAGGGGTCATCGCTCATCGCGCGCTTACCGCCTGGGGGCCGAGCCGGGTGAGAGCGAGGCGCAGCAGCGAGGCGACGGTGGTCGAATCGCCGACGGAGGCGTTCGCGAGGGCGTCTTCCACCGCCTGGGCCGCGACCCGCTCCGACCAGCCGAGGCCGACGAGCGCGACGAGCACGCTCTCCCGCACCGGGGGGCTGTCGACGGTGGCACGGGAGCTCACGACCGGAGCCACCTGCATCTTTCCCGCCAGCGAAATGATGATGAGCTTAGCCGTCTTCGGTCCGATGCCAGAGACCTTGCGGAACGCGGCGTCGTCCTCGTTCGCGACCGCGGATGCCACCTGCCCGGGGCTGAGCACCGCGAGAACGCCCATGGCGGACTTCGGCCCAACCCCGGTGACGCCGCGAAGCAGGTCGAACACCGCAAGCTCGTCGGAGTCGACGAAGCCGAAGAGCGCGAGGTCGTCCTCACGCACGATGAGCGCGGTGCGCACCATCGCTTCCGACCCCACCCGGAGTGAGAGGGCGTGCTGGGGGGTGATCGTGACCGCGAGACCGACTCCTCCGACCTCGATCACGGCGGTCGTGCCGACCACCCCGAGGACCGTTCCGCGCACCGAGGAGATCATGATCCCAGCCTACGGTTGGGGGACGACTTCGCGGCGGACCGCTCCGCGGCGAGCCAGGTCTCCTGTGCTTTCGTGAGCGCTCCTGCGGGGCCGGCCAATGTTGCCCCCCGCTTCCAGGCGTGGCAGATCGCGATGGCGAGGGCATCCGAGGCGTCGGCCGGTTTCGGGAGTTCGGCCAGGCCGAGGACGCGCGCCACCATGGCCGCGACCTGCTTCTTGTCCGCCGACCCGTACCCCGTGATCGCGGACTTCACCTCCGAGGGGGTGTGCAGCCCCACGGCGAGTCCCCGCTTGGCGGCGAGGTGCAGTGCCACCCCGCTGATCTGGGCAACGCCCATCACCGTGGTGAGGTTCTGCTGCGCAAAAACACGTTCGATGGCGACGGCGTGCGGCCGGTGCAGGTCGAGCAGGCGTTCGATCTCGTCGCCCACCCGCAGCAACCGTTGCTCGAGCGGCAGTTCCGTGCCGCTCCGGATCACGACGACGTCCACCAGCGTCGCCGTACGGGTTGCCGTGACATCCACGATGCCGACGCCGCATCGGGTGAGTCCCGGGTCGATGCCGAGCACCCGGATCGTGGCACCCTGGGGTGCGACCACCGGGTGGCTACTCCTCGTCGTCGAGCTCGGCCTGCACGGCGGCCGGCACCTCGAAATTGCCGTAGACGTTCTGCACGTCGTCGTTGTCGTCGAGGGCGTCGATGAGTCGGTAGATTCTGCGCGCGGTCTCCGCGTCGACCTCGATCGTGACGCCGGGCACGAATTCGACATCCGCCGAGTCGTATTCGATGCCGGCATCCTGCAGCGCGGTGCGCGCCGCGACCATGTCGTGCGGTTCGGTGATGATTTCAAAGCCCGCGCCACGGTCGTTCACTTCCTCCGCGCCGGCGTCGAGCACCGCGGCGAGGATGTCATCCTCCGTCACGCCGTCGGTCTTGGTCACCGAAACAACGCCCTTGCGGCTGAAATTGTAGGCGACGCTGCCCGGGTCTCCCATGGTGCCGCCGTTCCGGGTCATCACGGTGCGCACGTCCGCAGCGGCGCGGTTCTTGTTGTCGGTGAGGCACTCGATCAGCAGGGCGACGCCACCCGCCGCGTATCCCTCATACATGATCGTCTGGTAGTCGACGGCCTCGCCGAGCTGGCCGGATCCCCGCTTGACCGCCGAGTCGATGTTCGAGTTCGGCACAGAGGTCTTCTTCGCCTTTTGGATGGCGTCGACGAGCGTCGGATTGCCGGCGAGGTCAGCACCGCCGAGCTTGGCGGCGACTTCGATGTTCTTGATGAGTTTGGCGAACGACTTGGCACGGCGCGAGTCTTTGATCGCTTTCTGGTGCTTGGTGGTTGCCCATTTGGAGTGGCCTGACATGCTCAACATTCTAACCAGCGCGGTGATACCGGTCCCGGGCGCCACGCCTGCTGAACCGTCACCATATGTCCCGAACGCCTCGGCATGGAGTAGAAAGTGACGTCCCGGGGCAGGGATGCCAGGCACCAACACCCCGCTAGCCCGCCGCACGCACCCGATCGAGGAAGTATGCGTGGAAGCGGGTGTCTCCGGTCATCTCGGGGTGGAAGCTCGTTCCGAGCAGGTTGCCCTGTTCGACCGCGACAACGCGTCCGTCGGCAAGGGTGGCCAGCGGCGCCACTGACGGGCCCACATCCTCGACCACGGGAGCGCGGATGAACACGGCGTGCACGGGACGATCGCCGAGCACCGGGATTCTGAGGTCGGTCTCGAACGAGTCGAGCTGAGATCCGAACGCGTTGCGCCGCACGGCGATGTCGAACCCGCCGAGACTCTGCTGCCCGGTGATCGCATCACGCACCCGGTCTGCGAGCATGATCAGCCCCGCGCAGGTGCCGTAGACCGGAAGCCCGGAGCGGATGGCCTCCTTCAGCGGCTCAGCGAGACCGAACAGGCGCGACAGCTTGTCCATCACGCTCGACTCGCCACCGGGGATGACAAGGCCGCCCACCCGGGCGAGCTCCTCCGGACGGCGAACCGCGCGAGCATCCGCTCCGAGGGATTTGAGCACCGCAATGTGTTCGCGAAAATCGCCCTGGAGCGCGAGGACTCCGACTATCGGGGCCGGACTACCAGCCACGCTCAGCGAGACGGTGCGGCGCCGGAAGGTCGGAGACGTTGATGCCGACCATCGCCTCGCCGAGCCCGCGGGACGCATCCGCAATGACGGACGGGTCGTCGAAGAAGGTGGTCGCCTTCACGATCGCAGCAGCCCGGGCTTCCGGGTTGCCCGACTTGAAGACGCCCGATCCCACGAAGACACCGTCTGCGCCGAGCTGCATCATCATCGCGGCATCCGCCGGGGTGGCGACGCCGCCCGCCGTGAACAGCACGACGGGAAGCGTGCCGGTTCGCGCGATCTCGAGCACGAGTTCGTAGGGTGCCTGAAGCTCCTTGGCCGCGACGTACAACTCGTCGTGAGTCTTGGCCGCCAGTGCACGGATTTGCGAGGTGATCGTGCGAATGTGCTTGGTCGCCTCGGAGACGTCGCCGGTGCCAGCCTCGCCCTTCGAACGGATCATCGCCGCACCCTCGTTGATGCGGCGAAGCGCCTCGCCGAGGTTGGTTGCTCCGCAGACGAACGGCACGGTGAAGGGCCATTTGTCGATGTGGTTCACATAGTCTGCCGGAGACAGCACCTCTGACTCGTCGATGTAGTCCACTCTGAGGGTCTGCAGAATTTGCGCCTCCACGAAGTGTCCGATCCGGGCCTTCGCCATGACGGGGATCGAGACCTCGGCGATGATCGACTCGATCAGGTCGGGATCGCTCATGCGCGCGACGCCACCCTGGGAGCGGATGTCGGCGGGAACCCGCTCGAGGGCCATGACCGCGACCGCCCCGGCATCCTCGGCGATTCGCGCCTGCGCCGCGGTGACGACGTCCATGATGACGCCGCCTTTGAGCATCTCGGCAAGCCCGCGCTTCACGCGGCTCGAGCCAGGGGTTTCGGTGCTGCTGGTGGTGATGTCGGTCACTTCTCGCCTCTCTGGTGCTCCACAGGTGCCGCGGAGCGACCCCATTCTAATCCGGGCAATCTGGGCGTTGCGCTGAGCTACGACGGCGGCCAGGCGGCCGAGACCTCGGCGCGCACGTCGCCGAGCAGGCGTGGCATGGCCTTGGTGCCGGCGATGATCGGAAAGAAGTTCGAGTCCTGCGCCCAGCGCGGAACTATGTGCTGGTGCAGGTGCTCTGCGATCCCGGCCCCCGCGATGCCGCCCTGGTTCATGCCGATGTTGAATCCGTTACAGGCGGATGTCCTACGCAACACCCGCATCGCCGTCTGGGTCAGCGAGGCCATCTCGCCCGCTTCCTCTGACGTCGCCTGGTCGTAGTTCGCGACGTGACGGTACGGACAGACCAGCAGGTGGCCCGCGTTGTAGGGGAAGAGGTTCAGAAGCACGTAAGCGTGGGCGCCACGCGCCACGATCAGAGCCGTCTCATCCGTCAGGGAGGGCGCGACGCAGAATGGACACTCATCTTTATGCGGTTGCGGTCCCGCCTCGATGTAGACCATGCGGTGGGGAGTCCACAGGCGCTGGAACGCATCCGGAACCGCGGCGAAGTCGTTCGACGACTCGATGTCGATGCCGGGGAACTCGTCGTTCTGCATGCCTACACCTGCGCCCGTGTCGCTATGGCAGTCGTGATCCTCTCGATTGCGTCTGCGACGGGAATGCCGTTCTCCTGCGTCCCATCCCGGAAGCGAAAGCTCACTGCTCCGTTGGCGCGATCCTCTTCTCCCGCAATCAGCTGGTACGGCACCTTCAACTTGGTGTGGGTGCGAATCTTCTTCGGCATACGGTCGCTGGAATGGTCGACCTCGGCCCGCACTCCGGCGGCCTTCAGCCGGCCGATCACATCGTCGAGGTAGGGTCCATACTCCTCCGCCACGGGGATGCCGACCGCCTGCACCGGGGACAGCCAGACCGGGAAAGCCCCGGCGTAGTGCTCGGTGAGCACGCCGAAGAACCGCTCGATCGACCCGAACAGCGCGCGGTGGATCATCACCGGTCGCTGACGGCTGCCGTCGGGCGCGGTGTATTCCAACTCGAACCGCTCCGGAAGGTTGAAGTCCAGCTGCACCGTCGACATCTGCCAGGTACGACCGATCGCATCCCGAGCCTGCACCGAGATTTTGGGGCCGTAGAACGCGGCCCCGCCCGGATCGGGCACGAGCTCGAGCCCCGACTCCTCGGCCACCTCGGCAAGGGTCACGGTCGCCTCCTCCCAGACGTCGTCGTCGCCGACGTACTTGTCCGGGTCCTTTGTGGAGAGCTCGAGGTAGAAGTCGGTGAGGCCGTAGTCGCGAAGCAGGTCGAGAACGAAGTTGAGGGTGCCGGTGAGCTCCTCCTTCATCTTCTCCTTCGAGGTGAAGATGTGGGCGTCGTCCATGGTGAGGCCGCGCACCCGGGTGAGCCCGTGGATCACGCCGGACTTCTCGTTGCGATAGACCGTGCCGAATTCGAAGAAGCGCAGCGGAAGGTCGCGGTAAGACCGGCCGGTGGACTTGTACACGAGAATGTGGAAGGGGCAGTTCATCGGCTTGAGGTAGTAATCCGCCCCCTGCCGGGTGATCTCGCCCTCGTCATTTCGGGCCTCGTCGAGGTGCATCGGCGGGAACATGCCGTCTTTGTACCAGCCGAGGTGGCCGGAGGTCTCGAACAGGTTCGCCTTGGTGATGTGCGGCGTGTAGACGAAGTCGTAGCCGGCCTTCTCGTGGGCGATGCGGGAGTAGTTCTCCATCTCGCGCCGGATGATTCCGCCCTTCGGGTGGAACACGGCGAGGCCGGATCCGATCTCGTCGGGGAAGGAGAACAGGTCGAGTTCGGCGCCGAGCTTGCGGTGATCGCGCTTGGCGGCCTCTTCTTGTCGGGCCTGGTGGGCCCGGAGGTCGTCCCTGGTCGCCCAGGCGGTGCCGTAGACCCGCTGCAACTGCTTGTTCTTCTCGGAGCCGCGCCAGTACGCCGCGGCGCTGCGGGTCAGCGCGTAGCCGTTGCCGATCATCCGGGTGTTAGGCAGGTGCGGGCCGCGGCAGAGGTCCTTCCAGACCGTCTCGCCGGTCCGAGGGTCCACATTGTCATAGATGGTGAGCTCGACTCCACCGACTTCAACCGATTCGTTGTCGTCGGTGCCGCCGGCGCCCTCCGTCGGGTGGCCCTTCAGGCCGATCAGGTCGAGCTTGTAAGGCTCGCTTGCTAGCTCGGCACGAGCCTCGTCCTCGGTGACGACACGGCGCACAAACCGCTGGCCGGCCTTGATGATGCGCTCCATGGCCTTGTCGATCGCCTTCAGATCCTCCGGGGTGAGGGGCGTATCGACGTCGAAGTCGTAATAGAAGCCGTCGGTGATCGGAGGCCCGATCCCCAACTTTGCCTCCGGGTTGATCGACTGCACCGCTTGGGCCGCCACATGCGCTGCCGAATGGCGCAGGATGCTGAGGCCGTCCGGCGATGAGATCAACACCGGTTCGGCAGTTTCACCGAGGGCGACGAATGCCGCGAGATCCCGAAGTTCTCCCCCGACTCGAACGGCGACGACTCGCCGGTCGGTGAAGAGCTCGAACCCGGTGGCCGTCTCCGCCGCCGTGACCGACTCGAGAATGGACTCGGTGCCGACGGGCGAATCTGACACGACGGATGTGCTCCTTGGGTTGCGATGAACGAGGGTTGCGGTGAACAGCGTGCGCCTAAAGCGGAATGCCGCGGGCACTCCCCCAACTTTAGCGTCGCGTCGCACGCGGCCGGACGCAGCCTGATTCCGCACCACCGGAGAGCGGAGACTCGACGGCGCGAACCAGGGTGCCCGCGGAACGGCTCAGCCGAGGAACGTGCGCCGTCGCCTGGCGCGCCGTTTGGCGGCCCGGGCGACCGCAGCCGAGATGTCGACCGACACGACGGCGGCGAATTCCACCGGTGCCTCGATCAGGGACGCGATGCGCGCAGCCCGTGTGTCATCCGGAATGCGCGAAATGGCGACCAGTACCGTTCCGTTGGCCTGGTCCCGCACCGGAAACCAATTCTCGGCGAGATATATCTCGTCGGGCCACTGGTCGACGAGCTCAGGGTCGACGTGAGTGCGGGCCAGATTGAGTGTCGGGAGATTCCAGGCGCGGGCCAAGACCGACCGCAGTGCGGCCGGGTCGATTACCCCCTGTGAGGTCAGGACGACATCGATCGCCGCTCCCGACCGTGCGCGTTCATCCTCGGCTCGAGCCAATTGCTCGGGAGAAACCAGGCCCGAGTCGACCAAAAGTTCAGTGAAGGCGGTGCACTCGGCAGGAATGTCAGCGCTTTCCGGGTTCATGTACCCCATATTCGCGTAGGGCTGTACCCGATCACCATTCCCCAATAGCGGGGCCAGACGGACCCGTCGAAGGCCGGCCCATCCCCGCACTGAAAAACGTAAGGCCCCGAATCGAGATTCGGGGCCTTACCGGAGTGAGCGATACTGGGATCGAACCAGCGACCTCTTCCGTGTCAGGGAAGCGCGCTACCGCTGCGCCAATCGCTCAAACTTTTGTTGATTTGACATTATGCCATTCTTCGAGGTGGCGACGGGATTTGAACCCGTGTGGACGGCTTTGCAGGCCGCTGCCTCGCCTCTCGGCCACGCCACCGTGCCTGACGCTTTCGCGTCGATTACAGTGAAAAATTTTCCACTCGAGCGGATGACGAGATTCGAACTCGCGACCCTCACCTTGGCAAGGTGATGCGCTACCACTGCGCCACATCCGCACTGCTGCCCACATTTCTGCGTGCGTCCACGACTCTAGCCGATGCTCCGGGTCTGGCCAAACCGCGTGACGACCCGGCGTGGCGACGTGGAGGGCCGCCGGATATGGCAGGATTGGCGAGTCAGGGCGATTGGCGCAGTTGGTAGCGCGCTTCGTTCACACCGAAGAGGTCATCGGTTCGAGTCCGGTATCGCCCACAACAGTGAGAGGCGCTGATCGGCGATTGATTCGCCGGGCAGCGCCTCTCTTGTTCTCAGGTTTCCGGCCAATCACCCGGAACCACACCGCACCCTCACCGCGCTCGGCGAGGGGCGCCGGAGGCTGGTGCGGTGCGTGACTGTTCGCGGCAAACGTTGGACTCGCTTCACACTGGAGCGCGGCCCCGTAGGATGGCTACCACCCCCACAATGGGGGACCTTCGACACTAATTCGGATCGGTCGTGGCTCACATGCGAAGACGTGGGGTAAGCATCATCGGGGTTATCTACCTGGTCATCGGCCTGGTCGTGGCCGGAACGAACGGATACCTGGTGGCCTGGAACGTCCCTGGCAACATTCTCGAGGGTCTCGCGGCGATCGTTCTTTGGCCGCTCGTGCTGTTCGGCGTCGACCTGCACGCCCTGATCGCCTAGTTCCGGCTCGGGCCCTCCGCGTTCTCGGGGTGCCACAGGAGTTCGACGTCCTCGTCCATCTGAGCCTCCCGACCCGCGCCTCGACTTCACGGTTGGATCCGCCGGCCGACAAGAACGGCGATACTGTCCGCGGCGAGACAAGAATCAGGGGAAGTCGGCTCGGGAAGGCGTTACACCGAAGAGATCATCGATTCGAGTCCGATATCGCCCACAACCCGTCCCGGCGTCGGGAACACCCGACGAACCAGTCGCGAAAGCGGCCGCGCACCGCTGAACTGCGTGAGGACCCCCGGCGAGAACAACACCGAGTCCGGCGGGCGGGCGGCGAGTCCCGGCAGCCCGGCAGCGGCCAGCAACCCGTCGTCCAGCTCAAGGAGTTCTGCAGTAACCAGGGGCCAGGGGTCGTGCCGATTGGCCTGCACCGCGGTTTGCCCCCCTCGCCCGACGAAGAGGCGCCAGCGCGCCGTGAGAAAGTCCGCCAGCGGATCTCCCACCACCGGCACCGCGGATGCCCGGCTCACGATCCTGGTCGAGGGGCCATCGCGTCCGATCCGCCGACTGGTGTAGCGATGGTCGAGGCCGTCTCGTCCGAAGTCCGCCGCCGCCCAGAAATACGGGAGTCCGAACACCGTGCGAGCCGCGACGACCGCGGCGAGCCGCGACGCCTCGAGGGAGGCGAAGACGACCCCGCGTCGCCCGAATTCATCCACCCCGTAGAGGCGCACGTTCACCTCGGTGAAGGTGCCGAAATAGGGCACCGCCGGCCCCCCGAAAAAGGCGGAACGGATCATCCGAAACGGAATGAGTCCGGCCCAGGAGGTGCCGTCGAAGACGTCGGGCACGACACCGGGCGGCAGAAGAGGGGCGACGGTCGAGGCATCCACCCTCCAGTGCAGGAAGGTCAGCTCGGACCAGAACTGTTGGAGAACGGGGGGGCCGGGAAGCGGCGGTGCGGTCTGCGAGATTGACTCCACCAGCCCAGCCTATGCTTGCCCAATGCCGAGTTTCGCAAGCCGCCTGATGCCCGCCGTGATGACACTGCGCGGATCGAAGCGGGTCTTCTCCTCCGCCGAAGCGATGCGGCGCACACTCGCCCGCCAGGCGGCGGGTCGGCCTCCGAAGTCGCGCCCTCCGGCGAGGCTTTCCAAGACCGTCGACATCCGGCTGCTGACGATCGCGGGGTGGTCCGTGTACGAGATCAGTCCGAAGGGCACGACGCCGCCACGGCGCGCCCTGTACCTGCACGGCGGATGCTACGTGTTCGAGATCGCACTGCAGCACTGGCTCTTCGTGGCGAGGCTCGCCGTCGAGACGAACTCGAGTGTGCTCGTGCCGATCTACCCTCTCGCTCCCGCGGAGACCGCCGAGACCATCGTGCCGAAGACCACCGATCTCGCGGCTGGGCTCATCGCGGAAGTCGGCGCGGGAAACACCAGCATCCTCGGGGATTCCGCGGGAGGCGGACTGGCGCTCGCGGTCGCGATGCAACTCCGCGACCGCGGCATCGCGGCCCCGCACAGCACAGTTCTCATCTCCCCCTGGCTCGACATCACCGGCACGGACCCCAGGCTCGCCGAGATCGCCCCCCACGATCCGTGGCTCGCCGTGCCCGGATCGCACTTCGCCGGCGGGGTCTACCGCGGTCCCCTTGCGGAGACCGATCCCCGGGTGAGCCCGATTTTTGGGGAGCTGGCCGGGCTCGGGCCGCTCTCGATGTTCAGCGGAACGCGCGACATCCTGAATGCGGATGCCACCAGGTTCCTCTCGCTCGCCCAAGCTGCCGGCGTCGAGATCGACTATCACGAGGTGCCCGGCATGATCCATGTCTTCCCGATCCTGCCGATCCCGGAGGCCGCAGCCGCGCGAGCGATCATCGCCCGGTCGATGCTGGGCTGACCGGCCGGACAGGCTACGGCCGAAACCGATCGACCAGCGGCACCGAGCGCTGCCGCGAGGGCCACCGACGCAACAGCCAGCCGAAGGCGCATCCGACGGCGCCACCACCGATGATGGCGACGACGGTAATGAACAGCTGGCCGAGGACCAGCTCCGGTTGCCCCGTGTAGATATAGCCGATGTTGGTGCCGAGGGCGCCCACCAAGACCATACTGACCGACGCACCGGCCGCGAGCGTCGTCGCGGGCCACCCGAGGGCCCGCTCCGGGAGCAGCGCGCCGACGCTTCCGGCGAGCAGCCCGACGACCGCCGCGAGCGGCGGAGTCACGAACGCCGCGGCGGGCACTGCGGCGGCCATCCCGGCCAGGATCCCGGTGACCAGCGACGACGCGGTCGAGCGACGGAACCGGAGGCGTTCCACCACGGATGCCGCCGCCGCCCCGACCGCCGGCATTACGAGGGCGTTCACCAGGATGACCGGAACCACGTCATCGGCGGCGAGTTCGAGTCCGACGAGCCAGCCCACCCCGGCGGTCCAGGCGAGAATCGCGGGCACCAGGATTCTCCAGCCGCGACCACGCGCCGGATCGGCGGGAGCGGTGGTTCGGCGGAATAGCACCATTCCGAGAGCGAACGCCCCGCTTGCGACCAAGGCTGGAACGGCTCCCCCGAGGTCGATCACACCCAGTTTCGTGCCGAATGGGTCGAATGTCGGGCCGAAAACGGGTCGCGCCGCCGGCAGGAATACGAGCGCCGTGGCCAGCGCTGCGACCAGAAGTCGCCGGGGAGTCGATTCCGATTCCGAGAGCGACGTCGCGAGGGTAGCGAACAGGGATCCGAGGGCCGCGATGGGGCCGAGGAGGAGGAGCGGCAGGGGCAGTAATTGCAGCGCCCAGGCGATTGCAACGGTCGCTCCCCCCACCCCGGCGACGAGAACCGAACGTGCCCAGTCCGCCGTAGTGGGACTGCTGGCCAGCAGCCCGAGGAAGCCGGTGACGGCGAGAATCGACACGATGGCGAGGGCGCTGAAACCGAGGCTCACAGCATCCACACGCGGCCTCCCCCGGATGCGACGTCCCGGTGACGCCGTCCCTGCCAAGACTAGAGGGACAACAGGTCGGGGCGCCGTCCCGAAGGAGGGCGCCCCGACCGGAAGAGCGGATCTACAGCGTTTCGCGCGCGTAGCCCTCTTCGCCGTGGACGATGGTGTCGACGCCGGCGACCTCATCCTCATTGGTGATGCGGAACCCTATCGTCTTCTGGATGACCGTGCCGATGATCCAAGCCAGCGTGAACGAGTAGATCCCGACTCCGATTCCGGCGACGGCTTGCACCCCGAACTGCTTGAGGCTGCCGGTGTCGATGAGACCGATGCCGCTGCCGAAGATGCCGATGTAGAGCGTGCCGAGCAGCCCCCCGACGAGATGGATGCCCACTACATCGAGCGAATCGTCGAAACCGAGCCGGAATTTCAGATCCACGGCGAGAGCACAGACCGCGCCGGCGAGCATGCCGAGCACGATCGCCCATCCCGGGGTGAGGATGTTCGCGGCCGGGGTGATGGCGACGAGACCCGCGACCGCACCGGAGGCAGCACCGATCGACGTCGGCTTGCCGTCCTTGATCTTCTCGATGACCAGCCAGCCGAGGATCGCCGCCGCGGGGGCCGCAAGCGTGTTGATCCAGGCGATTGCGGCGATGCCGTCCACCGCGGCTTCCGAACCGGCGTTGAAGCCGAACCACCCGAACCAGAGCAGCGCAGCTCCCAACAGGGTCAGCGGCACATTGTGAGGCTTCGACATGCCCTTCTGGAAGCCGACGCGTTTGCCGAGCACGAGTGCGAGGGCCAGGCCCGCGGCACCCGCGTTGATGTGCACCGCAGTGCCTCCGGCGAAGTCGTTCACCTTGAGGCCGGCAGCAGCCCAGCCGTCGGTGAGATTGAAGACCCAATAGGCGACCGGGAAATAGACCAGGGTGGCCCAAACACCGGCGAAGACCAGCCAGGACCCGAATTTCGCGCGGTCGGCGATGGCACCGGAGATCAGGGCGACGGTGATGATGGCGAAGGTGGCCTGGAAGCCCGCGAACGCGAGTCCGTTGAGGTCCGGTGTCATCGCGCCGCCCTTGCCGATGCCGATCAGTTTGCCGAGTCCGAGCGACCCGTCGAACGGATTGCCCAGCCAGCCGGAGATTGCTGGGGTACCGAAGGCCAATCCGTACCCGTAGAGAATCCAGAGCACTCCGATGAGGCCCATGGCACCGAAGCTCATCATCATCATGCTGACGACGCTCTTCGCCCGCACCATTCCTCCGTAGAAGAAGGCCACGCCGGGGGTCATGACGAGCACGAGTCCTGCCGCGACGAGCAGCCAGAGCGAATTCAGGTTGGTGGTAATGCCGTCTGTCGTGGCATTTGTAAGGACCGACAATGCGACCATTGGTTGGGGTTGCCTCTCTCTTTTCCACAGGGCCCCGCCTGGCGTTTCTCGCGCCGCCTGGCAGCAGGCCCGCCTCGGGGATTGGGGACAGTTTGGTGGCCCGACATTTCCGCGAGCGTGTCTGCGTGTTTCTTGGTTGTTACGCGCTGAGCGCCAATGTAAACATCGTGTTTCCCCGACCTCACGTGGTCGACCGCGGCGCTCTGTCGGGTCCGCGGCCCACCCCTCCTATACTTGACCGGATGCGATCCGGGGCACCGTGAGATTCCTCCGAAGCGAGCGTTACGCCGCTTTCCTTCTTCTCGGCGCCGCGATCCTGGGTGTCATCCTCGCGAATTCCGCCCTCGGCCCGGTGATTCGAGGCGTGCGCGACCAGAGCCTGCCCGTTCCGTGGCTCGGGCTCGACCTGTCCGTCGGCCACTGGGTTACCGAGGGTCTGCTCGCCATCTTCTTCTTCCTCGCCGCCATCGAGTTGAAGCATGAACTCGCCCACGGGGAACTGGACAGCGCCCGAAAGGCGCTCGTCCCAACCATCGCCGCGGTCGGGGGCGTCCTCGTCCCCGCCGGGATCTTCCTGCTCATGGTTCCGGACCGGGAACTGTCGCAGGGTTGGCCGATCCCCACCGCAACGGATATCGCCTTCGCGCTCGGAGCGCTCGCCCTGGTCGGTCGCTCCCTGCCGGCGCGAATACGGGCTTTGCTGCTCGCGCTTGCCGTGATCGACGACCTCATCGCGATCCTCATCATCGCCTTTTTCTTCACCAGCGACCTGCGGCCATTGCCGCTGCTCGCCGCGGTGCCCGTGATCCTGGTGTTCGGATGGCTCAGTCGACGGGTTCGATCGGCGCCGATCGTGGCGACGCTCATCGTGCTCGGAATGGCAGCCTGGGTGCTCGTCTATCTCTCGGGAATCCACGCCACCATCGCCGGGGTGGCCCTCGGCCTCATCATGGCCGGCCGGAGCGCCGGGCGCACGCGTCACGCCCTCGAGCCCTGGAGCAACGGCATCATCCTGCCGGTGTTCGCCTTCGTTGCAGCGCTCGTCGTGCTCCCCTCCGTCGGTATCGGCGAACTGAGTCCCGTGTTCTGGGCCATCATCGTCGCCCTGCCGATCGGCAAGCTCGTCGGGATCACCGGCGGGGCTCTCGTTGCCAACCGGCTCGTCTCCCGGCGTCAGCGCATTCCGCTCGGAGACGTGCTCGCCGTTGCCGGCCTCGGCGGAATCGGCTTCACGGTGTCGCTGCTCATGAACGAACTCGCCTATGCAAAACAGGAGGAGGTCGCCGTGGAGGGCACCCTCGCCGTGCTGGTGGCCTCCGTGCTGGCCGCGGTCGTCGGCGTCATCCTCACCGCGATCCGCGCACGGCACTACCGGCGCATCGACGCGGCCTGAGCCTCCGGCCCTAAATGTGGCCTGCGGTCAGCGCGATGAGGCGCGAGACCGCGCGAAGATACTTCTTGCGGTACCCGCCAGCGAGCATTTCCTCGTCGAACACCTGGTCGAGCGGGGTTCCGGTCGCGAGAATGCGCACCTGGGCGTCGTACAGCCGATCGACGAACGCCACGAAACGCAAGGCATCCGTCTGGTTGGACAGGGTGTGAACGCCGGTCAGCGCTATGCCGTCCAATCCGTCGATCATGCGAACGTAGCGGGACGGATGCACCGTGGCCAGGTGCCGGATCGCGACGTCGAATGAATCCACCGTCAGCACGCCCGATTGCTCCTCGAGCGCCGAATCGAGCTCGGCTTCCCCGATCGTCACGGCGTGACCCTCCATGTCGCGTCGCCGGTAGTCGAGCCCGTCGATGCGCACCGTCGTGAACCGGGCAGCCAGCGCGTCGATCTCGCGAAGGAAGTCCGCTGCGGCGAATCGGCCCTCACCGAGGGCATGCGGTGGCGTGTTCGACGTCGCCGCGATGCGCGTTCCCGAGGCGACGAGTTCCGAGAGCAGCCGGGACATGAGCCGGGTGTCTCCCGGGTCGTCGAGCTCGAACTCATCGATACAGACGAGCGTCGCCCCCCGCAATTGCGCCAGGGCCCCGGCATAGCCGAGGGCGCCGACCAGCGCGGTGTATTCGATGAACGTGCCGAAATACTTGCGGCCGGGGGCAAGATGCCAGAGAGCGGCGAGAAGGTGGGTCTTGCCGACGCCGAATCCGCCGTCGAGGTAGACCCCCGGCAGTCCAACCGGGGTCTTGCGGCGGGAGAACAACCCACCGCCCCGGCTCGCGAATCCGTGGGCGAAATTCCGAATTGCTGCAACCGCACCGCCCTGCGACGGATAATCTCGATCCGGCCGGTACGAATCCACGGTCGCGGTTTCGAACTGTCGGGGTGGCACCAGGTGGTGCACCATGTCCTCGGCGCTGATCGACGAATCCCGATCGACGATGCTGGTCCGGGAAATCAGCTTGTCAGCGGTCACGTGTCGAAAGGCCCTTACGCTTACAGAGGAGTCGAAAGTTCTATCGAAACGGCGCTTTCGCCAGGTCGAGTGCGTAGATTCGATAGCTGTCAGTAATGAGCCTAGCTCCCCGTCCCCCGGCCAACCGCCGACGGGAGGGGCGCCCACAGGAGGTACCAAATGACCGTCGAGGTCGATCCATCCATCCAATTCACGGCATTCGCACACCCCGGTCGCCTGGTCAGCACTGACTGGCTCCGTACCAACCTCGGCACAGCCGGGCTGGTGGTCGTCGAGTCGGATGAAGACGTGCTTCTTTACGAGACCGGTCACATTCCCGGTTCGGTCAAGATCGATTGGCACACCGACCTCAACCAACCGGTCGAACGCGACTACATCGACGGTACGCAGTTCGCCGCCCTTCTCGGCTCCAAGGGCATCAGCCGCGATTCCACCGTCGTGATCTACGGCGACAAGAACAACTGGTGGGCCGCCTACGCGCTCTGGGTGTTCACCCTGTTCGGCCATGAAGACGTGCGACTCCTCGACGGGGGCCGCGCGAAGTGGGAGGCCGAGGGAGGGGCCTACGTCACCGAGACGTCGACGCCCGCCGCGGTGGAATACCCGGTGGTCGAACGGAACGATTCCGGCATCCGCGCTTACAAGGACGATGTTCTCGCACACTTCGGGCATCCGCTCATCGATGTGCGCTCGCCCGAGGAGTTCAGCGGTGAGCGCACCACCGCTCCGGCCTATCCCGAAGAGGGCGCCCTACGGGCCGGCCACATCCCGAGCGCCCAGAATGTGCCCTGGGGCAAGGCCGTAGCCGACGACGGCACCTTCCGTCCGCTGGCCGAGCTCGACGCGATCTACCGCGGAGGGGCGGGCCTCACGGACGGTGACGACGTGATCGCCTACTGCCGCATCGGCGAGCGATCCGCCCACACCTGGTTCGTGCTCACCCACCTTCTCGGCTTCACGGGAGTGCGCAACTACGACGGATCGTGGACCGAATGGGGTTCGGCGGTGCGGGTGCCCATCGTGAAGGGCTCCGAGCCCGGCGCGGTCCCGATCGTCTAACTTTCCGCCGATCGACCGGTGCCTCTGATGGGATACTTGAGCCCTATGACCAGCAGTGCATTGCCCGACTCCCTTGAGAGGATCCGCGCGGACTTCCTCGAACTCGAACGGGCCGACCGGCTCATCCTGTTGCTCGAATTCGCCAACGACCTCCCTGAACTGCCCGCGCGCTACGCAGACCATCCCGATCTGCTCGAACGGGTGGTGGAATGCCAGTCGCCCGTGTTCATCTTCGTGGAGGTGGACGACAACAGGATCGTGCACCTGCACGCGACGGCGCCAAGGGAGGCGCCGACCACGCGCGGCTTCGCATCGATCCTCTCCCAGGGGCTGTCGGGACTCACGATCGAACAGGTTCTCGATGTTCCCGACGATTTCCCCGACACAATCGGCCTCACCGAGGCGGTGAGCCTGTTGCGCATTCGCGGCATGACCGCGATGCTCGCCCGTACCAAGCGCCAGGTGCGCGAGAGGCAGGCCGCGTGATCGTGCGGCGGCTGTTCCCCGACTCCGGCGATCCGATCGAACTCGAGGGATCGGATGCCCGCGCCCGGCTCGCAGAAATGTACCGCCTTCCCGGGCTGGACATCCTCCGCATCAACCTCGTGGCCAGTGTGAACGGCAGCGCCGCCGGTACGGACGACACGTCGGACACGCTCACCAACCGCGCCGACCGCAAGATCCTCGGCGTGATTCGCCGCGACAGCGACGTGGTCCTGGTCGGCGCCGCGAGCGTGCGTGCCGAAGGGTACCAACTCCCCCGAACGGCACCGCTCGCCATCGTCACGAGCACCGGGGACTTCGGCGGGCATCGGCTCAGCCCCGATCCCGATCGGTACGCACCGCTGGTGCTCTGTCCGGCATCGGTGGCCGACACCGCGCTCGACGGCCTGCCGGGGGCGGAAGCCGTGGTGATACCGGACAGTGACGGACGGATGTCGGCCACCGACATCCTCTCCGCCCTGCGCGCCAGGGGTCTCCGCCGGGTCGTCTGTGAGGGGGGTCCCTCGCTCGCCGGGCAGCTGCTCGACGCCGGGCTGGTCGATGAACTATGCCTGTCCACTAGCCCGACCGTCGGAGGGGTGTCCCTTCCGATGTTCGGCGGCGCCCCGCTTTCGGCGCACCGCCTCGCGCTCGTCCAGCTGCTCGCGGACGACACAAGCACCCTCTTCGCCCGCTGGCGAACGGTCACCTGACGAGCGGCGGCTTCACTGGCCTGGTGCTCCCAGTGGGGCGGTGGCCAACCAGTGGGCGATTGCGCCGTTCCAGCGGTCACGGTCGAAATTCCACAGCCTGGTATGGGCGGCCACACTGAAGCGTTCGAAGGTCACGATGTCCGGCCTGGCCGCGGCGAGTGCGAGCGAGGCACTCGGCGGTATGAACCCGTCGTCGTCGCTGTGCATCAACAGGATCGGCACATGAAGCTCCGCGGAGCGACGCACGAAGTCGAGTCGCGGCAGGTCGATGGGCACGAGTTGACCCGTCAGCCACCCGGCGCCCTTCATCCCCAGCAGGGCGATCACGCCCGAGCGAATCGGTTGTGGCAGCCCGAGCAGTTGTCCCTGAAAACCGAGGGCGGTCACCCAGTCGATCACCGGTGAATCGAGCACGATGCCCCGGATGAGGCCCGCCACCGGTGAGCGTGTGAGAGTCTGCAGCACGGTCGCGCCGCCCATAGACCAGCCCATGAGCACCAGATCCGTCGCTCCGTGATCAGCCGCGTAACGAACGGCGGACTCCACATCGCGCCACTCCGTGTCGCCGAGGCCGTAGCGTCCGTCCGGGCTCGCCGGTGCACCGGGGTCGTTTCGATACGAGACGAGCAGTGAGCTGTAGCCGGCGGCGCGGAACACGGGTACCGCCCGAAGGGTCTCTTCTTTCCGCACCGCCCGACCGTGCACCTGGATCACCCAGCGGGTGCTCGGCTCCTCGGTCGGCACCAGCCAGGCGGGGGCGGGCCCGAGTTCGGTGTCGATATCGACTCTCTCGAACGGGAACCCGAGTTCGCCCGGTCCGGTGTAGAACCAACCGCTGAATCGTCCGCGACGGGCCCGTGCCAGGTCGCCACGATCCACGCCGAGCAGACGACGGATGACGCGATCCGGCGACTCCGCGACGATCTCGCCGACTCGGGCATGGCCCGCTTCCCCGTCGAAGAACAGGCTGTAGTCCCCGGGAAGACGCGAATCCGGGGTCGATGAGAGGGTGATCAGGTCGCCTGCCGCATCAACCGACAGGATGCGGGTGCGCTCGAGACGCCGGGTCGGCGGCGTCACCACGGTGCGCGCGACGACGAGGGTGACTCCGGCGGCGATCGCGGCGGTGATCGCCGCGATCGCACCGACTACCCCGAGAGCAACGCCGATCCAGGGAACGGACTTGACGGCGTGCCGCGGGGAATCTGCCACACGGGAACTTTAGTCTTCACTCGTGCCCGAAAACGCCACAGGTCAAACGGAGCCTGCCCCATTCCGTGCCGCGCTCGACGCGGTCCGCCGCGCAACGCTGCGGCCGGAGCTCCTGCTCACCGAGATTCCATCCCCGGGCGGCGATCTCGCCCCGTTCAGCATCGCCCTCTCCGCGGATGTCACTCCGGCGCGGCACGATTCCGACTCCGACCTCGGAACCGGCCGGTTCATCCTGCTCTACGACCCGTCCGCCCCCGAAGCGTGGGGCGGAGTCTTTCGTGTGGTCTGTTACGCGCAGGCTCCCCTCGAAACCGAAATCGGGCTCGATCCGTTTCTCGCGGATGTGTCATGGTCGTGGCTCGTCGATGCGCTTGACACCCGCGGTGCCCGCTACATCTCGGAATCCGGCACGGCCACCCGCATCCTCTCGACCGGATTCGGGGCGCTCGCCGGTGAGGGGTACGGGGCGCAGATCGAGCTCCGCGCCTCCTGGACCCCACTGGACCCCCACGACATCGGCTCTCATGTGGAAGGCTGGGGGGAGTTGCTGTGCATGCTGGCGGGACTTCCGCCGGCAATCGAAGGAGTGAGTATGTTGACGGTTCGCAGAGATCGGACGTGAACGACGCCGGAGGAGAACCGGTGTTCCTCGACGGCACGCAGCCAAGGGACCATCCCGGCGACTCGCCGAGCGCCGCACCCGTTGAGTCGATGCAAGCCTCCCACGCTGAAGTCCTCGTCATCGACACTCGCGAGGAGTACCTCGAGGCTGTGGCTGCGATTGCGGCGGGCCACGGACCCGTTGCGATCGATGCCGAGCGTGCTTCCGGATTCCGGTACTCGCAACGCGCGTACCTCATCCAGGTCTTCCGCCGAGGGGCCGGCGTCTACCTTTTCGATCCCCCCGCGATCGGGTCTTTCGCGGAGCTCGACTCGGCGATCCGCGACGAAGAATGGGTGCTGCACGCCGCCAGCCAGGACGTGTCCTGCCTTCGCGAGGTGGGACTGGACCCCACCCGGATTTTTGACACCGAGCTCGGTGCCCGGCTCGCCGGACTTCCCCGGGTCGGCCTCGGAACTGTCGTGGCAGAGCTGCTCGGCATCCATCTCGCCAAGGAACACTCGGCAGCCGATTGGTCGACGCGCCCGCTGCCGCAGTCCTGGCTCGTCTACGCGGCACTCGACGTGGAACTGCTCCCCGATCTGAGGGATGCCCTGGCGATCATCCTCGACGAAGCCGGGAAGGCCGAAATCGCGCGCCAGGAATTCGCGGCGGTACTCACCCGTGAGGCCAAAGCCGTCGCCCCGGATGCCTGGCGCCGACTCTCCGGACTGCACACCGTTCGCGGCGCCCGCAACCTCGCCGTCGCCCGCGAGCTGTGGGAGGCACGGGATGCGTTCGCCCGCGAAATCGACACCGCTCCGGGGCGGTTGGTTCCGGATGCCTCCCTCATCGCCGCGGCGAAGGCCATGCCGGAATCTCGCCACGGTCTTGCTTCCCTGCGCGAGTTCAACGGGCGCGCGAGCAGATCTGAGCTTCCTCGCTGGTGGGCCGCCGTCGAAGCGGGCCGAGCCACAGAAGACTTGCCCGCCCTGCGGGTGGCGACCGAGGCGATGCCTCCTGCACGCGTGTGGAGCGACCGGAATCCGGAAGCGGACAAGCGACTCAAGGGTGCGCGCGCCGGGATCACCGTCGTCTCGACCGCACTGAGCATCCCGGTGGAGAACCTGTTGACCCCCGAATCGTTGCGGCGTCTGGCCTGGACTCCCCCGCAGCCGATGGAGATCGAGGGCATCCGCGCCGAACTGGCCGAGCTCGGTGCACGACCCTGGCAGGTTGACGCAATCGCACAGGTCATCCTCGATGCCTTTGTGGATGCCAGCCAACCGATCGAAGCGGGCGTCGAGCCAGCTTCGTAGGAACAGTCAAACGATTCTTGGGGCAATTTGAGCCGGTTTAGGCTCGTCTGCGTCAACTATGAGCGGGAAGAGGCATTGTGGCCGAGAGACATGAAGTCGTGTTCGTCGACGGGGTTCGCACCCCATTCGGACGAGCGGGCGAAAAGGGAATGTACTGGAATACCCGAGCGGATGACCTGGTCGTCAAGGCCATGGTCGGCCTGCTCGAGCGCAACCCAGACGTGCCCAAGGACCGGATCGACGAGGTGGCGATCGCCGCGACCACCCAGCAGGGCGACCAGGGACTCACCCTCGGACGCACGGCCGCGCTTCTTGCCGGCCTGCCGAAGTCGGTGCCCGGTTTCGCGATCGACCGCATGTGTGCCGGAGCGATGACCTCGGTCACCACCCTCGCCGGAGGCATCGCGTTCGGGGCATATGATCTCGCCCTCGCCGGTGGCGTTGAGCACATGGGTCGTCATCCGATGGGATTCGGTGCGGACCCCAACCCGCGCTTCCTCTCGGAGAAGCTCGTGAGCGGCGAGGCGCTCAACATGGGGTCGACCGCCGAACGTATCCACGACCGGTTTCCCGCGCTAACGAAGGAGCGGGCGGATCGGTACGCGCTGGCGAGCCAGCAGAAGGCGGCTGCGGCCTACGACAACGGCAAGCTCCAGCCCGACCTGATCCCCGTGTCGATCCGCTCCGAATCCGGTTGGGGACTCGCAACGCGCGATGAGGCACTGCGCCCGGAGACAACACTCGAGGGTCTCGCCGGCCTCAAGACGCCGTTCCGACCGCACGGTCGTGTGACCGCGGGCAACGCGTCCGGACTCAACGACGGCGCCACCATCAGCCTCCTCGCGAGCGAGGCCAGCGCCAAGGAACTCAGCCTCAGCGCCAAGATGAAGTTGGTGAGCTTCGCCTTCGCCGGTGTCGAACCGGAGATCATGGGAATCGGCCCGGTCCCTTCGACCGAGAAAGCTCTCAAGAAGGCCGGCCTGTCGATCACCGACATCGGCCTCTTCGAGCTCAATGAGGCATTCGCCGTGCAGGTGCTGTCGCTGCTCGACCACTTCGGCATCGCCGACGACGATCCTCGGGTCAACCAATGGGGTGGCGCGATCGCGATGGGACACCCGCTCGCGTCCTCAGGCGTGCGACTGATGATCCAGCTCGCCGCGCAGTTTGCGGAGCGCCCGGATGTGCGTTACGGACTCACCGCCATGTGCGTCGGTCTCGGTCAGGGCGGTTCCGTGATCTGGGAGAATCCGCACTTCGACGGAAAGAAGAAGAAGAAATGACCGACGTCACCACCCGGTTCGCGGAGCTCATCGCCGCATCCGACGATGAGGTCGTGACGCACTCCTTCGTGCGTGACATCCCGATCTCCGCCGGGCGCACCCTTGCGCTCGTGACCCTCGACAACGGGCGGGACCACACCCGCCCCACCACTCTCGGACCGGTGACTCTGGTCGAATTCGCTCAGACCCTCGATGCGCTGAAGGAGCGGGCCAGCCGCGGCGAGATCGCCGGGGTCGCCGTGACCGGCAAGCCATTCTTCCTCGCCGCCGGCGCCGATCTCTCCAAGGTCGGCTCGATTTCATCTCGAGCCGTCGGCAAGCAGATGGCCGAACTCGGCCACTACGCGCTCGGTAAGTTGAGCGGGCTCGGCGTGCCATCTTTTGTGTTCATCAACGGTCTCGCCCTTGGGGGTGGACTGGAGATCGGCCTCAACGCGGACTATCGCACGATCGATCGCACGACGCCCGGCGTAGCCCTCCCGGAGGTCTTCCTCGGAATCATCCCCGGCTGGGGCGGCGCCTGGCTGCTCCCGAACCTGATCGGGATCGAGAATGCCCTCAAGGTGGTCATCGAGAACCCGCTCAAGAACAACCGGATGCTCACGGGCAAGGAGGCATTCGACCTCGGGATCGCCGATGCGATCTTCGATTCCGTGTCGTTCCTCGAGCACTCCATCGCCTGGGCGGACGGCGTCATCGCCGGAACGACGACGGTGAAGCGCCCGAACACCCCCGGCAAGATCGAGCGGGCGGTCAAATGGGATATCGCCGTCGGTGTCGCGACGAAGATGCTCGAAAGCCGCATCGGGCGGGTCGCGAAGTCGCCCTACAAGGCTCTTGCGCTGCTCAAGGCGGCGAAGAACACCGATCGCGCGACCGGATTCGCCGCCGAAGACGAGGCTCTCGCCGACCTCATTTCCGGCGACCAGTTCAAGGCCAGCATCTACTCGTTCAACCTCGTGCAGAAGCGCACCAAGCGCCCGGCCGGTGCTCCGGACAAGGCTCTTGCGAAGCCCGTCACCCAGGTCGGCGTGATCGGGGCGGGCCTCATGGCCAGCCAGTTCGCGCTTCTCTTCGTGCGCCGCCTCAAGGTGCCGGTGATCATCACGGACCTCGACCAGGCACGGGTCGACAAGGGGGTGTCGTACATCCACGATGAGGTCGACGCGCTCCTCGGCAAGAAACGCATCTCGCCGGATGAGGCGAACCGCCTCAAGGCACTGGTCACCGGCACCACCGACAAGGCCGACTTCGCCGCGTGCGACTGGGTGATCGAGGCCGTCTTCGAGGAGCTCGCGGTGAAGCAGGACGTCTTCGCCGACGTGGAGCAGTACCTCTCCGACACCGCGGTGTTTGCGACGAACACCTCGTCGCTCTCGGTCGAACAAATCGGGGCGAAGCTGAAGCACCCGGAGCGCCTGGTCGGCTTCCACTTCTTCAACCCGGTGGCCGTCATGCCGCTCGTGGAGGTCGTGAAGGCCCCGCAGACGGATGCCGCGACCCTCTCCACCGCCATGGTGACCGCCGCGAAGCTGTTCAAGAACGCGGTAATCACCACTGACACCCCCGGGTTCGTGGTCAACCGTATCCTCGCCAAGGTCCTTGGCGAAGCGATGCACGCCGTTGACACCGGCACACCGTTCGAGGTCGTCGAGGAATCCACGAAGCCGTTCGGAATTCCGATGACCCCGTTCGAGCTGCTCGAACTGGTCGGGCTGAAAGTCGGCGCCCACGTGCTAGACACGCACCACGCCGCGTTCCCGGAGCGCTTCTTCGAGAGCGAGAACCTTCATAAACTCGCCGAGCTCGGGCACATCTTCGAACGGGATGCCAAGGGCAAAGTGACCGGGATCGACAAGAAGGCGCGTGCCATCGTCGCCGGCGGCACGACCCCGATGACCGCGGAAGAGCTTCGCACCCGCCTGGAGGACGGACTGGCCGACGAGGTGCACCGCATGCTCGAGGACAATGTTGTGGATGCGGCCGAGGACATCGATCTCTGTCTCATCCTGGGTGCTGGCTATCCATTCCAGATGGGCGGCGTCACGCCGTACCTCGACCGGGTCGGGGCATCCGAGCGGGCATTCGGCGATACGTTCCACCACCCGGTGTTGCGCGGCGTGGAGTAGCCCCTCGCGCTCTAATTCCCGGACACCGGCTCGGGCTCGGCCCCGCGAGGGGCCCGGGCGCGGGTGCGGGTGCGGTGCGGGTGCTCGAAATCCATGCAATCGGGAAATGGCGAGGCGTGTCGGGTTCGACATGCCGATTACTTTCGGCGATTGCATGGATTTCACGCAATTGCGCGGTGATGGATGCGGCCGGAAGTACGAAGTCAGCGACGCGCCAGGTGATCTCCGCGATCGATGATCGCCAAAATCATGGAGAGGGTGGCTGGCCAGTCGAAGACGACCATTCGGTAACTGAGACGGATGACGTGGTAACCGAGCGCCTCGAGGAACGCGTCCCGCACGCGGTCGGCGTCCATTCGGCGTGCCACCTCGACAGGGCTCATGTCCTGCGTGTACTTTCCGGCGCCGTCGATCTCGAGGGCAAGTCGATCCCCGATCAACAGGTCGATCCACCTCTCGCCCAGAACACACACCTGCGTCTGCGCGACGATTCCAGCGCGGAGCAGAAGGCACCGGGTGACGCTCTCCGGGTAACCATCACTCGCCGCGTCAAGTTGGGACTCGAGATATCGGTATTTGCGGGGCAGCTCTCGAAACAACGAGCTCATCGCGGAGGGGGCGACCACTCCGAGGTGGAGCGCGGAGTCAAGGCACGCTACGGAATTCTCCTCATTCTCGGTGCGAACCACCTGGGCAAGGGCATCCAACAGGCTGACCCGCAGCCGACTGGCCAGCGTGGGTATCGACAGGCGACCTCGATGGATGACGGTGGTCGCGCCCAACGAATCACTCAAATGAACGCGGGCATCGGTTTCGGATCGCAGTCGACTGTCTCGGTGGGGCACATGTACATGAAGCGGATACGAGTGGGGAACTGCGAGGCCGTAAGTGCTCGCAGCGGAGACCGAAGCGAGCCTGCCGCCTACCCGGATGGCACGGACGACATCGTCCCGGGTGCTCGCGGGAACGTACCACCCTTGCCGGGCGCGAATGACCTCGCCGGACCGTACCGCGGCGGTCAGTCGGCGTGGGCCGACACCCATCGCGAGAATCTCGTGGGTCGCCGCCACACCGCCGTAATGCTGAATGATCCTAAGGAGGGAGGGCATCGCCCAATGGTGGACTTCGAGAGGCTGTTGTCGGATCACGCCCTGTGCATCCGCCCAAAAGTGGCGCTTTCGCCGCCCTGTGGAGGAGCGGTAAGCCCGGCGCCCCCTGCGGGAACTCCATGCAATGTGGCAGACACGCCGATGAACGGTGTCTACCGGCGGCGTGGCGCTCCGAATGCATGGATTTCCAGCAGGGAATGGAGCGTGCAGACGGAGCGAGCAGACGGAGCGAGCAGACTGAGCGTGCAGACTGAGCGTGCAGACTGAGCGTGCAGACGACCGACCGCCCGGCAGGAGATCCGTTCGTGCGGAAGCGGTGGGTTTCCACGACATCGAACGGCGCCGATCAGCGAGGTGCCGAGCCGGCGAGATGCGGATGGCGATCTGCTTCCTTTCGGTGGCGGTCCTTCACCGGTTGGACGAGATCCTGCCTACTTGCGGTCAGACCCGAGGGAACGGTGCTCCCCTGCGACGTCGGAAAGCGGACGCGCGACCGGAATCTTGCTTCCAAGCACCTGCTCAACGACATCCCGGGCGATCTGCTGGGGGGTCAGTCCTGCGTCTTCGAGAATCTCCGCGCGAGAGCCGTGCTCGAGGAACTCGTCCGGCAGCCCGAGCTCGGTCAATGCGGTGTCCACTCCGGCGGCACGAATTTCCTGACGGATGCGCGTGCCGATACCGCCGACCCGGATGCCGTCCTCGATGGTCACTACGAGCCGGTGCTCCGCGGCCAGGGCGATCACGCTCTTCGGCACCGGCACGACCCAGCGCGGATCGACGACGGTCGCTCCGATGCCCTGGTGCGCGAGACGTTCTGCCACCTCGAGGCCGATCTCGGCCATCGGCCCGACGGTGACTATCAGCACGTCCGTGCCGACGCCCTCTTTAAGCACGTCCACCCCGTCGGGAAGCCGGCGCACCGCGGCGATCTCGTTGCCGACGCTGCCCTTGGAGAAGCGCACGACAGTCGGCGCATCGGCAACGCGGACAGCCTCGCCGAGTTCCTCGCGCAATCGGGTCGCATCGCGCGGCGCACTCAGGCGGATGTGCGGGACCACCTGCAGGATTGCGAGGTCCCAGATGCCGTGGTGGCTTGGCCCGTCCGGCCCAGTCACGCCGGCCCGGTCGAGAACGAAGGTGACGCCCGCGCGGTGCAGCGCGACATCCATCAGCACCTGGTCGAAAGCGCGGTTGACGAAGGTCGCGTAGAGGGCGACCACCGGGTGCAGGCCACCGAATGCGAGACCTGCCGCGGAGGTGACCGCGTGTTGCTCGGCTATGCCGACGTCGAACACCCGTTCGGGGTACTTGGCGGCGAACTGGTGTAGGCCCGTCGGGCGAAGCATCGCCGCGGTGATGCCGACGATCTTGGGGTCAGCATCGGCGAGCTTGACGATCTCGTCGGAGAACACCGAGGTCCAGGATGCCCGGTCCGACGCACCGATCGGTTCGCCTGTTTCGGGGTCGATGTGCCCGACCGCATGGAATTGGTCCGCGGCGTCGAGCATGGCCGGCTCGAAGCCCTTGCCCTTTTGGGTGATGGCATGCACGATCACTGGCGCGCCGTAGTTCTTCGCCTGGGTGAGGGCCTCCTCCATCGCTCGGAGGTCGTGGCCGTGTACGGGCCCGATGTATTTGATGTCGAGATTCGAATAGAGCGCCTCGTTGTTGGAGAACCGGCTGAGGAACCCATGGGTGCCCCCGCGGATGCCGCGGTACAGAGCGCGCCCGGGCCCCCCGAAGAGTTCGAAGAATCGGCGGCTCGAGACATACAGGCTGCGGTAGGAGCGACGCGTGCGCACGTCGTTGAGGAAGCGCGCCATCCCGCCGATCGTCGGCGCGTAGGAGCGCCCGTTGTCGTTGACGACGATCACGAGGTTTCGAGCGTTATCGTCGCTGATATTGTTGAGGGCTTCCCAGGTCATGCCGCCGGTGAGTGCCCCGTCTCCGACGACCACGACGACATGCCGATCATTCTGCGACGTCATCTGGAAGGCTCGCGAAATGCCGTCGGCCCAGCTCAGCGAACTCGATGCGTGAGAGGACTCCACGATATCGTGCTCGGATTCCGACCGTTGCGGATACCCAGCGAGTCCCCCGCGCTCGCGCAGCCGACTGAAATCCTGCCGACCGGTGAGCAACTTGTGCACATAGGACTGGTGTCCGGTGTCGAACACGATGGCGTCGCGCGGTGACTCGAAGACACGATGGACCGCGATGGTGAGCTCGACCACCCCGAGGTTGGGTCCCAGATGCCCCCCGGTCTTCGAAACTTCGCGCACCAGGAATTGCCTGATCTCGGCGGCGAGTTCGACGAGTTGCCCCCGCGAGAGGCCGTCCAGGTCTCGAGGCCCGTGGATGCCCTGCAGAAGACTCATTCCTGCAGCCTAAACCAGCGATCTCAGAACGTATTGGAGGATGCCACCGTTGCGGTAGTAGTCCGCCTCACCGGGAGTGTCGATCCGAACGACGGCATCGAAAGCCACGCTCTTCTTACCCTCCGGCGAGTGCTCACCCGGCTCAGCGGTCACCCGCACGGTCTTCGGCGTCGTGCCCCGGTTGAGCTCATCCAAACCGGCGATGCTGACGATCTCCGTTCCGTCGAGGCCGAGGGAGGCCCAGCTCTCGCCCGCCGGGAACTGCAGCGGAACCACACCCATTCCGATCAGGTTCGACCGGTGGATGCGCTCGAAGCTCTCCGTGATAACCGCCTTGACGCCGAGGAGACTCGTACCCTTTGCCGCCCAGTCACGGGAGGACCCCGAGCCGTATTCTTTGCCGCCGAAGATCACGAGCGGGGTGCCGGCCGCCTGGTAGTGCCGACTGGCATCGTAAATGAACGACTGCGGGGCGTCCGGCAGAGTGAAGTCGCGGGTGTAGCCGCCCTCCACCCCTGCCCCGCCGTTGGCGTCGGCGAGCAGCTGGTTGCGCAGGCGGATGTTCGCAAAGGTTCCACGGATCATCACCTCGTGGTTGCCGCGACGCGACCCGTACGAGTTGTAGTCCGCGCGATCGATTCCGTGCTCATCGAGATAGTGGCCGGCCGGGCTGTCCGCCTTGATATTGCCAGCCGGACTGATGTGGTCGGTGGTCACCGAATCGCCGAGCGTCGCGAGAACACGCGCGCCGAGGATGTCGGAGACCGGCGTTGTTTCCATCGTCATGCCGTCGAAGTACGGGGGTTTGCGCACATAGGTGGAGGCTTCATCCCACTCAAACGTCGCTCCGGTTGGCGTCGGTAGCGATCGCCAGCGCTCATCGCCGTCAAACACCGCGGCGTATTCGCGGGTGAACATTTCGGTGTCGATCGACGAATCGATCGTGGCCTGCACCTCCGCGGCATCGGGCCAGATGTCTTTGAGGTAGACCTCTTCGCCGTCGATTCCGGTGCCGAGAGAGTCGGTCGCGAAGTCGAAATTCATCGATCCCGCGAGGGCATAGGCGATGACGAGCGGAGGGCTGGCGAGATAGTTCATCTTCACGTCCGGGTTGATGCGTCCCTCGAAGTTACGGTTGCCCGAAAGCACTGCCGTCACGGCGAGATCATTCTGGTTGACCGCGGCCGAGATCTCGTCTGCGAGCGGACCGGAGTTGCCGATGCAGGTGGTGCAGCCGTAGCCGACGAGGTAGAAGCCCAGGTCTTCGAGGTAGCCGTTGAGACCGGCCTTCTCGTAGTAATCGGTGACGACCTTCGACCCGGGAGCGAGAGTGGTCTTCACCCAGGGCTTGGATTTGAGGCCCTTCTTGCTGGCGTTGCGGGCGAGAAGGCCCGCAGCGAGCATGACGGAGGGGTTGGAGGTGTTGGTGCAGGAGGTGATCGCGGCGATCGCGACGGCACCGTGGTCGAGCGTGAAGCTGTCGCCGTTGGCGAGAGTCACCCCGGAAGGGTTCGACGCATGCGAGGGGCTCGGACTGGTGTGCGACAGTCGATGTGCCGACTCCTCGTCCTGTGCGGTGAAGCCAACCGGGTCGGACGCGGGGAACGTTCCTTCGAGCGCGGCATCCATCTCGGATCTGTCGACATCGGCGTAGGCACCCAGGTCGAGTTCGAACTGCGACTTGGCCGAACTGAGTTCGACACGGTCCTGCGGACGTTTCGGACCGGCGATCGACGGCACGACGGTGCCGAGATCGAGTTCGAGGTACTCGCTGAAGGCCGGCTCGACCGCGGCGTCGTGCCAGAGAGTCTGAAGCTTCGCGTAGGCCTCGACCAGCGCCACCTGGCTCTCGCTACGACCGGTGAGCCGCAGGTAGTCGAGGGTCACATCATCGATCGGGAACATCGCGGCCGTCGAACCGAACTCCGGGCTCATGTTACCGATGGTGGCCCGGTTGGCCAGTGGTACGGCCGCGACCCCGGCACCGTAGAATTCGACGAACTTGCCGACCACCCCGTGCTTGCGCAGGATCTGGGTGATGGTGAGCACGACGTCCGTGGCTGTCACTCCGGTAGGGATCTCGCCGGTCAGCTTGAAACCGACGACCTTCGGAATGAGCATCGAGACCGGCTGGCCGAGCATGGCCGCCTCGGCCTCGATGCCGCCGACCCCCCAGCCGAGCACCCCGAGACCGTTCACCATGGTGGTGTGGGAGTCGGTGCCGACACAGGTGTCAGGGTAGGCCTGGAGCGTCCCGTCGACCTCGCGGGTCATCGTGACCCTCGCCAGGTATTCAATGTTGACCTGGTGCACGATGCCGGTTCCCGGCGGCACCACCTTGAAGTCGTCGAAGGCCGTCTGCCCCCAACGGAGGAACTGGTAACGCTCACCGTTGCGCTCGTACTCGATTTCCACGTTGCGCTCGAACGCGTTCTCGGTGCCAAAGAGATCGGCGATCACGGAGTGGTCGATCACCATCTCTGCGGGGGCGAGCGGGTTGATCTTCTTCGGGTCACCGCCGAGAGCGGCGACGGCCTCACGCATCGTGGCGAGATCCACAATGCAGGGCACGCCAGTGAAATCCTGCATCACGACGCGTGCCGGGGTGAACTGGATCTCAGTGTCCGGGTCGGCCGCCGGCACCCAGGACCCCAGGGCCTCGATCTGAGACTTCGTGACATTGGCACCGTCTTCGGTGCGCAGCAGGTTCTCGAGCAGCACCTTCAGGCTATAGGGCAACTTCTGGTATCCGGGCACACGGTCCACCCGGAAGATCTCGTAGTCGGTGGAACCGACCGTCAGCGTGTCTTTCGAACCGAAGCTGTTGACCTGCGACATTGCGCGACTCCTTTGCTGAACCGAACGAGATGTGCTGAACCGAACGAGATGTGCTGCCGGACCGGGCTGGCTGGACGCATCGAGCCCGCAGCCCATCCTGATCGCCGACGTCCCGGCGTGCCATCAAGGCAAGCCTAAGTCTCACAGGAACAATCGGACCACCGCGTTGAAGAGGTAAGTATCTTGATATCGAGATACTTTAGCACGCGTGGGATGCCCCATCCGGTGCTATTCGGCGGTGTCGGACCCTTCGGTCGACACGCGCCCGTACACGGCGCGCACGAGCAGCCAGGTCACCCAGAGCATTGCCGCATAGAAGGGTACACCGAGCAGGAGCTTGGTGCCGGCGAGCCAGGCCGTCTCCTTCGCGAAGTAGAGCGGAAGCTCAACGGCCAGCCGCAATGCGAACAATCCGGCCCACAACCACGTCGCGAACAGGAGAACGCGGCTCTTTGCCCGATCCCTCTTCCATTCGGTGCCGTCGTTGGTGAGAAATCCCACCACGACTCCGATCAGAGGCCACCGCACCGCGATACTCACCAGGAGCACGGCGAGACTGACACCGTTGATGACGATGCCTGGCAGGAAGTTGTTCTCCGCCCGACCGGTCACCAGGGCGAGCACCGCCGAAATGGCGATGCCAAGCACTCCGGCAAGCGCCTGGGTGAGGGGCGTGCGCGTGGCGAGCCGCAGGACAACAAATACGGCGGCGAGAGCGACCGGCAGGAGGACGGAAAGCAGAAGATTGCTGGTCAAGGTGAAGCTGACCAGGAATCCGAGTCCCGGCAAGATCGACTCCACGAGGCCGCGGACGCCACCGACCGCGCTCAGAAGGGATGCCGCGGTCGGCACTTCGCCGGGCACGACCCGCCCGAGACCGGTCTTGCGCATCGCATCCGCGAACGCGTCCCGAAACCCCGCGGGCGGCGACTCTTCTTCGGGTGCCACGAAGCTCAGACGCCCGGCGTCGACGGCAGGTCGTCGATCGGCGCGGCCACTTTCGGCATGTGCAGCGGAATGAGGTCACGAGGCGGCATCGGGGTCTTGCCCCGCACGACGACGACACTGCGAAAGAGCTCCTCGATCTTGGCGGCGGCCTCCTGGTCAACGACGCCGTCTCCGGCGATCACGCCACGGAGGAACCAGCGCGGCCCATCGACGCCGATGAAACGGGCGAGTCGGGTCGAATCGGGTTCGCCCGGCGTCGTTGCCGGGATCTCGGCGTGCAGCTCGGGGCCAAACGGCCCCGCTGAGAGGCGCGTCGTGCCGCCCTGCTTGGCGATCTGGTCGGCGATCTGGTCTCGGATCTCGTGCCAGAGTCCCGAACTGCGAGGAGCGGCGAATGGCTGCACCTGCAGCGTCGACCCGGCATAGTCGAGCCCAACCGCCACTACCCGCTGGCTGCCTTCTTCCACTTCCAGCCGCAACTGCAGTCCCTCGCGGGGGAGGATCCTGACCCCACCGAGATCGACGTAGGGACGCACGGGGTTCGCCTCGGACTCGTCGAGCGGACCTTCTGTCGCCCGGTCGGCCGGCGCGGACTTCCGCTGTTCCTCCGGCGGACTGGTTTCGGTACTGTCGGTCGGCTCGATCGAACCGGTCGGCGAAGTGATCTCGCTCACTGGAGCTCTCCTTGTTTGTCGTCGTCTGGTGATGCGCTCCCGGCGGACGTGTACCCGGTGGAACCGAAACCGGAATCCCCGCGTTGGCTTCCGGGCAGGGTGGCAACTCTGATGAATCGCGCCTTCGCCACCGGCATGATCACCAGCTGGGCTATCCGATCACCGACCGCGACAGAATACGGCATGGAACTGTCCGTGTTCAGGAGGGTGACGCTGATTTCGCCCCGATAGCCGGCATCCACTGTTCCGGGGCTGTTCACGATCGTGATGCCGTGCCTGGCCGCGAGGCCGCTGCGCGGGACGACGAAAGCGACATACCCATCCGGCAGAGCGATCGAGACACCGGTTGGCACGGTCGCGCGCTGCCAGGGTTCGAGCTGCACGGCGAGGGCGGCGGTCAGGTCAGCCCCGGCGTCTCCGGGATGCGCATACGCGGGCGCCCGGTCGGCGACGATGAGTACTTCCACGCTTTGGGCCACGTCACGAGGGTAGTGCAGAACCCCTGCGCGCTTGGAGTGCCGATCACGGAGCACCCGGAAGTCTGATCGAATAGGTCCATGACGGTGAACACCCCCAACAACACGACGGACCCGACCACGCTCTATCGCGAACGAATCTGGCCATCGCCGTGGGTCTTCGTGCAGACGGCTCTCGTGATTCCCGCAAGCCTGCTCGTCTCGCTGCCCATCAGCCTGCTCGCCGGGGTTATCACCGCGATCGTGCTGTACTCCGCGATAGTCTCCGTGCTGATCGCGACATCCCCGGTGATCGAACTCGTGCCCGGTGAGCTGGTTGCAGGACGAGCGCGGGTGCCGATCGAGCTCATCGGCGCGGTCACCGCTTTTCGAGGCGAAGAAGCCACCCTGCAACGCGGTCGATTGCTGGATGCGCGGGCGTGGCTGCTGATCCGCGGGTGGGTCTCGCCGGTCGTCAGGATCGAGATCTCCGACGACAACGACCCGACCCCGTACTGGATCGTGTCGACCCGCGCACCAGAGGACCTCGTTGCCGCCATAACGGCGGCGAAGGCGGCCTGAGCCTGGCGACAGGGATTAGGCGGCGCACTCCTGGCAGATTGGGCCGAGCTTCTCTTCGTGGTCGAGTTGGGAACGGTGCTTCACCAGGAAACAGCTCACGCAGGTGAATTCGTCGGCCTGCGGCGGCAGGACAACCACGTCGAGGTCGAGGTCGGAGAGGTCTGCACCCGGGAGTTCGAAGCCGCCGGGATTGTCGGCGTCATCGACGTCGACCACACCGGACATCTTGTCCGGCACGCGCTCTTTAAGAGCCTCGATCGACTCGGAGTCGTCGTCGGTCTTACGAGGTGCGTCGTAATCGGTTGCCATGCCCATCCAGTTCTTGAAAATATCGATTGGTCTCAATCGGCGGCCATAGTTTGCATCATTAGTTTGCGAATAGCAAACCCCTGCCAAAAGACCGTGAATCGGACCTTCTGCGCAACTTGCGGCTCGCCCGGGATATTCCCGGGAATTCGGGGCACGGCGTGTAAGTCTTGGATCCGTCAGCGACCGTGGGAGGCGTCCAGCATGCAAGACCTGAGAGTCATAGGAGTGGAAAGCGGCGCACTCCTCGTCGCATCCGACGACGGTGCCAAGTACCGCATCGCGATCGACGAAGTGCTGCAGTCGAAACTCCGCCAGGCGATCCCAGATCCAGGGGTGGGCCGAAAACTCGCACCTCGAGAGATCCAGGCCCACATCCGATCGGGGATGTCGGCGCAGGATGTCGCGTCCATCACGGGTGTTCCGCTGGAATACATTCAGAAGTTCGAGGGGCCGGTGCTCGCGGAGCGCGAGTTCGTCGTCAGTTCCGCCCTCAGTGTGCCGGTGCACACCGCGATGGAGATCGACCCGCTCGGCGGCGGTTCGACCTTCGGCACGGTCATCCGCGAACGACTTTACGATCTCGGGGCGGTCGACGAACGCTGGGCCAGCTGGAAAGAGGTCGGCGGGGGCTGGGTCGTGAAACTGGCCTTCAGTGCCGAACAGATCGAACGGGACGCGCGCTGGAGGTTCGACCCACGCAAAGCGGCGCTGTCTCCTCTCAACAACGAAGCCATCACCCTCTCCCAACAGGGTGACGCCACCGGCGCTCTGGTTCCCCGGCTCCGCGCCGTCGGAGACGACGAGCGCCGGCCCGACCAGTCGCGGTTCGACAGCGGTGCCTTCACGAACGAGGAGCTCGCCACCCACGACCCCGCCGGCGTCGCGGGGAGGCTCGAAGCCGTTCCCCATGGGCGTCTGGATGATGTCCCGGCCGCCGTAGCCGAGGCCGCGATCAACCGCGCCCCGGTCAGCGAAGAGGCGGAGTCCCACCAAACCGCCGACCTACTCGAAGCGCTCCGTCGCCGCCGTGGCGAGCGTGAGTCGGCCGGTTTCGGTGACGACACCGTGACATCGGGTTCGAAGTCTGCTCATCCGTCGACCGGCACCATCCGGCTCGTGGACGTACCCCTGGATGTCTTCGGTGACGAGAACGACGATCGGCCCGGGGATACCGCGCCACAGCCGAACCTCTTCCAACCGCGGGCCTCCACCCGCAAGGGCCGGGCCTCGATGCCGAGCTGGGACGAAATCGTCTTCGGTGCCCGGTCGGACGACTTCTAGCCCGCTCCTCGTGCGCGGCTGTTACCGTTCCTCTGGTGTGTTCGCCCGCGCCCAAGGAACAATGCTGTCGGGCGGAGTTACAGCAGCAGGTCTCCACCAGCAGCAGGTCACAGCGCGAAGGCACCGAACCGCAGCAGCGGGATGGCGAGCTCGTCCGAAGACCACGAACCGTGCTGGCCGACCATGTTCCGGCCGGTGTGGGTGGCAACCCTCGAATCGTAGTAGGCGATGCCCTTGCGCGCCGCGACGATGATGTCCCCGATACGAGGGACGACATCCGCGTTCACCACGGGGCCGAACCAGCCCGATTCGATCGCTTCCGCCCGGGACACGACCCAGGACCGTGACCCTTCGATCTCGCGCCAGGATTCGAGAACGGCCGCCCGATGACGCTCCGACGCATCACGCTCAAAGTGGAGTTGGAGGGCCCGCGGCTCCCCCGCAACGAAACGAATCCCGTCGATAAGTCTGGGGTCGGAATCGAACAGCACTTGCGAAGTGTGCGGCACGTCGAGCACGCCGTGATCGGCGGTGAGCAGCATCCCCTCGCCCCGGCGAAGGGTCGGCAAGAACGCACGCACCGAACGGTCCAGCTCTTCGAGTGCGCCGGTCCATAGTTCTGATTCCCACCCCGCGGTGTGGCCGGCTTGGTCAAGCTCCGGCACATACAGGTAGATCAGCCCGCGCTCACTCTCATCGAGTACGCGGCGCGCCTCGTCGAACCGGTCGGATATCGTCGCACCGCTGCGATAGTCCGCTCCGCGGAGCACCGCGCGGGTGAATCCGGAGGTTCTGTAGCGTTCAGTGCCGATCGCGACGCTGGGGATCCCGGCATCCCTGGCGTTCTCGAACAGGGTCGGCACCCGTTGCCAGGTCGCCGGATCGAGCCGGGCATCCCATCCGCTGAGTTGGTTGACGATGCGGTCGTTGACCGGGTCGAGCACCCGGTAACCGACGAGTCCGTGGATGCCGGGCGACTCACCCGTCGTGAGGGTGGCCAGCGCCGAGGCGGTGGTCGAAGGGAAGCGCGCTCCGATCGTGGATGCCGCGGACAGCATCGGGGCGATGGTTCGGGCGTGGCCCGCACGTGCGGCGAGAGCACGCGCTCCGAGGCCATCCACGAGGAGCACGATGGCCTTCTCCACCGGCGGGAGGGCTAACCGATTCGGCTGGTGGGCAATCGCCTGAAACGAACTTGGCACCACGTCGGCAAGGCTGAACCGGTGCGTTTTGGTGGCCGGTAGCATGGGGGCAATCCTATGACTACTCCCGAATCTCCCTCCGCGCAGCCCAGCGGCGAACGCATCGACAACGTCGACGTCTCCACCGAGATGGAGGGGTCATTCCTCGAGTACGCCTACTCCGTGATCTACTCGCGCGCGCTTCCGGACGCCCGCGACGGCCTCAAACCGGTGCAGCGGCGCATCCTCTACCAGATGACCGAGATGGGCCTGCGACCCGACCGCGGGCACGTGAAGTCAGCCCGTGTCACTGGTGAGGTCATGGGCAAGTTGCACCCCCACGGTGACGCCTCCATCTACGACGCGATGGTGAGGCTCGCCCAGAGCTTCATCTTGCGCGTGCCCCTGATCGACGGGCATGGCAACTTCGGCACCCTGGATGACGGACCGGCGGCCCCGCGCTACACCGAAGCACGCCTCACGGCTGCCGCGATGGCCATGACCGAGGACCTCGACGAGGACGTCGTCGACTTCGTGCCGAACTATGACAACCAGTTGACCCAGCCGGAGGTGTTGCCCTCGGCTTTCCCCAACCTGCTGGTCAACGGGGCATCCGGAATCGCCGTCGGAATGGCGACCAACATGGCACCGCACAACCTCATCGAGGTGGTCGGCGCGGCGCGCCATCTCATTGCGCATCCGGAGGCCTCCCTCGACGACCTCATGTCCTTCGTGCCTGGCCCCGACCTTCCGACCGGCGGTACGATCATCGGCCTCGCGGGCATCCGTGATGCCTACGAGACCGGGCGGGGAAGTTTTCGCACCCGGGCCCGCGTGTCGATCGAGAACATCACCACCCGCAAGGCCGGGCTGATCATCACGGAATTGCCCTACATGGTCGGTGCGGAGAAGGTGATCGAGAAGATCAAGGACGGCGTCAACTCAAAGAAACTCAACGGCATTTCGGATGTCACAGACCTGACAGACCGCAAGCACGGCTTGCGCCTCGTGGTGGGTGTCAAGACCGGATTCAGTCCGGATGCCGTCCTCGAGCAGCTCTATCGATACACCCCGCTCGAGGACTCCTTCAATATCAACAATGTGGCGCTGGTCGGCGGTGGGCCGAAGACCCTCGGCCTCCGCGAGTTGCTGCAGGTATTCATCGATCACCGCATCGCCGTCGTGACCCGGCGAAGCGAGTTCCGCCTCGCCCGCAAGAAAGAGCGACTGCATCTCGTTGAGGGACTGCTCGTGGCGATCATCGACATCGACGAGGTCATCCAGGTGATCCGCGCGAGCGACGACACCGACCAGGCCCGCACCCGGCTGATGGATGTCTTCGACCTCAGCCAGACCCAGGCCGAATACATCCTCGAGCTTCGACTGCGCCGTCTGACCAGGTTCTCCCGCATCGAGCTCGAGACCGAACGCGACCGGCTGCTCGCCGAGATCGCCGCCCTCGAGCAGTTGCTGACCGGACCGCAGCACGTGCGCCGCCTGGTGTCTGACGAGCTCGACGCGGTCGCGGAGCGCTTCGGAACCCCGCGCCGCACGCTGCTCACCGAGGCCCGGCCTCCCGTCGGAACTACCGTGGCCGCCCGGGCTGCTGCCGCCGTGCTCGAGATTGCGGACACGCCGTGCCGGGTGCTCCTGTCGACAACGGGCCGCGCCATCCGCGTCGACCTGCCCGGTTTGGGCTCGGAGCTACCGGAGCGCGCCGCCCGGCGCACCAAGCATGACGCGATCCTCTCCTCGATCGTCACCAGCAGCCGCTCGGAGATCGGAGCCGTCACCTCACTCGGTCGCCTCATCCGCCTCACTCCGATAGACCTCCCGGTCGTGCCGGCGACCTCGATACAGCTCGCCGCCGGGGTGCGGATCACCGACTACCTCGCGATCGACGGCAAGAGGGAGCGTGTGCTAGCGCTAGTGTCGCTCGACTCTGCCGACGCGATCGCCATCGGAACCCGGATGGGCGTGGTGAAACGACTGATTCCCGGGGACCTGGCGAACCGGCCCGAGTTCGAGATCATCGCTCTCAAACCCGGGGACGCGGTCGTGGGCGCACGGCAGTCTGCCGATACCGACGAGCTGATCTTCATCACCTCGGACGCACAGCTCCTGCACTTCGCGTCCTCCACGGTGCGACCGCAGGGGCGTTCGGCTGGCGGGATGGCAGGCGTCAACCTCGGCGCCACCGCCGAGGTGGTCTTCTTCGGCGCCGTCGACCCGGCCGCCGAGGTGGTCGTTGCGACCGTCTCGACGAGCAGCTCCACCATCGCCGGCATGGAAACCGGGCGGGCGAAGGTGTCGGCGCTGTCCGAATTCCCGGGAAAGGGTCGGGCGACGGGAGGCGTGCGGGCGCACACCCTTCTCAAGGGCGAAGACCGGCTCTCGGTGGCCTGGGCCGGAGCCGCCCCAGCGCTCGCGGTCGGGACGGATGGCGCCGTGCGTCAGCTGCCGGAGTCCGGGGCCAGGCGCGACGCATCCGGTTCTCCGCTCGACGGTCTCATCGGCTCGATCGGCACCGCGATCGGCTGAACCGCATCCCGTGTCCGCGCGCTTCCGACGGCGACGCGGCCCGAGCCCAGCGCCCCACCCGGTGCGGGAGCCGGCACCCCCGCCCGCGCGAAATGCAGGACTCAGCGTGACCGGTGGGGCAGGCGAGGCCCATCCGCCACATCTGTCACGCTGAGTCCTGCATTTCGCACCGGGGGGCCCGATCGCGGTGCGGCGGGCGAAAGCCGGTGCAGTCGGCAGACACCGATGACGCTACACGTCGATGCGCTCGCGGGAGAGCCCGTCGGAGCCCGCGATGATGAAGTCCTTGCGCGGGGCGACGTCATTGCCCATGAGCAGTTCGAAGACCCGCTCGGCATTCAGGGCATCGGTGATCTGCACACGCCGTAGCGTGCGGTGATGCCGATCCATGGTGGTGGTTGCGAGCTGATCGGCATCCATCTCACCCAGCCCCTTGTAGCGCTGGATGGGATCCTGGTAGCGCTTGTTGGACTTCACGAGGCCGGCGAGAACACCGGCGAGTTCCGCTTCGGAGTAGGTGTAGATGGTCTCGTTCGGCCGGCTGCCCTGGTTCATCACGATCACGCGGTGAAGCGGCGGAACGGCGGCGTACACCCGTCCGTCGCGAATCATGTCCGGCATGTATCGGAAGAACAGGGTGAGCAGCAGCGTGCGGATGTGCGCACCATCGACATCCGCGTCGCTCATGATGATCACCTTGCCGTACCGTGCCGTCGCGAGATCGAAGCTGCGACCGGATCCGGCGCCGATCACCTGAATGATCGAGGCGCACTCCGCGTTCCCGAGCATGTCGGAGACGGATGCCTTCTGCACGTTGAGAATCTTGCCGCGGATGGGCAGCAGCGCCTGGTATTCGCTGTCGCGAGCGAGCTTCGCGGTTCCGAGCGCGGAGTCGCCCTCCACGATGAAGAGTTCGCTGTTGGCGACATCCGAGCTGCGGCAATCCACGAGCTTGGCCGGGAGGGACGAATTCTCCAGGGCGTTCTTGCGACGCTGGGTCTCCTTGTGTGCGCGGGCAGAAATGCGCGACTTCATCTCCGCGACGATTTTGTCGAGCACGAGAGCCGACTGCGTCTTGTCGTCGCGCTTTGGTGAGCCGAACTTCTCCGCCATGGTCTTCGCTACCACCGCCGCGACGATGTTGCGAACCGCGGGGGTGCCGAGGATCTCTTTCGTCTGGCCCTCGAACTGAGGCTCCGGCAGTCGCACGGTCAATACCGCGGTGAGACCGGCCAGCACATCGTCTTTCTCGATCTTCTCGGTGCTGTTCGCCCCGGTACCGACCTTGAGGCGACGCGCGTTCTGCTCGACCTGCGACCGGAGGAACTTGAGCATCCCGGCCTCGAAGCCGGCCTGGTGGGTGCCGCCCTTAGGCGTGGCGATGATGTTGACGTAGCTGCGGAACACAGTCTCGTAACCGGTGCCCCAGCGCAGCGCGATGTCGACCTCGCACTGGCGCTCGAGTTCGGTGGCGACCATGTGGCCCTTGTCGTCGAGCACGGGAACGGTCTCGGTGAAGCTACCGGAGCCGGTCATCCGCCAGGTCTCGGTGAGAGCGGTGTCGGGGGCGAGAAAGTCGACGTACTCGCCGATGCCTCCGTCGAAACGAAATAGTTCGTGGCTCGGTTGCGCCGCGCGCTCGTCGGTGATGTCGATGCCGAGGCCGCGCACGAGGAACGCTGTCTGCCGCGCCCGCGCCGCGAGCTCATCAGTCTGGAAGGTCGTGCCCCGGCTGAAGATCTGGGGGTCTGCCCAGTACCGGATCCGGGTACCGGTGACATTCTTGCCCACCTTGCCTATGACCCGCAGCTCGCTTCGACTCTCGAACGGCGTGAAGACTGCGTCCGCTCTCGGCTCTCCGGAGTCGGCGAAGACGCCGGGTTCGCCGCGGTGGAAAGACATCGCCCAGGTCTTGCCGTCTCGGTCGACCTCGACGTCAAGCCGTTCCGACAGAGCATTCACGACCGACGCGCCGACACCGTGGAGGCCGCCAGAGGCGGCGTACGAGCCGCTGCCGAACTTGCCACCGGCGTGGAGCTTGGTGAAGACGACCTCCACGCCGGACAGCCCGGTCTTCGGCTCGATGTCCACGGGGATGCCTCGCGCGCGGTCACGCACTTCTACGCTGTCGTCCCGGTGCAGAATGACGTTGATCTCGTTGCCGTGACCGCCGAGCGCCTCATCGACGGAGTTGTCGATGATTTCCCACAGGCAGTGCATGAGGCCTCGGGAATCGGTGGACCCAATGTACATCCCGGGGCGCTTGCGTACCGCCTCGAGGCCCTCGAGTACCGACAGGTGCCGTGCGGAATAGTCCGAACTCGCCACGTGTTCCTCTCTTCGCGGCACGGCGAACACAATCGATGAAGGCAAAGGAATGGTTGCAGAGCCGCTTCAACACTAATGACCGCGGATGCTTCCACCGGCTCGCGACACCCCCACGACTGGGTGGGTACGCGTTGAGCGAAATCGGGCGCATTTCTCCCCATCCTGCGACCCTCCCGTGTTTGGATAGTGGCAACGAACTATTGAGAAGGAAATTGAAGGAGCAGCTCATGACTCAGAGTGCACCCGAAAGGGCGGCAGTGGTCGAACTCGACTCCGGCCACCAACTGACCGCCTCCGATCGTTGCGACAGCTGCGGTGCCCAGGCGTACATCCGCGTCGCCATCGGCTCGAGCGAGCTTCTGTTCTGCGCCCACCACGGCAAGAAGTACCAGGAGAAGCTCGCGATGATCGCCAGCGACTGGCACGACGAGTCCGACCGCCTTCTTCAAGACAACCGCGTGTAGCGACCACTCGTGGAGCAACGCCCCGGCGCGGTGCCGGGGCGTTTTCTCGTTATTCCCTGCGATAGGTGCGGGGGATGCGGGGACCGATTCGGGTGACAATCTCTTCGCCGATCGTGCCGAGCGCATCGCCCCACTCCTGCAGGGTCGCCTCTCCCGACCGACCGGCACCGAAGAGCACCGCCTCGTCGCCGGGCCGGATCGGCGCGTCCCCGACCACGATCGTCAGGTGCTCGAGGCCGATGCCGTTGATCGGATAGCGGTTTCCGCCGATTCCCACCGCCATGACCCCCGCCGCCGAGCCGGGGATGCCGTCGCCGAATCCGATGCCCAACTCGGCGATGCCGGAGTGCACGGCGACCACCGGCGCGCGAAGAGTCATCACCGGTTCGAGACCGAGCGAGAATGGCGTCACTCCCCCGCCCGGAGCGATCCCATAGGAGAAGGCACCGATTCGCACGAGATCGAACCGCGCGTCCGCGCGGACAAAGGCCGCGGCACTCGCCGCCAGGTGACGCACGGCGAACGCGGCGCCGAGAGCTTCGGCGACGGCGATGGCCTCGTGGAACCGAGAGATCGCCTCGGAGTCTTCGCTCTCGGAGGCCTCTGCGATGTGCGTCCAGGCTCCGACGAGGTCGAGGCGATCGTGCAGCTCCAGCGCCCGTGCCACGAGACTCGGCCAGTGTTCGGCACTGGCCCCGTTGCGGTGCAGTCCCGTGTCGATCTTCAGGTGGACGCGCGGGCGGGTCGCCGTCGTGGCATCCGCGGCCCGGTCGAGCTGTTCGATCGTCGAAACACCGAGGTCGATTCCTCCGGCCACAGCCCCGGCGTAATCCTCGGTCGGCCCGAGCATCCAGGCGAAGATCGCGATGTCGTCACTGATGCCACCGCCTCCGTCTCCCGCACGGAGCTGCAGTGCCGTCGCGACGTCAAGAGCCCCGATCCATAGGACGCCCGCCGAAACGGCGGCGCGCGCCATCGGCAGCAGTCCGTGCCCGTAGGCATCCGCCTTCACCACGGCCATCAGCTGTGCAGGGGCGACTCTCAGCCGCACCAGATCAATGTTGCGGCGGTAAGCGCCGAGATCGATCAGCGCTTCCGGGCCGGTCATCGGGTCGTCCTCGGCAGGTGGGTGCCGAACACCACGGCGACCTCGGTCGCGGACTTGCCGAGCATCGAGGCCCAGGAAGTCGCCGATGGTTCGCCCCGCCGCTCATCGCCGAAAACGACAGCCTCCTCGCCCAGGCTCACCCGGTCATCGCCGAGGTCGAGCACGAGAGCGTTCATCGCCACGCGGCCGGCGATCGGGCGGGCAGTTCCGGCCAGGAACAGTGTTCCGACGTTGCTGGCGCTGCGGTCGAGGCCGTCCGCATAGCCGATGCCAACGAGCGCCAGATTGGTGCGCCGCACCGCGCGCCACGTGTATCCGTAGGACACCCCCTCGCCGGCGTCGATCGTCTTGATGCCGACCACACGAGCGGTGACCCGCATCGCGGGCAGGAGTTCCCGATCATCGCTGAGCCCATACAGCTCGGCACCCGCAGAGATCACCTCGGCGCCGTCGAGGTCGCGCGAAGGGGGTGCACTCGCGCCACCCTCAATCGCGGCCCTCGCGGCCCCGACCGCACCGTGACCGTAGCCGTCGGCTGCGACATCCGCCACCAGTGTCCGGGAGCCAGCCCTGCGGCGGAGCACAGCGGCGTTCTCCCGAATCGCGGACAGCTCGATGTAGGCGCCGTGAACGTCGTATGGCCCGGCTTCGGTCAGCGTGATCACCCCGTGGTCCTCCGGAGGCCGCAATCCGCCTCGATTCTCGAGACTACGTGCTCCCGGTCGTCCCCGGCCACTCGGGTGCGGGAAGGTCGCGACGAGCGGTCCCCGGTCGCGGCCCTGGTGATGACCTGCCGACTAGACTTGGCCCTTCGAAATGTCGAGCACGCCGCGCTCGACGACGGGAGAATCATCACTGTGAACGCCAGGGGCCTCGGCCTGAAGAACCGCCTCAACTACCTGGCGCGACGAGTTCGAGGATTCGATGCCGCCTCAGTGGTGGCACGGGCGCGCGCGGTCGCGCGGAAATTCAACAAGCCGATGCCGGTGGTGCTTGTCGACATGCTGTGGTGGGCCGCCTTTCGCAATACCGCGTTTCAGGACTATGTCGACTGCGACTTCGCGATGCTCGGCACAGCCGAGAGGGTGACGTTCATGACCAACTCGCTCTCCAACCACATCGCGATGAAGTACGACCAGGCCGACTACCGGGTGCTCTTCCACGACAAGCTCGAGTTCAATCGCCGTTTTGACTCGCTTCTCGGTCGCGAGTGGCTGGACCTGCGCGCCACAACGGACGCGGAGCTTCGCGCCTTCGTCGAAAAGCACGAGCGTGTGATGGGCAAGGTGCCGTTCAGCGACTCGGGGCATGGCGTCGAGCGCTACGAGGCATCCGCCGTCACCGACTGGGATGCGCTGAGAGGGCTGATGCTCGGCAAAGGGCAGACTCTTCTCGAGGAGTACATCACGCAGCACCCGACCCTCGCCGCCCTCTGCCCCGGCACGGCCAACACCACCCGGGTCACCACCTTCTTCGACGGGCACAACGCCCATGTTCTCTCGATGGCGCAGAAATTCGGTCGCGGCGCGGCAAGCGACCAGCAGACCTTCGGTGGCTTCTTCACGATGCTCGACCTGGACGGCCATGCCAGAGGTCCGGGCTACGACTCCCACGACAACGTCTATGAGACCCATCCGGAATCCGGGGTGTCGATCGCCGATTTCCACCTGCCCCTGGTTCCGGAACTGTTCGCTTTCATTGAAGAGGCGTGCCGGGTGGTTCCGCAGGTGCAGTACGTGGGCTGGGATATCGTCGTCGGCCCGACCGGCCCGGTGCTCGTCGAGGGAAACTGGGCCGCCGGGGTGTACGAGAACAAGCCGAGCGTCACCGGCATTCGCACCGGCACCCGCCCGCGATTCCGGCAGTTCGTCGGGTTCTGAGGGCGCACAGCGCGCGGTCGGCACGGTGGAATCGGCGCAGTGGCCATCAACGCACGCGGCGGATGATCCCCAGTGGCGTGCTCTCGTGCCCCTGGCCGAGCGGATTGTCCTTCAGCACCCGTTCCATCCTGCGGGTCTCCTCGCGGCTGAGCGACGAGCCGAGCACGTTCCCACCGAAGTCGTTGATGTCTACGACGAGCACCTCGATGTCGGGCGCGAGCGCGGCTTTCACCCGCATCGCCACGGCTCCAGGCCGGTCGGGGGCGAGCACGACCTGCGAGTTGTAGGGCGGTATGGTGCCGCTCGTCGGGCCGTCAATTCCGCGTGCCTTCGGTCCGGCGACCCGGTAGAAGTCGCCGCGTCGACCCAGCGGTTTCGTGAGAGCAGCGACCGCGGCGGCCAACAGGATTCGCGGCGTTCCGCACTCCCGCAACGCCATCTCCATGGTCTCGGGAAGGCCGAGTCCGATTCCGGACGGCGTGCGGGTCACGAACCGGGAAAGTCGCACGGCAAGGGGTCGGGAGACGATCGAGTCGACCGGGAAGGCGCGGCCCTGGGTTATCGCCACGATCTTCTCGGTGACGAAGACGATGTCCCCCGGTTCGACCAGCCCGCCGGCGAAACCCGAGACGACCTCGACGATGTCGTCGTCGGCGCCAACCAATCGGGTCTTGATGGGGATCCGCAGGTAACGTACGCCGTCGACCTCGATTTCGAGCGCCTTGCCCTGATTCGCTTCAGCGACCATCGTGGCCGACTCCCGTCCATTCGAAACTGCGTTGCCCGCCCGCGATTCTGTGGCTGCCCGAGGCTCTACTCAAGGTAGTCGCGAAGCGACTGGGAGCGCGATGGGTGCCGCAGCTTCGCCATCGTCTTTGACTCGATCTGGCGGATTCGCTCGCGTGTGACCCCGAAGGTGTCGCCGATCTGGTCGAGCGTCTTCGGCATGCCGTCGCCGAGTCCGAAGCGCATGCGGATCACGCCGGCTTCACGCTCGGAGAGCGAGTCGAGCAGGGACTCGAGTTGCTTCTGCAGCATGGTGAAGCCCACGGCATCCGCCGGAACCACCGCCTCGGTGTCCTCGATGAGGTCGCCGAACTCACTGTCGCCGTCCTCACCGAGCGGGGTGTGAAGCGAGATCGGTTCGCGGCCGTATTTCTGCACCTCGATGACCTTCTCCGGGGTCATGTCCAGCTCGCGGCTCAGTTCCTCCGGCGTCGGTTCACGACCGAGGTCCTGCAACATCTGGCGTTGAACCCGGGCGAGCTTGTTGATGACCTCGACCATGTGGACGGGGATGCGGATGGTCCGGGCCTGGTCTGCCATGGCCCGGGTGATCGCCTGGCGGATCCACCAGGTGGCGTAGGTGGAGAATTTGAAGCCCTTGGTGTAGTCGAACTTCTCGACCGCGCGGATGAGACCGAGGTTGCCCTCCTGGATCAGGTCGAGGAACTGCATCCCGCGACCGGTATATCTCTTAGCGAGCGAAACGACCAGGCGCAGGTTTGCCCCGAGCAGGTGGCTCTTCGCGCGCTGCCCGTCCTTGGCGACCCAGCTGAGTTCGCGGCCGAGTTGCGACTTGAGCTCCGCCGGCGTCATGTCGGCGAGTTTGTCCTCGGCGAACAGCCCGGCCTCGATGCGCATCGCCAGTTCGACCTCTTCCGCCGCGTTGAGAAGGGCGACTTTGCCGATCTGCTTCAGGTAGTCCTTGACCGGGTCGGCGGTGGCGCCGGTGATGGCGGACGAATAGACCGGCACCTCATCGTCGTCGTCGACGAGGGAGAGCACGAGAGCGCCGGAGGGCAGCACCTCAACAGTGTTGTCTTCCTTGTCGTCATCCGAGTCCTCGGCGGCCTGTTCTTTGGCGTCGTCGTCCTTGGAATCCTCGACAGCCACGACGTCCAGTTCGATAACATCGCCTTTTGTCTCGTCGTCGGAATCGTTCTCGACATCGGGATCGTTGTCGTCCTCGGAAATCGCGGCCGTGGTGGATTTGGGTGCCTTCTTCGCCGCAGCTTTCGCTGCGGCCGCCTTTGGCGCGGCCTTTCTGGCGGGAGCCGCCTTCTTCACGGGGATCGGGGCGTCGGCGAGATCGGCACTGATCTCATCGGTGGGCGCCGGTTCCGCGACTGCGGTCGTTTTGGTTCGGGTGGCCATGTGGACACCTTTCACTAGTTTTCTTCAGGCGTTACACGCCCATCACTGGTAGGACGACCCTCAGCCATTGCACGATTGAGCAGGTTTTTCGGGCAGCACTAAGACCCATGTCAAGTCCCGGGACTTCGCGCAGCGATATCGCGACGAAGCCGACGGAACGAGAAAGGGTCTTGCGACAATTATTGCACGGATTCGAAATTGCTATTGCCAAGTCGAAGAGTTCGCTATATAGCGGTTCACACGCGTCGTCGTCTCCAGAACCTCACCAGGGAAACCCACAACGGGGCCACCTGGATCCCCTCGTCGGCGTGCAACCTGAGGCGAGTGCGTCGGCGGGCCCGCAAAAGGAAGAAGATACCGGCACCGATCACCAGGTACTGAACTGTGAGCGCAAGCCGAAAGGAGTCCCAGGAGAAAATATCGCTCGGCATGCCGTCTGCGATTCGACCGGAGTTCACGAGGTCGAGTACGAGCCCGATCAGGTACATCATCACGAAGCTCGCGAGGAAGCCGCCGACGTTGACGACGCCGTTCGCCGAACCGAGACTTCGCATCGGATTGAAGGTGCGGGCGAAGTCGAACCCAACGAGGGAGCCGGGCCCGCCGATGCCAAGCACGACCACGAGCGTGATGACGAGCCAGAGAGGCGGATGTCCCGGCCAGATCAGCACCGCTGTCCAGGCGATCCCTATCATCGACACGATGCCGATCACCAGGTTGGAACGTCGCATCGGGTAGCGGGCGGTGAGGATGCCAAGGAGTGGACCACTGACCACTCCGGCGAGGACTATGAGAGTGAGCAGCCTCGACGCAGTGCTGGGCGAGTAGCCGAGCCCAGCGGTGAGCAGCGGGAAGCCCCAGAGCAGGGAAAACACCGTGCCGGAGGACTGGGTCACGAAGTGGGACCAGAATCCGAGCTGCGTGCCGGGCCGGGCGAGGGACTCGCGCAATTGCCGGAGCGCCGCAGGCCAGGTGGCGGCTCGGTCGGTTGCGGAGGCATCGGCTCGTTCGCTGGGATGACCGTCCGACAGGAGAACTACGACCAGGATCGCCGCGAGAAGCGAGAGACCGCCCGCGGCGAGGAAAGCCGAAGTCCAGCCGTATTGGCGGAGCAGCACGGAAAGCGGGATGGCCGAGAGCACCTGCCCGAGCTGACCGATGTTTCCGGTCCACTGGGAGACCTGCGGCAGCACACGCCCCCGAAACCAAGAGGAAAGAAGCCGGATCACCGAAATGAAGGTGAGCGCGTCACCGGCGCCGACCAGGATCCTCCCGAGGATCGCAATGCCGATCGACGGTGCAATGGCCAGGGTGACCTGCCCGGCGAGCATCAGAACTGCGCCGGCCGAGATCAACAGCTTGGGTCCGACGCGGTCGAGGAGCACGCCCGTCGGGATCTGGAGACCCGCATACACGATGAGCTGCACGACGGCCAGACTCGACAGCGCCGATGCGGATACCTCGAAACGGTGGGCCGCCTCGATGCCGGACACCCCGAGCGAGGTTCGTTGCATCACGGCGACGATGTAGGCGAAAAGAGCGATGCCCCAGATGAGCCAGGACCGCCGGGAGTTCACCTGTCCACTGTAGCCGGGGCGATTTCCGCTCGGCGGGTGCGACCTACCGGGAGAAGGGTTCGGGGTCGTCACCGTTGCGTCGGGTGGCGAGGAAGTTCTCGAGCTCGGCGGCGATCTCGTCGGCCGACGGGAGTTCGCCGTCGACGTCGGTCAGTGGGGACCTCAGCGGGTTGCCCTCGAGGTAGGAATCGTGCCGCTCTTCGAGAGAGCCGACCAGGCGCGCGAGCTCGGGGTTGGTCTCGACCTGGCTGTCGATCTTGGCCAGAAAATCACGACCCTCCTCACGGAGGGAATCGGTCAAGAAGATAAGCCCGGTGGCGGCGCTGATAGACTCGAGGGCTTTCACCGCCGCATCCGGAAACTCGGTGTCGGCGAGGTAGTGCGGGATCAGCAGCACGAAGCCGACGGTGGGGTGGGCCTGCTGCTGGAGACGATATTCGACCAGGTGCAGCGCGGTGGCCGGAACCTGGGTGCGTGGTTTCCAGATGGACATCGAATCGGTGAGCTCGGTGCGATTGCCGCTGACGGTGACGCCGATCGGGCGGGTGTGAGGCACCGGCATCGGGATGGCATGCACCCAGGTCGTGGTCTTCACCCGGTAGCGGGAGATGAGTTGCATCACGGCCTCGCTGAAGCGCTGCCACTGGAAGTCGGGTTCGAATCCGGTGAGGAACAGGAATGGCTGCCCGATCTCGTCGGTTGCCAAGGAGAGGGCGAGTCGCGGGGGCCGGTAATCGGCGAGATGGTCCTCATCGAAGTAGATCGTCGGCCGACGGGCACGATAGTCGAGCAGGATGTCTGCGTCGAAGGTCGCCACCTCGCGATGGGACACCGTGTTCACGAGGTAGTCGCTCAGTTGGGTGACGGCAGACCCGGCGTCGGCGAAGCCGGTGAGGCCGGCGACGAGGTGAAGTCCCTCCGGAACGTCGACGACGCTCGGATTCAGCTCGTAGAGACCCTCGGGATTCATCATGCTTTAACTCTAATCGCGAGCTCTACGGGTGACCCGCACTGGCTGTGGTGCCGTGAGCGAACACGTAAAGAGGCGGGAAGTCCCCGGTTACGATGGCGCAATGACGCTGCCCTCCCTCACGCTGACCCGCGAATCCGCTCTGTCCCTCGACACCGACGTGCTCGTGCTCGGGGTCAGCGCATCCGACGACGGCCCCCGGCTGCTTTCCGACGACCCGGCTTTCGCCGAACTCGCGAAGAGTCTCGCCGCCATCGGGATGACGGGTGGCGCCGATGAGCTGGTGCGGGTACCCGGCCAGGCCGGCGGTGCCCGCAGTATCGCCCTGGTGGGGCTCGGCGGCTCCGCGCCCAGCGTCGACAGTCTTCGCTATGCGGCCGGAGTGGCCTCCCGCCGCCTCACCGGCATCTCCTCGCTCGTCGTCGCGCTGCCCGTCACCTCGTCCGCCGAGGTGCTCGCCGTCCTGGAAGGTGCCGCGATCGGCGGCTACGCGTACACCGCCCATCGATCATCGTCCCTCGGCGAAGTGAAGCTCCCGGCCACCGACATCACGGTCACGTCTCCTCGCACTCCCGAGACGGAGATCGAAGCGGATGCTGGCCTTCTGGAGCGTGCGGCGGTCGTCGCCGCCGCCATCCACTCGGTGCGTGATCTCGTGAACGCACCCCCGTCGCACCTCTATCCCGAAACCTTCGCCGACGCGGTGCTCGAACTCGCCGAGGGCCTTCCGGTCGAGGTCGAGGTGCTTGCCGAAGCCGAGCTTCTCGCCGGTAGCTTCGGGGGGATCCTCGGCGTCGGCCAGGGTTCTACACGGGGACCACGACTGGTGAAAATCAGCTACTCCCCCACCCACGCCCGCAAGCACATCGCCCTAGTCGGAAAGGGCATCACCTTCGACACCGGCGGGATTTCACTCAAGCCGCCGGCCAACATGGTCGGTATGAAGTACGACATGACCGGTGCGGCCACCGTGATGGCGGTGGCCTTAGCTGCGGCGCGGCTCCGTCTGGACATCCGCGTGACCGCGTGGCTGTGCCTCGCAGAGAATATGCCCTCCGGAGCTGCGATACGCCCGAACGATGTGCTCCAGATGCGCGGCGGAAAGACCGTCGAGGTTCTCAACACCGACGCTGAAGGGCGTCTCGTCATGGCCGACGGCCTGGCGGCAGCGAGCGAAGAGTTTCCCGACGCGATAATCGACGTGGCCACCCTCACCGGCGCGCAACGCGTTGCACTCGGCGACCGCTATTCGGGAGTGATGGGAGACGGCGCGCTCGTCGGCCAGGTCACCGCGATGGCTGGCGCGGTAGGCGAGCAATTTTGGGCCATGCCATTGCCCGGGGAACTGCGGGCGCTGCTGAAATCGGATGTCGCGGACATCGCCAACACGAAGATCGGCAACACCCCGGCGGGGATGCTCCTCGCCGGCGTATTCCTGCAAGAATTCGTGGGCCCGAAGAAGGATGCCCCGGCCGAACGCATTCCCTGGGCGCACATCGACTTCGCTGGACCGGCGCACAATGCCGGCGTCGGCTACGGCTTCGTCGGCACGGGTCCGAGTGGGGTGGCCGTGCGAACGCTGATCGGGCTGGCCGAAGAGATTTCCCTCGCGTAGTACAGTCTTAAGGGTCCGGAAAATACTCGGATCGCGCGGTTCGCCGCCCACCCGGTGGGCGGGACTCGCACACCGTTCAAAGAAACCCAAAGGAGTCGCCGGGTGCCTGAGCAGAACTTCGACATAGTCATCCTCGGAGCAGGAAGCGGCGGATACGCCGCAGCGCTGCGAGCAAGCCAGCTGGGGTTCTCGGTAGCCCTCGTCGAGAAGGGGAAACTCGGCGGAACGTGCCTGCATGTGGGATGCATCCCCACAAAGGCCCTGCTCCACTCCGCCGAAGTCGCGGATGTGACCCGCGAATCGGCCAAGTATGGGGTCACCTCCACCTTCGACGGAATCGACATCGCCGCGGTGACCGCGTACCGCGAGGGCATCGTGGCCAGTAAGTACAAAGGGCTCCAGGGCCTCATCAAAGCACGCGGAATCACTGTGATCGAGGGCGAGGGACGGCTCACAGCGGCGAACACCGTCTCCGTCGGCGAGGACACCCTCGTCGGCAAGAACGTTATCCTCGCCACCGGATCGTACTCTCGTTCGCTGCCCGGCCTGGAGATCGGCGGACGCGTGATCACCTCAGAACAGGCCCTCGAACTCGACTTCGTGCCAAAGAAGGTCCTCGTGCTCGGTGGCGGCGTCATCGGCGTCGAGTTCTCCAGCGTGTGGAAGTCCTGGGGCACCGAGGTGCAGATCATCGAAGCGCTGCCGCACCTCGTCCCCAACGAAGACGAGGCGATCAGCAAGCAGTTCGAGCGGGCATTCCGCAAGCGCGGTATCAACTTCAGCCTCGGCGTCCGCTTCCAGGGCGTGACCCAGAACGACGACGGCGTCGTCGTGACGCTCGAAGACGGCCAAACCTTCGAGGCTGAGCTGTTGCTCGTGGCCGTCGGGCGGGGTCCGTCGACCGCGAACCTGGGCTATGAGGAGGTCGGCGTCATCATGGATCGCGGCTTCGTCATCACCAACGAGCGCCTCCAGACGAGCGTACCGAACGTGTATGCCGTCGGAGACATCGTGCCCGGCCTGCAACTCGCCCACCGCGGCTTCCAACACGGCATCTTCGTCGCCGAGGAGATCGCAGGACTCAAACCGATCGTGATCGAAGACGTCAATATTCCGAAGGTCACCTACTCTGACCCTGAGGTGGCCTCCGTTGGCCTTTCCGAGGTCCTGGCCCGAGAGAAGTACGGCGCCGACCGGGTGACCAGCTACGACTACAACCTCGCCGGCAACGGCAAGAGCCACATCATCGGCACATCGGGGTCTATCAAGGTGGTGCGGGTGAACGACGGACCCATCGTCGGGATGCATCTGATCGGCGCGCGCGTCGGTGAACTCATCGGTGAAGCCCAGCTCGTGGTCAACTGGGAGGCCTATCCCGAGGACCTCGCCCCGTTGCTGCACGCCCATCCCACCCAGGATGAGGCCCTCGGCGAGGCCTTCCTGGCCCTCGCCGGCAAGCCGCTTCACGCGATGTAGGCGACGCTCCCAGAAGCGCGCCATCGCCGAACTAAGCTAATCGAACAGAACTGGTCTAAAGGAGCATCACTGATGAGCGAATCCGTCAACCTCCCGGCACTCGGAGAGAGTGTCACCGAGGGCACGGTGACCCGCTGGTTGAAGAACGTGGGCGACCGCGTCGAGGTGGACGAGCCGCTGCTCGAAGTCTCGACCGACAAGGTCGACACCGAGATCCCGTCGCCCATCGCCGGTGTAATCGAGGCCATCCTGGTCGCGGAGGACGAGACCGTCGAAGTCGGAACGCCCCTGGTGACCATCGGGGACGGATCCGGTTCATCGGATGCCGAGCCCGAGGTGCCGGCGCAAGCGGCCCCGGACGCCGCCGTCGCGGTCACCCCCGCCGCACCGGAGGATGCGCAGCCCGTCTCCGAGGTCCAACCGGAACCCGTCGCGGCTGCCGCTCCCGCTCCCGCTCCCGAGCAGGCTCCCGCCTCCGCCCAAGTGGCCACACCCGCTCCCGTCCAGCAGCCCGCCGCACCGGAGTCGGGAGTCGAGGCTCCCGTCGCCGAGGTTCCTTCAGCCGACGCCCCCGCCCCGGACGAACAGGCTCCGTCGGCGCCGGCAGCCCCGTCTCCCGCCGACTCGATCGACCCCGCCCCGGCAGTCGAGGCCCCCGGTGTTGTTCCGGCCGCGGCAGCCACGGTCCCAGAGCCAGCGCCGGCAGCCACAGTCCCAGCGCCAGCGCCAGCAGCCACAGTCCCAGCGCCAGCGCCGGCAGCCACAGTCCCAGCGCCAGCGCCGGCAGCCACAGTCCCAGAGCCGGCTGCGGCAGCTACAGTCCCAGCGCCGGCGCCGTCCGTGGACGCCAACCCGGGCTACGTCACACCGCTCGTGCGCAAGCTCGCCAACGAGAAGGGCATCGAACTCTCCACACTCTCCGGTTCCGGTGTCGGGGGTCGCATCCGCAAGGAAGACGTCCTGACCGCTACGGCCGAGATCGCAGAAGTTCCGATGCCCGTACCCGAGGTGCAGACGGCTTCGCGCGCAACCCTGGAAATATCACCGCTTCGCGGCACCAGCGTTCCGATGTCGCGCCTTCGGCGGGTGATCGCCGAACGGGCCGTCATCTCGATGCAATCATCCGCGCAGCTGACCTCCGTCGTCGAGGTCGATGTCACTCTCGTGGCGAACTTCCGCGATTCGGTCAAGACCGAATTTCTGGCCAAGACGGGACAGAAGCTCTCGTTCCTGCCCTTCTTCGCTCTGGCCGCCGCCGAAGCGCTGAAAGCGTTTCCGATCATCAATGCGACGATCGACGGCGACACCATCGTCTACCCGGCGCAAGAGAACATCTCCATCGCGGTCGACACCGAGCGCGGATTGCTGACGCCGGTGATCCGGGACGCCGGTTCGCTCGACCTGGCCGGCCTCGCCGCGCAAATCGCCGATCTCGCTGCGCGAACCCGCGAGAACAAGCTCAAGCCGGACGAGTTGGCTGGAGGCACCTTCACCCTCACCAACACCGGATCGCGCGGCGCCCTGTTCGACACTCCGATCGTGTTCCTGCCTCAGTCCGCGATCCTCGGCACCGGAATCGTGGCCAAGAAGCCGGTAGTCGTCTCCAACGGCGGACTCGATGCCATCGCGATCCGCTCAACCGTCTACCTTGCGCTCTCCTACGATCACCGTATCGTCGACGGAGCGGACGCGGCCCGTTTCCTCGTTGCTGTGAAGACCCGGCTGGAGGGTGGCGACTTCTCCGCCAACCTCGGGTACTGACCCGGCTGGCTGGCGCGTATGGGGTCTCGCGACGAACGCACCGTCGAATGCCCTCTGGCCGCGCTCTAACCAAGGGCGAGATCCCTGATCCGCCAACCGGCCTCGTTTCTCACCAGGAGGAGCGGGGCCGGACTCTTGTCTGAGACCGCGTTGCCATCCGTCCCCACCAGTTGGATGATCGCGGAATCACCGAGCTGTTGGATCAGACGCGGTGTAAACCCGGCGAGCGTAGCCTCCGCCGGGAGCGGAGTCCCCGCCTTCAACCGACGGACCAGGTCGCGATCGGCCTCGATCACGGCGGAACCGGCCTGGTCGACAGTGTCGAAGCAGGTCGTCGATCTCGCGGTGAAGCAGTCGGCGCGGGCCGCCAGGAGGGCACGAGCGGCCGCGAGGGGATCCTGGCCCTCGATCGCCGAGGTTGCCGCCGGCGAGGACGGGGTCGCCTTCGTCGGAGCGCTGGCGTCGGACGCGGCCTGTGACCTCGCCGGGTTTCGCGGCACCGGCTGGGTCGCAATGGACCGCGGCGTAGAGGGAAACGGCCCCGGGCCCGTCGACGACTGTGCTCCGGGAATAACGGTGAGCGCGATGACGAGCGCGCCGAGCCCGGCACCCCCGGCGATCCAAACCGGGGTGCGAACCGGCGCAAGGAGCGCAATCATCCTGGCGCGGACGCGCACGAACGGATGCTCATCCCGCCCCCCGATCTCCGTCGGCTGCGCCCACGGGGGAAGCGAAGCCACCGGCGGGTCCGCTCCCCGGGTGTGCTCGACCGGCCTGGCCCCGGTGGCTTCCGACGACTGGTGTCTACGGAAGGGGACGAGCGATGCCGACGGCTCGCTCACCCCGTCGTCGTCGAATCGGATGAGCGTCGCCGGCGCGAGGTCGAACAGCAGGTCGGTCAGTCGGGAGAGTCCGGCCTCGGCCGGTGGTGGGCCCGAGACCCACTCCCGGAGCTCAGCCAGTGCGCCGGGCGCCGCTCCGCTTGCGAGCCGGTCGAGCACAGTCGTCACGAGATCCCGCAGCCCGACTCGATCCCCGACCGCCCGGCGGTCACCATCCAATTGCGCCGGGGTGAGGCTCTGGCCGCCGTCCGTCACCGGAAAGTCACCGATAGGCATGGCCGAGCCGAAGCCCGCGAGCACCGGTGCTCCCCGGTCGTCGAAGAGCACGGATCCTGCCGACACCGCACCGTGCGCGACCCCGACGCGGTGCAAGTCCCTCACCGCGTCGACCAGTGGCGCGAGGATGCTCACCGCCTCCCCCGGATCCACGGTGCCGCGAACGGCCAGCAGACGACCGAGGGTGCCCGATCCCAGCCGCGGGAGGATGAGGCAGGGCCTCCCATCCGGGCCTGTCGCCAGGTCCCTCAACTCGAGCAGGTGGCGGGAAGAAGCGCGCGCAAGGCACTCGATCTCGTGGTCGATGCTCGTGTCGTCGGTCGACGGGCGATACACCTTGATCGCGGCGATGCGATCACTGTCGGGTGATTCCCCGTGCCCCGCGTGACCGAGATGGACCTCCGCTCGCTCGCCCGAACCGAGTTTGCGAACGAGCCGATAGCCGCCGACGGTGTCCATCGAGCGAGTATCGGGCACTCCGGGCATCCGATCGCACCGTGCCGAACGAGCGGTGGAGAGATCCGGGCGATGCCTCGCAGGGAAGGACTAGGGATCCACGGTCAGGCCGTATCCTTATTGCATGGCACGCACCAAGAATTCGGTCCCGAAGCCGGCGAAAGAGCCCGGTCGGCTGAAGCAGATGTTCCAGGTCTTCCAGATGACCCGTCGGTACGACTCGAACGCGATCTGGTGGTTTCTTCTCGCATTCCTCGCGCCGATTCTCGTCGGCATCGTCGCCGGCTTCCTGATCTCGGGCGTCGGCAACGTCTTCGGTTTCGTTCTGTGGATCATCGCCGGCCTTCTCGGTGGCGTACTGCTTTTTCTCATCGTTCTCGGTCGCCGGGCCGAACGCGCCGCCTACTCCCAGATCGAGGGCCAGCCGGGAGCTGTGGGGGCGGTGCTGAAGAGTTCGCTTCGTCGCGGGTGGACGGCGAGTGAAATGCCGGTCGCGGTGAGTCCTAAAACGCAGGACGCGGTCTACCGTGCCGTCGGATACGGCGGTGTCGTGCTCATCGGCGAGGGCCCGAAGAGTCGCACTCAGAAGATGCTCGAAGAGGAGCGCCGGCGGGTCGCACGAACCCTGCCGAACGTCAGCGTGCACTTCCTCCATGTCGGACCCGACGAGGAGGCGGTTCCGCTCCACAAGCTCGCCGGGCGGATGGCCCGGTACAAGCGCTCGCTGAACAAATCCGAGATCCACGCGGTGAGCAGTCGGCTCGCGTCTCTGGGAAAGAACCAGCTTCCCATCCCCAAGGGTGTCGACCCGATGCGGGCGCGAGCACCCCGGCCGCGCTGAGCGCTCGACGCCAAGGGTGCGCCGCGGTGCTAACGCCGCACCAGCACCGTGCCGGCCAGCCGATCATGAAGGCCGCGTCGATCGCGATCAGCGATGAGTGCCGGCACGAGCATGGCCAGCAGAACGGTGCGCACGATCGGGCGCCAAACCCCGATCCAACCCGGAGTGAGGGGCACCACGCGCATCCCGAGCAGCAGGTGACCGATGCTGCCGCTCGCCAGGATCAGGAAGACCACCTGCATTGCGGCGAAAACGCCAAGGCTCGCCCAGCGGTCATAGCGGAAGAACGCAAAAGAGATCAGTGCGCCTAGAGCGATGTCGATCGCGAAGGCCGCAAGTCGGCGACCGAAACGGGCAATGGATCGTGGTCCGGTCGGCGGAAGGCCGAAGTGTCGGCCAGACCAATCGGTCGGTGGGGCGGATGTTCGAGGCTCTGGCATACCGAAGATCCTACGTTCGCCGCCTCGCGCGTAACATGCACGAAACAATAGCGACACCGTGGCGAAACTCCCTTCGTCTAGCGTCACTGTTGGCTGCGTTCGCGGCCGTACCGCGTTCCCAAACCCCATTGGAGCCACGTCACATGTTCAGTGATTCTTCAGAGGTGCTCAAGTTCATCAAGACCGAGAATGTCAAGTTCCTTGATATCCGGTTCACCGACCTCCCCGGTGTGCAGCAGCACTTCAACATTCCCGCCTCGACCGTCGACGAAGAATTCTTCTCCGTCGGGCAGCTTTTCGACGGCTCGTCGATCCGCGGTTTCGCGTCGATCCACGAATCGGACATGCAGCTCATACCCGACGTGACTACGGCCTACGTCGATCCCTTCAGGATCGAGAAGACGCTCATCATGATCTTCGACATCTACAACCCCCGAAACGGCGAGATCTACGCCCGCGACCCGCGCCAGGTCGCCAAGAAGGCCGAAAAGTACCTCGCCTCCACCGGCATCGCCGACACCGCGTTCTTCGCCCCGGAGGCGGAGTTCTACATCTTCGACGATGTGCGCTACGACGTCCGCCAGAATTCCAGTTCGTACTTCGTCGACTCCGAGGAGGGTGCCTGGAACTCGGGCCGCGTTGAGGAGGGCGGCAACCTCGCCAACAAGACGCCCTACAAGGGCGGCTATTTCCCGGTGAGTCCCGTGGACAAGCAGGCCGACCTCCGAGACGACATCAGTCTCAAGCTGATCGACGCCGGCCTCATCCTTGAGCGGGCTCACCACGAGGTGGGCACGGGCGGTCAGGCCGAGATCAACTACCGCTTCGACACGATGGTGCACGCCGCCGACGACATCCTCAAATTCAAGTACATCGTCAAGAACACCGCGCTCGAGTGGAACAAGGTCGCCACTTTCATGCCGAAACCGCTGTTCGGGGACAACGGCTCCGGAATGCACACCCACCAGTCACTGTGGAACGACGGCGTTCCGCTGTTCTACGACGAGAAAGGCTACGGCGGACTCAGTGACATTGCGCGCTGGTACATCGGCGGGCTGCTCAAACACGCTCCGGCTGTGCTTGCGTTCACGAACCCGACGCTGAACTCCTACCGTCGCCTCATCCCGGGCTTCGAAGCCCCGGTCAACCTGGTCTATTCGGCTGGAAACCGCTCGGCGTCGATTCGCATACCGATCACCGGGACGAACCCGAAGGCCAAGCGCATCGAATTCCGAGCTCCGGATGCGTCGGGCAACCCGTACCTCGCCTTCGCCGCACAGCTCATGGCCGGGCTCGACGGAATCAAGAACCGGATCGAGCCGCACGAGCCGGTGGACAAGGACCTGTACGAGCTGCCTCCAGAGGAAGCAAAGAACATCCCGCAGGTGCCGGCCTCGCTCGAAGAGGCCCTGCGCGCTCTCGAGGCCGACCACGAGTTCCTCACGGCGGGCAACGTGTTCACGCCCGACCTGATCCAGACCTGGATTTCGTACAAGCGGTCCGCGGAGATCATCCCGGCCGCCCAGCGCCCAACGCCGTTCGAGTACGAGTTGTACTTCAGCGTCTGATCACCCGATCGGACGACAGCCGCATCCCCGTTGGGGTGCGGCTTTCGTCGTCTTTCGGCCCGCCATCAGCTGAGCAGTGAGACCGCCCGCGCGATCACTAGGGCAAGCAGCACAAATCCCCCGGCGGACTCGGTGACCATGAGCGCCTTGGCCCGGATCGAGAGCGGCATGACGTCCGTCGGGCTAAACGCCATCGAGTTGGATGCCGAGAAATACAGGTAGTCGAAGAAGGAGGCCACCCAATCTGTTCGCCGGGACGAGCGGGCCGCCACTTCCTCGACGGCATCGTGATCCTCGTCCTGCGGGAAACGGAAATCCGCGACCGGGAGCTCCGTGCGTGAAAGGTGTCGACGGGAGACCGGCCCCCCTCGATCCAGTTCCCAATAGACGAGGGCGAACGCGATAATGTTCGTCGCCCACACCTGCAAGGCAGCAAGCAGCAGAGTCGGACCATCCGGAGTCTTCGAGGTTGTGAGCAGCACGATGAGCTGCACGAGCGCGATCTCGTTGGCCACGACAAGGAGCAGTGCCTGGCCGGTGGCAAGGTATTTGGACCAGGTCGTCTCGCGATGCAGGCGCGCCGGATTGAGGGCGACAAGGGGGACGAGCAGCGCGAGGCCGACCGCAACCACAGACAGGCGAAAGACGGGAAAAAATGAGCTGGGGAGGGTCGCGTAGAGCGTGAGTGCCACCAGAAGGGCGACGACAGCGGGCCAGCGATGCTCCGCGCGAGCCGATCGCTCACCGGGCGCCCTCGGTGCGTCGACGCTCATAGCGATGAGCCTAGATGCAGCGGCACGCAATGTCGGAGACACTCCGGGCCAAGTGAACCCCCACTCGGTTGAGCGCTGCCCCGCCGGTCGTCCCGCCCTGCGCCCTCTCCGCCCGCCCTGCGTGTCGCCCTGCGCCCCGCCACGCTCCCTCGCCCGTCACATAGCGCGCGAAAGGAGCCCTCTGTGTGCACTTCGTGACGGCTCGCCGAGAACGGGCCGGGTGAACCGGCGGCCCGGCGGGACCGGCAGACCGAGGGCGACCAGGCGCCGGGAATCGCAGCTGGGCCGCACCCGTTTTGGCACGGCCCTGCATGATTCCCCCGAATCAGCGGCGTGTCAGCGCGCTCCCACGAGTCGTCGGCCGGAACCGAGCACGAGCGGACGCGCGTAAGCGAGAAGCGGAGCGGGCGCGGTACCGAGGCCCGTCAGGGTCCAGCCGGCGGAACGCCAGGCGTGCGCGTCGAGGCAGTTGCGAGCGTCGATGATGATCGGCGACGCGACGAGGTCGAGCAGGGCGAGCGGGTCCGTGTCCTTGAACTCGTTCCACTCGGTCAGAACGAGCAGGGCGTCCGAGTTGGACGCCGCCTCCGCGATGGAGTCCGCATAGGTCAGGGTCGGGAACATTTTCTGCGCCGTGTCGTTGGCTTCGGGGTCGTAGACGACTACCTGGGCGCCGCGCAGGTGCAGGGCCGCCGCCACGTTGAGCGCCGGAGAGTCGCGCACGTCGTCGGTGAGCGGCTTGAATGCCGCGCCGAGCACACCGATACGCCGGTTGAGGACGGATCCGCCGCAGGCCTCGATCGCCATGTCGATCACCTGCTGGCGCTGTGCCATGTTGATCTCATCTACCTGCTGGAGGAGCGAGGCGGCCTTGGTCGCTCCGAGCTCACTAGAGCGGTGGATGAGGGCGCGGATGTCCTTCGGGAGGCATCCGCCGCCGAATCCGAGACCGGCGTTGAGAAACTGACGACCGATGCGAATGTCGTGACCGAGGGCATCCGCGAGCACGTTGACGTCCGCGCCGGCCGCGTCGCAGACCTCGGCGATGGCGTTGATGAAAGAGATCTTGGTGGCGAGGAAGGCGTTCGCGCTCACTTTGACGAGCTCTGCCGTCGGCAGGTCGCACACGATAACCGGGGTTCCGGTGGCGATCGGGATGGCGTAGACCTCGCGCATCAGCGCCTCTGAGGCATCGCTGGTTCCCCCGAGCACGATGCGATCGGGCATCAGTGTGTCATCCACCGCCTTGCCCTCGCGCAGGAATTCCGGGTTCCACACGATCTCGGTCTCGATGCCCTCTGGCACGTGCTCGAGGATCATCTCGCGCAGCGCCTGCCCGGTGCCGACCGGAACCGTTGACTTGCCAACGATGAGGCCGTTGTGGGTGAGGTTCCTGGCGACCTGGCGCGTGGCCTCCTGTACGTAGTTGAGGTTCGCCGCGTTGCTTCCCCGCTGCTGGGGTGTGCCGACGCAGATGAAGTGCACGTCGCTCAGCGCCGTCGCCTCGGCGATGTCGGTGGTGAAGCGCAAGCGACCGCTCTCGACGTGTTTGCGGATCAGCTCCGGCAGGCCTGGTTCGAAGAACGGAACGCGACCCTCGCTCAGGGCCTGGGCTTTGGCCGGGTCGTTGTCGACCCCGATGACCTCGAAGCCCATTTCCGCCATTGCGGCAGCGTGCGTGGCGCCGAGGTACCCGGTGCCGACCACGCTGATGCGCGGGGGCGTGGGCGGGCGGGTGCCGACGGTGCCGTCGGCCAGGTCCTGGCCGGCTGGTGCTGTAGATCCGAGCGGGTTCTGCCTCTTCATGCTGTCCTCCTGGGAGTGGTGATGGACGTCATCTGATAAAAATCGCGGTTAGCGCGGTGACCTGTCATTCGTCGTTGCTCACGGGGAGCTGAGGTCGAATCGGCCGCCCGGAAGCGCGAGCCCGGCGGTGAAGGCCGCGATGCTCTCCGGCCGGGAGTCGATTCGCCAATCGTTGGTGGCGAGCTGCCCTTCCGTGTAACTGGTCACCACGAGGTTGAACCAGGAGAATCCGATGATGTCCTGGTTCTCCGGCCTCGCCAGCGCCTGGAAGAGGCTGTTGATCCAGGCCACCTTGTGGCCGCCCGTCTCGGAAGCTCCGATCTCCGCGAGAAAGATCGGCTTGTCGGTGATCCGTCTCAGCTCCCTCAGGCTCGGGGTGAAGGTGTAGTCGAAGCTGAAGTCGTTCTCCGGTTTGTAGGCGGGACGCAGGTAGCCGGAAAGTCCGACGATATCGACGTAGGCCGAGCCCGGATACAGCGAGTCGAGGTAGCCGGGCGCCTGGTGGGTGACGGGGAGGTTGTTGACGATGTTCGGCGCCCAGATCCAGGCGACGAGGCTGTTCGCGCCCTCCTCCTGGAAGATGTCGTGGACCCGCTGCCACATCTTCACGAAGTCCCCGGGGCGGTTGCCGTTGACCGCCCCACCCTTCCCGTCGTCTTCCGACCACGGGTACCAGTTGCCGTTCATCTCCTGGTCGAGGCGAATGCCGAGGGGAAGTCCGGATGCCACGATGTCCCTGGCGTACTGACGCAGGTAGATGTCGAAGGCGCCAGGCACCCCGGCGGCCGGGTCACCGATGATCTTGGGGAGCGAATAATCGGGCTCGACTACGGCATTGTTCGCGGCGCTGATCGGGCGGGATTCCCAGGTGAGGACGGGCAAGGTGTTGCGCTTCCAGGCCGCCTTCACAACATCCGCTCGGAAGGGCTGGTCCCAACCGCCGAAATAGCCCACGACGTTCGGCTGTGTGCCGATCTTCTTCGCGGTGGCGTCGAAGGAGGAGAAGCTGAACGGTGCCTGGTCGGTGTACATGCCGAAGTAGCGGGAAGTCGGGTTGATGATCTCCGCCTTGGACGGAGCCGTCACGACTGAAGTTGCCCCTGCCGACGGCTTGCGGGTCGTGGGCTTTGCTTTCGTCGCGACGGCGGTAGTCGTCTTTGCCGCGGCCGCGGCATCGAGGGCTCCCTGCGCGCTGTAAAGCTGTTGCTGGATCGAGGCCAGCTGAGCCTTCGTGGCGGTGAGGTTGCCCCTGCTGCCGTTGAGCTGCTTCTGCAACGCGATGACCTGGCTGAGGAGCGAGTTGCGTTCGGCGACGATCTTGGCGTTGGCGATATCCGCCCGACTGACGGATGCCGCAGCCTGAGCCACCGGGTTCGCCGGCGAATTCCACACGATGACGCTCGTGGCGAAGAGCGAGAGCACAAGCACCGCGGCTCCGACGGCGGTGAACCGGGCGCGAGTGCTGGAGAGCGCCTACCAGGTCCGTGGTCGAGTGAGGGTCGTGCGCTTAGAAGTTGACAATGAAAAACGCCTCCACAGCGAAGATGGTGAGCCCGATCAGGTACGGCCAGGCTGCCTTTGGATTGAGACGACGGCGCCGCGGGAGGCGGGGCGCCGACGGGGTGACCCGCACGCCGATGCGCGGGGACGCCTCGAGAAGCGCGGTCGAGTGACTGCCGACGGATGCCGGACCGAATCCGATCGGAGCCTGGTCTCGCCGCTCGCCGATCGTGAGCGATTCAACGAGGGTGTCGTTGGCCGACCCGCCGCCGTAGGCACCCGCACGGGTGCCCCAGCCGCTCGAATGCCCCATGCGGAAGAACCCGATGAGACGCACGGGCATCAGGAACGCGGTGGAGACGATGATGAACACCGGAAGCCGGAAGAAGTCGCTCGGCTTTTCCGAGAGGTGCCGAAGCTGGCGGATGGCCATGCTGAGCACGGAGGAGACCACCATCAGGCCGATCACCAGGGCGACCCCGCTCTGCACGCCATACTGCGTGAGGATGCCCTCGTAGAAGTTGTAGCCCTCGCCGGTGAGACTGCGATAGATCCAGCCGCCGATGACCCCGGCGAGCAGGAAGGGCAACACGATGTCCATGATGAAGAACAGGGCAAGCACCGGCGCGTGGCCGAGCATCCAGGGCAGCATCCGAAGCGTGTTGTACTGGCTGCCGCGGGCCCACCGAAGCTGCTGCTTGAACAGCTTCTTCACCTGGAGTGGGGCATCCGTATAGACCAGAGAGGTGTACTGGTACACCGTGCGATACCCCTCCTTGAGCGTGAGGTTGGTGAGGGTGCGGTCATCGCTGACCTCGAGGAACACTCCCATGAACTGTTCGCTCATGAACCGCTCCATCACCCGCATCATGATCGAGCGGCGAAAGGCGATCGTGCGCCCGGGAAGGCACCCCACCTGGCCGAGCACGCTCTGTGCCGGCATCGAATACAGCGCCCGCGAGTTCTCCAACCAGTCCGCCCACCTGGTGATCCAACTGCGCTCCGGCTCGAGGATGCGCTGGCGGGTCGTCACACCGCCCACCGACTCGTCCTCGAACGGCTTCACCAGCTCAGACAGGGTGTTTTCGGTCCACACGGTGTCGGAGTCCACCAGGACGGTGACATCGCCGGTGGAGAGTTCCGTGCCGATCCTCACCGCGTTGCGCTTGCCCGGGATCGGGGTGTGCACCCAGCGCACCAGCGGGCTGAACTCGTCGGAGATCGCCTCGAGCGTGGGGTTCCGGGCACCGTTGATGACGACGATGATCTCGCCCGGTTTCTGTTCCACCATCCGACCGAGCACGTCACGAAAGAGGTCCTCGGGTTCGTCGAGCACAGGCACAATCACGCTCGTTGTGCCGGTGAACGTTCCGGTGTACGGCTTGTATCGGCTGGAGATCACCAGCTTGATCACCCAGAGCGCCCAGATGAGGGCGGAGTAGATCGCGAAGGTGTAGATCTCCGGATGGCCGTCGATCATCTGGCGCACCTGAAGGATGAAAATAAACAATGGTTCCCCGATCTGTGGCGGTGGTGGGACTTTCCGCAACATTGAGGAACTGGCAAGCTGATTTTCGGGGTACGTGAATTATTGACAGACCTTGCGACAGGACGCACACGCGCGAAACTGTGTTTGTGCGGGCAGCCAGGAGTCCCTGAATGTTTGTCACCCGATTCGTGTCGGCACTTCGGCCGACCCCGATCATGACCCCCAAACGGCGGACACGGGTGGTGTTCGCAAAGGGCCGAACCAGCACCGCGTGATGTGAACTGACGCCGGTGCTAATTGCTGGTCAGCGGATGGTTCAGCACGCTTCGATCCTGCCACCGCCTCCGGCACCGGGACGCGAAGGGGGCGCCCGACTAATCGGTGCAGGTCCGAGCCCTCATCACCCGAATGGGGTACAAGAATCTCGAGCACGGGGGACGGCGAAAACTGGCAGAAAAGTCTCTAAGGTTTACGGATTGGAAACATCTTGGCTACCCGGTGGTAGTGCGGACGCATCAGCCGGTGGTCGGTCCCGGGGAGCTGGAGATGCCGTAGAAACGCCTTTCGAAGACGGCACGGGCGAGTCGTGTCACCCGCAGGTAGTCCTCTTCGAGCTCGCTCGCGGAACCCGGCGGATACTCGAGGAGGCGGGCGACACCGTCGAGCTGCTGGCGTTCAGTGGGGAGCACATCGGTGGTCCGCGTCATCCAGAGCACCAGTGCGGAGCGCACGCGTGACGCGAGAATCCAGGCATCCCGCAACTTCGCCATGTCCGTCGCGTTGATGAAGCCCTCCGCTCGGGCGACCTCGAGCGCACCGAGAGTCGAAGTGGTGCGAAGCCCGGGAATCCGCGCGCCGTTCTGCAATTGGATGAGCTGCACAAACCACTCCACATCGCTGAGCGACCCGCGACCGAGCTTGAGGTGGCGCGCGGGATCGGCCGCTTGCGGCAGCCGCTCGGACTCGACGCGCGCTTTGATGCGCTTGACCTCCCGCACGTCGTTCTCAGCGATCGCGACCGGGAATCGCACCTCGTCGGCCAGTGTCTCGAAATCTGCGAGGAGTGCGGCATCGCCCACCGCACCACGGGCGCGGAGCAGCGCCTGCGCCTCCCAGGTCAGCGACCAACGGGCGTAATAGGCCCGATAGGAGTCGAGGGAGCGCACTACGGCACCGTTCTTTCCCTCCGGTCGCAGGTCGATATCGAGGTCCAATGGCAAGCGAAGGTCTTCGGTGTGCCGGGTGAGTTCGGCCACGAGATATTTGGCCCGGGCGGCCGCCTCCTCGCTCGAGGCGGTGGTGCTCCGGTACACGAAGAGAACGTCGGCATCCGATCCGAACCCGAGCTCCTCCCCCCCATAACGGCCCATGGCGACGATCCCGAACTCGATGCCGTCGTCGTCGGGTCGAAGGGCATGGAGCACGCCGGTGAGCAACGCTGTTGTCACGTCGGAAAGGGACCGGCCAAGCTCCTCCACATGAACCTGGCCCAGGATGGCGCCGATCGCCAGCCGGAGCACTTCCCGGCGCCTGGCGGTGCGAAAGGCGAGGGACGCGGTGACCACGTCATCATGCCGCGAGGCGGTGGACGCCGTCTCCTCGAGCAGGGCGGTGAGCGGCCGCGGCCTGAGCTCGTCCTCCCGATCGAACCAGGCGGCGGCCTCCGGGATGCGTTCGAGAAGTACCCCGACGAAACGCGACGACGACAGAACGCTGGTGAGCCGTTTGGCCGCTCCGGAGGAGTCCCGAAGCATCCGCAGGAACCAGTACGACTCGCCAAGGTCCTCACTGAGCCGCCGGAAGGCGAGCAGTCCATAGTCGGGGTCGGCGCCATCGGCGAACCACTGCAGCATCACCGGCAGAAGGTGGCGCTGGATCGCCGCGCGTCGGGAGACTCCGCCGGTGAGGGCACCGATGTGGGCGAGAGCACCCTTCGGGTCGCGAAAGCCGATCGCGGCGAGTCGCGCCACGGCCTGCTCGCTGCTGAGCGTCAGGCCGCCCTCGGGAAGGGCTGCGACGGCGCTGAGCAGGGGACGGTAGAACAGTCGCTCGTGCAGGCTGCGCACCTCGAGTTTGATGCGACCCCACTTCTCGAGAAGATCGCCGGCTCCCGCGGCGATGCCGCTCGCGCGGGCGAGCACCCTCACGGCATCACGGTCGCTCGGCATGAGATGGGTGCGCCGGAGCTGGAACAGCTGCAGGCGATGCTCCAACAGGCGGAGGAACCGGTAGTCGTGCGAGAACTCGGCCGCTTCGACCCGCCCGATGTAGCCCTGCTCGGCGAGGGCGACGAGAGCGGGTAGCGTGGCGCGTTGCCGCACCAGGTCATCGGTCTGCCCGTGCACGAGTTGGAGCAGCTGGATGGTGAACTCGACGTCACGCAGGCCGCCCGGCCCAAGCTTGAGCTGGTAGTCGAGCTCGGCGCCCGGGATGTTCTCGGTCACCCGCTCGCGCATCCGCTGCACGCCCTCGACGAAGTTCTCCCGCGACGCACTCGACCACACCTTGGGTGCGACCGCCTCGACGTAACGTCGGCCCAAATCGAGGTCGCCGGCCAGTGGGCGGGCCTTGAGCAGCGCCTGGAATTCCCAGCTCTTCGCCCAGCGATCGTAGTAGGCGAGGTGTGAGTCGAGGCTGCGGACCAGCGCGCCATCTTTGCCTTCGGGGCGGAGGTTGGCATCCACCTCCCACAGGGCGGGTTCGCGCGAAAAGTCGTGGATGCCCCGCATCGTCGCCATCGCCAGCCGGGTCGCGATCTCCACGGCGCGACTGTCGGGGAGGTCGCCCGAACCTTCGGCCACGAAGATCACATCGACATCGCTCACGTAGTTCAACTCACGAGCACCCGCCTTGCCCATGCCGATGATCGCCAGTCTGGTGGCGGCTATGTCGGCGGTGGGCGACTTCAGTGTTGCCCTGGCCACCGTCAGGGAGACGTCGAGTGCGGCCGCGGCGAGATCGGCGAGAGCAGCCGCGACGGTCTCGAGTCCGTCGAGCGGATGCGTCTGCCCGAGATCCCAGGCGGCAAGCTGGGTCAGGTGGCGGCGGTATCGCACCCGCAGGGCATCCCAGGACGCCTCCTCGTTCGGGTGGTGATTCGCGGCAGCCGTCGCGGGATCAGGCGCCGCAACCGAGGCCTGCAGGTCGAGTCGGTACACCTCCGGCGCGGTGGGCGGGGTGAATGGGAGCGCCAGCACCGACAGCTCTTCCGGATGCCGCAACAGGAACTCCGCTAGTCCAGCCGAGGCCCCGAGCACGCGAACGAGCCGGTCGGCCGCCGAGGGTTCGGCGAGAATTGCAATCGTCTCGGTCGGGGACTGTCGCATCAGCGCAGCGAGTTGCCGGAGTGCGTGATCTGCATCCGCGGCGTTGGCGAACAGCGGCAGGAGCTCACCCGGTCGCACCGCACCGCCGAGCAGTTCATCCAGCTCGGTGATCAGCACGATGGCCGGGTCGAGATCGGAGAAGCCGAGCCGTGCCAGGTCGGTCAGAATGGATTGTTCGCGCGGCATTGCGGTCGAGTCCTAAGCCAGCGGGTCGGGAGCCGTTACAGCATCTCCAGATTGCTCTTGAGTTCGTAGGGGGTGACCTGCGCGCGGTATTCGCGCCACTCCTGCCGCTTGTTCAGCAGTACGAAATTGAACACCTGCTCGCCGAGGGTTTTGGCGACGAGCTCCGACTCCTCCATCAGCGACACCGCGTGGTCCAGGCTTGCCGGGAGCTGGCTGTAACCCAGCGCCCGCCGCTCGGCATCCGAGAGTTCCCAGACGTTGTCCTCCGCTTCGGCGGGCAGTTCGTAACCCTCTTCGATGCCCTTCAGTCCGGCAGCGAGCAACAGTGAGAATGCGAGATACGGGTTCGCGGCGGAGTCGATGGCCCGGTACTCCACCCGTGCGCTCTGGCCCTTTGTTGGCTTGTAGAGGGGCACACGCACGAGCGCGGAGCGGTTGTTGTGGCCCCAGGTGACGAAGCTCGGCGCCTCCCCGAGTTTGTTCTGCGATGAGCCACCCCAGAGCCGCTTGTAGGAATTGACGAACTGGTTCGTGACGGCGGTGATCTCGGGCGCGTGCCGCAGAAGGCCGGCGATGAACTGGCGCCCGATGCGGGAGAGTTGGTATTGGCCGGCTCCGTCGTAGAACGCGTTCGCGTCACCCTCGAAGAGAGACATGTGGGTGTGCATTCCCGATCCGGGTTCTCCCGAGAGCGGTTTCGGCATGAAGGTCGCGTAGACCCCCTGCTCGATCGCCACCTCCTTGATCACGGTGCGGAAGGTCATGATGTTGTCGGCCGTGGTGAGAGCGTCCGCATAGCGGAGGTCGATCTCATTCTGGCCGGGACCCGCCTCGTGGTGGCTGAATTCCACCGAGATTCCGAGGTCCTCAAGCATGCGAACCGAACGACGACGGAAGTCGTGGGCGGTACCGCCGGGAACATTGTCGAAGTACCCGGCCCGGTCGACGGGCTGCGGACCCTCCTCGCCGAAGTGCGAGCTTTCGAGCAGGTAGAACTCGATCTCTGGATGCGTGTAAAAGGTGAAACCGCGTTCCGCCGCTGTCGCGAGCGTGCGCTTGAGCACGTTTCGCGGGTCGGCAACGGCCGGCTGGCCATCGGGGGTGGTGATGTCGCAGAACATGCGGGCGGTCGGGTCGATCTCGCCGCGCCACGGCAGGATCTGGAACGTGGCCGGATCCGGATGCGCGAGCACATCGGCCTCGTACGAGCGGGTGAGGCCCTCGATCGCCGAACCGTCGAAACCGAGACCCTCTGCGAAGGCGCCTTCGACCTCGGCCGGAGCGATCGCGACCGACTTCAGGGTGCCGACGACATCGGTGAACCAGAGGCGGATGAACTTGACGCCACGCTCTTCGATGGTGCGGAGAACGAAGTCGCGCTGCTTGTCCATGGGCTCCTCTTGCTGCTCATTCCGGGGCGGTTCCTCGGCTATTAGGCTAGTGGCTATGCCCCGTCTCCGCTTGGCGCTCGGCCAACTCAACCCGGTTGTCGGTGACCTTGCGGGCAATTCGCGGCGGATCGTCGATGCCGCCCGGCGCGCATCCGCCCGGGGGGCCGACCTCCTCGCCTTCGGCGAGATGGCCATCAGCGGCTATCCCATCGAAGATCTCGCCTCTCGACCAGGCTTTCTCTCCGACTGTCACGAGGCCGTGGTGAACCTCGCTACGGAGCTGCAGGACGCCGGCCTCGGTGAACTCGCCGTGATCGTCGGGCACCCGGATGGCCCATTCGAGCCACGCCTTTTCGGCACCAGCAACGCTCCGACCGCGATAGCGCAGAATTGTGCGAGCGTGCTCCAGCACGGCCGCGTCGCCGCTCGCTATGCGAAGCACCATCTGCCCAACTATTCCGTCTTCGACGAATATCGCATCTTCATTCCGGGCGATGAGCTGCTCGTGCTTCGCATCAAGTCGGTGGATGTCGCGGTCATCGTCTGCGAGGACCTCTGGCGTGATGGCGGACCCCTCGCTCGCGTGCTCGAGGCCGACGCCGGGCTGCTGGTGGTGATCAACGCCTCGCCGTTCGAGCGTGACAAGAACGAGGTGCGCCTGCCGCTGGTGACCCGGCGCGCGGTCGAGACCGACACCACCGTGGCCTATGTCAACATCGTCGGAGGGCAGGACGACCTGGTCTTCGACGGGGACAGCGTCGTGGTGGATGGCGCGGGTACCATCCTCGCCAGGGCCCCCCAGTTCGTCGAGCATCTGCTCGTCGTGGACCTCGATGTCTCCGCCGCATCCGAGACGGTTCTCCCCCACCGCGTCACCCGCATCGTGCTCGCCGACTCGGCCGACCCACAGGACTCGCTCGAGACCGATCTCGCGACCCTGCCCGACGATCGCGAACAGGTGTGGAACGCCCTCGTGCTCGGCCTTCGGGACTACGTGAACAAGAACGGCTTCCGCTCGGTCATTCTCGGGCTCTCCGGCGGGATCGACTCCGCCGTCTGCGCGGCGATCGCCGCCGACGCGCTCGGTGGCGACCGGGTCTGGGGCGTGAGCATGCCGAGCCGGTACAGTTCCGACCATTCGTGCTCCGACGCCGACGCCCTCGCCGAGAACCTCGGGCTGCACTATTCGACCGAGGCGATCGCCGACCTTGTCCTGCCGATCGAGATGCAGCTGGGTCTCACCGGTACAGCGGCGGAGAACGTGCAGGCGCGCGTCCGCGGCATCATCCTGATGGGACTCTCGAACCTCGACGGCCATCTCGTCCTCACGACGGGCAATAAGACCGAGTTATCGGTGGGGTACTCGACGATTTACGGAGACTCCGCCGGAGGGTTCGCCCCGATCAAGGACGTGCCGAAGACACTCGTCTGGGAGCTGGCGCGGTGGCGCAACGACGCGGCGACCGCTCGCGGCGAGGTGCCGCCGATCCCCGCGAACTCGATCGACAAGCCGCCGAGCGCGGAATTGCGCCCCGACCAGACCGACCAGGATTCCCTCCCGCCGTACGAACTGCTCGACGGCATCCTCGATGCCTACATCTCCCGCGCCCTCGGCCGGGAGGATGTCGTCGCCCTAGGCTTCGATGCGGAAACCGTCGACTTCGTGACGACGCTCGTCGACCACTCGGAGTGGAAACGACGGCAGGGAGCCATCGGCCCCAAGATCAGCGGCATGGCCTTCGGGCGCGACCGGCGCCTTCCGATCACCTATCGGCCAACCCGGTAGGCGGGAATCGGCGAGGCTAAGATTGCGCGCATGACCGACCCCATCGCTGCGGCAGCCCAGGCCTCCCTCAAGAGGGTGCGAACCCGACACTTCCAGAGCGCGAAAGAGACCGGTGTCAAGATCACCGGACTCACGAGCTACGACCAGCTCACGGCATCGATCTTCGACGCGGCCGGGATCGACTTCCTCCTCGTCGGCGACTCCGCCGGCAACAATGTGCTCGGCTACGAGACCACCCTTCCGGTGACGATCGAAGACCTCATCCCCCTCACCCGCGCGGTCGCGGGCGCGGTGACGCGGGCGTTCGTGGTGGCGGACATGCCATTCGGATCCTATGAGACCGGTCCGGACGAGGCCCTGCATACGGCATTCCGGTTCATGAAGGAGACGCACGCCCATGCCGTGAAGTTGGAGGGCGGTGTGCGAAGCGCCGAGCAGATCCGCCGGATCGTGTCGGCGGGCATCCCGGTGATGGCCCACATCGGATTCACCCCGCAGAGCGAGCACGGCCTCGGCGGGCACCTCATCCAGGGGCGCGGCGAGGGGGCCGTGCAGCTGCTCGCCGACGCTCACGCCGTGGAGGATGCCGGCGCTTTCGCGGTTGTGCTCGAGATGGTGCCGTCCCTGGTGGCGAAGCGCGTGACGGAGGAACTGCGCATCCCCACCATCGGTGTCGGGGCCGGGCCGCACGTGGATGGACAGCTGCTGGTCTGGACCGACTGGGCCGGACTCACCGTCGGCCGAATCCCCAAGTTCGTCAAGCAGTACGCCGACCTCAGCGGCGTGCTGAGGGATGCAGCGAAGGCCTACCGCGCGGATGTCGGGAGCGGCGAATACCCGGCACCCGAGCACGAATACACCGACTAGCCGCCGCGTGCGACGGCCCCTACGCATCGGCGTCCTTGCCGCGCCGCGATCTCACCTCGGGTGAAATCCATGCGGCGGTGACCGCCGCACCGCTCCCCCTCAATCGCAGACGGCGAGTCACACCGGAGAGCATGGATTTCGCGCCGGGCCGGGATCCCGGAAACGCCAGCCCGCTCAGTCGTTCTTCGCGTCCTCCTCTGCCCACTTGCGGGAGCGCTCGGCGATGATCTCGGGAGCGCGAGCGGCGTCCTCCCGGCTGTCGAACGGACCGTCAAGCTCCGAGGCGAGTGACTGTTTGCCTTCTTCCACCTCGTGGGTGCGGGTGTTGTAGTACCACTGCGTCATGAGAGACTCCTTGCTCGCCACTAAAATTACTCCCATGCCCAAGGATTCGAACGGCCACCTGGTTGCGGGGCAGGTCACTCCCATCCGGTTCGTGCCGAATCACATCGTGCGTCCGGAGTATGTGGGCAAGGCCGCCCCGTCCCGATTCACCGGGTCCGATGTCTACGGGGCCGAGGCGGTCGGCCGCATCCGCGAGTCCGGACGGATAGCGGCGGATGCCATCGCCCTGGTCGGGACGAGCATCCGGGCCGGCATCACGACCGATGAACTTGATGTCATCGGCCACGACTACATGGTGGCCCATGACTCCTATCCCTCGACTCTCGGCTACCGCGGCTTTCCGAAGTCGCTCTGCAGCTCGGTGAACGAGGTGATCTGTCACGGCATCCCCGACGACACGGTGCTCGAAGACGGCGACATCGTGAACATCGACATCACCGCCTACAAGAACGGCGTGCACGGGGACAGCAACCAGACCTTCATCGTCGGTCAGGCAACCGCCGAGGTCACCGACCTGGTGGAGCGCACGCGCGAATCGCTCAACCGCGGCATCAAGGCCGTCGCGCCGGGGCGTGAGGTCAATGTGATCGGCCGGGCGATCGAGTCCTACGCGCGCCGTTTCGACTACGGCGTCGTGCGCGACTTCACCGGTCACGGCGTCGGGGAGGCCTTCCACTCCGGACTGATCATCCCGCACTACGACGCCGCGCCCGCCTATGCGACCCAGATCGAAGTGGGCATGGTCTTCACGATCGAACCGATGCTCACCCTTGGCGGTATCGAGTGGGAGATGTGGGCCGACGACTGGACCGTCGTCACCAAGGATCGCAGCATCACCGCCCAGTTCGAGCACACGATGGTCGTGACCGAGCGCGGCGCCGAAGTGCTGACACTCCCCTGACCTTGTCCCAATACATCCCCGACACGAGAAGAATGGCGAGATGGCTGACAAAGCGGTAGGCATCGATATCGGCGGCACCGGCATCAAGGGAGCGATCGTCGATGTATCGACGGGAAAGCTCCTCAGCGACCGGATCAAACTCCCCACCCCCGAAGGAGGCGAGCCGGGCGACATCGTGCTGACCGTGCAAGCGGTCTTGAAGAAGCTCGGCTCGCCCGACAAAAAGCTTCCGATGGGGTTGTGCTTCCCCGCCGTCGTCGTCAAGGGACGCACCCTCTCGGCGGCCAACGTCTCGAAGAAATGGATCGGCCTCGAGGCGGAGCCGCTGTTCGAGAAGGGACTCGGGCGCGACATCACCTTCGTGAACGATGCGGATGCGGCCGGTTACGCCGAATCCCTCTACGGCGCGGCAGAAAAGAACCCGGGCCTGATCATCGTCACCACCCTCGGCACCGGAATCGGCACCGCCATTATCTACAAGGGCGTGCTCATCCCCAACGCCGAGCTCGGTCACCTTCAGCTCGAGGGCGTCGATTGGGAGACCAAAGCGGCCTACTCGGCGAAGGAACGCGAGAACCTGGGCTGGGAGGAGTGGACAGCTCGACTACAGACCTACTACGACGCGCTCGTGGCGCTCTTCCACCCCGACCTCTTCATCGTGGGGGGAGGGGTCTCGAAGGAATATAAGAACTTCCTTCCCCTGCTGAAGCTCGACACCCCGATCGTGCCGGCGACGCTCCGCAACAACGCTGGCATTCTCGGCGCCGCGGCCCTCGCGGCCGGAAAGTAGCGAATCCGCCCCGTTTCAGGGTGTAAGGCTTCGGCAGAGCGGCGTTAGGAACCTGTTAGGTCCGCCGTGCGCCGCCGTCACCGGGTGTGAAATTCCTGAGTGACACCGCGTCGAACGTCCGGATGGATGAACGACGCGATGTCGCTGCGCGCCCACCGGCCGCAGCCTGCTCGCCTCCGGAGGATTCCATGCTCGATCTCGTCTATGTGATCGGCGCTGTCGGCCTTTTCGCCCTCATCGCCCTCGTCGCCCGGGGGGTCGAGAAACTGTGATCGTCTTCACGGTGCTCAGCCTCGTCCTCGGCGTCGCCGCGCTCGTCTATCTCGTCTTCGCGCTCGTGAAACCGGAGCGATTCTGATGAACACCACCTGGCTCTTCATCCTGCAGGCGGCAACCCTCGTGCTCGTGCTCGCGCTCCTCTACCGCCCGCTCGGCGACTACATGGCCCGCGTTTACAGCTCACCGAAGAATATTCGCGTCGAACGCGGCTTCTACCGACTCATCGGAGTAAACCCCGCCTCCGAACAGACCTGGCCGGTCTACCTGCGCAGTGTTCTCGCCTTCTCCGCTATCGGTGTGCTCGCGGTCTACCTCGTGCAGCGGGTGCAGGAGATCCTGCCGTACTCACTCGGCTTGCCGGCTGTGGAGCAGTCCCTGGCCTGGAACACCGCCATCTCCTTCGTGACGAACACGAACTGGCAGTCGTACTCTCCCGAATTGACCATGGGTTACACGGTGCAGCTCATCGGCCTCGCGGTGCAAAATTTCGTTTCCGCAGCCGTCGGCATCGCGGTCGCTGTCGCCCTCATCCGCGGACTCGCCTCGCGTAAGTCGACGACGATCGGCAACTTCTGGGTGGACCTCACCCGGGGTGTGGTTCGCGTCCTGCTGCCCCTCTCAGTGGTCGCCGCCATCGTGCTGATCTTCAGCGGCGTCATCCAGAATTTCAACGGGTTCCAACAGATCTCAACGCTCACCGGCGGCACCCAGTCGATTGCCGGTGGACCGGTCGCGTCCCAGGAGGCGATCAAAGAAATCGGCACCAACGGTGGCGGGTTCTTCAACGCGAACTCTTCGCACCCCTTCGAGAACCCGAGCGGGTGGTCGAGCCTGTTCGAGATCGTGCTGATGCTCGCCATCCCGTTCTCCCTCCCCCGCACCTTCGGTCGCCTGGTGGGCGACCATCGCCAGGGGTACGCCATCCTCTCGGCGATGGGCCTCATCTGGGTAGTCTCCGCCGCGCTGCTCACCCTCCTGGAGAGCGTCGGCAGCGGCACGGCGAGCCAGCTCGCCGGAGGAGCGATGGAGGGCAAGGAGGTGCGATTCGGCGTCGTCGGATCGAGCCTTTTCGCCACCTCCTCCACCCTCACCTCCACCGGTGCCGTCAACTCCATGCACGACAGTTTCACCTCCCTCGGCGGCGGACTGGTGATGGTGAACATGATGCTCGGCGAAGTGGCACCCGGCGGTGTCGGGTCTGGCCTGTACGGCATCCTCGTGATGGCGATCGTCGCGGTGTTCGTCGCCGGCCTGATGATCGGACGGACACCCGAATATCTCGGTAAGAAGATCGGGGCGCGCGAGGTGAAACTGGCGAGCATCTACATCCTGATCACGCCGACCCTCGTTCTGGCCGGCACGGCCCTGAGCTTCGCCATACCGGCGGTCCGGCAATCCGTCGTCGGCACCTCGATGGCCAACACCGGGTTGCACGGCTACTCAGAAGTGCTCTACGCCTTCACCTCGGCGTCCAACAACAACGGCTCGGCCTTCGCGGGCCTCACCGCGAGCACCCCCTGGTTCGACACGGCGCTCGGCGCGGCCATGCTCCTCGGCAGGTTCCTTCCGATCGTGTTCGTGCTCGCTCTCGCCGGGTCTTTTGCCGCCCAGGACAAGATCCCGACCACGTCTGGCACCCTGCCGACCCATCGGCCGCAGTTCATTGGCCTGCTCATCGGCACGATCGTGATTGTGTCGGCCCTCACCTATCTCCCCGTACTCGCGCTCGGCCCGCTCGCAGAAGGACTCAAGTAGCACCATGACCACCACACTGACACCCCTCACCGAGGGCAGATCGTCCACGCGAACGCAGGCCTCCGCTTTCAGCGCCGGCCAACTCGTCTCGAGCCTCCCGGATGCCGTACGCAAGCTCGATCCACGAGTCATGTGGCACAACCCGGTCATGTTCGTCGTCGAGATCGGAGCCGCGCTCACCACTGCGCTCGCAATCGCTACACCGTTTTTGGGAGCATCCGCCCAGTCATCCTCTTCGCCAGCCTCGCTTGCTTTCATCTGGTCGATCGCGGTCTGGCTGTGGCTCACAACACTCTTCGCCAACATGGCGGAGGCGGTGGCCGAGGGCCGCGGCAAGGCCCAGGCGAAGAGCCTGCGCGACAGCCGCACGAGCACGATGGCACAGCGGGTGCGCGCCTACGACGAGACCGGGGACCCGGGTGCCGAGCGGGCGGAGTTCGAACAGATCGCCTCCGCCGAACTCACCCTCGGCGACACCGTCGTGGTCGTCGCTGGCGAATCGATCCCCGGCGACGGCGACATCGTTTGGGGCATCGCGTCGGTCGACGAGTCAGCCATCACCGGTGAATCCGCTCCCGTCGTGCGCGAGTCCGGTGGCGACCGCAGCGCCGTCACCGGCGGAACCCGGGTGCTCTCCGATCGCATCGTCGTGCGCATCACATCGAAACCGGGCGAGACCTTCGTCGATCGCATGATCAAACTGGTCGAGGGTGCCTCTCGCCAGAAGACGCCCAACGAAATCGCGCTCAACATCCTGCTCGCGAGCCTCACGATCATCTTCGTGGTGGTCGTGCTCATTATCAACCCGATCGCGCAGTACTCCAACGCAACGCAGAGCGTGCCGGTTCTCGTCGCCCTGCTGGTGTGCCTCATCCCGACCACCATCGGCGCCCTCCTCTCGGCGATCGGAATCGCCGGCATGGACCGCCTCGTGCAACACAACGTGCTCGCGATGTCCGGGCGCGCCGTCGAGGCGGCCGGCGACGTGACGACCCTGCTGCTCGACAAGACCGGCACCATCACCTACGGCAATCGACGGGCCGCGGAGTTCGCGACCCTCACCGGGGTGGATGCCGAGACTCTCGCGACAGTCGCAGCCGCCTCGTCGCTCAGCGACCCGACCCCTGAGGGAAAATCCATTCTTGACCTCGCCACGGAACGGGGCATCCATTATCCGACCACCGTCGATGGCACCGTCGTGCCGTTCACCGCACAGACCCGCATGAGCGGCGTCGACTATGCCGACGGCAGCCAGGTGCGCAAGGGTGCGGGATCCATGGTCAGCGCCTGGGTCGCCGAGTCGAGCACGCTCAGCCCGTCCCGGCAGCAGGAACTCGAGTCGATCGTCACCCGCATCTCCGAGGCCGGAGGCACCCCGCTCGTCGTCGCCCGGCATACGGCCGCGGGGGACGCATCCGTTCTCGGTGTCGTCTACCTCAAAGACGTCGTGAAGACCGGACTCGCCGAGCGCTTCGCCGACCTGCGCCGGATGGGCATCCGCACGGTCATGATCACGGGAGACAACCCTCTCACCGCCAAGGCCATCGCGGCCGAAGCCGGGGTTGACGACTTTCTCGCGGAGGCGACTCCGGAAGACAAGATGGAGCTCATCAAGAGGGAACAGGCCGGAGGCAACCTCGTGGCGATGACCGGCGACGGCACGAACGACGCCCCGGCACTCGCCCAGGCGGATGTCGGCGTCGCCATGAACACCGGAACCTCCGCCGCGAAAGAGGCGGGCAACATGGTCGACCTCGACTCCGATCCCACGAAGCTCATCGACATCGTGGGCATCGGCAAACAACTGTTGATCACCCGTGGCTCGCTCACAACGTTCTCGATCGCCAACGACGTGGCCAAGTATTTCGCCATCATCCCGGCGATGTTCGTCGCGAGCTACCCGGGCCTTGCGGCGCTGAATTTCATGCAGCTCAGCTCGCCGGCTTCCGCCATCCTCTCCGCCGTCGTGTTCAACGCGCTCATCATCATCGTGCTGATCCCCTTGTCGTTGCGTGGTGTCACCTACCGGGCGGCAAGTGTCTCGAGAGTGCTCGGGCGAAACCTGCTCATCTACGGCCTTGGCGGGTTGATCGCGCCCTTCATCGGCATCAAGCTGATCGACCTCGTCATCTCCCTCTTCCCCGGGTTCTAGCCCACATCGATTCTCAAAGGACAGCACTCATGAACCACCTCCGCGGCACCTCACGGCAATACTGGGTCGCCCTCCGCGCCATGCTGATCTTCACGATCGTTCTCGGCATCATCTACCCGCTCGTCATCACGGCGATCGGTCTCGTGGTTCCGACGCGGGCCAACGGGTCGCTCGTCTCGGTCGACGGAACACCCGTCGGTTCGAGTCTCATCGGCCAGTCCTTCACCGACAGGAAGGGCAATGCCCTTCCACAGTGGTTCCAATCCCGGCCCTCTGCGGCCGGAGACGGCTACGACGGCGGAGCCTCCGGCGGCACCAACCAGGGCACCGAGAGTGAGACACTGGCTCAGGCGATCACAGAGCGGAAGGCAGCCATTGCGAAGAGCGACGGAGTGGATCCGGCCTCGATCCCGGCTGACGCGCTCACGGCTTCCGCGTCGGGCCTCGACCCGCACATCAGCCCCGCGTACGCCCGTCAGCAGGTCGCTCGTGTGGCCGCCGCCCGCAGCCTCTCCGAAGCCCAGGTCACGAAACTGGTCGACTCCGCGGTCACTGGGCGCCTGCTCGGCTACATCGGTGAGCCGACGGTCAACGTGCTGGAACTCAACATCGCCCTCGCGAAGCTCGACCAGGGCGAGTAGCCGATGAGTCGCGGCATCCTCCAGGTCTACCTGGGCGCAGCCCCCGGAGTCGGTAAGACCTTCAGCATGCTCGAGGAGGGGCGCCGGCTTCTCGACTCAGGCCTCGATGTGGTCGTCGGGCTGGTCGAGACGCACGGCCGCGCAGAGACGGCCAGACTCACGGAAGGGCTCGAGCTGTTTCCCCGCCGCAGTGTCGGGCACCGCGGGGTGACGCTCGACGAGCTCGACCTCGACGGCCTTATCGACCGGCATCCGGACTGGGCCCTCGTGGACGAACTCGCGCACACCAATGCGCCCGGCAGCCTGCACGACAAGCGCTGGCAAGACGTGCACGACCTGCTGGATGCCGGAATCAACGTGATCTCGACGGTGAACATCCAACACATCGAATCGCTGAACGACGTGGTGCAGTCGATCACCGGGGTCGCACAGCGCGAGACGATCCCCGACTCCGTGTTGCGCTCGGCCGACCAGATCGAGGTCGTCGACCTCACCCCGGAGGCCCTGCGCACCCGTCTCGCCGGCGGCCACATCTATCCCGCCGGCACTATCGACGCCGCCCTCAGCAACTACTTTCGGCTCGGCAACCTCACCGCCCTCCGCGAGCTCGCTCTCCTCTGGCTCGCGGACGAGGTGGATGTCGCGCTGCAGGCGTACCGCAACGAACACGGCATCCGCGGCAAGTGGGAGGCCAGGGAGCGAGTGGTGGTCGCGCTTCCCGGCGGACCGGAGGGAGAGACCCTCATCCGGCGTGGGGCACGCATTTCGGCTCGCACGAGCGGCGGCCAGCTACTCGCCGTGCATGTATCGAGTTCCGACGGCCTCGCGGAATCGGATCCCGGCGCCCTTCTCGCCCAGCGCACGCTGGTCGAGAGCCTTGGGGGCACCTATCACCAGGTCGTGGGCGACCATACCCCGACGGCCCTGGTCGAGTTCGCCCGCGGCGTCAACGCGACGCAACTTGTGATCGGTGTGAGCCGTCGCAGTCGGCTGACAACATTTCTCACTGGGCAGGGCATAGGCCAGACCGTGATCCGCGCTTCTGGCGACATCGATGTCCACATCGTCTCGCATGCCTCAGCGGGCACGCTGCAACTTCCGAGCACCGGGGGCGCGCTCACCCTTCGACGGCGGCTGGCCGGTTTCGCCCTCGCGGCCGTGACCCTGCCGGTGCTCACCTGGCTGCTGAGCGCGACCCGGAGCCCCGACTCGCTCGCGAGCGATGTGTTGGCATTCCAATTGCTCGTGGTTGTCGTTGCCCTCGTCGGTGGCCTGTACCCGGCCATAGTGGCCGCCGTGGTGTCCGGGTTCGCTGTGGACTACTTCTTCGTTCCCCCACTCTTTCAATTGCGGATCGCCAGCCCCGTCCACTTCGTCTCGCTGGTGATCTTCCTGCTTGTTGCTGTGCTCGTGAGCGTTGTCGTCGACCAGGCGGCGAGCCGCAGCCGGGCGGCAAAGCGTTCCGCCGCCGAGGCCGAGACCCTCGCGACGGTCGCCGGCAGCATCATCCGCGGTGAGAACGCTGTCGAGGCCCTCGCGAACCGTCTTCGCGAGGTCTTCGGCATGGCGAGCGTCATCGTGAGTTATGGCGGCGAGCGTTTGTTCGAGTCCGGATTCTCGTCCCCATCCGGAGACGAGAAGCGCACCGTCGTCGAACTCGGCGACGATGGCAGCGTCGTGTTGGCAGGGCGGGATCTCCAGGCGTCGGACCGTCGCATCCTCGACGCTTTCGTCTCGCAGATCGAGGCTGCGCTGGTGCAGCGGGAATTGCGCACTGCAGCCAGGGGCATCCGACCGCTCGAGGAAGCGGACCGGTTGCGCACGGCACTCCTCGCCGCGGTCGGCCACGACCTGCGCACGCCCCTCTCGTCGGCCACGGCCGCGGTCTCGAGCCTCCGGAGCACGGATGTCTCCTGGAGCGACCGTGACCGCGACGACCTGCTGCAGACGGCGGAGGAGTCTCTCCGCCGCCTCGCGGATCTCGTGAACGATCTTCTCGACGCCAGTCGCCTGCAGGCCGGTGTACTTCCGATCTCGTTGTCGCGGGTCGGCCTCGATGAGATCGTGCCGCTCGCTCTTGACGAGCTGCACGTGCCGCTCGCGCGCGTGCGCGTGGATGTCTCTGCCGACCTGCCGGAGGCGCTCTGCGACGCAGTGCTTCTTCAGCGGGTGATCGTCAACCTCGTTGCGAACGCGTTGCGGTACTCCCCCGCTGATGCACCCCTGATCATCACCGCCAGCAGCTTCGGTGAGCGACTGGAGCTGCGCGTGATCGACCGCGGACCCGGCATCCCTCCGGCCAGACTCGCCGAGGCCTTCCAGCCGTTCCAGCGGCTCGGCGACACGGACAACACCACCGGGGTCGGACTCGGTCTCGCCCTCTCCAACGGCTTCATGGAGGCGATGGGCGGGAGCCTCGAGGCGGAAGACACCCCCGGCGGCGGTCTCACCATGGTCGTAGCGTTGACGGTGAGCGAACCCGTCAGGCAGAGGTCGTGATGCGCATTCTCGTGGTGGACGACGATGCGCAGATCCTCAAGGCACTGCGCATCAATCTCGCGGCACGCGGCTACGAGGTCTTCCTCGCCCAGTCGGGACCCGAGGCGCTGGATGTCGCGGCTCGAGTCAAACCCGAGCTTGTGGTGCTCGACCTCGGCTTGCCCGGCTTCAGCGGCATCCGGGTGATCGAGGGACTTCGCGGCTGGACCGAGGTGCCGATCCTCGTCGTGAGCGGGCGAACGGATTCCGCCGACAAGGTCGACGCACTTGATGCGGGAGCGGATGACTATGTGACGAAGCCGTTCGCCATCGATGAGTTGCTCGCTCGTATCCGTGCGCTCAGCCGTCGTTCGCCCGCCGAGCCGGACCAGCCCGTCGTGTCGTTCGGCGAGGTGACGGTAGACCTCGCCGCGCACACCGTGACGAAGGCCAGCTCTGGCCCCGTGAAGCTGACGCCGACGGAGTGGCACATTCTTGAGGTGCTCGTGCGCAATCCGGAGCGCCTGGTCACGAAGAACCACCTGTTGACGACCGTGTGGGGACCCGCTTACGAGAAGGAGGACGGCTACTTGCGGCTCTACCTCGGCCAACTCCGCAAAAAGCTCGAGCCCGAGCCCTCCCGTCCGCGTTACCTGCTGACGGAACCGGGAATGGGTTACCGGTTCGCTCCGGGGGCATAGGTTTCGCTGTCAGGTATCCGGGAGAATCGCCCACGGATGCAGCGCGCGTGCGTCTGGCCGGCGGATGCTCGCGACCAGTCGTCCTCCAGTCCTTCGCGGCAAGTGGCGCCGTGCCAAATCGCGCCCTCGAACTGAAATCCCGCCCTAGCTCCAATACCGTTCAATTAGTGGTTCTTGGTGTAGTTTTCGGGTATGCCTCGTTCT
>JAZJZS010000019.1:0-45755 GCA_040389685.1 Actinomycetota bacterium
CCGATGCGAGTGCTCCTCGCGTTGAGAACGGGCGCTTTCCCCGTGTCGCTCGTCGTCTTGCGTTTGGGTGCTGATGCGCGTTCTCGTTCGATCTTCCCTGCTTCCTTCGTTTGCTTTCGTGACAGCCCTGACCTTGGTGATCGGTTTCGCGGTGCCGGGTGAGGCGGCGCAAGCTGCCGCGGTGACTTCGCGTGATGCTGCCCCGGTAGTGACGTCGCCGGCGTTGAAGTTTCGGGCACCAACAGTGCCGGAGGTGGTGGTGAAGAAGCCGTCGAAATCGCAGGTGTTCGATCAGTCGTCGGCGACGGTGACGAGCCGTGATGAGTTTTCCACGACTTACAAGGACGCCAATGGACTTCGCCAGGTTGTTCTGTCGACCACTGCGGTGAACGTGAAGAAGGCCGGGAAATAGTTGGAATCGTTGACGAGTTCGAGTCCGGTGGCAGCTGTCCGATGCTGCAAAGACCTGGTTCGCCTCGATCCTTTGTGGTACTGTTTGTCGTACAAGTAACTCGGAGGTGTGTCATGACGACTGTCACGGCAAGCGACGCTCGCAAGTCCCTCTTTCCTCTGCTGGGTCAGATCAATGATGACCACAGCGTTGTGACCATCACCTCCAAGGCGGGCAACGGGGTATTGATCTCTGAAGAAGACTACGAAGCGTGGCAGACGACTCTTCACCTGTTCTCCACTCCCGCCAACGCACGCCGCCTCTCCGCAGCGCTCGAGCGGTCCGATGCCGGCACCTACACCGCTCGGAAACTCGACCGGGAGTGAGACTCGTCTTCGACCAGGCCGGTTGGGAAGATTACCAATGGTGGCAGCTCAACGATCGCCGGCTCCTGAAACGCATCAACACTCTGATCGACGACGCTCTTCGCACACCCGGCGAAGGACGTGGACAACCCGAGCGGCTCAAACACCGAGCCAATGACGTTTGGTCGAGGCGCATCACCCAAGAACACCGCCTGGTGTACCGAATCGTCGGAACCGATCTCGTGATCCTGCAGGCTCGTTTCCACTACGACGACTGAGCGCCTCTTCTCACGCTCATGGAGCTTCCGCCGAAGACCCACATTCGTCTACTTGTCGCAACCGGAGAGCACTCGATCGCGACTCGGCCGCGGCGTTCTCGTCGGCGACCTCGGGAGCGGCGCAGTAGCCCACCTCTCAGACCGACACTTCGAGCCCTCTAAGGGCTGCCGCCCGGACTCTCGGTAGGTGTGAAGAACGGTCGGCGAAGTTCGCGCGATCGGTCAGCCGTCCGTCGATGTATGTGCAGTCCTCCACCGAAGCGCGATGAGAAGTGCTGCGGCGGGGATCAGATGAAGCGGAACCAGGGCCGAAGCAGATGCCGTCGAGGCCTGGCCGAGCCGCTCCGGTGCTTGGCTTGGGTCGACGGCCAGCAGGATCGGGGCGGCGAGACTGAGTAGTGCGACGACGATTGCGATGACGGCAAACCATCGATCGACCCGCGAGCCGAAGCGATTGAGGATCGCGTAAGTGAGTGTGCCCGCGGCCATCAGGACGATCGTCAGGAACGCGACGGGCCCCGGTGTCAGGGCGAGGAACGTGGGAGATGCGTCGACGGCGATCGCCGAGACCGTGGCCACGAGAACGTTGATCACGGTGGCGATGCCCGTTACGGCTGCGCCACGAAGCCAGATGGTCTTGGTGGACAAAGGGGTATTGGTCATGTTGTCCTTCTCTTCAGGTTGGTGTTGGGGTGGGCCGGTCAGGAGTTGCCCTTACAGCCGGTCGTTGAGCCGCGCGAATCGGCGGACGCTGAGCGGGATGAAGACGCACAGGAGCGCGAGTGAGCTGACGGTGATGATGCCGATCGCGTTGCTCTGGAGCCAGGTCTCAGGCGCTGTTGCGGCGGGCAGGTTGCCGAAGAGGTTGCGGGTGGCATAGACGAGGGCCGACACCGGGTTCCACTCGGCGATGATGTGGAGGGGCTGGGGAAGCGTGCTGGCCGGAACGAAGGCCTCAGACACGAACGTCAACGGGAAGAGCAGCAGGAGCGAGGCGCTCGTGATCGCCTCCGGGTTTCGCACGCTGAGGCCGAGGAAGACCATCAGCCACGACATCGCGAACGCGAACAGCACGAGCAGGCCGACCCCGGCGAGGGCGCCGACGAGGTCGCTGCGGATCCGCCAGCCGACCGCAAGACCGGTGAGGATCATGACCGTGATAGAGAGCAGTGTGACGCCGAGGTCGGCGCCCGTGCGTCCGATGAGAACGGCGGCGCTATTGATCGGCAGGGTGCGCAGCCGGGCGATGAAGCCGGACTGCAGGTCCTGTGCCAACGAGGATGCCGTGATGGTGGCACCGAACACGATGGTCTGCGCGAAGATCCCCGCCATGATGAAGTCGGTGTAGTTCACCCCGGGAATAGAGATTACCCCGGAGTACACGAACGAGAACAGCAGAACGAAGATGATGGGCTGGATCAGGGTGAATGCGAGGATGCTCGGCTCCCGCTTGATTCGGATTACGTTGCGCCAGACCAGCGCGGCACTGTGAGCCAGGATGCGGTGGTCGTAGCGAGGACGAGGGCGCTCGGAGTCGAGCGCGGGGGCAGGAGCGGCGGTCATCGGGGATCCGTTCTCAGCTCATCGGTGGGCGGCGTTCCAGTCAACTCGAAGAAGACCTCGTCCAAGGTGGGTCGCCGCACGCCGGCGTCGACGAGTTCGATTCCCGCACCGCCCAACTCGAGTAGGAGTGCAGACAGGGTGCGCGTGCCGTCAGTGATGGCCACTGACAGATCTCGCAGGCTCGAGGACCGGGCCGGCTCGGCCGCTGCTACCCGGCGCAGGATGCCCATGGCGGCTTCGTGATCTGAATCATTGAGCAGAGTGACTTCGGCCCGCTGCTCTCCGATGCTGGCCTTAAGCTCGTCCGGGGTGCCTTCGGCGATCACCCGTCCGTGGTCGATGACGGAGATCGTGTCGGACAGCCGGTCGGCTTCTTCGAGGTACTGGGTGGTGAGCACCACGGTTGTGCCCCGGTGGGCCAGTTGCGCGATGAGATCCCAGACGCTCTGCCTGCTGCGGGGGTCCAGTCCCGTGGTCGGTTCATCAAGGAACAGCACCTCAGGTTCGGCGAGAAGCGCACCAGCGATATCGACGCGCCGACGCATGCCGCCTGAGTACTCCTTGACCTGGCGATCGCGAGCCTCGACCAAGTCGAAGCGTTCGATCATGTCCGCCGCACGGTCTCGCGCCTTCAGGCCGGTGGGCCGGCTCAACATCGCGATGAGCTGCAGGTTCTCGAGCCCGGTGAGTCGTTCATCGATCGCCGTGGACTGGCCGGATGCACCAATCAGCTCGCGAACTCCTCCCGGATCGCGCGAGACGTCGATGCCCGAGATGCTGGCCCTTCCCCACGTCGGTGCCGTCAGAGTGGTGAAAATCTTCACCGCGGTGGACTTGCCCGCCCCGTTGGGTCCGAGGATCGCGCGGAGCTCGCCACGCGCCACCTCAAGATTCAGGTCATCCAGGGCAGTGATCTCACGTCCCCGACCGACCCGATACGTCTTGCTCAATTCCTCCGCGACGATCATCGACTCGGCACCCCGCTCCGAGACGAGTCGGGGGTAGTGCCCGTCTTGCGTCCACGCCCTCGCGCGATGACCACGACGATCGCGTACAGCAGGGCGATAAGTTGCGCGCTACTGGCCACGACCAGGGAAAGCAGTTTGAGCTTCTTCGCGGCAATCGCCACCGTCAACAACGCAGCACTGCCGTCAGTCGTCACCGCGCTGGCGAGGAAGATGTTCTCGGTGAAGTCGAACACGACGGGCAGCAGACCGATCACCGCGACCCACTCGGGGATTCGCCAGGAAGTCCGACGGTTGCTGAACCGAACCAACCACAGCAGGTTGGCGCTGAGCAGGATGCTCGCGACAAGAGGGAACACGTAGTCGAGCACAGCGAAGAGCTCATAGGCCTCAACTGCCTGGGGAGTGTACGACCGGATCTGCTCGACGGCGGCGTCCACTGTCAGATCGTTCTGAGTATCGAGAGTGGGGTAGCCCGAGATCCCCTCGAACACGACGTCGGCGCGGAAGAGAGCCCACTGCGACAGCACCGTCGCAATGATGAGCCCGATGTATCTGGCCGGCGAGCCGATGAACCACGCCGGAAGGCGCAACGGCGACGGGATGATGCGAACTCGCGTGGCCGGCATGACACTCCTATCTATTTCGGAATCCGAATGACATAAATATGTCGGGTTCCGAAGTACCTGTCAAGTACACTCGTGCAATGGTCACGTCAGACGAGGAGCGGAACACAGTCCACGCTGCTGACCTGCGGCCGGACGAGCTGAGCTTTGCGCTTCGTGAACTGAGCGAGAGCTTCCGAGCCCACGACCGCGAAATGGCGTCGCGGATGAATCTCAAGCCCACCGAGTACCACGCGATGGAGCACATCCTCGATGCTCGCGGCACCCTCGGGCCAGTCGAGCTCGCGGCTCGCCTCGGGCTCGCAGTCGGGACCACGTCAGAACTGCTCGATCGCCTACAGCATCTCGGCCATGTTCAGCGGCATCGAGACGACGGCGACCGACGTCGTGTGAGGCTGACTCCCACTAGTGCTGTTACCGGCGCGATCATCAAAGCGATCACCCCCGCCATTCACGCCATGGACGAAGTCGCCCGGCAATACACCGATGAGGAACGAGCCGTGATCCTTCGTTTTCTCCAGGAGGTCAGCGCTGCAATCAGCCCTGAATCGGATGATCACGCGTCGGCGGAACGCACGATGTAGTAGCTCTTCCTGATCGTCTCCTCGACGTCCCATGTTGTCGTCCGGACGCCGCAATTACATTCGAATCATGGGGTGGAAGCACGATGAATAGCCCTTCAAAGGTCTTACCCTGGGTCAGCACCGGTTTGCTTGCTGCTTGGCGCGTCAGCGGAGGGGTCGGACGTCGAGCGTGGCGTGGAAGAAGCTCGCAATACGAGACCGCATTTTCTCGCTGAGCATCGCGATCGAATGCAGGCGACCGGGCACGGTCACGAGAGTGGTATCGATGCCGTGCTCGCTCAGGGCTGCCACGAAGTCCGTCGATTGCGAGAGCGGGATGCGCTCCGCGAGAGAATGGCCAATGAAAAACGGCGGATCCGAGTCGTCCACCTGGAACAGCGGCGACGCGCGCACCGCCTGCGGGCACGCTTCGAAGCTCGCGCAGGCGAGATACGAGAGCACGAGCGGTCGGAATTCCGGCAACTCGACGCCGTCTCCGGTGAGATCGGTCGGACCGCTCAGTTCGGCGACCGCCGCGACCCGCGACCCGGTTGTGAGGCTGCCTGTTCCCTCGACGCCGAGCAGAGCGGCGAGGTTTCCGCCGGCCGACCCACCGAAGGCACCGATTCTCTTCGGATCGATACTGAACTTCGCGACGACGGCGCTTGAGCGGAGATATCGCACGGCGGCGCGCACGTCTTCGATCGCGGCGGGGAACGGATGCTGCGGCGCCAGCCTGTACCCCACCGAAAAGGTCACGAATCCCTCGGAGGCAAGCCATTGGCAGACGCTCCGCCACACGCTGTTCGCCTTATCGCCGGACCGCCAGCTGCCACCATGGATCGAGATGATTGCCGCGCGAGGGGTGGGCACGGCCGGGTCCATGACCCGCGAAGGCGGGACGCAGACATCCACTGCACCACCGGTCGCGCTGTCGTAGGCGACATTCTCGACGACGTCGATGCGGGAATACGCCGGCGTCTGCGGCGGAGCTGGCGGCGGCATTGCCTCTTCGGATTGCGGTCCCGTGGGCGCCCAGGCGGCTAGGGAGAGCAGCGCAGCGGCGGTAGCAAGGGCAGCGAGCACCCTCGCCGGGGCCCTGAACGGGACAGGCTCAGCGGGTGCTCGCATTCCTGCAATCTAATGCTTTTTCGCGCGGCATCCTGTAGCGTGTTGCAGTCGGCTCTAGACATCGCGATTAAAAACGCGAATGGGTTTGTAAGTCTTTCGGGCCGGTTTCCCTCAGTTCTCAGCACGTGAGAACGCCTCCAGCTACTCCCTGGAACACGGGGAACAATCACGTATGTGAAACGGTCCTGGCCAAAGACTGCCCGGGTTCCCGCAGAAGTACCACTAGTTGGTGGTGCGCTGCCATGCAATTAAACACAACCCGGAAATACGACTATGCCCTTCGACAAAAAGGCGGCCTCTGGCCGCCCTACCAAAAAGTACAACTCAGCCGGTCCCGCGAAAAACGGTAGCCGCAGCGAGGGACACCGTGGCTTTCACAACGACGCCCCGGTGAAGAAACGCTGGAACGCGGATGAGCGCGCCGCCCGCACCGGGGACCGTCCGGTTGGCAACGACCGCGCAGCATCCACGGACCGTCGCCCGAACTGGACTCCGACCAGCGAGCGTCCAGCCCGCCCGTCCTACGGCGATCGCCCGCAGCGCACCGAGCGCCCATCTTATGGGGAGCGCACCGAGCGTCCGTCTTACAACGATCGCCCGGCTCGTCCCTCGTATAACAACAGCGATCGTCCGGCCCGCCCGTCGTACAACGACCGCCCGGCGCGCACAGAACGCCCCGCGTATGGCGACCGCCCGGCGCGCACCGACCGGCCGGCGTACAACGACCGCCCGGCGCGCCCGTCGTACAACGAGCGCCCGGCGCGGACTGAGCGTCCGGCGTATGGCGACCGCCCGGCGCGCCCGGCCTATGGCGACCGTCCGGCGTATAACGAACGTCCTGCTCGCACGGAGCGTCCGGCGTACAACGATCGCCCGGCCCGCACGGAACGTCCGGCCTATGGCGACCGTCCTGCTCGCGCGGAGCGTCCCGCGTACAACGACCGCTCGGCTCGCACGGAGCGTCCGGCCTATGGCGACCGTCCTGCTCGCACGGAGCGTCCCGCCTACAACGAGCGCCCGCAGCGCTCCTTCGAAGACCGCGCGCCCCGGCGCGACAGCGACTACTACCCCGCGAAGAATGACTCCAAGTCGGCCGCCTTTGCCGCCCACGAAGACGTCGTTCTCGAGCGACTCGAGGCCAAGGTCATTACCGCCGGCGACGCCGAAGGCGTCACCTGGAAGGACCTCGGCATCGGCGATAACATGTCTCGTCAGCTCGTTGTCATGGGTGCAGTGACTCCGTTCCCGATCCAGGCAGCGACCATTCCCGACGTACTCGCCGGCAGGGACGTTCTCGGCCGGGGCAAGACCGGTTCCGGCAAGACGATCGCCTTCGGTGCCCCGCTCGTCGAGCGCCTCATGGAGAACATGGGGGGCGCCGGGCGCAAACCGGGCCGCAAGCCGCGCGCGCTCATCCTCGCCCCGACCCGCGAACTCGCCATGCAGATCGACCGCACTGTGCAGCCCATCGCCCGCAGCGTCGGCCTGTTCACGACCACCATCGTCGGGGGTGTGCCGCAGTACAAGCAGGTCTCCACCCTGCAGCGCGGCGTCGACATCGTCATCGCCACCCCGGGTCGCGTCGAGGATCTCATCGAGCAGGGCCGCCTCGACCTGAGCGAGGTCTTCGTGACCGTGCTCGACGAGGCCGACCACATGTGCGACCTCGGCTTTCTCGAGCCGGTGCAGCGCATCCTGGAGTCCACCAGGAAGGGCGGCCAGAAGTTGCTCTTTTCGGCCACGCTTGACAAGGGTGTCGCCACCCTGGTCACGCAGTTCCTCAAGGATCCGGCCGTGCACGAGGTGGCCGGTGAAGACCAGGCCTCTTCGATGATCGACCACCGGGTGCTGCTCATCGAGCAGCGCGACAAGACCCGCATCATCGAGGAACTCGCCGCAGGGGCCGGCAAGACCCTGATCTTCGCCCGCACCCGCGCGTTCGCGGAGCAACTCGCCGATCAGCTCGAGGATGCCGGCATCCCGGCGACCTCCCTGCACGGCGACCTCAACCAGTCGCGCCGCACCCGCAACCTTCAACTGCTCACCAGCGGTCGGGTCAACGTGCTTGTGGCGACGGATGTCGCGGCGCGGGGCATCCACGTCGATGACATCAGTCTCGTCATCCAGGCCGATGCCCCCGACGAGTACAAGACCTACCTTCACCGCTCCGGTCGCACCGGTCGGGCGGGCAAGGTCGGAACTGTCGTGACCCTGATCTCGAAGGCGCGCCGGCGTCGCATGGACGAGCTTCTCGGCCGCGCAGAGATCAGGGCGTCCATGGCGAACGCTGCTCCCGGCGATCGCGTGATCGAAGAACTCGCCGCACTGTAAGCGGGTCCGATCGACGGGCGCTCACCCCACCGGGGGTGGGCGCCTTTCGGCGCGCGGGCTGCCCCAGGCAGGCGACCGCCGGTGATGCCCCGGCAAGAAAAGGTCGGGCCACCCCTCCCCCCAGTGCGGGGGGCGCCGTCACAAGCCCCTTCGCGCAAAGCCAAATCGGGGTACAAATTGGCACACTGTACCCCCGAAGCGGAAATCCCCAGCCCATCGGGAACTTCTCCGAATGACATCGAAATCATCCGGGCCAGCGCCATTTCCTTTCGTCGGATGTGGGTGTGGCCGGTCCGGAAGAGAGATGGGACACCGTCGCACCGATCACCGACCGGGGGACAGAACAGCACCCAGCCGCGGGTGAAACCTGTTAGCGTTTGCGATGTGAGGCGCTCCCTAGGCAACTCACAGAACCGCTGCGACTAACCACCCGACACAGCACATGTAAACCTGTGACTGAATCGGGGGATTCCATGTCCATTCGCGACTTCGCACCATCCACAACCGCCTTTCGGCAGGTCCTGACGGTGGTGGTCGTCGGGGCTATGGCCGCGATAATCGCACCGCTGGGAACCGCGGATCGGGCGGATGCCCACCCCGTGCAGGCGACCTCCCTCGGAGCCGTCGCCGCGCGCCCGGTGCTCCCACCGATCCGGGCGATCATCGAAGTGTCGAGCCAGCCAGAGGCGGATGCGAAGCTGTTCGCGGCGCACGGTTTCCTCACCCAGGCCGCGATGCGCGCCGATGCCGCCGTTCGGGCGGCCGCGAAGCTGAAAGCGGAACAGGAGGCCGCCGCGGCAGCCCAGGCCGCCGCGGCTGCCGCAGCGCAAGCAGCAGCAGAGGCAGCAGCGCAGGCCGCGGCGCAGGCCGCAGCGCACGCGGCAGCCCAGGCCGCCGTCGCTGCGGCCGCCCGGGCGGCGGCAGGCTATGTGCAGCGGGTGTGGACAAGCGGCTTCCAGAACGAAATCGACCGGTGCCGAGGAGCCGTGGACGTCACGACCGTCTACCAGGTGCGGGTGATCGCCGAGCACAGCAGCTGCGGAGGTGCCCGCTTCCCCAGCAGTCCCGGATCCATCGTCACCATCACGGGCCTAGATGCCGGTCGCTACCGCGTGGTCGGAATCATCGCCCGCCTCAACGGCTTCGTCGACCACGCCGAAGACATCCCCCGGGGATATGACCTGTTGTACCAGACCTGCGCTTCCGGCTTCACCGACATGACATTCACCGCCCTCCAGCGCATCGGTTAGCGCCGGAATCGCGCCGCCGAGTCTTCAGGCCACGGCCAGCATCGCGGCGGCGGCAAGGGCGAGCACTAGTCCGACGACCTGAACGGGGGCGATCCGTTCGCGCAGCATGATCGCGGCAAGAATAATCGTGCCCGCCGGATAGAGCGCGGTGAGCACGGACTGGATGGTGAGTTCTCCGAGCCGAAGGCCGAGCAGCAGCAGGGCGTTGGCTATCGCGTCGATCACCCCCGCGACGATCGCGAGGACCAGCCCGGGCTTCCAGCCGTCGATTGAGTGGTCGCCGGCTCCGCGACGACGTACCCAGAGCGCACCGACGCCGATCGCGCTGAACATCACACCGGCGTTGACGGCCCGGCTCACAACGAGGGGCACCAGGCCCGAATCATCCGGGGTCAGGTCGATCAGGATGAGGAACACGCCGATCAGCGCGCCCGCCCCGACTGCCATCGCAAGCGCCGTGGGCGACGGCCGGAGAGCGCCGCGCTCCGGCACGAAGCCCACCAGGACGACCGCCACGAGGGCCACGACGATGGCACCATAACCGAGCGCGTTCAATCGCTCACCGCGCACCACGCCGGCGAGCACCGGCACCACAGCAGAGATCACCGCGGTCAGCGGCGAGAGGATGCTCATCGGTCCGATCGCGAGACAGGCGTACAGCAGCACGACGGCGATCGCGCCGGTGAGGCCGGTGACGCCGCCGAGAAGCACTGCGCGGGCCGACCACACGCTCGGGAACAGCGGCAGGGCGAGCAGCAGGATTACCAGTCCGGAGAGACCGCCGATCGCGGTCACGCGCACAGCGCTGATCCGCTTCGCCGCCATGCCCCCTGCGAAGTCCGCCGATCCGAAAATGAGCGCAGCCGAGACGCCGACGAAGACAGCGAGCACGGTGGACCTTTTCTGCAGGGAGAACTCAACGCTAGTACGTAACCGGTGATGGCCATCTGGTGAAGTGTCTTCCGCGAGGGGGACCGAAACGGCTAGGGTGCCACTGTCCCCCAACGGGGGGTGAACTCGATAGTCTGCATCCGTTCCGCAATTAGAGGAGACCCTGGAGTAATGGCACCTTTCGCAGCCCGTTCCCGCCGCTTCGCGCTTCCGGTGATCGCCCTCGCCATCGCGCTCGGCATTCCGACTCTCGCCGGTTCGGCCGCGACCGCCGCAGACGTGCCCGCCGCCCCGGTCGCCATCGACATCCTGGCCTTCAACGACCTGCACGGCCGGATCGAGGCGTCGTCACCGTCGGCGGGCGTCGCTGTGCTCAGTGGCCTGGTTAAATCCTCCCGTGCGGCCAACCCCAACACCCTCGTCGTCTCCGGTGGCGACTCGATCGGTGCGTCCACGTTCACCAGCTTCATCCAGCGGGATCAGCCAACCATCGACGCACTCAACGCGGTCGGTGTCGACGCGAGCGCGATCGGAAACCACGAGCTCGACCAGGGCCAGTCCGACCTCGAGGGCAGGGTCATCCCGGCGACGAACTACCCGCTGTTGAGCGCGAATATCTACAGCAAGACGACCGGCCAGCCCGCATTCTCGCAGTATGCGCTCAAACAGGTCGGGGGCATCACTGTGGGTTTCATCGGTGCGACGACGGCGGAAGCGCCCTCGCTGGTGAGCCCGGCGGGGATCGCGAATCTCGAGTTCCGTGACATCCCGACCGAGGTGAATCGGGTGGCCGACCAGCTCAGTGATGGCAACGCCGCTAATGGAGAGGCAGATGTCATAGTGCTGACAGTCCATGAAGGAGCGGCGGATGCCACGGTTGCGAGCGCAACCGACGCATCCGCTTTCGGCAAGATCGTCACCACGGTGAACGCCAACGTCGACGCCATCGTGTCCGGTCACACGCACCAGGCGTACAACTGGCAGCTACCTGTTCCGGGAAGCACCGGCACCCGCCCGGTGCTCCAGACCGGCAAGTACGGCGAGAACTACGGTCGGATTGCGCTCTCGGTCGATCCGGCGACGAAAGCGCTTCTCGGCATCTCCTCCGAGGTGAAGCCGCTGTTCGGAGCGTTCGCGCCGGACCCCGCGGTCGCCGCGATCGTCGCCGCAGCGGTGGCCGCCTCGAAGGACAAGGGGGCGGTTCCCGTCGGCACGATCACCGCGGACTTCAACCGCGCTAGGCAAAAGGATGGTGCCACCGAGAACCGCGGGGGTGAGTCGACGCTTGGCAACTTCGTCGCCGACGTGCAGCTCTGGGCCACCGATGGCCGGGCGCAGATCGCTCTGATGAACCCCGGTGGCCTTCGCACCGATCTCAGGTATGCCGCGAGCGCCACGACCCCGAACGATGTCGACGGCCGAGTCACCTACCAGGAGGCGGCGAGTGTGCAGCCATTCGCCAACACCCTGGTCACCAAGACCTTCTCCGGCGCGCAGCTCAAACAGGTGCTTGAAGAGCAGTGGCAGCCGGCCGCCTCGACGCGTCCGTTCCTCAAGCTCGGAGTGTCGAAGTCGCTGAAGTATCGCTACGACCCGACGGCCGCCGCCCGCAGCCACATCACCGGAATGACGGTCAACGGAGTTCCGGTGGCCGCCAGCGATTCCTTCTCCGTGGTGGTGAACTCATTCCTCGCCGCCGGCGGTGACAACTTCTTGACACTCGCACAGGGCACCAATCCACGTGACACCGGAAAGATCGACCTGCAAAGCATGGTCGACTATTTTATCGCAAACCCGGTGGCCTCCCCCGATTATGCCCAGCGTTCCGTCGGCGTCACGCTTTCCTCGACCAGCGCAAAGCTGGGGGATGTCGTGACCCTCGCACTCTCCTCGCTCCTCTTCAGTGCGGGTGAACCGAACTCGGGCACTGCCACGGTGAGTGCCGGCGGTGCCGTCCTCGGCCAGGCGACCATCGACCCCGCGGTCGTTGACCTGGGCGATGAGGCGGGCCGGGCATCCGTCGCTGTCACCATCCCCACGGCCACGCCGGCTGGCACGCTCATGCTGACCGTCGCGGTTCCGCAGAACGGCACGTCGATCGACGTGCCGTTGGCCATCTCAGTGCCGGCCATCTATTCCGTCTCCGCGCCGACGATCAGCGGCACCGCGACGGTCGGCAGCACGCTGACGGCGGGCCCGGGCGCGTGGAGCACCGCAACGCCGACGATCGTGTACCAGTGGAATCGCGCTGGATCTCCCATCGCAGGATCGACGGGCGCAACCCACACCCTGGTGCCAGCGGATGCCGGAGCGGCGATCACCGTGACCGCTACGGCGAGCGCACCGGGGACCACCCCGGGGGTGGCGACATCCGCGCCGGTGACAGTCGATCGACTCTCGTCCACCACCCGCGGCAGCGTCGGCCGCGTGCTGGTGAGCCACAGGTCGACCGTCGAGTACCGCATCGTGGTGTCGGGCCACGGACTGGTGCCGACGGGCGATGTCGTCGTCAGGGATGGGAGGAAGGTGCTGACAACAGTGACACTCACGCCGGCCGACAATGGCCGGGTAACCGTGACGCTGCCGAAGTTCAGCCGCGGCATCCACCTGCTGACCGCCACTTACGCGGGCGACGCGCAGCTCATGGACTCCGTGTCATTCCCGGCGGTGCTGTTCTCGTACTAGCGATCCTCGTGGGTGTGCGGGGTGGATACGCGGGTAGCGGTCACAGTGCGGATGGCCATGTCGTCAAGGTTGGGCAGTGCAGCGCCGAGCCGGTGTTCGGCATCGTGCACGATCTTTTCCGCCTCGGAGAGCGCGCTGTCCGCGACTGTCACCTCCGCTGCACCCTGCAGTCGATGTCCCACCCAGCGCAGTTGCAGTTTCGAGATGCGAATCACCCCGGGGGTCGCGGCGAGGGCGGCTTCGGCGCGGTCGACGAGTTCCGGTTCGATACCGTCCATCAGCCTGCGACCGATGCTACGAACGGTGCCCCAGAGCAGAATGATGATGGTCACCGAGATGACAAGACCGACTATCGGGTCGGCAAGCGGGAACCCGAGCATGACGCCGACCGCGCCGACGACGACGGCGAGGGAGGTGAAGCCATCGGTGCGGGCGTGAACGCCATCAGCGACCAGGGCGGCAGAACCGATCTTCTGGCCGACACGGATCCGGTAGATCGCGACCGCTTCGTTGCCGAGGAAACCGATGATGCCCGCGGCGAAAACCCACCACAGGTTGCGGAGAGGTTGAGGATTGATCAACCGGTCGATCGACTGCCAGGCGGCCACCACCGCCGAAAGCGCGACGACGGCGACGATGAAGAGCCCTGCAAGGTCCTCTGCCCGTCCAAATCCAAATGTGAAACGGCGGGTGGCGACACGGCGTCCGAGAATAAACGCGATCCATAACGGCACGGCCGTCAGGGCGTCAGAGAAGTTGTGGATGGTGTCGGCAAGAAGGGCGACGGAGCCGCTGATGAGCACTACGGCGAGCTGCAAGACGGTGGTGCCCAGCAGGATGAAGAGGCTGATCTTGAGGGCGCGCACCCCTTCCATGCTCGCCTCTAGGGCGTCATCGATGGAGTCTGCTGCATCGTGGGAATGGGGCATGAAGAGGCCGTAAAAGAATCCCTTGATACCGGTGGGGTGCGAGTGCCCGTGTTCACCGTGGTCGTGGTCGTGGTCATGATCGTGCTGAGCCGCATGGCTGTGCGGTGCGTCGTCGTGAGAGTGTGGGGATGGGGTCGTTGTCATGAGCGTGGCTCCTTCGTGTCGTGGTCGGTATCGACCACAACGGCCATACTCGGTCGGTGGTGGTGCGGATCGTCGCTGAGCGAATGCTCGGCCTGCAAAATCGCGTCGCCCACGAGCTGCCTGGCGTGCTCATTCGCTAGTCGGTAAAACACGCGTGTTCCGTCTTGTCGACTGCTGACGAAACGGGCGAGGCGCAGTTTGGCCAGGTGCTGAGAGACGGCGGCCGGCGTCTTGTCGACGATCTCCGCCAGGTGGTTGACGGACAACTCCGTACCTTCAAGGGCGAGAATGATGCGTACCCGCGTGGCGTCGGCCAGCATTGCGAATACCTCGACGGCGAGTTCCACATGCTGGCTGTCCGGGCACCTCGCATGTCCTTGCCTATTTGCATTCATATGCAGATTCTCTCATAGGAGCGAGCCGGGTCCGGGCCAAATCGGGTGCCCCTCCAATTGGGGAGTCCGTTTCCGACCGGACTCCCCGCTTCAGTGGTTAGGCTCCACGCGTGGAATTCGCCTATCATCGCCTCGCCCGAAGCGTTCCCGGCTATCGCTGGTGGAAGCCGCTCGTCACGGGCCTGATCGCACTCGGAATCTTCATCGGCTTCACCATCGTTCTCGTCGGGCTGCTTCTCGCCTCGACGGTCGCCTTTCCCGAGCTTCGCCCGGTCATTACGAAGCTCATCACGACCGGGATGATCGATAACAGCCTGCCGCCGGTGCTTGCGTTCTCGCTCTCGTCGATCGCGGTCATCCTTCCCTCGATTTGGCTCGCACGCCGCATCACGGGGCCTCGCCCCGTCGGCCTGTTGTCATCGATCGCCGGTCGGCTGCGCTGGCGATGGATGTCCCGGCTCGTCGTTCCCGTCGTGATCGCCTACGGCGCCTCGACCCTGTTCTCCGCGCTGGTGCTTCCCTGGCTTAGGGGGGAGCCGATTCCGTCGGCCACGGTGTCGTCGACCACGGGGATCACGGTGCTCGTGGCGCTGCTGCTCGTGCCGTTCCAGGCCACCGCCGAGGAGTTCCTCTTCCGCGGCTATCTCGCCCAAACGATCGGCGGCTGGCTGAAGCATCCGCTGTTCGCTATCCTGCTGCCGGTGCCGCTGTTCGCCATCGGCCACCAGTACGACGTGTGGGGGCTCATAGACGTGTCGGTGTTCGCCGTGGTGGCGGGGTGGCTGGCCTGGCGTACGGGCGGGCTGGAGGCACCCATTATTGCGCACGTCGTGAACAACATCGTCATCTTCGTGATCGGGGCCTTCGGGCTGGTCGACGTGAACTCGAAAACCGGCAGTGGCCTCGACGTCGCGATCTCGGCACTTACCCTCGTGCTCTTCGCCTGGCTTGCGCTACGGGCGGCCAAGCGGTTCGGGCTCGAGCGGGTGCGGGTGGTGCAGCCCGCTCCGCCAGATCCCGAGACCGTGGTGCACACGCACGAGGTGTCGCTCCAGGCCGACGCCCCTCCCGCAGAGTAACTACCCCGTGAAATCCGGCATTCGGTTGTTCCCGGTGGGGTTTAAGGTGTGAAGGCCGGATCTCACGAGCTGCGTACCGGTGTCATCGCCCGCGAATAGACTCGCCCACGTGAGCTGGAGTGCGGACATCCCCTGGGATCCTGACGACCTCGAGCCCCCGGACGAGTTCGAGTATGAACCGCCGGGTGCCGAAGATCGCGAGCGAGAGTTCATCGCCCGCGAGCCGGTCCGGTCTTCGGCTTCGAAGTACTCGAGCGCGAGTGACGCGCTGCACACGGTGTTCGGGTACGACAGCTTCCGCGGTGACCAGGCCGAGATCATCCAGCAGGTCGTTGACGGCGGGGATGCCCTCGTGCTCATGCCGACCGGTGGCGGCAAGTCACTGTGCTACCAGATCCCCGCGCTGGTGCGCGAGGGCACAGGGGTAGTCATCTCGCCGCTCATCGCCCTCATGCAAGACCAGGTGGATGCCCTCTCCGCGGTCGGCGTGCGTGCGGCGTTCCTCAACTCGACCCAGGACCAGTCCGAGCGCCGGGCGGTGGAGCACGCGCTCCTCAACGGCGAGCTCGATCTGCTCTACCTGGCCCCTGAGCGACTTCGGGTGCCGGCCACGGCGGACCTGCTCGACCGGGCCGCGATCTCGCTCTTCGCGATCGACGAGGCGCACTGCGTCTCCCAGTGGGGGCACGACTTCCGGCCGGACTACCTTCGGCTGTCGATGCTGCACGAGCGCTGGCCGGCTGTGCCGCGAATCGCCCTCACGGCGACGGCGACAGAGCAGACCCATCTCGAGATCCAACAGCGGCTTCAACTGGCGGATGCCCGGCACTTCGTCGCGAGCTTCGACCGTCCGAACATCCAGTACCGCATCGCGGCGAAAAACGCTCCCCAGCAGCAGTTGCTCGCCCTGCTGCGCAGCGAGCATCCGGGCGACGCCGGCATCGTCTATTGCCTGTCCCGGGCCTCGGTCGAGAAGACGGCGGATTTCCTGGTGCAGAACGGCATTACCGCGCTGCCCTATCACGCGGGTCTCGACGCGCGGCTGCGGGCGGCCAACCAGTCGAGGTTCCTCCGCGAGGACGGCATCGTCATGGTCGCCACCATCGCCTTCGGAATGGGAATCGACAAACCGGACGTGCGCTTCGTGGCGCACCTCGACCTGCCCAAATCGGTCGAGGGCTACTACCAGGAGACCGGTCGCGCCGGGCGCGACGGCCTGCCGTCCACCGCTTGGCTCGCCTACGGGCTGCAGGATGTGATGCAGCAGCGCCGCATGATCGACGGGTCGGAGGGCGACGCCGAACACCGCCGCCGCCTCGGCCTGCACCTCGATGCGATGCTCGCACTATGCGAGACCGTGGAGTGTCGCCGAGTGCAGCTGCTCGGATACTTCGGCGAGACATCCGCTCCCTGCGGCAACTGCGACACCTGCCTTTCCCCGCCCGAATCGTGGGATGGCACCGTGCCGGCGCAGAAGCTGCTCTCGACGATCGTAAGGCTGCAGCGCGAGCGCGACCAGAAGTTCGGGGCGGGTCAGCTCATTGACATCCTTCTCGGGCGGACAACGGCGCGGATCACGCAGAACGACCATGCCTCGCTGTCGACCTTCGGTATCGGCACCGAGATCTCCGAGCAGGAGTGGCGCGGGGTCGTGCGGCAATTGCTCGCGCAGGGACTGCTCGCGGTGCAGGGTGAGTACGGCACGCTCGTCGTGACCGAGGCGAGCGCCACCGTGCTCGCCGGCGCGCGACCGGTGATGCTGCGCCGCGAACCAGAGCGCGCGGCGCGACCAGCGAAGTCCCGGCGTTCTCCAGCGGTCGAGCTGCCTGTCGGCGCTGCCCCGGTGTTCGAGCGTCTCCGCGAGTGGCGGGCGGCAGAGTCGAAGGAACAGGGCGTGCCAGCGTATGTGATCTTCCACGACGCGACCCTGCGCGAGATCGCCACCGGCACCCCGACGACCCTCGCCGAACTCGGCACGGTGAGCGGCGTCGGAGAGAACAAGCTGGCCAAGTACGGCGAGGCGATCCTCGAGGTGCTCGCGGACTGAGCTGGCTGGCGGGCTGACCCGCCCAGCACCGCTCAGCGCGACTGGCGGTTCTTGTACGGACGCGGCTCGCCCTTCACGATCGGTGCGCGGCCTGCGCCCTTCGAGGCCTTCGCCTTACCGCCGGGTGGCGCGGTGGGGGCCGGCGCACGGTCATCGAATTCCGCCAGCTCAATCCGGGCCTGAGCGAGTAGCGCCTTTCCGGCGCCGGTGAGCGTGGTCGACTCCTGGCGGCGATCGAAGAGGTCTGAACCCACCTGGGCCTCGAGGGCGCGAATGGACGAGTCGAGTTTCGCGCGTGAGATGCCCAGCGCATCGGCGGCGCGCACGAAGTGCAGCTCCTCGGCGACGGCGACGAAATGCCGGAGGTGGGTGATCTTCACGAAAGGGCTCCTCGGTTCCCGCCCGGCGCGACGGATCCCTTCAGGCTACGCGGCGCGCGTGCGGAACGCCCCGTAGGCTCGAATCATGCGCAGCTACTACCCCGAGATCGAACCCTACGATTCCGGGCTGCTCGATGTCGGTGATGGCCAGAGCATCTACTGGGAGACCTCGGGCAACCCCACGGGCAAGCCGGCCGTCTTCCTGCATGGCGGACCGGGAGGCGAGACCCAGCCCAACCACCGTCGGCTGTTCGACCCAGCCAAATACCGGATCGTGCTCCTCGATCAACGTGGGTCGGGGCGCAGCCTCCCCCACGCGAGCGACGCCGACATCGACCTCAGCACTAATACCACCTGGCACCTCGTCGACGATCTCGAACTGCTCCGCCAATACCTGCGCATCGACCGCTGGCTGGTTTTCGGCGGGTCGTGGGGCAGCACGCTCGCGCTTGCCTACGCGGAGACACATCCCGATCGCGTTTCCGAACTGGTACTGCGCGGCATCTTCACGCTTCGCAAATCGGAGCTCGATTGGTTCTACGAAGGGGGCGCGGAGGCCGTGTTCCCGGATGCCTGGGAAGGTTTCCTCGCGCCGGTTCCGATCGACGAACGAAACATGCTGATTCAGGCATATCACCGCCTGCTCGGGGATTCGGACCCGGCCATCCACGGGCCGGCTGCCGTCGCCTGGTCCGTGTGGGAGGCATCCACCATCACCCTGTTGCCTCGTCCGGACTTGATTTCGACCTTCGCGGACCCGCGCTACGCGCTGGCATTCGCCCGAATCGAGAACCACTACTTCGTCAACCGTGGCTTCTTTGACGAGGGCCAGCTGATCCGGGATGCGGGGCGCCTCGCGGACATTCCCGGTGTCATCGTGCAGGGTCGTTACGACATCTGCACCCCGGCGGTGACCGCATGGGACCTGCACCGGGCGTGGCCGGAGGCCGAGTTCGTGATGGTGGCGGATGCGGGACACGCCTACGACGAGCCAGGTATCCTCTCGGCTCTGATCGAGGCGACCGACCGGTTCGCCGCCGATCCGGCCTAGATCTAGTGCCCCCCGGTTGGGGGGTAGGTAAATGTGGGCCGGGGGCTTCTGCTGTGCTAGGGAGCTGTGCAATCATTCCCCTGTGAGATCCTCCCGAATCTCGCATACGTTACGCGACAACCCGAGTCGCGGCGCGTTGGCAGTCACAGCTTTTGTGACGTCCCTCGTACTGCTGAGCACGGCATTCATCGCTTTCGATGCGACCCCTGTCAACGCGACCTCGCCCTGTGGCGCGGACTCCAATCCGATCGCCTGTGAAAACAGCAAGCCGGGCACCCCCCCTTCCGTATGGAACAACTTCGACGGTGCGGGCGACCCCACCATCCAGGGCTTCTCCACCGACATCAGCGTCAACGTGGGCGGCAAGGTTGACTTCAAAATCCTGACGCCCGCGCGCGCGTACTCGATCACCATCTTCCGCACCGGATGGTACGGCGGCCTCGGTGCGCGTCAAATCGCCACGGTTGCGCCATCGGCCACCCTGCCACAGGCCCAACCACAGTGCATTTCTGACTCCGCCACCGGGTTATATGACTGTGGCACCTGGAAAGTATCCGCATCATGGACCGTGCCGAACGACGCTGTATCGGGCGTCTACATCGCGCTGCTGCGTCGCGCCGATACCGGAGGTGAGAGCCAGATCACCTTCGTCGTGCGCAACGACGCCAGTCGCTCCGCCGTGCTGTTCCAGACCTCGGACCCCACCTGGCAGGCCTATAACACCTATGGCGGATCAGACTTCTACCAGGGCGGCGCCAACGGTCGGGCCTACAAGATCAGCTATAACCGCCCGGTCGCCACCCGCGGTGACAACGCGGGGCGCGATTTCTACTTCAGCAATGAATACCCGATGGTTCGATTTCTGGAGAAAAACGGCTACGACGTGAGCTACTTCAGCGGAGTGGACACGGATCGGTTCGGCTCCCTGCTCCGAAATCACAAGGTCTTCCTGTCGGTCGGCCACGACGAATACTGGTCGACCGGTCAACGCGCCAACGTGGAAGCCGCCCGGGATGCCGGAGTGAACATGCAATTCCTGTCGGGAAACGAGGCCTACTGGCACACCCGCTATGAGGCATCAGTCGACGGGAGCAGCACCGCCTACCGCACCATCGTCTCCTATAAGGAGACCTGGAGCAACGCGAAGATAGACCCATCCCCGACGTGGACAGGCACCTGGCGAGATCCGCGATTCGCCTCGGCGGCCAACGGCGCGGGGTTACCGGAGAACGCGCTCACCGGCACCATGTATATGGCCAACAACAGCGATCTCGCCGTGACCGTGTCAGCCGCGGAAGGCAAGACCCGGCTCTGGCGCAACACCGCACTCACCAGTCTCGCCGCCGGCACCAAACAGGCCCTCGCAGCGCACACCATCGGCTACGAGTCCGACGAAGACGTCGACAACGGGTTCCGCCCCTCTGGCCTGATCGACCTCTCCACTACCGTCGGGCCGACCCCGCAGTTGCTTCAGGACTACGGCCAGGCCGTTCTCCCCGGCACGACGACCCATCATGTGACGCTCTACCGCGCCGCGAGCGGGGCGCTGGTCTTCTCGGCCGGCACGATCCAATGGAGTTGGGGTCTCGACCAGACTCACGATGGCGTCGGCGTCGCGGCGGACAAGAGGATGCAGCAGGCCCAGGTCAACCTGCTCGCCGACATGTCCGCTTTCCCCCACACTCTCGACCCGACGCTCGTCGCCGCGACCGCGAGCACCGACACCACGCCGCCCACCGTCACAGTCACGTCCCCGACCCCCGGGGCGTCCATCGCAAACGGAACGAGCGTCACCCTCACCGGCACGGCAGCGGACGCGGGAGGAGTGGTTGCTGGCATATCGATTTCCACGGATGGTGGAGCCACTTGGCGGCCCGCCACCGGCACCACAAGCTGGAGTTACACCTACATTCAGCACGGAACTGGCAACCAGGTGATTCGCATCAGGGCGGTGGATGACAGCGCCAACTATGCAGCCAGTCCCGCGACCGTGTCCTACACGGTGACCGGCCCCACCTCCGTTTTCGGTGCCGAAGTTCCGAAAGTCGTGGACTCCGCCGATCCCGGAGCGGTCGAACTAGGCTTGCGCTTCACGCCCTCGGCTGACGGTTTCATCTCTGGTGTGCGCTTCTACAAGAGTGCGGCAAATACGGGCGTCCACACCGGTTCGCTGTGGAATTCCGCGGGAACGCGGCTTGCGACAGTGACCTTCAGCGGCGAGACGGCGACCGGGTGGCAGTCGGCGAACTTCAGCGCGGTCGTGCCAGTCTCGGCCGGCACCACCTACACTGTTTCGTATAACGCCCCCAAGGGTCGTTACTCCGTCGGCTCGGGCTACTGGGATTACCGGGGCAGCACCGTCGGTCCGCTCACGGTAGCGGGAGGCTTCGGGGTCCCCTCGCCCGGCGTCTACGCCACTGGCGGCGGATTTCCCACCAGCAGCTATGGCAATTCGAACTACTTCGTCGATGCGATCTTCACGGCACAGGACGGTTCGCCGCTCACGGTGAGCAGCCAGTGGCCGCTGCCCGGCTCATCGAGTGTGCCCGTCACCACCACGATCTCCGCGGTATTCTCGCGGGCGGTCACCCCGGCCTCGGTTGCGCTCGCGGTCACTAACCAGAATGGCGCGGCGGTCGTCGGCACAACGAGCTATAACACCGCCACCCGCACGGCGACTTTCACCCCGGCGAGCGCACTCAACGGCTTCGTCACCTACAGCGCCGCGCTCTCGGGGACTGACAGCAACGGGGCGGTCGTCTCCACCGGCGGGGCCTGGAGTTTCACCACCGTCAAGCCCGCCGCGGCTGCCGGAGTCTGCCCGTGCTCCCTCTTCGACGATTCCGCGGTTCCCGGAATCCTGCAGGAAGCCGACACCAACGCCGTTACTCTCGGGGTCAAGTTCACCGCGCTCAAGAACGGGTTCGTGAGCGGCGTCAAGTTCTACAAGGGCCCGAACAACACCGGCACTCACGTCGGGACGCTGTGGAGTTCCGCCGGCGCGAGCCTCGCGACGGCAACCTTCTCCCCGGAGTCGACCTCCGGATGGCAGACCGCCACCTTCGCCTCTCCGGTCGCGGTGACCGCCGGTGCCAGCTACGTAGTGAGCTACCGCACCACCGTCGGTCTCTACTCGGCCACGGTCGGCGGCTTCTCCAGCGGATTCACCCGGGGACCGCTCCAGGTCGCGGCATCCGCCGGCGTCTACTCCTACGCGGATCTCTTCCCGACCTCCAGTTCTTCGGTCAACTATCTGGTTGACCTGGTGTTCACGAGCCCGGCGCCCGCTGTGAGCGTCGTCAGCCAGGCTCCCGCCCCCGGCGCCGTGGGAGTTTCCCGGTCGTCGGCGATTGTGGCCACCCTGTCATCGCCGGTCGCTCCCGGCTACTCGCTCAACGCATCGAGCGGTGGAAACGCGATTGCCGGCACTACCACTCTGTCGCCATCCGGCACGACGATCACCCTCAGTCCGACTACGGACCTGCCTAACAATGCGCTCGTTTCTGTGACGCTCGCGGGAGTCGTGACCACCGAAGGTGCGACGCTGAGCACACAGAACTGGTCGTTCACCACCGTGGACACGACTACGACGACGACCACGACCTACACGCTGTTCGGTGCCGAGGCGCCAGCGGTTCAGGCGGCGACCAATGACTCGTCGGCGGTCGAGCTGGGGGTCTCGTTCACGCCCTCGACGGCCGGCAGTGTCACGGCCATCCGGTTCTTCAAGGGCGCGACGAACACGGGCACGCATGTGGGCAGTCTCTGGTCCTCGAACGGCACCCTCCTCGCGTCGGTGACCTTCACCGGTGAGACAGCGAGCGGCTGGCAATCGGCTGCTCTCTCCGCCCCGGTGGCACTCACTGCAGGACAGCAATATGTGGTGTCGTATCTCGCTCCTCAGGGCAACTACGCCAACACCGCGGGCTACTTCTCCGCCGCGAAGACTAGCGGACCGCTCACCGCCGCGGCGGTGACCAACGGGTTGTACCGCTACGGGGCAGGCGGCGGCTTCCCGACCTTCAGCTACCAGTCGACCAACTACTTTGTCGATGTGCTGTTCTCGGTGACGACACCGACACCGACACCGACGCCGACTCCGACGCCGACGCCGACTCCGACTCCGACTCCGACTCCGACACCGACACCGACGCCGACTCCGACGCCGACGCCGACTCCGACTCCGACTCCGACTCCGACGCCGACGCCGACGCCGACGCCGACTCCGACGCCGACTCCGACTCCGACGCCGACGCCGACGCCGACGCCGACGCCGACTCCGACGCCGACTCCGACGGGAATCTCGCTGTTCGCAACAGACGCGGTTCCGGCGAACGTCAACTGGAATGACCCTGGCCCGGTCCAGGTCGGCGTGCGATTCATGTCGAGTGTCGCGGGCTTCATTTCCAGCATCCGGTTCTATAAGGGGCCAGCCAACACCGGCATTCATCAGGTCTACCTGTGGACTGCCACCGGCCAGCAGCTCGCCACAGCGACGGCGACCAATGAGACGGCGAGTGGGTGGCAGACTGTTGTGCTCCCGGCGCCCGTCCCGATCCAGGCCGCAACCGAGTACCGCGCCACCTACTACGCACTTTCCGGCCAGTACGCCGTGGATCTGAACGCGCTCGCGGTCGCCCAGACCAGCGGCTCGCTCTCGACCATCGCCACCGGTGGTACCTACATGTACGGCACAACCGCGCCAACCGGTACCGCGCCGCACAACTACTGGGTGGATGTGAGTTTCTCGCCGTAGTGCGCCCGGCACTGCATTTGGCAGCCTGTCCTCTGCCTACTTTCCCGAAACAGGACAGAACAGGGGAAAATCCATGAATTCCAGATTGCGGATCGCGGTCGTCGGCGCCGGTTATTGGGGCCCGAATCTTGCCCGCAACTTCAGCACCGGTCGCGATTGGGAGCTCGCAGGAATCTGCGACCTCGATGAGGATCGGGCGCAATCGCTCGCCGATCGGGTCGGTAGAGTTCCGGTGTTCACCCGATTGGACGAGGTGCTCGCCGACGACACGATCGACGCCATCGCGGTGGCGACGCCCGCCCGCACCCACTATGCCGTCGTCATGGCCGGGCTTCGCGTCGGAAAGCACGTATTGGTCGAAAAGCCCATCGCCGACAGCAGGGAGCGCGCGATCGAAATGGTCGACGAGGCGGCATCACGGGGGCTGACCCTCATGGCCGACCACACCTACTGTTACACCCCCGCCGTGCTCAAAATCCGGGAGATCATCAGCCAGGGTTCGCTGGGCGAGATCCTGTTCATCGACTCCGTGCGCATCAACCTCGGCCTGATTCAGCCCGATGTCGACGTTCTGTGGGATCTCGCCCCGCATGACCTCTCGATCATCGACTTCGTGCTGCCCGGTGGGTTGCGGCCGACCGCTGTCTCGGCGCACGGAGCCGATCCGCTCGGAGCTGGGCGCGCCTGTGTCGGCTACCTCACCATCCCGCTGCGTAACGGCGCGATCGCCCACGTGCATGTCAATTGGCTCAGCCCGACAAAGATCCGCCGGATGGTGATCGGCGGCACGAAGCAGACGCTGGTCTGGGACGACCTCAATCCCCAGCAACGGCTCAGCGTCTACGACCGGGGAGTCGACCTCGACCAGCAGTCCGTTGATGAGGTCGATCGACGGTCATCCACCATCTCCTACCGGCTCGGCGACACCTGGTCACCGGCGCTTCCCGAACACGAAGCGCTCGCAGTGATGGCTGAGGAGTTCGCCGCGAGCATTCGGGATGGGCGAGCGGCGAGAACAGACGGACTCGCCGGACTTCGGGTGCTCTCCGTGCTCGAAGCTGCGAGCCGCAGTCTGGCGGATGCCGGGAATTTGGCGCAGGTCGAGAGCGACCTGCTCGTGGACGCCGCCCGGTGAGCGCCATACGCGGGTCGCGCATCCTCATCACCGGCGGGGCGGGGTTCATCGGCAGCCACTTGGTCGACACGCTCCTGAGGCGTGGGGCCGGACATGTGCGGGTGCTCGACAACCTGTCGAACGGGAACCGGGCCAATCTGGATCATCTCGCGAACGAAGCGCGGTTCGAACTGCTCTTAGGGGACATCCGGAGCGATGATGCCCGATCGGCAGCGATCGCGGGCGTTGACATCGTCTACCACCTCGCCTGCTTGGGCGTCAGGCACAGCCTGCACGATCCGATCGAAAATCATCGGGTGAATGCCGAGGGTACCCTTCGGATGCTGCAGGCTGCCTTGGAGCAGAAGACCGGGATGTTCGTCTACGTGAGCACCAGTGAGGTCTTCGGAACGGCCCAGTATGCGCCAATGGATGAGCGGCACCCGACCTGGCCGGAAACGGTCTACGGGGGAGGAAAACTCGCCGGCGAAGCCTATACCCGGGCCTATTTCCGAACCCATGGACTCCCGACAGCGGTCGTCCGACCGTTCAATACCTACGGACCGCGAAGCCACTTCGAGGGCGACAGCGGGGAAGTCCTCCCTCGCACGATCGTGCGTCTTCTGGCGGGTCTGCGCCCGGTTGTCTTCGGCGACGGTGAACAGACGAGGGACTTCATGCACGTTTCGGATACTGCGACGGCACTCGCGCTCGTCGGTGACACGGACGGCATCGCCGGGCAGACGATCAACCTCGGTTCGGGCAGCGAGACGAGCATTAACGAGCTCTGCGCAGCCGTGGCAATCGCGGTGGGGCGCCCGGACCTGACACCAGAGCACCTCGAAGCGAGGCCCGGGGATGTTCGGCGACTTCTCGGCGATCCGTCGGTCATGAACTCGCTCACCGGTTTCGTTCCTCTCGTTGGATTCCGCGATGGGGTGGCCGATCTCGTGGAATGGTTCAGGGCCGGCGGTCGGGACATCCCGGAGATGCTCAGCCGAATCGAGGTGCGAAATTGGCTTCCCGAGACGGTGCGCTGATGTCACGGATCAATGTGATGGTCCCGTGGATGGGCGAGCAAGAGATCACGGCCGTCGCCGAGGTGATCGCCTCCGGCTGGGTCGCACAGGGCCCGCGGGTCGCCGCCTTCGAGCAGGCGTTCGCCGCTCAACTGGACGCGGGACACGCCGTCGCCACCTCGAACTGCACAACGGCACTGCACCTCGCCCTCGTCGTGGCGGGCATCGGCGGTGGCGATGATGTCGTGGTGCCGTCCTTCTCGTTCATCGCGACGGCCAACGCCCCCACCTATGTCGGTGCCCGGCCGGTGTTCGCGGATGTCGATCCACTCACCGGCAACGTCACTTCCGCCACGATCGAGGCGGCCCTCACCGAGCGCACCAGGGCAGTGATCGTCGTAGACCAGGGCGGGATGCCGGTAGACCTCGATCCGATCCGAACGCTGTGTGACCCTCGAGGCATCGTGGTGATCGAGGATGCCGCGTGCGGTGCCGGTTCCACATACCGGGGCCGATCCGTCGGCGCCGGCGCGGTGCTCGCTGCGTGGTCGTTCCACCCGCGCAAGATCCTCACGACGGGCGAGGGCGGCATGCTCACCTCGGGCAACCCGGCCTGGGCACAGCGCGCGGCCCGCCTGCGAGAGCACGCCATGAGCGTCTCCGCGACCGACCGGCACTCGAGCACTCTCGCTCCGGCCGAGGAGTACGCCGAAATCGGCTTCAATTACCGAATGACCGACCTGCAGGCCGCGGTCGGGCTCGTGCAACTGGGCAAGCTCAGCGAAATGGTTTCCCGACGACGCGCCAACGTCGCACTGTATCGCGACGGTCTTGCCGACCTCCCCGGGCTTCGGTTGGTCGAAGACCCGGCCTGGGGCACGAGCAATTTCCAGTCGTTCTGGATCGAGGTCCAGAGTGATTTTCCCCTGGATCGCGATGGGTTGCTCGCCCATCTCGCGGGGAACGAGATCTCAGCCAGGCGCGGAATCATGTCCGCGCATCGCCAGCCGGCCTACCGCGGTCGGGACGCCGGAAACGCCGACCTGTCGGTGACGGAGCGCCTGGCTGACCACACACTGATCCTGCCGCTGTATCACCGGATGGAGGATGCGGATCGTGAGCGTGTGATCGATTCGATCCGCTCTGCGGCCACACGGTGACCGACGTGGAGGAAATCATCCTGATCGGCGCGAGTGGCCTCGCCAGGGAAGTAATCGGAACCCTCAGTGGCAGCAACTTCCAGCGGGTGATCGGCGTGCTCGACGACGACCCGAATGCCGTCGGCAGTAGATGCGGCGGCATGCCGGTGCTTGGATCATCCCTCGATCTCGAACGCTTTCCGCGTGCGCGGGTGCTGGTCTGTGTCGGATCCGGCGCTGCCAGGGAACGCATCGTCGCGCGCCTCTGCCTTCCGCCTGAATGCTATGCAACGGTTGTCGACGCGAGTGTGCGGAATCCCGCCGGCTGTCCCGTCGGTGCTGGATCGATCATATTGGCACACGTGACGATCACCGCCGATGCCATAGTCGGCCGCCACGTGGTGATGATGCCGGCTGTCACAGTCACCCACGACGATCGTGTCGACGATTTCGTCACGCTCGCCGCCGGCGTGTCGCTCGGTGGCGGGGTCTCGGTGGAACGTGGCGCCTATCTCGGCATGAACTCCTGCGTTCGCCAAGGGATCACCATCGGCGAATATTCTACTTTGGGCATGGGAGCTGTGCTGCTCCGCGCCCTCCCCAAAGGAGAGATCTGGGCCGGGGTGCCGGCCAGACGGCTCGAACGGCAACAGGCCTCACGGCTCGTCGATTCGAGTGTGGAGGCCTCCCGATGACCGACGTTCCGATGCTCGATCTTGGCTGGCAACACGAACGAGTCGCGGATCGCGTCCGCGCCGGTTTCGACCGGGTGCTCGCGGCGACGAGTTTTATTCTTGGACCGGAGGTCGCGGAATTCGAGACCGCTTTCGCCCGCTACTGCGGCGTCGATCACGTCGTGGGGGTGGGCAACGGCACCGACGCGCTCGAACTCGCTCTGCGCGCCGTCGGGATCGGAGCCGGCCACCAGGTGGTGATCCCGGCGAATACCTTCGTGGCGACGGCGGAAGCGGTGGTCCGCGCCGGGGCCGAGGTAGTGTTTGTGGATTGCGATGAAAACTTTCTGCTCGACCCGGGCCGACTCGCCGCTCGGATGTCGGAGCGTACCCGCGCGGTGATCGCCGTGCATCTCTACGGCCAGACCGCTGACATCGACGCCATCCGGTCGGTGACCGGTGCCGGAATCGCCGTGATCGAGGATGCCGCGCAGGCGCAGGGAGCCCGATATCGTGGGCGCCGGGCGGGTTCGCTCGGGGATGTCGCCGGCACTAGCTTCTATCCGGGTAAAAATCTCGGGGCCTATGGCGATGCCGGCGCCGTGATCACACCATCCGCTCCCATCGCCGAGCGGGTGCGCGCCCTTCGCAACCACGGTGGCAAGCACAAGTACGAGCACCTGCAGGTCGGTACGAATTCGAGGCTCGATTCGCTGCAAGCCGTCGTGCTCTCCGCCAAACTCGAGCTGCTCGACGAGTGGAACGCCGAGCGAGGGAGACTCGCCGCGCGGTACACGCGGCTTCTCGCCGACGTTCCGCAGGTCCTGACCCCGGACACGGCGGACGGGAACGACCACGTCTTCCACCAATACGTCGTGCAGGTGGCCGACCGCGACCGCGTCCTGTCGGAGCTGCAGGCTCAGCGCATCGGTGCGGGACTCCACTACCCGACTCCGGTTCACCTGCTCCCGGCCTTCGCCTCCCGGGTGAACCCGGCCGGATCGTTTCCCGTAGCGGAGCGACTGGCGGCACGCATCCTGTCCCTGCCGATCTATCCCGGCCTCACCGACCATCAGCAGGATGTCGTGGTCGAGTGCCTGCGAACCTCGGTGCGATCCTCTCGCGGCGCCGCCGCGCAGTCGACGATGTCCGCGAGGGCGTGACGACGATGTCCGCCCACCGGATGACACGCGAAGGCCCGGGGGCATCCCGGGCCCTCGCGTGGAGTTTTGTCAACACAGCGGTGTCGCGCGTCGGCACGCTCGGGATCGGCATTGTGCTGGCGCGGCTGCTCGGCCCGGAGGCATTCGGCACCTATGCGGTGGCTTTCGTCGCTCTCGCCGCAGTATTGAGCTTCAACGAGCTCGGCGTGAGTCTGGCGATCGTACGGTGGCCGGGCAACCCTCGCGAGATCGCACCGACGGTAACCACGATCTCGGTGCTTGCGAGCATCCTGTTTTTTGCCGCATCGTGGGTGGCGGCCGCGCCGTTCGCCTCGGCGATGGGCGATCCCTCGGCGATCCCGGTCGTGCGAATCCTGTTGCTGAGCGTTCTCGTCAACGGAGCCGTCGCCACCCCGGCGGCTCTCCTCCAGCGAGAGTTCCGGCAGGGAACCCGCATGATCGTCGACCAGGTCAACGTCTGGTCGGGGGCGATCGTCTCCATTGTGCTCGCCATAGCCGGTTTCGGGGCGATGAGCCTCGCCATCGGCCGCATCGTGGGAACGCTGCTGTCTGCTGTGCTCTTCCTCCTGTACTCGCCTCTTCCCTATCGCTTAGGACTCAGCCGCGATCATCTGCGCTCCCTTCTCGCCTTCGGGCTGCCACTAGCCGGGGTCAGCCTGATCGTCTTCGCCGTCGGCTATGCCGATCAGCTTGTGGTGGGTAACCTTCTCGGCGCGACGATGCTCGGGTTCTACGTGCTCGCATTCAATCTCGCCAGCTGGCCGGTGAGCATGTTCTCCCAACCCCTCCGCAGCGTTGCGCCGTCGGCCTTCGCCCGACTGCAGCACGCACCCGAAGCGATGCGTACCGCCTATCTCGCCTTCCTCAGGGTGGTGGCGGCGGTCGCCGTGCCGGTTTGCTTCGTTATCGCCGGGGCCGCGGAGCCGGTGATCCGCTTCGTCTACGGCGAGCAGTGGGCCCCGGCGGCCCAGGCTCTCAGCTGGCTAGCGGTGCTCGCAGCTTTCCGCATCGTGTTTGAACTGGCTTACGACTACCTGGTGGTGGCGAAGCGATCCGGTTCGCTGCTCATGGTGCAGGTGACCTGGCTGGCCGCGCTCCTCCCCGCACTCGTTGTGGGGGCGCTCTTCGGTGGCATTGGGGCGGTCGCGGCGGCGCAACTGCTCGTCGCCGCCGTGGTGGTGACCCCGGTCTACCTCTGGCGGCTGGCGAGAGCCGGCATCCGGCGGCGTGACGTCGCAGTCCAGGTATGGTTGCCCCTGACCGTCGGGTCCGTCGTCTTCGCCGTCGCCCGGATTCTTACCCTCAGCGTGCAGAGTCCCTTCCTTGCGGCCGCCCTCTCGGGGCTGGTCGCCCTCGCCGCAATGGCTTTGCTGCTCTACCGTGACCGCGCCACGGTGTTCTCGCTGCGCAGCATCGGCGTGGATGTCCCGCCCGTCTCACCCGTGATCGGCCCTGACGCTCAGGGTCATCCAGCGGGAATTCGGCAGAACCCGGCAGCTCATCGGGCCGCCGGACGGAGGTGACCGGCATGAAGATCCTCGTCTATCCCCATGACCTGGCCGTCGGAGGGAGCCAACTCAACGCCATCGAGATCGCGGCGGCCGTCGCGGCGCTCGGGCACGAGGTCGCGGTGTTCGGCCGGCCGGGCGCGCTCGTTCCCCGGATCCACCAGCTTGGGCTCGAGTTCATCGAGGCACCCCAACCGGGTCGTCGCCCGTCTCCGACGGTCGTTTCCGCGCTGGAGCGCCTCATCCGGCATCGGGAGGTTGACGTGGTGCACGGGTATGAATGGCCTCCTGCGCTCGAGGCACGACTGGCGGTTCGCCACCATCGGCAGACGACTGCTGTCGCCACCGTGATGTCGATGGCCGTCGCCCCATTCATCCCGCGCTCGATGGCGCTCCTCGTGGGCACCCAGGAGATAGCGGATGCCGAACGCGCGGCCGGACGACGCCGCATTGGACTTCTCGAACCCCCCGTCGACCTTGTGTTCAACGACGCGAATGCCGATGTGGGCCAGAGCGAATTCCGCCGTCAGTTCGGGCTGGACCCGTCCCGGTTCACGGTCACGGCGGTGACCCGTTTCGCACACGAGCTGAAGCTCGAGGGCACACTGGCCGCGATCGCCGCGGTCGCCGCGGTCAATGACGCGCTGCCCGTGCGGCTCGTTCTTGTCGGCGACGGCCCGGCCAGAGCAATCGTGGAGGCCCGAGCCCGCGAAGCCAATGAGCGGGTGGGTCCGGGCACGATCGTGCTCACCGGCCAACTCGACGACCCGCGGGCGGCCTATGCCACCGCAGATCTCGCGCTCGGAATGGGTGGATCCGCTCTTCGGGCTCTCGCCTTCCGCCAAGCTCTCGTGGTGCAGGGCGAACGCGGTTTCTGGCAACTGCTCACGCCGGACTCCGTCTCCGGGTTCCTTGTCACCGGCTGGTACGGCGTTGGAACCTCCGCGGCGGAAGGCGCGCCCACGCTCGAACGGATCCTCCGCGACATCCTGCCAGATGCCCGTCGGCGCGCTGAGCTCGGAGCATTCGGGCGTCACCTGGTGGAGCACCGCTTTTCCCTCGGGCGCGCGGCGGATCGGCAAGTCGAGCAGTACCGACTCGCCCTCGAACACCCGGTCGGTCGGGCGGAGACCCTTCGGGCAGACAGTGCGGCATTCCTCCGCTACGGCGGTTACTACCTCCGCAAGCGCGTCAGGCGCGCGCGCGGCACCGAAAGCGCTGACGATTTCAACGCCGTTCCGGTGCGAGCGACTGCCACGGCGGCCGATGCGTCACGCCCACGATGACCGATTCAGAACGGGCGGATGCCGAGCTCAGAGCCACTCAGCTCGTGGTCACCCGACCCACACTCGCCTCGCCGACCGGTCCCCCGAAAGCCGTGGTCTATCTCGCCGGCAGCAGGTGGAGCGACATTCCGGGAACGGACCGCCGACTCGTCACTGCCGTCGGCCGATCGGTGCCCGTGCTGTGGGTTGACCCGCCGTTCTCCCTTCTGACCCGCTCCCGAACCGGGTCCGCTGAAGTCCCACGCAGCGGCCGGGATCTGGTCGCTCCGGGGGTCACCAGACTCCAGGTGGCGTCGCTGCCCGGCGCATCGAGGCCAGGGATGCGGGCGCTCGCCGATTGGGGTCGTGCGCGCGTCATCCGCTCGTCCCTGCAAGCCCTCGGGATCGACGCTGGTGCTGTCGTGGTCGCCTCTCCGCGGGAACGTTTTCCTCGCGGCATCGCGGGCGTTCGGGTGCACTACGCCACCGACGACTGGATCGCCGGTGCCGGCCTGATGGGGTTGTCGGTCGCTCGCATCCGCCGGGACCTCGCTCGCAACCTGCGGACAGCGGATGTCGCGGCGGCCGTCTCGCCGTCCCTCGCCGAACAACTCTCCCGCGAATTCGGGCTTCGTGTCGCCGTTCTCGCGAACGGATGCGAGCCGGCGCCGGGAGGCTACCGGGCCGAACCAAGCGCGCGGGCAGTGCTGGTGGGGCAACTCAACGACCGTCTCGACCTCGAGCTTCTCGAGGCGGTTAGCCAGAGCGGAATTCCGATCGTGGTGATCGGGCCACGCGGCGCGATGGCGCCGGAGCGGGCACAGCGATTGAACACGTGGTTGTCCAGTCCGGGCGTCGAGTGGCGTGGTGCGCTGCCCGCGGCCGAACTCCCGGAAGCTCTAGGCGCGATGGGAGTCGGGCTCACCCCCTACGCCGATACGGCGTTCAACCGAGGGAGTTTTCCGTTGAAGACCCTTGAGTACCTCGCGGCCGGGCTTCCCGTGGTGTCCTCACCGCTACCGTCGGTGCGCTGGTTGGACACCGATCTCATCGATGTCGCGGACGGTCCGCTTGAATTCGCGCGCCGCGTCGCAGAGATCCTGTCCCGCCCCGCGACAGAGCACGACCGTGAGCGTCGGATGGCCTTCGCTCGCGGTCACAGCTGGGAGTCGCGAGCCGCTCAGCTGCTGCTGTTGATCGCCGAGGGGGCTGGCGCCGAAGTCTCGTCGCGCCGGCTGCCGAACAGGCGCCAATAGGCGCCGCAAAGGCCCAGTACCAGGAAAATCGTGCCTCCGGACATCCGGAAGGAGAGGTCGTCGAAGAAGGCTGTCATCACCGCCCCCGCGAGGATCGAGGTGAACAGCGCGTGGCCGAGCTGGCCGTGGAGGCGTGACGACTGCCGCAGGCGTGCCCGCCAGGTGACCACGAGGGCGGTCGCGAACAGTCCGAGAAGTGCAGCCAAGCCGACGATACCGAGCTCGATCGCGGTGAGTAGCAGTTGGTTGTCGAGGATGCGGTATTGGGGCAGGAAGGTGCCGAATCCCCGGCCGAAAAGCGGGCTGCGTTCGATGAACCCCGTGGCGACGACGTAACTGCCCGTGCGGGACGAGGAACTCGGTTCCTGGCCGAGGTTGAGGAACAGGTAACGCACGGTGCCGATCATCCCGGGCACGAGCACATAGATGACCACGACCCCGAATGCCCCGATAGCCAGCGACCAGCGACGCGCTCGTGCCGTCCACGAGGGGAAGAGGACGACGAGCCCGATGGCAAGACCGACGACAGCCGAACGTGAACCCGAGAGGGCGAGAGCCCCGATGATGAGCGCCGCGGGCGTCCAGCGTCGGATCGTGCTGCGGGTCTTGTCGTCGAAGGCGAGGGTCAGGGCGATCGGCAGGATCATCGAAAGCACGAAGGCGTATTCGAGCGGATTCGTGGCCGTCGCCGCTGCACGAGCGAACCCGCTGCGATCCTGCACCGCCGAGTAGTCCTGGGTCGTCGAGAATCCGGGCAGTGGTATCGATGCGACGATCGACTGTTTGGTCAAAAACTGCACGAGACCGAGCGTGGCGAAGAGCGACCCGGCAAGCACCAGCCGACGAAGCAGCACGAGCATGCGGTCACGGTCGCGGATGCCGTCGCTGGTGATCAGCAGCACACCGGCGAAAGAGAGCAGGCGAAGAATGCCGATGTCCGCGGCGCTGATCTCGACGGGCGAGTGCGGACTCAGCATCGCCACAACGTAGCTGACGACAACGGCGGCCATGAAGACGAAGAACGCCGTGCGTACCGGACGATGGGACCCGTCGCGGGTCGCCTGGGTACGGGAGAGTTGGTACCACGCCCACCAGACGCCGCAGAGGACCCCGAACAGTACGGCAGGGGATCCCGCTGCCCCCAGCGGGGTGATCGTGCGATCGGAGGGCACAACGTATAGCAGCGCGAGGTAGACCGTAAGCACGAAGACGGCATCGAATCGGCGACGTCGTGCCATGCCCGTCACCCCCACCCCGCGCGAAGGGCGGCTTCGCGGACGGTGCACCTGGGTCATGGGCCTACTCTTCGGACGCGGTCGGTGCGCGTGGTGGGCGCGGCCGGGCGGACTGCCACCGTTTTGCTTGTCGCTGCGCTGCCGGATCACCGTCGGAACGGGGAGTAACTCGGAGGTCAGTCGCGCTCTTCGCCACCGAGCGCGGGCCTCGGCCGTCGATTGCGCCTTGCGTGGCGCTGTCCTCCGCGATGCGGCGGCGGCGCGAAAGCGCGAGGCCGTCGACCAGCCCCGTGAGGAGAACACTCAGGACGACGCCGAGAGCGGCGACACCAAGGACGATCTGGAGGCGGATCTTCGCGTCGAGTTTCGGCTTCTGATCCACCGCGATCGTGGTGACGTCGATTTTGAAGCCGGCGCTCACCGACAGCTTGGCCTGGATCTGGTCGAGCACGTCGGGAACCGCGGCGAGCACCGTGTCGGTCATCGCCGTCGCGCGGGCCGGGCTCGGTGCGCGGGACTCGATCAGGATGATCGGTCCGCTTGTGGTGGTGTCTGCCGCGGTGGTGAAGGTCGCACCCCGGTTCTCGGCGATCAGCGGCTCGCTGTAGGCATCCGAATTGATGGTGCGGGTGAGGATGTCCACGGCCTGGCTGAGACCGCCGAGACGGAGAAAAGGGTTGGCCTGCGGGTCCGTTGTCGACTTGGGTGGAAGCAACACGACGCTGGCCTGGGAGATGTACGAGACCGGTACTACGGTGAACAGGGCCGTCGCGATGCCACCGGTGATAAGCAGGCCCAGGAGCACGACGTACCAACGTCGTGCCAGGCTGTTGAGCAAATCACGAAGGTTCAAGTCGGGTCCTCCTCGGCGCGGTGCTGGATCTGAGTTTATCGGTTACCGCGCCTGACGGTCGGAGGATATTCCGTGAACGCGCCCCTTGGCGAGCCTGCTCTTGAGCCGGTCGAGACCGTCCTTGCCGAGCATCGCGCGCGCCGCACGCTTGGCCAGGCCCCGGCCGGTTTCCCTCAGCCCGCGGAGCGGTTCTACCAAGAGCCGAGCCCGCACCAGGTCCCGCGGTGCCGGGTCGTCGATGCCGTCAAGTAGTCCGGGAAAGAGGGCCGGGTAGCTGCCCCGTCGCACGAGTCGCCCTTTAACCCGATTGCTCACGTTGCCGCCGTGAATCACCTGGAGCCAACCCGGCTCACCGTCGATGAGGGTCACCGGCATGTGCCGGGGCAGCAGGTCGTGCCAGTCGAGCCAACAGGTGCGCGGGGTATCCCAACCCTCTCGCACCGAGCAGAAGGCATTGTGGCGGTCTACGCGAAGGTGAAGGTCGGTGGGCGAGAGGATGAGCCCGCGGCTGAGGTACAGTGCGCAGCGCGACGATGCTGGAACGCAGCGCTGCAGGCGCTCGACGAAGTCGATCGCGATTCCGTCGTCATTGTCGAGGTTTGTCGTGATGAGTGTCGACCCCGTGGCGCCAGTGACCCTCCGCAGGTCTTCGACGAGCTCAGACGGGGACACGCTCTCGCGATAGATCGGCACAAAGACCCCGCGTGACTCGAATTCGGCGGCGCGGTCGCGCAGCCAGGCCGGACCCCGGGGATCGAAATAGATGATCCACAGAAAATTGCGATTGGTCTGGGCTAGCACCGAGGGAACGCAAAAGGTTTCGAAGAGGTCCACTCGGCTGCGCAGCCAGCCCTCCTTGGCTCGAACCAGGCTTTCGACCCCCGGACTCGGGAGGTTGAAGCGGGTGAGAAGCACGTGATCGATTCCCCCACTCATACTGACCTCCCAGCTACCCGTCCGACCGGCGCCGGGATTCCATTATGGCCGCGCTTACGGTCACGGCGGTATCATGGCCTTCTCGACGCGGCCCGACGCGTAAAGGAGGTGCAGGTGACTGCGATACAGCTCCTGCGCGTGCTCGGTCGGCGGTGGTATGTGCTTGTGATTGTCGCCGCGATCACCGTGTTCGCCATCTTCGCCGCCCAACGTGTGCCCGGAGTGTACTGGACCCAGGTTGACGTGGTGTTCTTGCCGCCCAAGAGCGCCAACGCCCTGGAGGATCAGAACACCAGCATCGTGCAGTTCGTCGCCGTCATCGAGCGCGAGTTCAATGGCATCCGTAACGATTCTCGAAGCGCGTCGTCGAGCGGCACGCTCTATGGCGAAGGAGTGCGCTCCGGGTGGCAGGTTTCGTTCCCCAATAACGGTGGCCAGTGGCAGAACAACTTCAATCGGCCAGCCCTCTCCATCGAGGTGGTGGATGCGTCACCGACCAAGGTGGCCGCGGTCGCAGCATCGCTCAGTAAGCGGGTCTCTAGCCTGGTCGAGCAACGGCAGGATCGCACCGGCATCGCACCGGAGAACTTTGTCACAACGATCGACTCTCCGTCCCCTCCGGTGGTGCGCTTTATCCGGGGAAGCGATGCTCGAGCGTCCATCGCGCTAGCGGCTCTTGGTGCGGTCGTCGGCGTGCTCTCGGCAGCCCTTCTTGACCGGGTCATGGCGGCGGCAAGGAGCCGCCCTCGCCGCCGCCTTCGGATCGGACCTGCGCGCGCTCGATCCGGGAGGGAACCGTCCATCCCGGCCTGAGGTCTAGAGCGCCACGCGGTAGATGTGGTAGCTGTATTCGTTGGCAAAACTGTCAGTGAATGTTCTGCCGCTCACCGCCAGCGTGCGGTTCTCGCCCACGACCTCCACGGCCGTGCCATTCACTCCCGCAGGAAGGGTGAACGTGCGGCTTCCGGGCTTGCTCGACCCGTCGACCATCGCGAACACGTAGGCAGACCCGTTCCAGGTCTTGAGCATCGTATTGAGTCCTGCGCCGAAACTGTAGCGATAGGACTGGCTGTTTATCACCGGGGCCAGCTGGCGCACCGTGGCATCCACTTCGGAGGCGGCCGCTACCTGGGCTGCTCCACAGAAGTTCGCCGTGACCTGGGACTGCCTCACGATGCTCCCGCCCTGGCATGAACCGGAGAGACTCTGGTTGAAATAGACGATTCCCCTGGCCTCGTTGATCACCGAATTCATGACCGCGCCCTTGAGTTGGCCCGCCGTCACATAGACGGAGGGGGCATCCGCTCCTGGTCCTCCATTGAGATTCTCCACGAACTGCCAGATCGGCTGGAGCTTATTGTCGACGGCATCCCGCTGCTGAAGCATCTGGATGGTTTTGCCGTAGGAAGACGCGGTGCGGCAATTGGCTTTGTCGACCGAGATGATGTAGCTGTTGCCCTGATAGGGATTCCAATCGCAGAAGGGGATGGTGTACCAGTACATGTCGACAGAAACGACGTCCGTGTAGTTGTTGACGTAGGCCTCGGCATCCGCAGGGTTGCCGTTGTCGCTGATCACGATCTGGGTGAAGTTGGCATAGTTGAAGCGCCCACTGCCCGCGTTCGCGTCCTTGATCGCCTGAAGCTGGGCGCGTCCCTCGGCGGGGGTGAATCGCCCGTCGACTTCATCGTCCATGAAGTTACCGACCCAGTTGGATGCCCCGCTGGCCGGAGTGTTGGCGAGCTTCTCGCCGATCCAATACACCCCGTTGTCTTTGAACAGGTTGTAATCGGTGTTGAGGTCCATGCCGATATAGGTATTGATGCCGACAGACTTGTCGTAGGCGGCTTCGGCGTTACTGGAGATGCCGTTGAACCAGACCACGACCGGGAAGAAGTTGGGGTCAGTCCAACCGGCCGCGTCGGCCGCGGGGAACTTCTTCCAGTACGCGGACCCACCTTCCCAGGGGATACGAGGGAGGCTCAGCGACGCTCCGCTTGGAGGGCTGGGCGGCGTTGTGGCCGTGGGAGTGGGACTGGGAGTGATCGAGGGAACCGGTGTGGGGGTCGGCGTCACACCGGGCGGTGTGACTTGGGCGCTGATTCCCGGGGTGAAGACAACGTCTACGTAGTAGTTCGTATTGAGGTAGTTGTAGCGCGGGAACCTGTCCGATCCGTAGCGATAGACACCGCCTCCTGCGGGTATCGTGAGGGCGCCCTGCGTGATGGACGAGCGAAAGCCCTGTTTGTCTGCGGAATATCGCCCGCGCGGGGCGACGTAGGACGCCACATAAGTGCGTCCCTTGGTAATGGCGACCGGCTTCGAGAATCGGGCTGTCTGCCATCCGCTGCGGGACTCGCCGCTGAAGACGGTGCTCGCGAGTTTAACGCCGGAGGCGCTCCACAAGGCCCCGGTGTGCGTCCCGGTGTTTTTCGCACCCTTGTAGAAACGCACTCCGGAGACAGTGCCGTCGACGGAACTCGAGAAAGTCACGCCGAGACTGACGGATCGGCGGTCGCTGGCGGTCACGGTGACCGGTGTCACGTTCGTAAAGAAGGCGCCGACCTGGGTGGCGGAGGCATTGTCCCCGGCATTGGTCACGCCGAGCAGGGCCGCGACCACTGCTACCAAGGACACCGAACTGAGCACCGCGCGAATAGCCAGTCGTCTCGAACGACCGCTGGCCGAATTGGGAGTGTCGTTTAGGGTCACTGCGAGCCTCGCAAAATCAAGAGTCGGTAGGCGCCGTCCGCGGAACAAGATAGCAAGGATTCGACGCGCCGTCCAACACGTCGCTTCGCCGGACGGCGTGTCGGCGGGGCTCAACGACTCGAATCGTCCCTCTCCCAAGAGCGGTCCGAGGCGCGGGCTGTGCGCACCGCTCGGCGGCCCGCGATCGTGAGGCCAGCGTAGACGGCCGCATCGAAAAGGCTGACGGGACCCCGAACAGTTCCCAAGAGCCCGCGAAGGGTGGCCGACGTGGTTGAGCTGAATCCCGCCTCGAGATTGCCCCGACGCTGGCGGGACAGGATAGCCAAAAGGCCCTCAATGGAACGCGGCGTACGAACCCTGACGGCCTGTGTCTCGACCACCATTTTTTCGTGAGGAGAGAACGAAGCGTCGACGAACAGGTCGTCGGCAAGAAGAGGCGGGAACGAACCGATCCGGTCGTGGCCGTTCCGGTCCACCGCATAGGCCCCGGCGCCCCAGAGCGAGGCCGACATCGCCGGCATGCGGTCGCGCGCACGGTAATACGCGCGCACGAGAAGGGAGGCGCCGCCGGTGTCGTAACGGAATCGCGGTCGCGCCGCCAGGCGGTTGGCATCAACGAGTTCGGCGAAGACGGCGGCGATCGCACCCGGCGTGATCTCGATGTCAGCATCGAGGTACAGGCGCGGCCAGGCGGTCGCCACTTGGTCGCCTGAGTTGAGTGCGGAGGCTTTGGAAGCGACGGATGTCTCGACCACCCGCACTCCGGCAAAGCCTTGCGCGATCGCTGCGGTGTCGTCGGAGCATCCGTTGCAGACGACGACCACTTCGAGCCGCCCCGAGCGAGCCGCGGCGGCGAGCGGCCTCAGGGTGCGGCCGATGACTCCCGCCTCGTTGTGGGCGGGGATCAGGACCGAGCCGATCGGGATACCCACGGCGCCGGACGGCAACCTGCTTGCCTGGGGAAGCGCGTCCCAGGAGCGCTCGCGGAGCAGCACCCGAAGGCGATCACGGTGGTCGCGCTCCCTGGCGCGCATCAGCTCATGAAGAATGACCACCGAACGGAAGGCGCCCGCATACCGCCGTCCATGGATTTTGCGAACGTAGCGCACCCGATTGACCGCCATGAGCGTCGCCAGTTCGGCCGACGTTCCCGAACCCCCCTGTTCATGTCGCACGACGGCGGCCGGCTCGAACCAGACCGGGAATCCCTCGAGGCGCACGCGGTGAAAGAAGTCGGTCTCCTCCGAATAGAGGAAAAACCGGCTGTCCCAGGCACCGACCGCATCTGTCACCCGACGGTCGATCAAGAGGGCGGCTCCCGTGGCCCACTCGACCGGGTGGGCGTGTCGATAGCTCACGGCATCCCGGTCTATCTCGCTCAGGAGGTCGGGACGGCTCGCGAAGTGACTGCCGAAGACGGCTTCGCCCAGGGCGTTTATGATCGTCGGTTCTCGCCGGAGCGAGGGATACACCTGACCGCCGGCGTCAATGATGCGCGGCACGACGACGCCGGCCCCACTCGCGGCGAGACGGTCGAGCATAGCCCGAACGGCACCGTGTTCGATTGTGAGATCGGGATTGAGCACAAGCACGGCCCCGCAGTCTCCCGCCCGCTGCATCGCACAGTTGATGCCCTGGGCGTAGCCCACGTTACCCCCCGTCTCCACGGTGATCAGGTCGGAATTGGCGCCGATGATGTCCAGTGTCGAATCGGTCGATCCATTGTCGGCGATCACGACTCGCAAGCTCACCCGGTCACTCTCGGCGCGGAGGCCAGCGAGCAAGGCATCGAGGTGATCCGCGCTGTTGTAGGTGACGATCACCACGGTGGCTTCCACTCGGGATTCGTCGGTGACGAATCGATCGGTGCGCTCCTCCTGCACCCGCACGTCGAGGTGGTGAGGTTCGAGCAACGGGGCGGACACCTCGATCGAGGGTGCACTGTTCCGCCGCACCGACAGGTAAGCCGATGGGCCGTCGAGGAGATACCGATGGGCGAGTCGACGGGGCTCCTTCGAGAGGCGCCAGGCCCACTCGAGCCCGGCTGCGGCGATCCATTCGGGCGAACGGGCGACCCGGTCGGCGAGGAAGTCGACCACGGCGCCGAAGGCGAGAAGAACCCGCGCGCCGCAGACGGCGCCGTACTCGGCGATCCACAGCTCCTGCCGGGGCTTTCCGAGCCCCACGATCAGGATGTCGGTGCCCGTCGACGCGATCTCCCTTGCGAGGGACTCGGCGCGTTCCGGGTCTTCTAGGTCATCGCGGGACGGGGACCAGTAGCCGCTGATAATCAGGGCCGGCCGCTCGGACGGCAGCTTCACCCGCAGCAGCTCGTGCGTCTCCGGTGAGCCGCCGAGGAAACCCACGCTGGCACCCGAGAGTTCGGCCTCGGCGAGAATCGCACCGGCGAGGTCGCTCCCGGCGAGTCGCGGCCACGCTGCGCCGGTGATGCGCGCCGCCTGGCTCGCGAGGGGAGCGCCGTCGATGAGATTCAACCAGTCCAGCCCGGTCGAATCGACGGAATCGAGCACACCGTGCCAGCGTGCGCCGCTACCGAAATGGTGCACGTGATCGAGATTGACCGAGACGACCGCGAGAGGCGGGCCATTCGGCACCGTCGACCGGAGGCGGATCGCTGCAAGCGCATCTCCGCGATCAACGAGGTCAACGTCGCATCCGCCGAGCACGATTCGAGTTGCCGTGTCAGTGGTAGTCATGGTCGCACCACCGATGGCGACCAGGCGTGTTCGATGAAGGGGCGGGCCCCAGTGGAACCGTCGCTCGGGATCGCCCAGATGTCGCTGTCGCCTGGCTGGTCGGCCGTCGGCAAGCCGTAAAGAATGGTCGAGTCGTCGAGCCAGAGCACCTGGTCGTCGACATTGCGTTTTTCGGGCAGCACGGCTTCTTCCCCCGTTTTCAGGTTGAGTACCGCGATGGACCAATAAGCGATCGCGGACGTGGAGACATTCTTCTTGTAGGCGATCCGGGATCCGTCCGGTGAGATCGAGGGGCATTCGGCACCCTGGCGCAGGGACGTCAGGGTGCGTGCGGCGAGGTCGCCGCGCACGAGCCAGGTGCGACCGCCGGACGCCGCAGTCGCATAGAAGATGTTGTCGTCAGCGGTGAAGGTCACCCCCCAGAAATTCCGGTCAAGAGAGGTGACGGGTCTTCCCTCCACCGTGAGGGCGAAGGACTCCAGGTTTCCGTAATCCCGGCCGTCGACGGAAGCGATAAACGTCGCCGTGGAGAATCCGACGGTGGCGTAGCTGGTGCCGGTGACGAAGGAGGTGAACGCGACGAGTGAGGAGTCGGGTGCGATGCGGGTACGACTCGGGATTCCGGGGAGGCCCCAGCTGCGCTGGACCACGCCCGCCTTGTCGAGCAGGGTCGCGGAGAAGGTGGTGACGATGCCGCGATCTATTCGCAGGCACATGGTGCGGGAGACCGTCTCGTACACCCGGTCGCAGGTGAGGTCGGTCACGGTGCGGGTGCCGCCGGGGCGTGCAATCGGCACGCTCGCGACGCGACCGTATCCCGCGCCCGTCGCGGTGTTGCGAAATACGATGCGAGCCTGGTTCGCGGTGTCGGGCGCCGTACCCGTGGTGCGAACTTGGCTCGGCGCCGCCAGGCGCGACCGGTAGGCGGCAATCTCGACGACGCCGTATGCCGAGGCGCCGCCGAGAAGAAGCAGGGTGAGGATGCCGGCCAGGACAAGACGCGCACGCGGGCTCACACTGACCCCCGGGCCGAATCGTGACGTGCCGCCTCACGGACGCCTGCACGATTGAGCGGTCGAATCAACACGGCTGCGACCGCGATTGCGAGCATCAGGGCGGCTGTCACGACTAGTGCAGCGTTGGCGCGGCCGAGGGTGAACCAGAGCACTCCGAAGCCCGTGGAGGCGATCAGTCGCGCGAGGGCGACGACGGTCTGGGTGGCCGCGATCCCGCTTGCCGTGCTGCCTTGGGGAGCGAACTGGCCGGCGAGCGCGGCGAGCACACCGTCGGTCGCCGCGTAGAAGGCCCCGAGCAGGAGGAGGCACGCCACTATCGTTGCGGTGCCCCCGAACGGCAGAACAGTGGCGGCATAGGCGAGCAGGAGTGCGATGTGTCCCCACACAAAGACCCGGGCGCGTCCGAGCCGATCGGCGAGCCTGCCAAACGGCACGGCGAAGAGAAAGAACGCCACGTTTGTACCGACGTAGAGGAGCGGAAACCACTGGGCAGCGAAATCCGTGCGCGCTTGCAGGGAGAGGTAGACGAACCCATCGCCGATGGTGAGCACGCCGAGTAGGCCGGCCACCGCCATGAGCCTCCGCAGCCGCGGGTCGGTGAGGTTTCGCCAGCGAAACGGGGTGCGAACATGCCCGTCGATCGCTCCTTCACGGCGCGGTTGCCGGTCGGGTACGAGCAGGCCGAGCACGACAACGCCCACGGCGGCCGTCGCGAGCGCCACCACGAACACGACGGTGTAGCCGGTAGGCACCAGCCAGAGGATCAAGAAGGCGATCAGCGGTCCGAGCGCGGCGCCGATCGTGTCGAGCATCCGGTGCACTCCGAACGACCGCCCGAGATTGGACGGATCGGACTCGGCGGTGATGAGCGCGTCACGCGGCGCCGTGCGGATGCCCTTGCCAAGCCGGTCGACGGTGATCACCGCAATCAGCGCGGCGAAGCCCGTCGCGAGCAACAGCCAGATCTTCGCGACGGCCGAGAGCGCGTAGCCAGCAAAGGCGATCCACTTGGGACGATCCGCTCGGTCGGAGGCCCAGCCGCCGCCGATCCGCACGATCGCGCTGACCCCCTGGTACAGGCCGTCGATGAAACCGTAGGCGATGGTTGAGAGCCCGAGTGCACTTGTCACGTACAGGGGAAGGATGGCCGCTACTGACTCCGAGGAGACGTCCGTCAGCAAGCTGACAACACCGAGTGTGACCACCACGGAGGACACCCGCACGAGGCCGGTTTTTCGAGCGGATCCCGGTGCATCCCGGTGCTCGTCACCTTCGAGCGAGATGTACATCGGTCAGCCACTCAGCCCGAAACTGCGGCGAAGGTGCCGAGCAGCGTGTAGCGGGATCCGCCGGCTTTCGCCGATGTCACCGTGAGAGTTATCGAGTCATCGCCGAGGGCGAAAGCGAAGGCGGTGGAACCGCCTACCGCGGGGGCGGGAGACCCAGGCAAACTCAGCTTCGCGAACTGGGCCGTGTACCAGTCCACGAGTTCGGCCGAGCCGATCGTCGTCTTCGCTGACAGGGCAGCCTGCAGCCGATTGCCATTCGAAGACACCGACGAAGTGGTGATGGTGTTGCCGGCCGGGAGCGGAATGGCCGACGGGAAGCCGGCCACGAGCGCGCCTGTGCTCGTGGCCGACGCGGGGAGCGGACCGCTCACGAGCGGTCCGACTGCAGTTGAGGGCGGCAGCGTGGCGATCGGCACGGCCGCGAGCGGCACTGTTCCCAGGGGCACCTCCGTTGTCGTCCGGGGGCCGACCGGCCTTGGGGTGGCGGGCGAAAGGGTAGACGGCGTCCCATCCGGGGCAGCATTTGTCGAGGGGATGACGGGCCCGATCGCTCCCGGGTCGGCGGAGCCGGCCGCAGCGGGGGATGGCGAGGCAGATGTCCCGGCCGCGGTACGCGGGGCACCGGGCAGGAGGCTTGCCGTGACCGCCGCGACCACGAGCACAACGGAGAGGCCGACCCCGGCCAGAATGAGGCGACGCGGTGTCACCACGCGGGAGGATTCCGCCATTGCCGCCCCCTCGATCGTGCGCTTCCCGTCATGATGCCCGAAGAGTCCCTTCCGATTCCAGATACGTTTCGCCCGTCGCCGGGCAGCTCCAGCGTCCGCCCCCGTCGTCGTGAAGCGGGGTTCCGCTGCGACCGACCCAGCCGATGCGCCGGGCGGGAACTCCGGCGACGAGCGCGAAGTCCGCCACATCCTTGGTAACCACCGCGCCCGCGGCGACGAGCGCCCAGCGGCCGATCGTAATTGGAGCGATACAGACGGCCCGGGCGCCGATGGACGCACCCCTTCGTACGGTCACGCCCACCGCGACCCAGTCGTCGTCGGACTTGCGGCTACCGTCGGGGTTCGTGGCTCGGGGGAAGACGTCGTTGGTGAAGACCACCGATGGACCGATGAACACGCCGTCTTCAAGAAGGGCCGGTTCATAGACCAGAGCGTAATTCTGCACCTTGCAGTTGCGGCCCATGATCACACCGGGGCCGATATATGCGCCGCGTCCGATGATCGAGCCGTTGCCCACGCGGGCATACTCTCGCACTTGCGCGAGGTGCCAGACGAAGCTGCCGTCGCCAATTGATGCCCGGGGGTCGATATCAGCGCTCGTCGCGATCTGCGGCGGACCGAGAGTGAGGTCGTGCGCGAGGTCTTCCATCAGTATGCCCCCACCGGTGCGACGAGCACCCGGAAGGTGCGCCACAGGATGATGAGGTCGCCGGTGAGGGACCAGTTCTCCACGTAGTAGAGATCCAGCCTCACGCTTTCCTCCCAGCTCAGGTTGGATCGGCCGTTTACCTGCCACATGCCGGTGAGACCCGGCTTGATATACAGCCGACGGTGCACGTGATCCTCGTAGCCCTGCACCTCGGCTGGCAGGGGCGGGCGGGGCCCAACGAGGCTCATGTCGCCCACGAGGACGTTCCAGAACTGCGGCAACTCATCGATCGAGTATTTCCGCAGCGTGCGGCCGACTCGGGTGATCCGGGGGTCGTTCTTCAGCTTGAAGAGAGGCCCAGATCCTTCGTTTTGATCCAGAAGGTCAAGAAGGTCTGCCTCGGCGGTCGACACCATGGACCGGAACTTCAGCATGCGGAAGGTGCCGCCATTGCGCCCGACCCGCTCCTGCCGAAACAGCACGGGTCCCGCGCTGTCTCGACGAATGGCCGAAGCGACCACGAGGAAGACCGGGATCAATACCAGTAACGCCAGGCTCGCGAGGGTGACATCCAGCATCCGCTTAACCTCGATCCACCGATCGGCTGGTGTGGTTGGGCTGGTCCTGATTTGAATCGTTCT
>JAZJZS010000020.1:0-9854 GCA_040389685.1 Actinomycetota bacterium
TTCTCGGTTTAACGCGCCGCTAAGTCCTCAGCCCAACCGGTGGATCGAGGCTAAGCTCGATGCGTTATCTGGAGGGCTGTCCGAGCGGCCGATGGAGCCAGTCTTGAAAACTGGTGGGCAGAAATGTCTCTAGGGTTCGAATCCCTAGCCCTCCGCACTCTTCTCGCCAGGCCACAGCTCGCTCGATTGGCCAGGAGCGATGAGCGTACTGATGCGAACCGACCGCGTCTCATGTGCGTCGAAGGAACCGCTTGTGGGATTATCCCGACATGCTCTAATGTGGGGATATCGCCACATCGATCAATGTGGGGTTATCCCGACATGAAGGATACGATCATGCCCACGGTGAAAGTGCGAAAGTTCCGCGACATCGGCCCTGTCATCAAGGCCGTGCGCGAGGGCCGCGCCGTGCGTCAAGAAGACCTGGCCGAGCAGCTCGCCTTCTCACGCGATTACCTGATCGATCTCGAGAAGGGCAAGGGCAGCCTCTACATCACGCGACTGTTCCGAACGCTCAACGAGCTGGGCATCACCGTGACGCTGACGTATCACTCAAGCGATGACGAGGTGAGCGGTGGAGACGCTTGACCTCTACTTGCACGACCGCCGAATTGGTGTAGCGCGAAGGGACGCCCGAGCTAAGCATCGGGTCACGATCGAGTGGGATCCTGAATACCAAGGTGATGCCCCGACCCTGACCGAATCGTTTGGAGTCATCCCCGGCCGTGCGCCCGATACGGAGCTCGCATCGAATTTCCTCGGCGGCTACACCCCCGAGGGCAACCAGCGCACGGCGCTTGCTGCAAAGCGAGGGATCGACCCCGAGGACCTCTATTCGATTCTGAGCGAATTCGGCGGCTCACTCGCGGGCGCAGTCACGCTGCGCCACCAGGATGAGGCAGTCAACTACCGCCCGGATTACGACGGGCTCGCAGAACGTACCGTCGCGTCACGACTGCAACAAGCGATTGACGAGCACGACCTGGGAACACGTGATGACAGTCGCTCGATGCTGCCGGGGTTCCAGCCCAAACTCCTTGTCGCTCGATTCGACGACGAATGGCTTGAACCCCACGGCAGAGCGCACTCGACTCACATTCTCAAACCCCAACTTCAGTCTCGTCCTGAGGCGATCTTCAACGAGTTTTACAGCCATGAACTCGCACGTCACGCAGGCCTGTCCCAGTATCAGAGCGCGATGCATACAGCAGGCACGATGAACTACCTGGCAATTGAACGCTTCGATCGCAAAGTTGTCGACGGCACCGTGGTCCTTCACCATCAGGAGGATCTCGCACAGGCTCTCGGGCTCGACTGGCGGACAACCGACGCGAAGTTTCAAGACCACAGGCAGCCATCGAGGAGGGGGCGCCCCTCGGCGCGCCTCATCGGTGAACTGTTGGGCTCGATCCCGGGCGGTGGACGTGCAGCCGAGGGCTGGCTGCGCCAACTCGCCTATCACGTTGCGATCGGCAACAACGATGCGCACGCGAAGAACGTCGCCCTGTTGCACCTCGACACAGGAACGCAACTCACCGAAATCTATGACGCCGTGCCGAACCTCTTCCAAGAAGGGCGCATCGATTGGAACCTTGCGCTCTCCGTTGGAGGGATCTTCGACCATCGGAGGATCTCGATGGAGGCACTGACAGAAGAAGCGCTGTCTTGGGGTGTGCTTCCCAGACAACGGATCCCGGCGGTTCTCGACGAGACGCTTGCCGCTGTACACGCGGCGGTGCGAGCAATCACACCGCCGAAGCTCGCTTCAACGGGCATGCCCGAGAGGATCGAGTGGAACGTCAGTCGGCTCCGATCGGGTGCCGAGATCAGCAAGCCCAAAAAATGAGGTGTTGTCCGATGCCTTCAGCCTCAGGCGCGGCGATCAAACTCGCTTGCGTCTCTGGCTGGAAGGAAACCCCGTAGTGGCGTACAAGCGCAAATTGATCGAAGGTGCGATCCCGCTCGCAGCGATCAACGAGCAGCCCGCCAGGGAAAGTCGGTCCGCCAGCGGGGAAAAGTCGGTTCATCAGGGGCACCCGTTAACTTTGTACTTTTGGTGGGCGCGCCGAGGGCTAGCGGCCGCGAGAGCGCTGCTCCGCACCCTTCTCGGCACGCCACAGCTCGCTCGATTGGCCAGGAGTATCGCCGAACCGCAGACCACACTCAGCGCGCGAGAGCGCCGGTGAACAGCGTGAGCACGAGTCCGGCGGCGAGGCCGATGGCAACCGACAGTACGGCACCCACGATGCTCGCCCGCGCAGCCCAGGGCCGTTGGGAGGGCTCATCCGAGCGCAGAGAATTGCGCGCGAACATCGGCGCGAGCCATCGCATGTAGTAGAAAAGGCTGGCAACGGTATTGATCACGGCAACGACGACCAGCCACGAGAGCCCGCCATCCCACGCCGCCGCGAAGGTGGTGAATTTGCCGACGAACACGGATGTCGGCGGCGTGCCGACCAGGCCGAGCAGGCTCACGACGAGCGCGATCGACAGCCACGGATGGGATGCGGCGACGCCCTTGAAGTCGGCGATTGTTCGCCGCTGCGGCAGTGCGGCGACGACAGCGAACGCGGTCAGGTTCGTGACGGCATAGCCGGCGAGATACAGGAGCATGGAGGGCAACGCGAGCGCGGCCTGACCGGCGACGGCCACCGGCAGCAGGAGATAGCCCACCTGGCTGACGGTGGACCAGCCAAGCAGGCGTCGCACATCGTCCTGCCAGAAGGCGGCGAGATTGCCCAGAGTCATGCTTGCGGTAGCGAGCACGGCGATCAACAGCGGCCAGTCGCTCACCGCAGGGAGCATCTCGATGAGTCGATAGGTGGCGATGATGGCGCCGATTTTCGGGATGGAGGTCAGGAATGCCGCCACCGCCGTACCGGAGGCCTGGGTCGCATCCGGCACCCAGAAGTGGCCCGGCACGCCCCCGGCCTTGAACATCAGCCCGCCCAGGATGGCGAGGACCCCGGCGGCCACCGCGGCTGACGGGGCATCGGCCAAGGATTGGCGCAGGGTGCTGTAGGTCGTGCTCCCGCCGATACCGAACAGGATGGTCACGCCGAGCAGCAGGGCGATGCCGAGCAGCGCTCCGATCAGGTAGGTCTTGAGTGCGGCTTCCGCTGCACCCGGCTTGCGACTGAGCCCCACCAGCGCGTACAGCGGGATGCTGGCCAGCAGGAATGATCCCGCGAGCACGAGCAGATCGGTGGCGCCGGCCATGACCATCGCGCCGAGTGACGACAGCAGAAGGAGGGAATAGGTTTCGCTTTCGCGGGCTCCGCCCGAGAACTCCTCCTTTCCCAGGATGATCACGAAGATCGTCGATAGCGGCACGATGAGCCGCGCCGCTGCCGTCGCCACGTCCACCGCGAAACTCCCCGCGAAAATGGTCGATGCGGGTGCCGCTATCACGAGCGCGGCCGCGACGCTGCTCAGTGCGAGAGCGGCGATGCTCACGTAGCGAGTGATGGCCTGGCGCTCGCGCGGCAGGAATGATCCGGCGAGCAGCGCGATGACGGCACCGGCCAGCACGAACAGTTCAGGAAGCAGCGCGAGCGGGTCACCGGATTTCATCGTGTGTTACCGGCTGACCAGGGTGCTGACGGCCGCGGCCGCCGGCTCGATGACGTCGAGGAGCAGGCGGGGAAAGACTCCGATCACTACCGAGAGGATGAGCAGGGGAGCGATGGCGAGCACTTCGGTGGCATCGAGGTCGCGGAGTCCGGTCGACAGTCCCCGGGTTTTGCCGAGAAGCATCTTCTGCATGGCGAGGAGGAACATCGCCGCGGTGATCAGGATGCCGGGCAGGGCGATCGCGCTCCACGGCACGGAGCCGATGCTTCCGGTGAAGACCTGGAACTCGGCAATGAAGCCACTGAATCCCGGAAGCCCGAGCGACGCGAAACCGGCGACCACGAAGAGTCCCGAGAATCGCGGAGCGACGCCGGCGAGCCCGCCGTAGGCGGTGATTCCATAGTCTTCGCGGCGATTCCAGAGCACGCCGGCAAGTAGGAAGAGCGCCCCGGTGATCAGGCCGTGGCTGACCATCTGCACGACCGCGCCGGCGATGGCGACATCCCGAGCCTGCTCGGCGCTCGTGCTGATGACGCCGGCGGCTCCGATCGCCACGATGACGTAGCCCATGTGGTTGACCGAGGTGTAGGCGATCATCCGCTTGAGATTGGTCTGAGCTAGCGCGACCAGCGCACCGTACAGAACCGAGATGATGCCGATCACGAGGATCAGCCAGGCCCACTGTCGCCAGGCATCGGGGAGGAGGGGCATGGCAATGCGCACGAAGCCGTAGGTGCCCATTTTGAGCAGGATGGCGGCGAGCACCACCGACCCAACGGCCGGGGCATCCGTGTGGGCAGAGGGCAGCCACGTGTGGAACGGAAAGGTGGGGGTCTTGATGGCGAGTCCGATGAATACCGCGGCGAGGATCAGTCCGCCTACGAGGGGATTGTCGCGGAACGGCGGGTTCTTCGCCAGCTCGACCATGTCGAAAGTCCGCGGGCTCGAGCCGAGGTAGAGGCCGATAAAACCGACGAGCAGGGCGAGGGAACCCAGAAAGGTGTACAGGAAGAACTTGAGGGCCGAACGGGTGGCCTCGCCATGCCCCCAACCGGCGATCACGAAGTACATGCCGACGATCGACAGGTCGAAGAAGACGAAGAAGAGAATCAGGTCTTGGGAGAGGAACACCCCGAGGCTCGCCGTCTGCAGGAAGAGGAACAGCGCCGCCTGTGCCTTCGGCCGGGTGCGTTCCTTGAGTGCAAAGATCGCGCACGCGACGAAGGTCAGTGAGGTGAGCGCCACCAGCGGAAGGGAGATGCCGTCCACACCGAGGCGGTAACTGCTGCCGACGTTCGGGATCCAGTCGATCCGTTCCTCAAAGGCGAGGGCGTTCTTGCCAGGATCGCGGTAGCCGATCCAGACCACGACGACGAGGGCGAGATCGAGGAGTGTGATCGCAAGCCAGGACCAGCGAGCCGCCGCATCCGAAATCCGCGGGAGTGCCGCGAGCACCAGGCAGCCGAGGAGCGGCAGGAAGAGGATGAGACTGAGCACTGGACTACCTCACGACGAGAATCAGAATGAACAAGACGCCGATCACTATCGTGATTTGCGCGTAGTACTGGTGAACCTTTCCCGTTTGGGGGCGACGTGCCAATCGGCCGAGGCGGCGCGACTGGGTGGCTAGACCCTCCACCGTGCCGTCGACACCCTTCGTGTCGAAGCGGGTGAGGGAGCGCGCTCCCCTGGCCACGCCCTGGGCCGAGATCATGATGCTGCGGTCGAGGATTTCGTCGTCGAAGCGGGCGAGAGCACGGCTCAGGGCGACGGTCGGCGTGAGCACCAGTGCTTCAGTGAGTTGTTCGAGCCCGAGCCAGTTCAGCGCCCATCTCGGCTCCGGGGCGCCTTTCCAGAAAACGAGGGCGAGCACCGCCAGTACCAACACGGCCGAACCGGCGAGTTCGAGGATGCCCGGGACGGCACTGCTCGGACCGCCGAGGATTCGTCCGACGCTCCCGGCGAGCGGCGGAAGCGCGAGGATGCCGAGGACCGCGGCCGCGACCGCGAGCGTCACGAGCGGCAGCGCGGTCCACCCGGCGACGTGCCGGGTTCCCGACTGCTCCGTGTCATAGCCGGTCTCGCTGTCGGCCGGGACCCGGCGCCAGACGATGAAGAGCGCCTTGCCCGAATAGGCCGCAGAAAGCGCCGCGCCGGCGAGACCCACGATGTACAGCGCGGGGCTGATCTCGAGGGCTCCCGCCAACAGTTCGTCCTTCGCCGCCCACAGCGACAGCGGGGCAAGGCCGGCGAGCGACAGGATGCCGACGGTGAATGTGACCCCCACGATCGGCCATCGCCGCGCGACCCCTCGGAGGGCAGACAGTCGCTTCGTGCCGAGAGCGGTCAGCCAGGCACCGGCGGCGAGGAACAACAGGGCCTTGGTGGCGGCGTGCGCCATGAGGAAGGTCATTCCGCCGGACACCGATCCGACGCCGGCGGCGAGCACCACGAATCCGAGCTGCGCCGAGGTCGAGGCAGCGAGCAGTTGTTTGAGGTCGCGCTGGGCGACCGCAACTGCTCCGAGGGCGAGCGCTGTGATCGCGCCAACCCAGGCAGTGACGGTCGACGCCCATCCCGTCGCTTCGAGCAGCGGGGCAACCCGCAACAGGAGATAGCCGCCCATGGCGACCATCGCGGCCGAATGGAGAAGCGCGCTGACCGGACTCGGGCCGGCCATCGCGCGCGACAGCCACCAGCTGAATGGCAGTTGGGCGGCCTTGCCGAGGGCAGCGACGAGGATGCCCGCGGCGATCACGTTGCGCCACGGGGTCGCCGCGTCGGGAAGGTCGGCGAAGGCGAGACCAGATCCCCCGACGATGGCCGCTCCCGCTGCGAGGTACAGTCCGAGGTCGCCGGTTCGTGTCGTGATGAACGCGGTCAGGCCGGCGGACACGCGGGAGTCTTCCCGCCAGGCGAAGCCCACCAGGGCCCACGATGCGGCTCCCATGATCTCCCACGCGAACAGCAAGGTCGGAAGGGTGGTGGAGGTGACTGTGATGGCCACCGCCGACGCGAAGATCAGCATCAGCCCGTGGAAGCGGGATGCTGCCCTCACCCCTTCTGCTGCGGCGAAGATCAACACCAGCAGGGTGACGATCGACACCGTTGGCAGGATGAATGCGGCCAGGCCGTCGACCGCGAGCCCGGCCGGCGCCCCGGCGATGAACGGGAAGCGGATCTCCGGACGGGCGAAGGCGACGGCGACGGCGAGGGCGGCCGTTATGGTGGCAACCCCGAGCGCGATCGGAACGACAGCCCGAGGCATCCGATCTCCGGAGAGGGTGAACGCGACGCCCACTATTCCGGGCAGCAGGATGATTATGGCGAGGGCGAGGGCGCTCATCCGGAAAGGTCCGTAGCGGAGTCGGTCATGTCGGAGCCGCGCGATCGGTGCATCAAGGTGGCAACCCCGAAGCCCATGGCCATTTCCACGGTCATCGCGGTAATGACCACGAGTACGAGAACCTGCCCATCCGGCGCAGGAGAGAGAAACCACCAGAAGGCGCCGATGGCGAGAATGACTCCGTTGAGCATGAGTTCGAGTCCCATCATGATCATCACCACTACCTGTTGAGACAGGGCGCCGTAGAGTCCGACGGCGAAGATCGCGGCGGCGACGACGAGTACCGCTTGGAGTGTCATCGTCCGATCCCTCCCCGGGTCGGATCGGCGGGTGTTCGCTTCTTCAGGTCGTCTCCGCGACGGTCGTACCGCCCGCGCGGGTTTGCGATGACCAGTGCGGCCACGATCGTGGCGAACAGCGCAGGACTGATGGTCAGCATGGCCAGGATCTTCGGCCCCATGAGTGCCCTTCCAAGCGAGACGGTCAGATCGAGGGCAGGTACGCCATCCCGCGCCGGCCAGGGAATCAGCACCGCACCGGCCGCCAGCACGATGAAGGTGCCGATGGCGAGCGCACCCGACCAGCGCCGGTTGTGCACCATGCTCATGGGCATGAGTGCGGGGTTCATCCCCATGAACATCACCATGTAGATCCCCATGATGGCCATCTCCATCACCATCATGAAAATCGTGATGATGCCCACGAATTCGAGGTTGACGATCATCAGCATGACGCCGACTGCCACGAACGAGATCGCGAGGGCGTACGTTGCCCGGGCCATTGAATCGACTTTGAAGACCAGGATCCCGAAAAAGATCGCGGCGGCGGCGAGAAACCAGAACAGCACGTCGATGACTACACTCATCGGTTCACCATCACAATGGCCACCACGAGCACCTGCAGCAGTATCAGCGGGATCACGATGATCCAGGCCACCTCGGCGAACCGCTCCGGACGGATCGCCGGGAGCCGGTGTCGCGCGATGATGAAGAGGGAGAGCAACACGACGGTCTTCACCAGCGTCCACACCCAGTCGGGGAAGAGCGGTCCGGCGCCTCCGCCAAGGAAAACCGCCACGGCGAATGCCGCACCCGCCGCGAGCACCGCGTATCGGCCGGCTCGGACAATCAGGCGGTCGACGCCGGACAGCTCGGCGAAGACGCCGCCGGCTATGTCCCGTCCTGCGGCCGAACCGAACGGCCCCCAGCTCGAGAATGCAACCACGCTGGCGCAGAAGACCAAGAACGCGACGGGCATCCAGACTACGAACCAGAGGTCCTGCTGCGCCGCCACCACGTCGCCCATGCGAAGGCTTCGTGCGGCGACCGCCGGAGCGATCAGGGCGAACATCACCGGAAGCTCGTAGGACAGCGCCTGGGCGATGAACCGGTAGCCGCCGATCAACGAGTACGCGCTGTTTGCACCCCACCCTGCCAGCCAGATGACGCCCCAGACCAACCCGTCCATGGCGTTGAACCATACGACACCAATGGAGAGGTCGGCGAGAGTCCATCCGCCGATCGGAATGGGAATGATCATGAGCAGGGCCACCAGCAGGAGGCCTGTGCCAGCGATCCGCCAGAGCAGCGAGTCGGCAGAGACCGTGGTGCGCCTGCGCTGGCGCATGAGGCGCACGATTTCGTCGATCGGCGCGGACAGTCCGGACGCGAATGGTCGGCCGTTCGCCTGGGCGATGAGCGCGCCGTTCAGGCTCGCACCGACCAACGCGAACGCTGCGAGCACGACCGGGGCGAAGACTGCCCACGCCGGAGCAACCTGCTCGATGGAGTCAGCCATGCGCAACCACCTCGACCTCGGCGAGCGCGGCGGTGTGCAATCCGAGTCCGGCGATCGCGAGACGAGCGGATGCGACATCCATCCCTTCCACCAGGCCAGGTATTGCGCTGAGGAGCAGCGACTGTCGGTGATCTTCGTGTGTGGATGTAGAGACAAGACCACTTTGGCAGATGCCTTCTGCTTCGGCGAGCCACTCGATCAGCCGGTGACGGATGTCGCCGGCATCCGCGCCTGTCGCTTCGTGAGCGTGATCTGTGGAAGAGCCAGCCGTGCGGATGCCCGTGAGCGACCAGCGAAGGAGCCAGGAGCGCGTGACGCGGCGGCGAAGCCGGGCGAGGTCGAGCGCCGCATCCGCCAACGCTCCGCCTTGGAGCAATTCGTTGCGCACACGAACTGCCGCCGAAGCAGCGGACGGCCAGCCGGCCAGGCTCAGCAGTGTAAACGCGTCGTCGCAGAGCAGGATGGCGCGGGTCCGGGCCTCCCCAGCGGTCGAATTTTCTGACGCCACGCCGTCCCCGGGTGGAACTGCCCCCGCGCCGAGAAGCTGTACTTGCGCTTTGGCGATGACGTCCCCGTGCAGCACGCACCACATCACAAGCCCTGCAGGCCAGAAGGGCAATGCAGGCCCGAACGGCACGTTGAGCACGTCCATTTCGAGTCCGTCGCGATCGTCGCCCCCCGACGCCAGCGGAATTCCGCCGGGAGACATGTCCATGCCTCCGTGGCCGCTCATGTCCATGCCGGCGTGGTTGTGGCCGCTCATGTCCATACCAGCGTGGTTGTGGCCGCTCATGTCCATACCAGCGTGGTCGTGCCCGCTCATGTCCATGTCCTTGTGGGCGTCGTGCTCGCTCATGTCCATGTCTTTGTGGCCTTCGTGCCCGCTCATGTCCATGCCGTCGTGGCCTTCGTGCCCGGTCATGTCCATGCCGTCGTGGTGCTCGTGCTTGCCCGCGTCCTCGCCGCTCATGTCCATACCGGCGTGGTGCTCGTGCCCGGTCATGTCCATGCCGTCATGGTGCTCGTGCTTGCCCGCGTCCTCGCCGCTCATGTCCATACCGGCGTGGTGCTCGTGCCCGGTCATGTCCATGCCGTCATGGTGCTCGTGCTTGCCCGCGTCCTCGCCGCTCATGTCCAT
>JAZJZS010000020.1:9954-44130 GCA_040389685.1 Actinomycetota bacterium
CGTGGTGCTCGTGCCCGGTCATGTCCATGCCGTCGTGGTTTTCGTGCCCGGTCATGTCCATGCCGGCGTGGTGCTCGTGCTTGCCCGCGTCCTCGTCGCTCATGTCCATGCCGGCGTGGTTTTCGTGCCCGGTCATGTCCATGCCGTCGTGGTGCTCGTGCCCGGTCATGTCCATGCCGTCGTGGTTTTCGTGCCCGGTCATGTCCATGCCGTCTTGGTGCTCGTGCCCGGTCATGTCCAAGCCGTCGTGGTGCTCGTGCCCGGTTATGTCCATGCCCTCTTGGGCACTTTTCTTCGGCTTCGGCACCGCGGTCGGCCTCCGCACCGCGGCAGGCATAGCTCGGGCGGGCGTGGTAGAGGCGGGCGTCTGAGAGTCGTGCGCTCCGGACCCATCGACAGGGGAGACGTCTGTGTGACCTTCTGCCATGTCATTGTGAGCGTCGCCGCTCATGTCCATGCCGGCGTCGTCTTCGTGCTTGCCCGCGTCCCCATCGTGCTCGTGCCCGCTCATGTCCATGCCTGCGTGGTGCTCGTGCCCGCTCATGTCCATGCCGTCGTGGTGCTCGTGCCCGCTCATGTCCATGCCGTCGTGGTGCTCGTGCCCGCTCATGTCCATGCCGTCGTGGTGCTCGTGCCCGCCCATGTCCATGCCGGCATGGTCGTGCCCGCCCGCGGCAATGTCTTTGTGAGCATCACCGCCCATCTCCATGCCGGCGTGGTCGTGACCTCCTGCCATGTCGTTCTGGGCTATGCCGCTGGGTTTCTGGTCACGTGTGCGAGAATCATCGACCTGCCACGCGGTGTCGGACAAGCGCGCTGCGGCGCCGTCGAGCGCGGTGCTCACCGAGTCGACCGTGACGACCTCCGCCTGTGCCCGCGGTCCGGGAAGCTGGTCCCAAATTCGGTCCCGCACCGACCCAAGCTCAGGGCCGGGAACGCCACACACCACGAGCACGTCTGCATCTGCGGGGGAGAGGGCGGGCATCCACCCCCGGCGTGTGAGATCTGCTTCAACGAGCATCCGGCAGTCCGCCCAGCCCGGCACTTCGATGAGCAGCACGTGCACGCGCCGGAGCGCGGCAGAGCCCGACCCGCCTCTCACACCCATCTCAAGGCACCTTCACGCCAAGCCCAGATCACGCCGAGCACCAGGAGCGCGAGGAAGCTGAACATTTCCACCACCGCGCCGACACCCTCTGAGGCCACGACGACGGACCACGGGTACATGAACAGCATTTCAATATCGAATGCCAGGAATATGAGAGTGAGGGGATACCACCGCGCGTGATAACGGGATAACGCATGTTCACGAGGCTCCCATCCGGAGAGGAAGGGCAGGGCCTCGAGAGGTGCGGACGCCACTGCAGTTCGTCGAGCCACCAGATACAGCGTGCCGATGCCGGCAACAGCCACCCCGAGGATGACTGCGACACTCAGATATCCATCCACGCATTCTCCTCAGCTGGCTGCTCATGTCGGCTTCTTGGAACCTAAAGCGAAAGGCGGGGTTCGGACCTCACCGCTCACACTAGCTCTTGGTGAGCCTTCTCCGCGATCCGAGATTGCCGGACAGCGAATTCCCCTTGCTGGTGGGAGTGCAGCCTCACAGTCGGGACCAAAGCCTCTATCCGCTCTCCTCATGTGATCGCATAGTGGAGTGCACGGGCCTAGTGAATGCGCGGGACCGATGAAAAGTGCATGGAGGAAAACGACATGATGTTTTGGAACGGCAACGACATGGGGGGATGGGGCTACGCCCTGACGGCCATCGGCATGGTGCTGTTTTGGGGGGCGGTGATCACCGGGATCGTCCTTCTCGTTCGCTCCTCTGGTGTGAACTCGCGCCCGAACACAGAGCAGCTTGCCTCCAGCTCGGCGGAAAATTTGCTCGCGGAACGATTCGCGCGGGGGGAGATCGACGAGAGTGACTTCAGCAGCCGGGTGGCGATTCTCCGGAGCACGGCGCGTCCATGACCATCGATCGGACGGGGCCTGATGTCGCTTCTTGGCGCAGGGTGAACATCAGTCCCGTGGAACGCGCGGGGCGCATCATCCTTGGCGTCGGCGCCATCGCGGGAGGTGTCCTGCTACTCATCGTCGCCACATCCGGCTTTGCCATGGTGATCGAGATGCTGCTGGTCATCGCCGGTGTCGACCTTCTCGTCACCGGGGCTATCGGGCACTGCCCGCTCTACCAGCGACTCGGTCACAGGCCGCGGGCGCTCAGGAGCAGTTAGTGACACAGCGGCATGTCCACGGGGAAGAACCCCCTCGCTCGACGGACGTGTCTAATCACACGGAGCGCGGCCCGGGTAGTCACCTATGGATGATGATCGCCTGCTGCGCACCCATGCTCGTCATTGTCTTCGTGCTAGTGCTCGCCGGATTCGCCAGTCCCGTCTTTCTGATCGTGGCCTTAGTCTTTGCCGTGACTATGGCCCTGATCATGAGGCGCACACACGGTGCGAAACCGCCCCAATGAGAGACTCATTGAGCGCTTATTAGCAGGCTAGGGCGCTGCCTCACAGTGCTAACCCCACCCCTTACTAAGGATCTTTGACTCAATGAACTTACCAACATTCGAGACGCGTCATCTCGGCAGGCGAGCATTCCTCGGTGCGGGGCTGTCCGCCGTTTCCCTCGTGGCACTCTCCGGATGCGCATCCGAGCCGGCCCTCGCAACATCGGGTTCTCGTGCGGTGCTCGACGCCGAAAAGGCTCGCAAGGGTACCGGGATCGTCAAAAACGTCACTCTTCGCGCCGCGCCTACGCAGATCGACCTCGCCGGAAGGACCGTAAATACCTGGTCATTCGGTTCCGTACCCAGCCCTGTCGTTCGACTGTCGGCGGGCGATACCCTCCGGGCACAGGTGCAGAACGACTTGCCCACCGCGACCTCGGTGCACTGGCACGGGTTGGCCCTTCGCAACGACATGGATGGTGTGCCCCCGGTCACACAGTCGGCGATCGCGGCAGGCAAGGACTTCACCTACGATTTCATCGCGCCCCACCCCGGCACCTACTGGTTCCATCCCCACGTCGGAGTGCAGCTCGATCGAGGTCTTTACGGGGCGTTGATCATCGACGATCCCAAGGAGCCCCTGAGCTACGACGAGGAATGGGTCGTTATTTTGGACGACTGGCTGGACGGCGTCACCAGCACGCCCGACAAGATCCTCAAGGAGCTCTCCGGGGGAATGAAGGGAGGCGGCATGGACGGGATGCGAATGGGCAACATGCTCATGGGCGCGCGCTCCGCGCTTCTCGGTGGCGACGCAGGCGACGTGTTCTACCCGACCTACCTGGTAAACGGCCGCCCTCCGGAGGATCCGGAGACCTACACGTCGAAACCGGGTACCCGGGTGCGGATCCGCCTGATCAACGCGGGAAGCGACACCGCTTTTCGGGTGGCCCTCGGCGGTCACACCCTCACGATCACGCACTCGGACGGATTCCCCGTGGTACCGGCGGACTTCGACAGCGTGCTCATCGGCATGGGCGAACGGTACGACGTGGTGACGACCCTGCGAGACGGTGTGTTCCCTTTCGTGGCCTCGGCCGAGGGCAAGAAGTCCGCCGGGTTCGCCCTCGTGCGCACCGGCGCCGGCCAAGCGCCTGCGCCGGACGTGACAGTGGAGGAACTGACCAAGCGGGTCGGCACCGCCAGCAAGCTGTCCTCATCGCCGGAGGTGCAACTCGCCGCACGCAACACGGATAGGAAGATCTCACTCACTCTTACCGGCAGCATGATGAAGTACGACTGGGCGATCAACGGTCGCCGATTCGACGGAAAGAACCCTCTCGCGTCGCTCGACACCGTGCGGGCCGGTGAGCGGGTCCAGTTGAGTTTCATCAACAAGACGACGATGTGGCACCCGATGCATCTGCATGGCCACACCTACCAGCATCCTGATGGGGGCCCGCGCAAGGACACCTCCATCGTGCTGCCCGGGCAGACCCTTCGAGTCGCCTTCGATGCGGACAATCCCGGGCGGTGGGTGGCCCACTGCCACAACATCTACCACGCAGAGTCGGGAATGATGAGCGTTGTCGCATATCAGGCGTAGGCGGCGCTAGTGGGCGGGCGCTAGGGATGGGTCATCGGGAGCTGGTTAGTAGCGAGCATCCACCGATTCGCGCGGAATCGCCGGGCGGAAGGGCTTCCCGCTGGATCATCCTGGCAGGCCTGACTCTTGTCACCTTTCTGCTCCTCCTTGATGACACGGCCGTCTCGGTCGCGCTGCCCTCGATCCAGAAACAGCTTGGTCTCGAGCTCGGTGGCCTGGAGTGGGTCGTCAACGCCTACACGCTGACCATCGCCGCCTTCACCCTGGTGGCGGGTCGCCTCGCCGACCGCAACGGAGCCCGGCGGATCTTCCTGATCGGACTCGCAGTCTTCATCATCGGGTCGCTCGTTTCCGGACTCGCCCCCGGCGCAGCCATACTCATCGGAGCCCGTGCCTTCCAGGGCTTGGGCGCGGCACTGGTCGCCCCAGCCTCCCTGTCGCTGATCGCAGTCGCGTTTCCGGCACACGAGAGGGGGGCGGCGCTGGGCATCTGGGCCGGGGTATCGGCAAGTGCTCTCGGGATCGGTCCACTGATCGGTGCGATCATCACCGAATCCCTCGGGTGGAGCTGGATCTTCCTGCTCAATGTGCCTCTTGGCGCACTCGCCTGGTTGGCGGCGCGCCTCGTACTGCCGAAATCATCTCTGCCAGCGGTGCTCAAGCGCGTGGACATTTTCGGTGCGGCCCTGTCGTCACTCGGGTTGTTCAGTCTGCTCTTCGCGCTCGTGCAGGCGAACGGGGCCGGTTGGTCGTCGCCCCCGGTTATCGCGCTGTTCGGGCTGTCGGTCGTGTCGTTCACGCTGTTTGTGATGCACGAACGCCGGACGGCTCAACCGTTGCTGGACTTCACGCTGTTCAAAAACCGGTCATTCACCGGTGCGAACATCTTGATCCTGCTCTCCACCGCGGTGATGTGCAGCCTCTTCTTCTTCCTCGCGATCTACCTGCAGACAGTTCTGGGCTTTTCGGCGCTCGCCTCCGGCGCCAGCCTGTTGCCGCTGACCGTGCCCATCGTCGTCGTATCCCCGCTCGCCGGCCGTCTGGCCGACCGGTTCGGCGCCCGCACCCTCATCGTTGTGGGGATGCTTTTGCTTGCCATTGCGCTGCTGGCCCTTGGCCGTGTGGGCATCGGCACCAATATTGTCATCCTCATGCTGTGGCTGGTGGTCGCCGGCGTTGGGGTCGCCCTTGCCAGGACCCCGACGACGACCACCGCCCTCAGTGCGGCAGACGAGTCCGGGTACGGCATTGCGGCCGGCGTGTTCAACACCTTCCAGGCCACCGGGCTCGCGCTCGGCATCGCGATCATGGGCGTGATCCTCACTTCGTTCGGGCCCGACGCTGCCTTCACCCGAGTATTCGACGAGCGTCACCACGCCGCATTCGTTCAGGGCTTCGGTGTCGCGCTCACCATCAACGCCGGCATCGCACTTTTTGCTGCAGTCCTGGCCGCCGTCATGGTGGGTCCAAAGCGACCCGTCATCAGCACTCCGGGCGCAAACAAAGACACGGACTCCGGACGGGTCAACCGACCGGCCTAACGACCACCGGGCAGCAGTCGCAGGTTGCTCTTGGCGAGCTTCACCGCCTCGCCCGCTCCTCCGTTCATGACCACCTTCGACACGGCAAGCGCAAAGCCGCGCACCATGTCCCCGGTGATCGTTGGCGGAAGGGAGAGCGCAAGCGGATCGGTGACCAGGTCGACGAGCGCCGGCCCGTCATGCGCGAGTGCGGCTTCGAGCGCGGAACGGATGTCGGTTGGCTTCTCCACGCGTTGGCCGAAGATCCCGAGCGCGTTGGCTACGGCCGCATAGTCGACGGACGGCACATCGACCCCGAAGTCGGGGAATCCATCGACGAGCATCTCGACCTTGACCATGCCGAGAGTGGAGTTGTTGAAGACGATGATCTTCACCGGAAGGGTGTTGGCGGCGACGGTGATCAATTCGCCCATCAGCATCGACAGTCCGCCGTCGCCGCACATCGAGATGACCTGCCTTCCCGGGTGGCTGAATTGAGCACCGATGGCCTGGGGGAGGGCATTGGCCATCGACCCGTGCAGGAAGGAGCCGATCAGCCGGCGCCGACCGTTCGGGTTGATGTAGCGGGCCTGCCAGACGTTGCACATGCCGGTGTCGGCAGTGAAGATGGCGTCTTCTGCAGCGAGGTCGTCGAGGAGGGATGCGGCGAATTCCGGATGGATCGGAATCTTCGTGTCCACGTTCTTCGCGTAGGCGCCGATCACGCTGTTCAGCAGGCGGTCGTGGCGCTTCAGCGTCTTATCGAGGAATCGCCGGTCACTGCGCGGCGCGATCAGGGGCGTCACGGCCGCAATGGTGGATGCCACGTCGCCGTGCACCGGAAGGTGCACGTTGGCGCGCCGGCCCAGGTGTTCGGCCTTGGCATCCACCTGGGCGATCCGTTCCGCGGTGCCGTCCGGCAGGAACTGTTCGTAGGGGAAGTCGGTGCCGAGCAGGATGAGGAGATCGGCGTCGTGGATGCCGGCGTGCGCCGCGCCATAACCCAGCATGCCCGTCATGCCCACGTCGAACGGATTGTCGTACTGGATCCATTCCTTGCCGCGCAGGGTATGCCCAACCGGGGCGGCCAGCAGGTCGGCGAACGCCACCACCTCATCGTGAGCGCCGGCGACCCCGGCTCCGGCGAAGATCGCTATCCGCTCAGCGTCGTTGATGGCATCGGCGAGGGCAACCACGTCGGCGTCGGCGGGGATCAGTGCGGGCCGTCCCGGGCGAACCAGCTCCGGCGCTACGCCGACGGCGTCGAGTTCGGCGATGTCGCCTGGGAGGCTGATCACCGCGACGCCGCCGAGACTGATCGCATGCCGGAGCGCGGAGTTCACCACCCGCGGAGCTTGCGCCGCCGTGGAGATCAGTTCGCGATAGTTGGAGCAGCCCACGAAGAGGCGGTCGGGATGGGTTTCTTGAAAGTACTCGCTGCCGATCTCGGAACTGGGGATGTGGCTGGCTATCGCAAGAACCGGGGCGCCACTGCGGTGGGCGTCATAGAGACCGTTGATCAGGTGTAGGTTACCCGGCCCGCAACTTCCCGCGCAGACGGCGATCTCGCCGGTGAGTTGCGCATCCGCACCGGCCGCGAAGGCGGCGGCTTCCTCATTGCGCACGTGCACCCAGTCGATGCCGCCCTTGGCCGACCCGCCGGTGCGCCGCACCGCATCCACGATCGGATTCAGGCTGTCGCCGACGATCCCGTAGATGCGGCGCACTCCCGCCTGGACGAGTTGGCCTATGAGCTGGTCCGCGACGGTAGGTGTCATGAATTCATTCAACGCGTCGTCGCTGCAAAAGGACAGCTGGGAAGGTCTTTCCCTGTCCTTTCCCGGGGTGCGCTCGTAGGCTGGTCGTGCGAGAAGTACCACTCCCCCTCGGAAGGATTGAACATGCCCGGAACTGTGCGCGTCGCCGTCAACGGATACGGCGTCATCGGAAAGCGGGTGGCAGATGCGGTGCGGATGCAGCCCGACATGGAACTCGTCGGGATCAGCGACGTCGTGTCCGACTACCGGATCAAGACGGCGGTGACGCTCGGCATCCCCGTCTACGCCTCGGTGGAGGAGAAATCCGCGGAGATGATCGAGGCCGGAGTGCCGGTCGCCGGGGGGATGCACGGCCTGCTCCATGGTGTGGACGTCATCGTGGATTGCACGCCAGCCGGGATCGGCGCGGCAAATCTCGACCACTACCGGGAACACGGGGTCAAAGTCGTCTTCCAGGGTGGCGAGAAGCACGCGCTCACCGGTCATTCTTTCGTGGCCCACGCCAACTACGAATCGGCGTTGGGCCGGGATGCCACCCGGGTTGTCTCCTGCAACACCACCGCCACCGTGCGCACACTGTCCGCGCTCCGGGACGCGAAGCTGCTCAAGAAGGCGCGGGGCGTACTCATCCGCCGGGCCACGGACCCGTGGGAGTCCGATCACTCGGGCATCATGAACACGATGGTGCCGGAAGGCAGCATTCCGAGCCACCAGGGACCGGATGCCCAGTCGGTGGTCCCCGAGCTCGACGTCGTCACGATCGCGGCCAAGGGGGCGCACACGCAGAATCACAGCCACTACTGGGTCATCGAACTGACCCGCGAGTCGAACCGGGAGGAAATCCTGGACGCGATGCGGGCGATGCCCCGGATCGCGCTCATCCGCCGGTCCGACGGGATCGTCGCACTGAACAGCACGATCGAACTGATGAAGGATCTCGGACGCCCGCGCGGAGACATGTATGAGGTCGCACTGTGGGAAGACATCCTCAAGGTCGAGGGGAACGAACTCTTCTATACCTATACGGTCGACAACCAGGCGGTGGTCATCCCGGAGAACATCGACGCGATCCGCGCCCTGGCAGGAACCGTTACTCGGGGAGAGGATTCCATCCGCCTCACCGACGAGACGCTGGGGATCCGCCACGACTTCCTTGCGTGATTCCTCGTTATGGTGCCGGGGATGCCGGGTATCGACAGACGTGGAGAATCAGAGCGGTAATATTTGAGCATGAGCCAGACTGATCCCGCACGACCGACCCTGATGACCCGGCTCACCTCGGCGATGAGGGGCGAAGTGGCGGCGACCACCGTAGAGGCGTACCGTCGAGCCGGCCAGGCGGCCTACGAAGACCTGCTTGAAGCCGAGACGACCCGCCGAGACCTGGCGATAGCAGGCACCGACCTATGGTCGACCTCGCCCGGCCAGGCGACACAGCTGCTGTGCACATGGAACGCGTTCGCGTTGCAGACCCTCGGCGACCAGTTCATCCAGGCCGACTATGCCGCCGATCCGAGCACGGTTGGGTTTCTTCCCCCGGTCACCGCCGAGCAAGCCGCACGGTTTCTCGGAGAGGTGCAGCGCTGGTCGTCGTTCGCGCGCCGGGGCGCCGCGGATGCCCAGTTCGACGTGAGCACGCAGATGGCCGTGCCGGCCTCCCTGCCGATGTGGGTCGAGGTGGAGCCGTGCCCCCCTCCGCACCTGGTCGCGATGTTCGCCGCGGGCGCCTCGATGCGCGAGCACATCGAGGCAGCACTGGCCGACTTCAACCGCCCCGGGATACCGGAGGCCAGGGAGGCAGCTGCGGCTACTCTGCGGGGGATGCTCGCCGACGCGGACAGCGCCATCGCCTTCGCCGAGTCGATGAGGGCACCAACGAGCAATCGGATGATTCACGAGAAGATCGAGATCCTGCTGAGGCGCGGGATCAACTCCTATTACCAGATCGGGCAGCTCTTGGCCGAGCCCTCCCTCCTGGATCGCCCGGAGGTGCAGGTGGCCACCATCTCCGGCCCTTCGCGTCCCCTGCCGGGACAACCGGGCTTCGACCCCTGGGCGCTGACGGATCCGACCACTCGCGCCAGCTGGCAGCGCGACCCCGCCGCCCGTCGGGCCATCGACAACCTGTGGCGGATGGATCCGGACCCTGCAGCGACGCTGACGATCCAGGCGCAGATCGACGCGGCCGCGCTGGCGGGACTCATCGCCATCGGGGAGAATGCCCAAGGTGGCAGGATGGGCAACTATTACTGCTGCCCGTGGTCGCCGATCAATTACGTACGCAAACCGGTGACGATCGCGGGCCGGACACTCCGGGCGGGCGACGAGTTCGTTTTCGACGTCTCTGCTGAGGAGATGATGGAGGGCGGCCAGTTCAAGAGAGAACTGGTGATCGGCCCATTCCATCCGACCGACGAGATCGATTATTGCGACCCATCGAATGGCTGAGGCGACCCGCCCCTGCGGGCAACCCTTCGCGACAGACGAGACACCGGCAAGGAAAACCATGCACCAAGCACACGGAGAAGGTAACCGATGAGTATCACGCGACGCTTGGCGATGATCTTCAAGGCCAAGGCCAACACGGCCCTGGATCGGGCTGAGGATCCTCGGGAAACCCTGGACTACTCCTACGCCAAGCAGCTGGAGATGCTTCAAAACGTGCGGCGCGGGGTCGCCGACGTGGCCACCAGCCGGAAACGGCTGGAACTGCAGGCGCAGCAGCTCGCCGCATCCGCCGACAAGCTCCAGCAGCAGGCGTCACAAGCGCTCGCTGCAGGGCGCGAAGACCTGGCCAGGGAGGCGCTCACCCGTCGCGCCACGGCGCAGCAGCAGATGGCGGTACTCGGCGAACAGCATGCGGGCCTCAAGGCACAGGAAGAGAAGCTGGTCACCGCCTCCCAGCGCCTGCAGGCGAAGGTCGACGCGTTCCGCATCCGGAAAGAGACAATGAAAGCCACCTACTCGGCGGCCGAGGCTCAGACCAAGATCGGCGAAGCGTTCTCCGGAATCAGCGAAGAGATGAGCGATGTCGGTTTGGCGATGCAGCGCGCCGAGGACCGAACGGCCCAGATGCAGGCCCGTGCGGGAGCGCTGGACGAGCTGATCGCCTCTGGCGCTCTCGATGATGCGTCCGGCACGGTGAAGGATGACATCCAGGCCGAACTGGACCGGGTGTCGGCCGGTTCCGACATCGAGCTCGAGATGGCTCGCCTGCGCGGCGCGCTGCCGGCCGCCCAGTCGCCCAAAGCCATCGAAGACAGTTCTCGTGAGTTCGGCCAGGGAGGCACATCATGATCGTCAGAATTCTCGGCGAAGGCCAGTTCGAGGTGCCGGAGACCGCACTCGCGGAGCTCAATCGGCTCGATGATGTGCTGATGGCGACCGTGGACGCGGCCGAGGACGCGCCCTTTCGCACGGCGTTGCTGGCCCTCACCGAACAGGTACGATCGCTCGGAACGCCGCTGTCCGACGATACCCTCCTGCCGTCGGAGGCGATCCTTCCGCCGGCCGACATCGATCTGGGCGAAATGAAGACGCTGCTCGGCGCAGAAGGACTCATTCCCGGGTAGCGATTCGCGGCTGTTCGCGACCGGCCACCTCGAGTGACCGGATCGACTTCTCGGGGGATCGGAAAGATCATGCCACCCGTTCTCACCTTCTTCTCCACCTGGCGAGGTGATCCGGTAGCGCTCGGAACCCTGCTGGTCGCATTCCTCGCCTACACGGCGGGGATCATTGCGGTTGTCCGACGGGGCCGACGCTGGCCGGTGCACCGTGCCCTCAGTTTCTACCTGCTCGGGCTGGGATCGTACGCCTGGGTCTCCTTCGGATTCCTCGGTGCCTACAGCATGGACTTGCGGTGGGCATTCACTACCCGGATAGCGCTGCTGTTGTTGGTGGTGCCGGCGCTGATGAGCCTCGGACGCCCGGTTCTTCTCGCGAAAGCGGCGATGTCAGAGGGGGCCGTTCGCCGGTTGGATCGGTTTCTCGATTCGCCGTTCATCCGCTTCACCGGCAACGCGGTCTTCGAACCGTTGTTCAGCCTCGCGGTTTTCCTGGTGTTCCTCACCCCCTTCTCGGGGCTCGTCCGGGGCAGTATCTACGGTCAGTGGGCTGTAACGGTGCTGATCCCCGTGATCGGGCTTCTCACCATCATCCCGATTTTCGAGAACACGACCCGCCATACGAGTTTCTTCGTCATGGTGGAGTTCGTCCTCGCGTTCGCGGCGTTCGTCTTCGATCCGATTCCCGGCATCCTGTTGAGGATCAATGAGACGGTTCTCGACCAGGTCGCCTCCCCGCTGGGAATGGTGGCCCACTGGTTCCCGAACGCGTTACGGGACCAGCAACTCTCTGGCGACATCCTCTGGTTCCTGGCGGAGATCCTCGATGTACCGGTGCTGATCATCCTAATCATCCGCTGGAACCGCATCGACCGCTCGGAAGCGAAATCCCTGGACGACCTCAGCGACGAAGAGATGGAAGCGCTCACCCGCGAACACCTGCGGGGTCCGGACCGCTACTGAGAGCTGGCGGTCCCGCGCGTCACGACCGCGTCACGACTGGGGCGGGGATGATTCGGGTGGACTCTGGGTGGCAACCGCGCCGCGGCCGCCGACAGCGGCACCATCCTCGACCTCGACTGCGCCTGCTCCGCCAACATCGGCTGTGCCGGCCTTCTTCCCCGAGCGCGGTGTCGGCGGGACATTCTTCGACACCCACCCCTCGCGGTACAGGGCCGGTTCGGGGTTGGGGTGCCGCCTTCCCTGGATGACTATGAGGAGGATGCCGAGGGCGATTGCGACGAAGGAAGCCCAAATGTTGGCGGGGATTCCGAGAAGACCGTCACTGGTGGGATCGATGCGGATCGCCTCCAGCCAAGACCGGCCAAGGCCGTACCAAATGAGGTAGACACCGAATAGCCGGCCCCATTGCAGCTGGAAGCGGCGCCCGACGAAGAGAATCACGGCGACCCCGATGAGGTTCCAGATGATTTCGTAGAGGAAAAGCGGCTGGAAAAGGGTGCCGTCCGGCAGTCCGGCAGGGAATTTGGCGTTGGTCGACTCGATCTCGAGACCCCACGGCAGCGTCGTTGGCAGGCCGAAGAGTTCGTGGTTGAAATAGTTGCCGATCCGGCCGATCGCCTGCGCGACGAGCATCGCGGGCGCCAAGGCATCAGCGAACGACCAGAGGCGGATGCCGGCCCGCCGACAGCCGATGTAGGCGCCGAGCGCACCCCCCAACAGGGAGCCGTAGAGCGCATTGCCGCCGTCCCAGATGGCGAAGATGCTCCACAGGTTCGCGCCGGGGTAGAAGTAGTCGCCGGTGTGGGTGAAGACGTGGTAGAAACGTGCTCCCACGATGCCGAGGGGAACCGCCCACAGGATGACGTCGAGGACGAGCCCTGGCTCGGCCCCACGCTTGTTCAGGCGCCGTTGGGTGATGATCACCGCGGCGGCGATCCCGGCGAGGATGGCGAGGGCGTAGATGCGGATCGTCAACGGGCCGACAGAGAACTTCGCCCACTCGGGGGGTGGGCTTGGGATACTCATAAGAACGTCCATTGAATCGTCTCCTCGACCGGTCAGGGGCCGCTGTGTGCGCAGTGGCAATCTGGACCATCATGCCGCATCGGACCGGTGCCAAGCTGCGAGTGTCGGTTCGGGGTCATCAGGGCCTCCGCCTGCGGACCCGGCGCCCGGTCCAGGCGAGATAGCCTCCGAGTGTGGCGATTGCCCCCACCCCGACTCTCATCAACGGCATCTGCCAGGATCGCCAGCGTGCCGGATTGATGGCGATCACCTCGCCGAGTCCCCTGATCAGAGCCGCCGCGATCATCGCCACGACGACACGCTTGCTCATCGCCTCCATCCGCGTGACCAGAGGTTCGAGTTCCGCCGCGCGAAGGTGGACCTCCGGGCCGCCCGCGTCGAACACCCCCTGAAGACGCTGAAGTTGGCCCGGGATCTCCCCGAGCAGGCGGGACATGTCTACTCCGGCTCGGGCCAGCCGCCGGGCGATCGCCGCGGGGGAGAGCTGTTCCGCCGCCAGTCTGTTCGCGTAGGGACTGAGTACTTCGTCGAGTCGGAATTGCGGGTCGAGATGGACACCCATTCCCTCGGTCATCAGGATCATCTTGAACAGCAGGGCCATCTCGCGGGGCAGCCTGAGGTGATGGATCCGGAGAACCGTCAGGAGCCCGCGGATGAGGTGCCCCAGGGGGATATCCCCGAGGGCGCGATCGCGATAGAGCGCGATGATCGGCACCACGTCCTCGCGCAGCTTGGCGCGATCGACCGGGCCATGATCTGTCGCGAGGTTCAGCAGGGCGGCCGCGAGCCGATCCGGATCCTTGGCGGTCACGGCCACAAGCAGCACCCCCAGTTGGATGCGCAGCTCATCATCGACCTCTCCGACCATTCCGAAGTCGATGAGGCCGATTCGCCCGTCGGGTTCGATGAAGAGGTTGCCCGGGTGCGGGTCGGCGTGAAAGAAGCCGTCGTCGAAGATCATGGTGGCGGAGAGGCCCGCCGCTCGCACGGCCAACTGGCGCCGATCGATCCCTGCCGCGTCGAGGGCGGCCAGGTCGTTCACATTGATGCCCCTGAGCCGCTCGAGCGTCAGCACCCGCGACGTGGTGGTGTCCCAGAACACCCGGGGGATGTGCACGCCGGGCTCCCCGGCGAAATTGGCCGCGAACCGTTCGGCGTTGCGACCCTCGTGCAGATAGTCCAGCTCGGCGCGGAGTGTCTGGGCGAATTCCGCGGCGATACCGACCAGGTCGTAGTCTGCCGCTGCCTCCCAGTGGCGACTGGCGTGCGCGGCGAGATTCTGCAGGATTTCGAGGTCGACCTCGATCTGCTCGACGGCACCGGGGCGACGTATCTTCACCACCACCTCGGTGCCGTCCGCCAGCGTGGCCGCGTGTGCCTGCCCGATCGAAGCGCTGGCCAACGGAACCATGTCGAAGGTTGCGAAGACCTCTCCCGGTTCGTGGCCGAGTTCCTGCCGGATCACGCCGGAGATGAGCGACTCGGCCACCGGCGGGGCCGAATCCTGCAACCGGGCGAGTTCGAGTTGATATTCCGGAGGGAGCAGTTCCGCCCGGGTGGAGAGGATCTGACCGAGCTTGACGAAGGTCGGCCCCAATTGCTCAAGCGCGAGCCGCAGGTGCTCCGCATTCGTGTACGGCGCGGCCCGCCGCTCGTGGCCCGCGACGGTCGGGAGGAACGGCAGTCGGCGCTGCAACCCGGTCGCGGAGACGAAGAAGCCAAGGCTGTGCCTGGAGAGCACTTCGGCAATCTGGCGGTAACGATCGCGGTGATTGATCATTGCAGGGGCACTTCGATGGTCTCGCCCGGGCCGATCGTGCGCCGCACGCCGTCGATACAGACGGTGATCGGTCTTATGAGGCAGGGGTGGAGTCGCAGCCGCACGATCCGCGGGGTGAGTTCGACCGTGATCGGCTGCCCACGATAGCTCAGGTCGAATGAGACACCGGCAAGCCCGACCGGCAGAACCGGATGCAACCAGAGCGCATCGTCGCGGGTCTCGACCCCCGCATAGCACCGGATGATCATGTCGACAGTTCCCGCCATCGCGCCCAGATGGATGCCCTCCCGGGTGCTGCCGCCCTGGGAGTCGCTCAGGTCGCTGTCGAGAGCCTGCTGGAACAGCGACCAGGACTTCTCTCGATTACCGCGCGCCAACACCCAGCTGTGCGCGAGACGACTGAGGGTAGAGCCGTGGCTCGTGCGGGACAGGTAGAAATCGATCGTGCGAGGGATCGCGTCCGGCGGCAACGGATAGCCGAGCCGGTCGAAGACGGCCGCGAGTTCCTCGGCCGAGAACAGGTAGAACAGCATCAGTGCATCGGCCTGCTTGGAAAGCCGGTAGGAATTGGTACTGTCACCCTCCGCTTGAAGGATCAGGTCGAGACGACCGATGTTGTCGTAACGCCGTCGGTAGCCGTCCCAGTCGAACTCCGCGAGCCGGTTGTAGCCCTTGAATTGGCTGATCACACCGTCGTCCAAAAAGTGCACGCGTAATCGGCGGCTGATGTGATCCCAGCGCAGAAGCTCATCTGACCGCACCCGGAGCCGGTGACGCAGCCGGTCGCCATCGTGGCGCTGCAGCCGTTCGAGGCAGTCGATCGCCTTGGAGAGCACCCATGACGCCAGAACGTTCGTATAGGCGTTGTTGACCACGCCGGCGCCGGGCGCCTCCGGGTACCCGTCGTGGAATTCATCCGGACCCATCACACCGGGGATATCGAACCGGTCATCGCGATCGTCGTGCACGGCGAGGCTCACGAACAGGCGAGCCACTTCGACCAGCATTTCGGCCCCGTACCGGGCGAGGAACTCGTCGTCGCCGGTGGCCTGGTAGTACTGCCACACGCTGTACGCCACGGCGAGCCCGACATGTCGCTGTCGATGCGAGTTGTCCGGCATCCAGGTGCCCGAACGCGTATTGAAGAGCTCGGTCGGTGTCTCCTCTCGACCGTCGCTGCCGCTCTGCCAGGGGAACATCGCTCCCTTCAGCCCGGCAGCGGTGGCCGCCGCCCGCGCCTCTGCGAGTCGCCGATACCGATAGAGCAAGAGCGCGCGGGTGAGCGAGGGGCGACGCAGAGTCAACATCGGATAGACGAAGAGCTCGTCCCAGAAGATGTGACCGCGATACCCTTCGCCATGCAGGCCTCGCGCGGGCACCCCCACATCCAAGTCCTGGTCTTCGGCCCCGACGGTCTGCAGTACGTGGAAGATGTGCAGGTTCACCGCGAGCGATTCCCGCTCACCGGCGCCGAGACTCACGCCGAAACGGCTCCACAACTCATCCCACGCGCTCACCTGGGCGAGGAGAAGCTCCTCGAAGTCTGGTGCCCGGCTAATCCGGCCAACAGCATTCAGCCCCGGGGTGGACTGTGCGCGGTCGCGTGACGTCGCGACCGTCACGACCTTTTCGAAGGTGATGGGTGCGCCGCGGTCCACCCGCAGCCGGGTCTCATGGCCGGCACGGCCCGCATCCTCGACGAAGCGCCGCTCGATGACGACGGCCGGGTCTCGGAATCGGGTGCGTGCCGCCAGCGCGATGCCGATGTGCGACTGGTTGGTCCTCGTTTCGAGCAGAACAGTCTCGGGCGTGAGCTCCCTTGCCTCTGGCGACATCAGGTGCTCGGCGGCCAGCGATCGGTCGGCGACAACGTTGCGATTGCTCACCCGCCCGTTGAGGCTCGACTCGACGACGATCGTGCCCGACCAGTTCTCCGCCACCACCGTGACATCGATTGCGGCGAGGCGCGGGTCGAAGAGCGACTGGAGATGGCGAGAGACAATGAGTGTCGTGCGTCCCGCCGCATCCCGATACCGATCGGTGCGCGTGAGAACTCCGCGACGCAGGTCGAGCGTCTGGCGGTGACTCAATAGTTCGGGTGCGCCCGGAACTCCCGACGAACCTGGGGCGAACACGGGTCCGTCCTCGACCCGCACGGTGATGAAGGTCCAGTCGGGCACCGCGACCAGGTGTTCGGTCTCGACGGGCCGCCCGGCCAGATCGGTGACGAGCCGGTTGTAGACCCCCGCACAATAGGTGCCGGGATTGTGCACCGAATCGCTGAAGGCCCCCGGCACCGATCCGCGCGTCGCCCAATATCCGCTCCCGAGAGTACACAGGGTCTCCCGCATACCCTCCATGACCGGATCGAAGTCGTCGAAGGCGAGGAGCCAGCCGTCCGTGGCCGGGACCGCGCCGCCGCACCAGGCATCCGTCATTGCGTTCCCCCGGTGGGCACTGCTGGCCGCGGATAGATCGAGCGTCGCGAGGTCTGTGAGCACCACATCGGCACCGGCAGCGAGAAGTTGATCGCCGGTGGCCGTGCGGTCGACCCCCACCACCAACCCGAACCCGCCGGAGGCTGCCGCCCCCACCCCCGATGTCGCGTCTTCCAGCACGACGGCGGTCGCCGGTTCAACCCCGAGCCGACGCGCGGCCTCAAGGAACATCGCGGGATCGGGCTTTCCCGGCAGGGACAGTGCGACCGCATCGTTGCCGTCGACGCGCACGTCGAAGAGGTGCGCGATCCCGGCCGCTTCGAGGATCTCGCTGCTGTTGCGGCTTGAGGTGACGAGTGCCGAGGCAACGTGGTCTGCCCGCAGACGGTTGAGAAGCGCTGCCGCATCCGGGAACACCCGCACCCCCTGCTTCGCCAGGGCACTCTCGAAGAACTGCTGCTTTCGCAGCGCGAGCCCGGAAACCGTGGCCCGCTCGGTGGTGTCGCCGACGGTCCCCTCCGGCAACTCGATCTTTCTCGCCGCCAGGAACGATCGCACGCCGTCCTCACGCGTTCGACCGTCCACGTAGCGGCGGTAGTCGTCGTCGGCGTCGAACGCCTGCTGTGGCGGCCCGCCCAGCCCGGGCAGCACCTCATCGAACAGCGCTTTCCAGGCCGCGGCGTGCACGCTCGCCGTGTCGGTCACCACGCCGTCCATGTCGAAAATGACCGCGCTGTATCGGGAGCCGTGGGGCGTCTCCGGTTGCGGCAGGGGACGGGCGCGGGAATGCGGCATGGGGGCTACGCGCCCCCGTGCGGCCAGGTCCATCCGCTGATGTCCGGGTCATCTTCCCCGTGTGCGCGAGTGTAGGCCCGGGCGCGCAATCGTTCGTCGCTCATCTGTTGCCGCAACGGCGCCGCCGCGGATCCCAGCGCGGGAACCTGATCGATGACATCCATCACCAGGTGGAACCGGTCGAGATCATTGAGCATCACGATGTCGAACGGTGTCGTGGTGGTGCCCTCTTCCTTGAAACCGCGAACGTGAATGTTGGAATGATTCGTGCGCCGGTAGGTGAGCCGATGGATGAGAGTCGGGTACCCGTGAAAGGCGAAGACCACCGGCTGCGTTGGAGTGAAAATCGCGTCGAACTGGGCGTCGGAGAGACCGTGTGGATGCTCCGACTCGGGCTGAAGCCGCATCAGGTCGACGACGTTCACCACCCGCACGACCAGCTGGGGAAGATGCTGGCGCAGAAGGTCCACCGCCGCGAGGGTCTCCAGTGTGGGAATGTCCCCCGCGCAGGCCATCACGACATCGGGGAGCCCGCCGCCCGACACGGTTTCGCTGCCCGCCCAGTCCCAGACTCCGAGCCCGCGCGCGCAGTGCAGGTCGGCATCCGCCATGTTCAGATACGACAGTGCCGGCTGTTTGCCCGCCACGATCAGGTTGATGTAGTCACGGCTGCGCAGGCTGTGATCCGCGACGGAGAGCAGCGTGTTGGCGTCCGGTGGCAGATAGACGCGGATGACTCCGGCCTTCTTGTTGACCAGGTGGTCGATGAAGCCGGGGTCCTGGTGAGAGAAACCGTTGTGATCCTGGCGCCACACGTGCGAGGTGAGCAGGTAGTTGAGCGAGGCGATCGGACGCCGCCAGGGAATCTCCCCTGCAACTTTCAACCACTTGGCATGCTGGTTCGCCATCGAGTCGACGATGTGGATGAACGCCTCATAGCAGGAGAACATCCCATGCCTGCCGGTGAGCAGGTACCCTTCCAGCCAGCCCTGGCAGAGATGCTCCGACAGCACCTCCATCACCCGTCCGGACCGGGCGAGGTGTTCATCGGTGGGCAGAAGTTCCCCCTGCCAGACCCGATCCGTGCTGTCGAAAACGGCGCTGAGCCGGTTGCTGGCCGTCTCATCCGGCCCCATCAGGCGGAAATTGTGGGGATTATCCCTGATGATGTCGCGCAGGAACTCGCCGAGTACCCTGGTCGCCTCGTGCAGGGTCGTTCCCGGATGCTCGACAGCGACCGCATAATCCTTGAAGTCCGGCAGGCGCAGGGGCTTCAACACCGTGCCTCCGTTCGTCGACGGATTGGCACTCATCCGGCGTGCCCCCAGCGGCGCGAGCGCAGCCAGATCCGGGCGCAGCGCACCCTCCTCATCGAAGAGTTCCTCCGCACGGTAGGAGCGCAGCCACTCCTCGAGCTGGCGAAGGTGTTCGGGATTCTCCCGCAGACCGGCGAGGGGCACCTGGTGGGAACGCCAGGTTCCCTCGGTCGGGAGGCCGTCCACCTCCTTCGGACCCGTCCAGCCCTTGGGAGTTCGAAGCACGATCATGGGCCACCGCGGTCGGACGGTGTTGCCGCCCTCGCGCGCGTCCTGCTGGATTCTAGCGATCTCCGCCACGACCTCATCGAGCACCGAAGCGAACTGCTGGTGCACGATTTCCGGATCGTCGCCCTCCACGTAATACGGCCGATGTCCGTAGCCCTCCAGGAGGCTGTTCAATTCCTCCCGGGGGATGCGCGCCAGGATGGTGGGATTAGCGATCTTGTAGCCGTTGAGGTGCAGGATCGGCAGGACCGCGCCATCCGCGACCGGGTCGAGGAACTTGTTGGAATGCCAACTGGCGGCCATCGGTCCGGTCTCGGCCTCGCCGTCGCCGATGACGCAGGCCACGAGCAGGCCAGGGTTGTCGAACGCGGCCCCGTAGGCGTGCATCAGCGAGTAGCCCAGTTCGCCGCCCTCATTGATCGATCCGGGGGTCTCCGGCGCTACATGGCTGGGGATGCCGCCGGGAAAGGAAAACTGTCGGAAAAGTTTGCGCATTCCCTCCTCGTTCCGGGGGATGTCCGGGTAGACCTCGCTGTAGGTGCCGTCGAGGTATGCGTTCGCCACCAGGCCCGGTCCGCCGTGCCCCGGCCCGGTGACGTACATCGCGTTGAGGTCGCCCGCGTTCACGACCCGGTTCAGGTGCGCGTAGATGAGATTGAGTCCGGGGGTCGTTCCCCAGTGTCCGAGAAGCCGAGGCTTCACGTGCTCGAGCGTCAACGGCTCCCTCAGAAGCGGATTGTCGAGCAGGTAGATCTGGCCGACGGAGAGGTAGTTCGCCGCCCGCCACCACGCGTTGATGCGTTCGAGCTCGTCCGGGCTGAGCGGCTGCCCTGTCGTGGTCGAGACGTGGTCGGTCATCGGTGTTCCTCCGGTCAAGCTGGTTCGGTCAATCGGTCAGGGATGCGGGGATGCCGTCAGCGCGCTCCGCTGGGCGTGAGCTCTGCCGGAGCATTCGCGGGCGTGGTGAGAGTCGCCGGCACCGGTAGACGGAGGCGCTTGAGCAGCAGGGCGTTCACGGCGACGATCAGGCTCGACCCGGCCATGGAGATGGCCGCGATCTCCGGACTGAGTCGCAGGCCGAACGAGACGAAGATTCCGGCCGCGATCGGCAGGGCGATCACGTTGTACCCGACGGCCCAGCCGAGGTTCTGCCGCATCTTGCGAAGCGTGCCCTTTCCGATGCGAAGGGCCACCGGAACATCGAGCGGGTCGGATCGCATCAACACGACGTCGGCCGTGTCGATCGCGACATCCGTTCCTGCCCCGATCGCGATTCCGAGGTCCGCCTGGGCGAGCGCCGGAGCGTCGTTGACGCCGTCCCCGACCATAGCTACCTTCTTGCCCGCCTTCTGCAGTTCGGCGATCTTCTCCGACTTGTCGCCGGGCATCACCTCGGCGATGATCGTCTCGATGCCGAGTTGGTCGGCGATGCGCTTGGCGGTGGCCTCGTTGTCTCCGGTCAACATGACCACTTCGATGCCGGACTCGTGCAGCGCGGTGACGGCGGCGGCGGCAGTGTCCCGTGCCGCGTCGGCGAGCGCGATCACCGCGGCGGCCCGGCCGTCGACGGCGGCGAGCACGGCCGTGCGTCCGGACGCAGCCAGTTCGTCGCGTCGCGCGGCGAGAGGCCCGAGGCCGATGTTCTTCTCACTCATGAGCTTGAGGTTTCCCACAAGAACCTGTCGGCCTTCGACCTCGGCGCCAGCACCCTTTCCCGGCACGTTGAGGAAGTTGGTCGCCGAGTACCGGGCTGCGCCCTTGTCCTGTGCGTGGGTCACCACGGCCGCGGCCAGCGGATGCTCCGACTCCCGCTCCACCGCGGCGACGAGCGCTAGCAGTTCGGTCTCATCGATACCGTCGACGATCACATCGGTGACCTCGGGTTCGCCCTTGGTGAGAGTCCCGGTCTTGTCCATCACGACGGTGGTGATCCGCGCTGAGGTTTCGATCGCGGTCGCGTTCTTGAACAGGACGCCGCGCTTGGCGCCGAGGCCCGTGCCCACCATGATCGCCGTCGGGGTGGCGAGGCCGAGCGCGTCGGGGCAGGTGATGACGACTACGGTGATGGCGAACAGCAGCGCACCGGGCACGCCGACGCCGATGAAGAACCAGGTGAGGAAGGTCGCGGTGCCACCGATCAGGGCGACCAGCACCAGCCAGAATGCCGCCCGGTCGGCCAGGCGCTGGCCGGGTGCCTTCGAGTTCTGTGCTGCCTGAACCAGCGCCACTATTTGAGCAAGCGCCGTCTCCGACCCGACCTTGGTCGCCCGAACCCGCATCGTGCCGGTGGTGTTGAGGGTAGCTCCGACGACGCTCGCACCGACCGTCTTCTCGACCGGGAGACTCTCCCCGGTCACCATCGACTCGTCGACATCCGACTGCCCGTCCTCCACGTCGCCGTCGACCGGAATTTTGGCGCCGGGACGGATGAGAAGAAGGTCGCCCACCACCACCTCAGCGGTGGGCACTTCGACCGGTTCGCCGTCGCGGATCACCAGGGCGACCGACGGAGCCAACTCCAGAAGGGTACGGATCGCCTCGCTGGCACCTCCGCGTGCACGCATCTCCAGCCAGTGCCCCAGCAGCACGAATGACGCCAGGATGGTCGCGGCCTCGTAGAAGACATCCCCGCCGCCGGTGAAGGTGACGACGACGCTGTAGACCCATCCCGACCCGACGGCTACCGCGACGAGCACCATCATGTCGAGGGTTTTCGCCCGAAGGGCCCGAACCGCACCGACGAAGAAGATCCAGGCGGAGTAGAAGATGACGGGCAGAGACAGGATGAGTCCGAAAATGTCCTGTCGGATGCCGAAGGGGGTTGGCGGGGCGAATCCGAAGAGCACGACCTTGCCCGCGGGGGACCAGATCAACACGAGGATCGCGAACACGGCCGCCACCAGGAACCGGTTGCGCATATCGACGACCATCTGCGCCATCGTCTGGCCGCCGTGGCCGCCGTGCCCCATCACCTCCTGGGGGGTGCGGTTCTCGGAGCGACCCTCATGGGCGGTAGGAGCGGTTCCGGGGGAGGAGTCATGGCCCGCGTGCTCAGCGGGAGAAGCCGCTGTTGCTGCGGCGTGGCCCTCGTGCCCGGCGTGGCCCTCAAGCCCGGCGGTGCTCAACTCTTCGTGGCTTGGATGCACTCCCATGACCATCTTCTTGGTCGCCGGCTCCGACATCGGTTCGCACATGTGTCGTGGTACCGACTGTCCCGCGCAGTGGAATCCGCAGTCTTCGATCCATTCCGCGATCTCGGCGAGAGTCGTCCGGTTGCTGTCATAGCTGATGTTGGCCGATTGGGCCACGGGATTCGCGTCGACGGAAATCACCCCGGGGCGGCGTGACAGCACCTTCTCGATCACTGCTTTCGATGTCGCCCAGTGCAGGCCGTTCACTTCGATCACGATGCTCTTGCGGACCTGCTTCATTGTGCTCTCCGAATGAGGGTTGCCGGTTCGGCACGCCCCCGATTGCAGTCGTACCCGTGGCCACAACGCTATTGCCGCGCCGTCCCCCCCAACTAGGGCCTTAAGACCCTACCGACGATTTCTCCACCTCCCGTAGGTTCGGGTCAGGTGGCGCAAGAAGCGCATCCCCGAGCGAAATAGGAACGGTTCACGATGCGCAGGTTGCAGCATTTTTCAGGTGTCAATCACCGCACGGGTCGCCCCCCGAAGCGCACCGGGCTGGGTCGGCTCGGCCGACTCGCACTGACGAGCGTGGTCGCCGCCGTCATGGGCGTGTTCCTCGTCGGCCAGCCGGCTTTGGCGGACGGGGGTCAGTCTGCCAGCGAGGGCTATGTCATCGTGCAGCAGGCGCTGAGCTACCTGGTCAACGACCCCGGTAAGAGTGGCACCACCGAGGCCCTGATGAAGGTCAAGGAGGCACTCGCCGCAAAAGATCAGGATGGGGTGGATGTCTCCACGCTCGAAGAGGCGGGAGCCGCGCTCAAAGCGGGCGACGCCGCAGCCGGCCGCACGCTGCTTCAGGATTCCATCACCGAGGCCGTGACCGCGCTCAAGCCTGCCATTGGAGTCCAAACCGGAACAACCACGATGCTGGCTCCACTGCCGCCCCGGGGAGCACTCACGCCTGTCGATTGGATCCTTCTCGGTCTTTCCGTGATCTTCGCGGCCATCGGCGTAGCTCTCGCATCTATGTTGCGACCCCGCGAGAGCCTGCGCCAGCTGGGCCTCGACATCGAGGCGGCGGATGCCCGTCTCGCTCACTCCTCCCCCGCCGCACCGAACGGAAGAAACTGATGTCTACCGACCTTCTCGACAGCCCTAAACCTTCCGTTGCGCCTGAGGACCGCTCGTGGATTCGCAAAGCCTGGGATGTGATCGACGAGCGCTTGGGCATTTCGGCCCTCGCCTATCCCGTGCCGGAGCACGCGAACCGCATTGCCTGGACCCTCGGCGGGATAACCGCGGTGAGTTTCGTCCTGCTCATCGTCACCGGGATCGTGTTGGCTCAGTTTTACGCCCCGGTGCCCGAAATCGCCAACCAGTCGGTTCGGCTGATCGAGGGCAATGACTGGGGCCGGTTCTTCCGCGGCATCCATTTCTGGGCTTCGCAGGCAATGTATGTCGGAGCCCTGCTGCATCTCGTCCGGGTCTTCCTGACCGGCTCCTACAAGAAGCCGCGTGAGGGAAACTGGCTCATCGGGGTGGCGATGTTCGGCCTCCTGACCTTCGCCATCTTCACCGGCACGGTTCTCAAGTGGGACCAGGAAGCGTATGAGGCCCTCGGCCACAACCTGGAAATCGGCAATCTGCTCGGTGGCTTGGGCTTCTGGTTCGCGCCGACATTCTCGGGCCAGATCCCCATCTTGCTCCGCCTGTATGGCGCGCACGTGGTCATCATCCCCGGGATCATCCTCGTACTCGTCATCCTGCATTTCCTGCTGGTAAAGCGGCACCACATGTCTCCGCACCCGATCCTGCCCGTCGGCGAAATCCACGAGCAGGCGGCGGCGTCGGAACCGACCAAACCGTTCACGAGCCACATCGTTCGGTTGGTGACCTTCGGCATCGCGCTCACCGGTATTCTCGGAATTCTTGCAGTTCTATTCCCGGCCCCCCTCGGCTCCTCGCCCCTGGAGGGGATCGAAGTGACCAAGCCACCGTGGATGTTCTGGTGGCCGTTCACCCTGGAGAACTGGTTCGGGCTGCCCGCCATCGTGTGGGGAGAGCTCACCTTCTTCGTGCTGCTCGCCGCCCTGCCGTTCATCGACCGTAATCCGAATCGCCTGTGGCGTCGGCGTCCGGTGGCCATGATCGTAGCCGCCGTCATACTGGTGGTCCTGATCGTTCTCACCATCCTGATGGCGATCACCCCCACGAAGGTGCACCTGTGACCAAGCCGCGGGCTGCCTCCCCGCTGGCGCGGGCACATCGGTCGCTGTGGATCCTCATCGGTATCGCGATCCTGGCAGCCGGAGGCGTCTCCGCAGCGGTGACGGCCCCACCAAGTCCCCTCGTCGGCCTCGGGTTCGGTCTCAGCGCACTGGTCCTTGCGGTGTCGTTCCTCCTCGCCGGGAGAGTGACCATCGCCCTGGAACGGGCCCGCCGCCTCAGCCGGCCGGCCGCCCGCCAGGAGGCCAACCCGTACCCGGTGCTCAGCAAGCTGTTCCGGGTTTCCACCGGCGCTTCGTCCACCAAAAAGTAGCCGGAAAGGCTCCGCACGATGGTCGAATCGCCAGAGCACGCACACCTGTGGATTGTGGGAGGAGGAATCGCCGGAATGGCGGTCGCGGCCGTCGCGATCCGCGATGCGGGAATCCCGGGAGACCACATCCACATCCTCGAGCAGCTCGGCATTGCGGGCGGATCCCTCGACGGGGCGCCGTCCCCGGCCGAGTATGCCGGTTGGGTCACCCGCGGGGGGCGGATGCTCGAGGAGGAGGCCTACCGCGCCACCTGGGACCTGTTCGACTCCATCCCCTCACTCGAGGATCCCGCGGTTTCGGTTCGCCAGGAGATCCTCGACTTCAACGTGAGAGTTCCGACCCATTCGAACGCTCGACTCATCGGCAAGAATCACGAAATTCTCAATGCGGAAGAATACGGCTTCAACACCGCCGACCGGGTCGAACTCATGCGCCTACTCGCTCTCAGCGAGAAATCGCTCGGCGCACGCCGCATCGACGACCTGTTCAGCGAGCACTTCTTCCAGACCAACTTCTGGCAGATGTGGCGCACCACATTCGCGTTCCAGAACTGGCATTCGGCGACCGAACTGCGTCGCTATTTCTTGCGATTCATCCAGGAGTTCACCCGCATCCACACCCTTTCCGGCGTGCGCCGCACCAAATACAACCAGTACGACTCACTGGTCGTGCCCCTCCAAAACTGGATTCTCGATCATGGCGTCGATGTCCGCTTCGCCACGCGCGTCACCGATGTCGATTTCTCCGACACTGCCGGCTCACGCCGGGCGACGACGCTCCACATCGAAACGGATGCTGGCCACTCAGACCTCCCGCTCGGCGAGAACGACTACGCCTTCATCACGATCGGATCCATCACGGCAGACACCTCGTTCGGCTCGAATGACACGGTCGCGCCGCTGATCCGCGATCGGGTGGACCGCAGCTGGTCGCTCTGGGATGAGATTTCCAAGAAGGCGAAAGACTTCGGCCGCCCTAACACCTTCTACGGCAATATCGATGAGAACAAGTGGGAGTCCTTTACTCTCACCATGCACGGCGATCTTCTGCTGAAGCGCATCGTCGAGTTTGCCCGCAACGATCCCGGAACCGGCGCCCTGATGACCTGGGTCGAATCGGGGTGGCTCATGTCTATCGTCGTGCCGTATCAGCCTCATTTCGTCGGCCTACCCGACGACACTTACACCCTGTGGGGCTACGCGCTGTTCATCGACAACGAGGGTGACTACGTGCCCAAGAAGATGTCGAATGCGACGGGAGCGGAGATCCTCACGGAGGTCGTGCACCAACTCGGATTCGAGGACATCCTCGCCGAGGTACTGGCAACGACAGACGTGACGACCGTCATGATGCCTTACGCCTCGGCGCTGTTCAGCCGACGCGTTCCGGGCGACCGGCCGAAGGTCGTGCCGGACGGATCGGCGAACTTCGCTTTCCTCGGACAGTTCACGGAACTTCCCGAGGATGTCGTATTCACCGTCGAATACTCCGTGCACGGAGCGATGCACGCCGTCTACACGCTCTTCGGCATCGACAAGACAAGTCCGCCGATCTACCACGGACTCCTCGACCCGAAGGTCGGGCTGAAGGCCCTCGAGGCGGCCTTCAAGTAGGTGCGCCGTCGCCGGCCGGCTCATCAGGCTGGATTTCTGCACGATAGGCGGCGATCTTGAGCCTGATCGCCGTGAGATACCGTTTCTGTTCGTCGAGATGCCGGAGCACATCGTCGCGGTGGTTTTCGAGCAATTGCAGGGATGCGTCGGCCGTGGCGGTGCCGGAACGCACCATCTCGGCGTACTCGCGGATAGTGCCGATCGGCATCCCGGTCTTGCGCAATTGCGCAATGAACCGAACAGAGGCCAGTTCGGACGGCCCGAATCGCCGCTGGCCGTTCGCGGTGCGGGGCACCCGAAGCAGGTCCTGCTTCTCGTAGTAGCGCAGGGTGTGGATGCCGACTCCGGTGACCCGCGCCGCCTCCCCGATCGTCATCGCCGGGGAATCACCCATCCGGTTGGCTCACCCACGAGGCGGTCGCCGTGGTGACGCGGGAACCGTCAAGGTCGGCAAGTTTCGGGGCGACGAACTCCCGCGCCCAGTCCGAGGTCTGCGAACGGAAAGGTGCGTCTGCGGACTCGAGCGTGTCCACCACGATGCGGGCTACGTCCTCCGGGGTTTGCGCGCTGGAGCCGGCGAATTGGCTCATCGTGCGCTGCAGGTAGGCGGTGAGCGGAGCCGAATACACTCCGGCGCTGGCGATCATGGCCGTCGGGTCGAATCCCGCGTTGGTCACGAACTCGCTGGACACGGCGCCGGGTTCGATCAGGTGTACCCCGACGCCCACCGATTTCGCCACCGGATGCAGGCTCTCACAGAACCCCTCCACGGCGAACTTCGCGGCGCAGTACGACTCGTTGAACGGCTGCCCGACCACACCACCCACACTGCTGATAGTCACGACGCGACCGCCGACCGCCCGCAGGTGGGGCATCGCCGCGCGGGTAACCTGCACCACACCGAAGAAATTCACCTCCATTGCGAACCGGAATTCGTCGATTGACATCGTCTCGACCGTGCCGACGGATGCGCTTCCCGCGTTGTTCACGACAGCATCCAGCCGTCCGTAATGGTCGACGGTCTCGGCGATGACCCGATCGACGGCCGCTGGATCGGTCACGTCGAGGGCACGAATGTCGAGGGGTAGTTCCGCATCCGCGGCGGCGGTTCGTAGCGCATCCGCCCGGGACAGGTCACGCATGGTCGCGATGACCGTCCATCCGGCCTGTGCTGCCGCGAGGGCGGAGGCGTAGCCGATGCCAGTCGAAGTCCCGGTGAGGAGAACGGTACTGGTGGCGGTTGGCGCAGTTTTGTCGAGTGACGTCATCAGGTTCCGATCGTGTCGTAGTCAGAAAGCAAGCACGAACAGGATCGACCCTAGAGCGCGGTCTAGGTCAAGGCCAGCCCGAAGGCCTCACCCAGCCGCGGGACCGCGGCTTGCCCGCTGGCGCCCGCTACTTGGAATCGCGATCAATGTAGCGCAGAAAAAGCACCGCGACAATCAGAAGCACGACCCCGAGCGCGGTGATCAGGATGCCAATGGTCGGTCCGACCGACGCGAGGGAGGCAGGAAACACGCTGGCCCCCTCGGGTGATTATGGAGCGCATCCGCGGTGGCCATCGGCAATTCGGGTGATGCCGGTTCGAGCGCTTTGCCCCACTCTAGGACGGCGGACAGGTGTCGACCGGCGCAGCGAATCCCCAGTTGTGGGGTGGGGGGTTCCCCAGTACAGGGGTCGAGTGGGTGCTCCAGGTCGGCATCGAGCGCGGCGGTCGTTCGCACCGGGCTCCTGGGTCTCGATGGCGGTAGTGCCTAGGCGTCGCAGGGCGACATCGTCGCCGCGTGGCGCGGTGAGTTCGCCGTCAAGGCCGATGCCGCCACCGACCCGATCCGTTGGCCGGGTGGCTGTACTTCCCAGCAAGCACAAGGCATTCCGGCGTCGGCTAGGATGGGAGATCTTGGAGCTGTCGCATAGTTCGGCCTAGTGCACCACCCTGCTAAGGTGGAGTACCCGTAAGGGTACCGTGGGTTCAAATCCCACCGGCTCCGCCCAATTATTCGCGCGCAATCCGTCCGGGGGTTTCGACGTGCCACTCCTTCTCAGCATTTCTCAGTGGCACCGAACTGAAATGGCCTGTGACTTCTTCGGAAACTGCGGCGAACATTCGATCCAGGGTGATCAGCCCGCTGAGACGCGAGCTAACACGTGTTCGAGCGCCGGCCCAGCCAGTCGCTCTCCGAGCTGGGCGAAGAGCCGCTCACTGCGTTCTCCCGACCACCGAGCAGGCAACACGTCGACGCTGAGCCCTGGATCGAGGTACGGGATCGGACGCCAGCTGTCGATGCCGCGCACGTACCGCCGGAAGGCATCGGCACCGTCGGCGGGATCCGTCGCAAGCAGCACCGTGGCCTCGGCGATGAACTCGTCGTGAAGGGCCTCGATGCCGCGGAGGTCCCACCAGGTAGCCACCAAATCGCGCAATGAGCCGGCGCCCCGGGCATCCGTCGCCACGAAGACGGTGGCGTACTCGCGCAGTGACAGATCGTCGAGGGTCTCCTCGACCTCCCTTGCGAGGAATGCGGGACAGATCCATAGCGCGGCCGAGACAGTGCCGCAGCCGATCCAGCGCAGCCGGCGACGCAGCTGGTGCCGACGCGCGCGGAGCTCCTCCGGGATCGAGAACGAGAGAATGCACCACGGGTCACCGGTAGCCATTCGCCGCGGCGCGAAGATGCGGCGGTCACCGGACTGCAGCATGCCGACCGCGTCCTCGTTCAGCCGGTAGCCGGTACCGCGGGAATTCCGCTCCGAGACCAGCAGCTCCTTCTGCTTGACCCGGGCGATCGCCGTGCGACCGGGGGCCGTCGGCACCCCGAGGTCCTCGAGCAAAGCAATCAGGTCGGACGTCGCGATCCACCCGTCGAGGCGACGGAGGTACAGGCCGACAACCGAGCGCACCAGCGAGGTCGCACTTCCCGGCATGACGTGCGCGTCCTCGGGCATCCGACTCATGGCATGAGGTCCCGAAGGATGCCGCGAACGCTCTCGAGGCCGACCTCGACCTCGGCGAAAGTCGTGCTCAACGGCGAGAGCCCGACGCGAAGACCGTTGGGGAAGCGGAAGTCCGGGATCACGTCACGCGCCCAGAGAAGCCGCGTCACCTCCTGGAACTGCGGATGCAGCAGGGTCACGTGGCTCCCCCGCTCAGCATCGGCGCGCGGCCCGCCGACCGTCACACCGAATTCGGTGAGGTGTTCCTCGGCCCAGCGGATCACGAAGTCGGTGAGCCGAAGCGACTTGGAGCGGATCGCCTCGATCCCGGCCTCTTCGATGAGGGCGAGCATGTCCTCCATCGGCACCATCCCCAGCACCGGGGGTGTCCCGCTCAGGAAGCGCCGCATCCCGGGTGCTGGCTCGAACCCGTCACCCATTGCGAAGACGTTGGCGGCGCCCATCCATCCCCAGATCGGTTGGCGGAGGGTGCCGCGCAACTCCGAGCGCACGTATGCGAACGCGGGCGCACCCGGGCCGCCGTTGAGGTACTTGTAGCTGCAGCCCACCGCGAGGTCGACATCCCACTCGTCAAGTCTCACCGGCACGGAACCTGCCGAATGACAGAGGTCCCAGAGCACCAGGGCGCCGGTGTCGTGGATCACCGCGGTGATCGCGGGCACATCGGCGATGAAGCCGGACTTGTAAGCGATGTGGCTCAGCACGACGAGCGCCGTGTGCTCCCCGACCGCGGCACGCACCAGCTCGGGAGTGACGCCGCCCTGCGGGTCGGCTTCGATCCAGCGGAGAGTGAGTCCCCGCTCGGCGGCGACCCCCTCGAGGAGGTAGCGGTCGGTGGGGAAGTTGTCGGTGTCGATCACGATCTCTGTGCGTTCCGGGTGGGCGTCCACCGCGGCTCGGATGAGCTTGTAGAGGAGCACAGTCGTGGAGTCGCCGACCAGGGTCTGACCCTCGCCGGCGCCGAGGACGACCCGGCCGATCCGGTCGCCGAGGGTGAGGGGGAGTTCCATCCACTCCTCGTCCCACGAACGGATGAGCCGCGACCCCCAGGCACCGGTGATGAACTCAGAGAGCCGGTCGACCGTCGCGACCAGGGGTCGCCCGAGAGAGTTGCCGTCAAGATAGGCAGCGACTTCGTCGCTCGGGATGAATCGGCCGGTATATGCGGCAAGCGGATCCGACTCGTCGAGCTCGCGCGCGGAGGGTAGCGTCGTTCCACCGGTCATGCGGGGATCTCCTCGAGTTGAGCAACGGGCACGACGACGCTCGCACAGAGCCAGTCGACCATATCCGCCGATTCGCCATATGCCGGGCCGGGAATGAACGATGTGGTGCGGGGATGGGCGCGGGCGGGCAGCATGCCGGCCAAGGATTCGATCATGGCGTCACGACTCGGTAGTACCGCACGGAGGGCGTCGAGCTCTCGGCGATTGAGCCCTGTCGGTAGCGGGCCGTTGCCGAGATCCGTGCCGTAGTGCACCCGTCCGCCGGCGGCCGCGAACCTTTCGAGGTTGCCGATCGCCCGGTCGAAGTCGTTGCCATAAGAGCCCCAGCCGTGGATGTCGATGGTCGAGATCCAGGACATCCGCCCCGCCATCCGTCGCACCAGACCGTCGTCCAGTCGCTCGGACCACGGGGTGTGAGCGAGTGCGTCAACTCCCGTCGCGAGTGCGCGTGCGGCCTGGCCGAGCCCCTGGGCGTGGGCGACGACGGGCAGACCTGAACGGTGGGCGATCGACACTATTCTCTCAAGCAGGTCGTCGGGCCAGACGGGGCCCACCTCACTATTGAGCGCGATCTTGGCCACCCGCCCGCCGATGGACCGGATGTCGGCGATGGCCAATTCCGCCTCTTCCGAAGTGGCGATCGCTCGGGCGGTCGCGGCAGGAGCCCATCCCGCGACCGATGGATACCCTCCTGGCGCAGTGAGGATCGCCCCGGCGATATCGCACGCCACGCCACCCGAGTCCGCCATCGAGAGCCAGTGGCGCGCGGCATCCGGATCCCAGCCCAGATCGAGCACCCGGGCGATGCCGTGGGGAGCCAGCTCGGTCGGGTCGACGAGGCCGAGGTGCACGTGGCTGTCGCAGAAGCCAGGCAGGATCGTGCCGTCGACCCAGTGATTGTCGACGAGGGCCCGGCCGGCACGCACGGCCCTCATCGGGCGCCGATCTCGTTGCGCACGGCGAAGAGTTCGGGGAAGAAGGTGAGGCTGAGGGCGCGCTCGAGGAACGTCACGCCACTCGACCCGCCGGTGCCGCTATTGATGCCGATCGTGCGCGAGACGGTGCGCAGGTGGCGGAAGCGCCAGAGCTGGAAGTTGTCCTCGAGGTCCACGAACTCCTCGCAGGCCTCGTACACGCGCCAGTTGTCGCCCGACGAACGGTAGATCGACACGAACACGGGCACGAGTTCCGGGGTGAAGACGTGGGCGAGCGCGACGTCTCTGTCCAGCACCGCAGTGGGGATTGCGAATCCGGCGCGAGCCAGGAAGCGGAGGAACTCGTCGTACAGCGTCGGCTCCACGAGCAGTTGCCCGAGGATCGCCTTCGCGGCCGGGTCGCTCGCGAAGACATCCAGCATCTTCACGTTCTTGTTGCCTAGCAGAAATTCGACGGCGCGGTACTGGTAGGACTGGAATCCGGATGAGGTGGCGAGAAAGCGGCGGAACTCGACGTACTCGGCCGGGGTGAGGGTGGCGAGAACCGACCACTGCTCGGTCATCGAGACCTGGATGTGCTTGACCCGGGCGATGCGCTTAAGTGCGGTGCCGAGATCATCCCGCTGGAGTGCCGCCCGCGCCGACCGGAGTTCGTGGATCATCAGCTTCAGCCAGAGTTCGCTGGTCTGGTGCTGGATGATGAACAGCATCTCGTCGTGGTGGGCGGGCTTCGATCGCAGGTGCTGGGCGTTGAGAACCTCGTCGAGGGCCAGGTATTCGCCGTAGCTCAGGTTCTCGGAGAAGTCGGTGACGATGTCGGTCTCGAGTTCGCGGGTGTTGGCCGGGGCCGCCGTTTCGCGTTCACTGGTCATCGCGCCACAATATCAGACGCGAGACGAACGTCACGGAAGTGAAATGGCATGGACGTTCGTGACGAATCGGCGGCGGTGATGCCTGTGGCCATGCTGGTCGCCTCGATCCTCTTCCCCAAACTGGGCTGATTCACGCAGGCGGCTTTACCAAGCCAGCGAGGCCCTAATCGACTACCCGGGCCCGCCAGGGCGGCATCACGAACAGTGACACCAGGCCGACGAGGACGACAGTGGCCGCGAAGATCGAGGCGAGGTGGAGCGGGAATGGACCTCCCACATACATCGTCACCCCCACCGCGATGAGAGTGAGGCCCAGCGCGGCCAGCGCGCCGCGCTGCTGGTGCCGAAGTCCGATCAGGATGAGCAGGGCCGGCACCACAAACAAGACGACGCTCGTGACACCCATCGAGTTCACCGCGCCGACGAGCGGTTTGAGCGCAGCGGTCGCATCGTAAATTCGCCGGGAGAACATGGCGGTGCAGTGGAATGCGAGACCTAGCGCACCCACTCCAAGGAGCACGGCATCCACGGATGACAGCCGCACCGCGCGGCTCTTGACCGGTAGCTGCGGAAGCACGAACCGTGCAAGCAGAACCAGCACGGCAACGACCGCGAGGGTGATCGAAAACGCGGCGGTCACAGGTTCGCGACTTCCGGCACGTCGAGAGGGGGCAGCATCTGCGGGCTCATTCCTTCAGTATGCCCACGCACCTGACAAAACGCCCCCGAACGAGAGGACGATCCTGCCCGAGTGTCTGACGGGTGGTCCCGAGCACGCTTCAGTGCCGAGCTGCCCGGTGGAGCTCGGGGTCGAGCCCGACCGCGGAGTACTCCGCGCGGATTGCCGTTGGTGTGGCATCCGTTCGATCGGACCGGGCTGGTATAGTCGTCAGGTTGGGTTTTGCCCGACGCAGGCGCCCGTAGCTCAGCGGATAGAGCAATTGACTACGGATCAATAGGTCGGGGGTTCAAATCCCTCCGGGCGCACGTAAAAACACTGATCAGAGCAATGTTTTGACCAGAGACGTTGCATCTCGGGTAGTCCTGCCCATATTTGCCCACGCTTTGCCTGCACATTTTGTGCAAGAGATGCGCGGCCCCGTGATCCGACATTGGCCTATCGACACTAGATCAAAGTTTTCGGGTGCACCAGGCAACTGTGCCCGTGCGGCCACGTTATGCCACTGACCGTGGTGGTGTCGTACCCGGCTAATCCGTCACCCGCCGGCCCCGTACGCGGTGCGGGGCGAGCGTCATGGTGCCAGTGTGGGCCGGGCGGCCGACATCCCGCATCGGGCGGTAGCTGAACGGGGCACTAGCTGGTGCATTCTTATGTGCGGTCTGTGCCGACTGTTCGGTCTGTGCCAATTGTTCGGTGTGTGCGGTTGGCTTCCGCGGTCCGGTGTCCGCGGCGGTAGACCGGA
>JAZJZS010000021.1:0-135849 GCA_040389685.1 Actinomycetota bacterium
GGCCGCCTGAAAACTCAAGACAAACGTCGGAATTCTGACCCCCAAGGATTTCTAGTACTAGAGCCTCCTCCCGTGCGCTTGCGGGCGTCGTCGAGCAGTTCGAGCACCTCGCCCTCCCTGGTTTGGCTGAAGTCCCGATAGTGAGCCCCGACGGCGTAAAAGCCGGGGGGCTGGATGAGGCAGATGACCTCGTTTGCGCCCTGCACCTGGCGCTCCGCCTCCGGTCCGCCCACAGGCGCGGCCACAATGACGCGGGAGGCGCCAAGGGCGCGGGCGACCGTGCAGGCCGCAGAGGCGGTGGCCCCGGTGGCTATTCCGTCATCGATGATGAGCGCGATGCGGCCGGAGAGATCCAGGGGTTCGAATCCCGACCGAAATCGAGCAACCCGTGCCTCCAGGGTAGCGCGTTCGTCTCGCTCGACGGATGCGATTTGCGCGGCGGTGATCCCGCCCCATCCGATCAGGTCACGGTCCAACACCCGCACACCGTCTTCCCCGATTGCTCCCATCGCGACTTCGGGGTGGAACGGCATGCCGAGCTTGCGCACGACGATCACATCGAGTGGCGCGTCGAGGGCCGCGGCGACCTCGGCCGCGACCGGTACCCCGCCGCGGGGGAGGCCTAGCACGATCACGTTCGCGCGCGCGTCGGTGGGCAGCTCGGTCATCCACGGCTTCAGTTGCGCGGCGAGCTGGCGCCCGGCATCCACTCGATCGTTGAATACCGTGCCCTTGCCACCACTCACGTTTCGTAGCGTACAGGTCGGTGTTGGCGCTGGTCGCGGGCGCCTACCGTGGTCCGATCGAAGGATGGCTCACACACTGGACATCGCGGCCGACGCGGAGTCGGACACTCTGCTCTCGAGGCACCCGCTCGCGTCCATCGAAATGCCCTGGCCTGTAATGGCCGCGGCAAGGGCGTACAGCTCCGACGATTTGGCGGTTCGAGATGCGGCCGAAAGTGGGTCGAACGAGAACCGCACGCTCGCCGCAACCCGCGACGCCCTCCTTCCTCAACTGACGTCGGGTGCGCTCCGCATAAAGGATGTTGAGAAAGCAATCGAAGGGGTGCTGTAAATGTCTGACAACGTGGGCGCATCGTTTCCGGGTACTCCAGAGCGCGTTTCCATGCCGTTGTGGTACCCCGGCCTGCTGTCATCCGTCATCCGGAGAGTCACCGATGGGCGAATACGGGCAATCAGTGCCTCAAATCAGCAACTTGTGGCGACGTATTGGGCCATCGGCCGCGACATTCTGGAACGACAGGAGGAACAAGGATGGGGAGCTCGCGTCATCGATCGTCTCGCCGCAGATCTGCGTGAACAGTTTCCCCAGTCAAAAGGATTCTCACCACGCAATCTCAAGTACATGCGCGCCTTCGCCGATAGCTGGCCGGAAGACTCAATTGTGCAAGCGCCGCTTGCACAATTGCCGTGGTACCACCACATCGCTCTTCTTGAGAAACTTGGCGATGCCGAAGCACGCCTCTGGTACGCCGCTGCGGCCATGGAAAGCGGCTGGTCCCGCGACATACTGGTACATCAGATCGAGACGCGACTGCACGAGCGTTCGGGGTGCGCCGTCACGAACTTCGCGGCAACGCTGCCACCTGGGGATTCGGATCTCGCGCAGCAGCTGACCAAAGATCCCTACGTTTTCGACTTTCTCGCCCTCACCGATCGGCGCAGCGAGCGCGAGCTGGAGATGCAGCTCGTCACGCATGTGCAGAAGTTTCTGCTGGAACTCGGTCAGGGGTTTGCGTTAGTCGGCGAGCAGGTGCGGCTCGAGATCTGCAACGACGAGTTTCTTCGCGGACCTGCTTTTCTACACCTGACGCTGCGCTGCTATGTGGTGATCGAGTTGAAGGCGACGGCGTTCGACCCCGGGTTCCTCGGCCAGCTCGGCATGTACATGGCCGCTGTCGATGACCTGCTCGCCACGCCGGACGACAAGCCCACAATCGGCCTTCTGCTCTGCAAGACGAAGAACACTGTCGTCGCGGAGTATGAGCTGCGCAACTTCTTGGCGCCGATCGGCGTTGCCGAGTGGAAGCGCGCCATCACCGACTCGCTTCCTGAGGAGTTCGCTTCCAGCTTGCCTTCGATCGAAATTCTCGAAGCCGAACTCGGCCACGAAACCACCCGCAGTAGAACGGATGACCGATGACCGATGACCGCCACAGTTCCGCGGGGATTTTCCGAAGCGCAATGGGAGAATCTCGCGCTCGATCTCCTCGCCGAACCGCTCGGCTGGCAACCGAAGACGGGCGAGCAGATCGCACCGGGCAGCGGTGAGCGCGACAGTTGGGACGAGCTGCTCATCCGATCGCATCGCCGAAGTCGCAGGATGCGATCACCGAGAACCATCGCATCCACGACTACCTGATAGGCGGGTTCCGGCTGAGCTACATCGGTGACGATGGCGCCGAGGTGAATCCAAGCATTCGTCTGACCAGGGCCGAACCGTCGGAGAACGACTGGTTGGCGGTGAACCAGGTCACCCTCATCCGTGGCGACGACAAGCGGCGCTTCGACCTGGTGCTCTACTGCAACGGCATGCCGGTGAGCATCGTCGAGCTGAAGAAGGCGGGAAGTGCCGTGGCGGATGTCGCGGCTGCGCACGCGCAGTTGCAGACGTACCTGCGCGAGTTTCCGATGGCGTTCCGGTTCTGCGTGTTCACTCTCGCCAGCGACGGGATCCTCGCCAACTCCCCGAGTGTTGACGTCAACATCCTGCCACCCGGCGTACGACCTTGATGACGCGGCATCGCCAGCGCGCTTCCCGGCGGGACGCGACATCCGCCGGGAACCCGCCTGTGGCGATCGGGCTCCAGCGGGTGGGCGTGATGCGGATCAGCGACTTGTCCTGCAGCGTCATCGCCGCGCGGTATTCGGCCCAGTCCCAACGTTCGCCCGCGACACAACGAAATCTGCGGGCGATCGTCGGTGCGGGTGATGGCGAGCAGCATCCGATGCCGCGGGCGCACGAACTCGAGCATCTCGTCTCGGTCGACGGTGGTCTCGGTCGACGGTGGTGTCGGTTGCGCGGGTGTCGGTTGCGATGGTTCGGGTTGCGATGGTTCCGGCCATGGGCCACCAGGCTAGTCGGCACTGCACCACCGACCGTTAGCGGCTAGGCTCCCCAAGCGGTCAACTCCCGCCGGAGAGGACGATACTCCATGAGCCAGCGCTTCGAGGAGCTGGATTTCCAGCCGACACCGATGGGGGATCTCACCCTGCGCCGACGCGTCGAACCGACTCTCGGCGTCGACGTGTTCGAGGTGAAACTGGGGGAGGAGTTCCTCATGTCCAGCCTTTTCACCGTGGCGGAGGAGGAACTCGCGACCCTCGGCCTCGCGGCGGTAAAGGGAACGGATCTCGACGTGCTGGTCGGTGGTCTCGGGCTCGGTTACACCGCGGTCGCCGCCCTCGCCGACAGCCGGGTGCGATCGGTCACCGTGGTCGATACCCTTCCCGCCGTGATCGACTGGCACCGGCGCGGCCTGCTCCCCGTCTCCGTGACGCTGACGGATGATCCGCGCACCAGCCTTGTGCTCGACGATTTCTTCGCGCTGATGCGCCGCGAGCCCGAAGAAGCCCGCTACGACGCGATCCTGCTGGATGTCGACCACTCGCCGCGCCACCAGCTCGACCCGAGCCACGCCGACCTCTACACGATCGCCGGGATGCGCGCACTGCTGCGCCACCTCAAGCCCGACGGCATCTTCGCCCTCTGGTCTGACGACCCGCCAGACGAGGAGTTCCTGGCGCGGGCATCCGTCGTCTTCGGCGACGTCGTCGCCCACGTCGTCGACTTCGACAATCCGCTGACCTCCGGCGTCTCCTCCAACACCGTGTATGTCGCGACGCCGAACGTGCAGCCCGTCACCACTCCGTAAGGACTGCGCCATGGTGGGGGTCAACGCGCGGGCGTAGCATCGCGGACATGACCAGCGAAAATGGTGTGGACTACAGCGACCTGAAGGCCCTGTACGTCAATTGCACCCTGAAAAAGAGTCCGGAGCTCAGCCACACCCAGGGGCTCATCGACAGGAGCGTCGCTCTGATGCGCGCCCAGGGGGCGACGGTCGACACCATCCGGTTCATCGACCATGACGTCGCCACGGGCACCTATCCCGACATGCGCGAGCACGGCTGGTCGACGGATGCCTGGCTCGACGAGGTGTGGCCCCTGGTTGATTCCGCGGACATCCTGGTAGTCGCGGGGCCGCTGTGGCTCGGAGACAACGCGTCGATTACCCGAAAGTTCATCGAGCGGCTTTATGCCATGAGCGGCATGTTCAATGAGCGTGGACAGTATGTTTTCTACGGCAAGACAGCCGGAGCACTCATCACGGGCAATGAGGACGGTATCAAGCACGCGGCCATGTCGATCCTCTACAGCCTGCAGCACATCGGCTATGTCATTCCGCCCGCAGCGGATGCCGGCTGGATCGGCGAGGTCGGGCCGGGTCCCAGCTACCTCGACCCGGGTTCGGGCGGTCCGCAGAACGACTTCACCAACCGCAACACGACCTTCATGACCTGGAACCTGCTGCACCTCGCCCGGCTACTGAAGGACGCCGGCGGCGTTCCCGCCTTCGGCAATCTCCGTGAAGCGTGGAACGCGGGGGAGCGGTTCGGGTACGACGCGAATCCGGAGTACCGATAGGTCGATTCCTCGACGCGGGACTTTCGGCCCTACCGTCGTTCGACTGCGAGCGTTGACTCAGTGGACCACCACAGAAAGGTCACGCCATGAAAGCCCTCGTCTACCAAGGTCCCGGCCAGAAGAGTTGGGAAGACGTGCCCGATCCCCAGATCCTGGCGCCGACCGACGTGATTGTCAAAATGGTGGCGACCACGATTTGCGGCACCGACCTCCACATCCTCAAGGGCGACGTTCCGGAGGTGGCCGTCGGGCGCATCCTCGGCCATGAAGGCATCGGAGTGATCACCGAGATCGGCGAGGGCGTCAGCCGACTGGCGGTCGGCGATCGGGTGATTCTCTCCTGTGTGAGTTCCTGCGGCCGCTGTTCGAACTGCCGCAAGGGTCTCTACAGCCACTGTCTCGATCCGGAAGGCATCTCTGGCATCGGTTGGATCTTCGGCTACATGATCGACGGCACCCAGGCCGAGTATGTGCGTGTCCCGTTCGCCGAGAATTCGGTCTACAAAATGCCGGAGGGCATGTCGGATGCCGAAGGCATCCTGCTCTCGGACATCCTGCCCACCGGCTTCGAGATCGGCGTGCAGTACGGCAGGGTCACCCCGGGAGACGTCGTCGCCGTGATCGGCTCCGGCCCGGTTGGGCTCTCCGCTGTGATGACCGCACGGCTCTACGGCCCGTCCAAGGTCATCGCGATCGACCTGGACAACGCCAGGCTCGCCCGCGCGAAGGACTTCGGAGCGACCGACACCGTCAACTCGGGAGACGCGGACTGGAAAGAGCAGGTGCTCGCGCTCACCGACGGGCTGGGGGTGGATGTCGCGATCGAGGCGGTCGGCGTGCCCGCCACCTTCACGATGGCAACGGTCCTCGTGCGCCCCGGCGGTCGTGTCGCCAATATCGGGGTTCACGGCACGCCGGTCGACCTCGCCCTCAATGAGCTGTGGATCAAGAACATCGACATTTCGATGGGGCTCGTCAACACGAACACGCTCGGGATGCTGCTGAAGCTCGTTGCCGAGCACAAGCTGCCGGTCGATAAGTTCGTGACCCACGAATTCGGGTTCGACCAGGTCGTCGAGGCCTACGAGGTCTTCGGGCACGCTGCGGATCACGACGCACTGAAGGTGCTGATCCATTAGGTCGGGGGAATGACGGAGCGAGTCGGGGCCATCGACTAGAATGACGCCCCGCCCGCTTCGTCGTGATCCCCGCAGGGGGCTGACAGGAGCGACCGCGTGACCGTTACTGAGCGAGCGCGAATCCGCTCGTCCAGGAGGTTTTCTCCGCCGCAGCGAGGGTGAGTTGCAGGAAGCCGAGGGCCTCGAGCTCGTGCGCGCGAGAAAGCGATCCCGCATCGACCGAGCGGATGCCGCCACCGTTGAGCACCGCAGCGAGAGCCGCCTTGGCCTCACGGTCGTCGCCCGCGATGAGCACCGTGGTCTTCTCGGCCCCGACCGAGCCGGTGGCGAGAGTCGCGGCGAAGGTGGTGTTGAACGCCTTGAGTACGCGGGCCGTTGGCACCAGCGCCGCGATCTGCGCCGCGGCGGAGGAACCGGTCGGCACGACGAGTGAGTCGAAGGTGGTGAAGTCCACCGGGTTGGTGAGATCGACCAGGACCTTTCCGTCGAGCTGGCCCGCATACTGCGCGAGCACCCCGGCGACGGCGCCATAGGGCAGTGCGAGCACGACGATCTCGCCGGAGATCGCATCCCCGACGACCCCCGCGACGGCCTGCGGAGTGGCCGCTGCCACCGTGTCGGCATCCCGCGCGAGAACCTGCACCGAGTTGCCGCCGGCGAGGGCGATCCCCGCTATCGCCTGGCCCATGTTGCCTGCTCCGATAATGGTGATTTGCGCCATGTTGTGCTCCTCATTGGTGTGCGTTCTGGCCAGCGGATAAAACTTGTTGGTACAACCAATATAGCGCTTTTAGTTGTAGCGTCAAGTAACCCGCTAGACTGGCCCCATGGACGATCCACGCTGGCTGACGCCCGAGCAACTGCACGCCTGGATCCGTCTCGTCTCAGTGGTCGAGCTACTGCCCGGAACCCTGGATTCCCAGCTGCAGCGGGACGCCGAACTCACCCACTTCGAATACTTCACCCTCGCCATGCTCTCGGAGGCCCCCGACCGCACACTGCGCATGACGGCGCTCTCCACCGCAACCAACTCGAGCCTCGCCCGGCTCTCCCACGTGATCGCCAGGCTGGAGAAGCGGGGATTCGTCGGTCGTGCCCCGTGCCCCGAAGACCGCCGCGCGACCAACGCGTCACTCACCGCCCTGGGCTGGCAGAAGGTGGTGGCCACGGCACCCGGCCATGTGCAGGCGGTGCGGGACTCGGTGATCGATGTGCTGGATGTCGCGGACGTGGCAGACCTCGACCGCATAATGGGTCGCATCCTCTCGAGGCTCGATCCCACCAACCGGTTGCGCGGCGGGGTCAGCGAGTAGCGAAGACATCCGCGGTGCCTGGCAACGAAACCGAGGCCGGTGGCGTACCTGATCGAACGGCACCGGCCTCGTCCGTTGAGGATCACGACCACCCGAAGATCGAGCTCCTCTGCCCTGATCTGCTGAAGCGACCCGTTGGAGGGGCCGGACCGACGATCCGGGGCGCTCGCACGCGCGCAAAGTGCGAGAGACGTGCCGCCAGGGTCTGGGGGAGCTGCGCTCACTATAGCCCATCCCGGCACCGCCGAAAAGGCCCTGAGTGAAATGGGCGGGCAATTGTTTCCCGCAACAATCGGACTTTCGGGAACAGGGTCGCTTCCGCTGCGGTCGCCCCATGTGCGGACTGCACTCCCCGGTGACCGCAGTAGGCTTCGAACTTCAGGCATCGAGCAGAGAGAATCCGATGGCAGACAGTTCAGAAGCGGGGCCCACCGCATTCGTGTTGTTCGGCGCGACCGGTGACCTCGCGAAGCGGATGGTCATTCCCGCGTTCTTCCAGCTCGCCAAGCATGACCTGCTTCCGCAAAAGTGGCTGCTAGTTGGTAATGGTCGCGGCGACGTCTCCCACGAGGAATTTCGGGAGCTCGTGCGCGACGTTCTCACCGAGTTCGGGCCGCAACCGGAAGAGGGACCGTGGGAGGAGTTCAGTTCTCGCCTGCGCTTCGCCGGCGGCGGTTTCGACAAGGCCAATCCGGGCTCGCTCCTCGACGTTCTCGGCGATGCGAAAGCCGAGCTTGGCGAGGATTTCCAATACATCCACTACCTCGCCATCCCGCCGACCGCCTTCCTCACAGTGACCGAGGGACTCGGAGCGCATGGCCTCGCCAAGGGCTCCCGGGTCGTATACGAGAAGCCCTTCGGCACGTCGCCCGAGAACTTCCGTGAACTTGATGACGCGGTGCACCTAGTGCTTGATGAAAGCCAGGTCTTCCGGATCGATCATTTTCTCGGTAAGGAGGGCACGCAGAATCTTCATGCCCTACGGTTCGGCAACGGGCTCTTCCATGGGGCGTGGGACCGGGAGCACATTCGGGCCGTTCAGATTGACATTCCCGAGACTCTCGACATCGACGATCGGGCCGGGTTCTACGACGAAACCGGCGCGCTGCTCGACATGATCGTGACCCACCTGTTCCAGGTGGCGGCGGAGATCGCCATGGAACCGCCGCCCTCGATGAAGCCCGACGAGCTACAGGCCGCCCGGGAATCGGTGATCGCCGACTTCCGCCCACTTTCTCGAGATGATGTCGTGCTCGGTCAATTCGAGGGCTACACCGACACGGAGGGGATCTCGTCCGACTCGACCACCAACACCTTCGTGGCGGCTCGACTCTGGATCGACAACGATCGCTGGCGCGGTGTGCCGTTCCTCCTGCGCACGGGCAAGCAGCTCACCCGGGGCGCGCAACAGGTGAGCATAATTTTCCGCATCCCCGACGACGGACCGATGCGCCACGTGAACCCCGCCCTCGGCGACGTGCTCACCGTGACTCTCGCCGGCTCCGGCGCGATCGATCTGCGCGTGGTTGTGAAGAAACCCGGCCCAGAATTCGAACTCGTGACCGGGACGACGTCGTTGCCACTGGCAGATGTTGCCGACGCCGATCCGCTGCCGCCCTATGTGAAACTCATCAACGACGTGCTGCTCGGTGACCGCTCGCTCTACACGCGTCCCGACGGCCTCGGTCACGCCTGGGACGTCATAGCGCCGATCCTCGACGACCCGCCGACGGTAGTGCCTTACGCCCGAGGATCGTGGGGACCGGATGCCGCGGCGCACATCGCCGAGCCGGACGGCTGGTTGCTCGGCCAATAGCGGCTCGGGCTATTCCGCGGGTGCGATCTTCTGATCGCGGGTCGCGTCGTCGCTTCCCTCCTGCACGGGATCGTTCAGTTCACCGGTGTCTGCCATGTGGTTCACTGTCTCCTTCATGTCCGCCTCAGCGTATCCTCACCGGCTGCGTTCCTCGAGGGCCGGGGGACTGCGGGTGGATCACGAGCACCCGACGCGAAGTGGTGAACACGCAGGTCAGCGCCATCCAGGTCGAATTCTTTGCCGGCTCTTTGCTGGCTCTTCGCCGGTCTCGACGGGCGGTGCGGGAAGGCCAGGTGTCGCTTACAGCGGGTCCGTGAGGGACAACTCCCATACCGCCAGCCCGTGCAGGTTACGGCTGAGGGCGAGCGTGCGCCGCGCCGACAGGGAGCGGGCGTCGGACCACCAGACGACCGTGTCATCCGGGAGCGTCGCGGTCCATTCCGCCTCTTCCGAGTCCCAGCGGGCGAGATCGCCCGCGAGCGTTCGAGATTCGGCGACACTCAATCGCTTGGCGTCCGAGCCGTTGCCCGGCCAGGAGTCGCCGTAGCCGGCCACTCCGAGGTCGATGCGGGCGGATGGCACGCCGGCGGCGAGGAGAGCATCGATGGCCGTGGTCGCCCGGGAGATTCCTCCCACCGGTCCGGGCTTCGATCGGGCGGTCCCGTGCTGGTCGTAGGCCATCAGCACCACCCGAGAGATCAGCGGGGTCACCATCGCAAGGTCGTACCCCGCCTCCAGGTAACGAACCGCGGAACTCTCTGCCGTCACGGCGAGCGTGAGCGACTTCGGCGCCCCGAGCAGGTCGCGCAACTGCAGCGTGAAAGCGGCGAGGTTCGCCGCTTCGTCGGAGGTCAGGGATTGGAAATCGATCTGCACACCGTCGAAGCCGGCGGCGGCGACCTGCGCGACCAGTCCGGCCGCCACGGCGCCGCGGCGCTCGGCGCTGGTGAGCATGGCCGTGGCGATCGCGCGGGAGAACTCTCCCTTCGCGGCGTCGTAGTTGCTCACCAGTAGTTCGGCGGTGAGCCCCCTGGCGTGGGCGGCCGCGACCAGCTCGGCCGCGTTGGCCGGGAGTTTCGACACGGCGTCCCCGGCACCAGACAGCGCCACACCATCAATCCCGATCGTGGCGACGACCTTGGCATCGCGGTCGAGGGAGGTCGGAACCCCTGTGTCAGCACGCACATAGAGTTCGGTGGGAATCGTCGGCGCTCCAGCGGTCGCCGTCGGATTCGGGCTCGGTGCGGCCCGCGGTGCCGAGCATCCGCCGACCAGAAGAAGCCCGGCGACGACCGCGAGCGAGGTGAGGATTACGCGTGTCACTGTCCGCCTCCGATCGCTCCGGCGGGTATCCCGCAGCTTCGATCCAGAGTAGACGGGCGCCCGGCGCGACGCGAACCGGCGCGGCGCGCTCCGGGTCAGTCCTCCCCGATATCCTCGTTCCACAGCGCGGGATGTTGCGCGGTGAAGGTTGCCATCATCGAGACCAGTCCGGGATCGTTGATCACCGTCACCTGCACTCCGTTCTCTTCGAGCCAGTCCTGGCCTCCGCGAAAGGTGCGGTCCTCCCCGACAACGACCCGGCCGATGCCGAACTGGCGCACGAGCCCCGAGCAGTACCAGCAGGGTGACAGCGTGGTCACCATGACGGTGTCCCGATAGCTGCGCTGCCGGCCGGCATTGTGGAACGCGTTGGTTTCGGCATGCATGGCGGCGTCGTCATCCTGTACCCGGCGGTTGTGCCCGCTGCCGAGCAACACGCCGTCGGAGGAGAAGAGAGCGGCACCGATAGGGATGCCTCCTTCGGATGCCCCGAGCTCGGCCTCCGCCACGGCGACGGCGAGCTTGTCGGCATCGGACGGGTAGAGCCGCCCCACCGTGCCCGGCGCGTTCGTCGTCATGCGGCGGTGTCCGCGGACTGCACCCCGGGAATCGGTGCGGATGCCGGTGCGACAGCGGATTCGAGCTTCGCGCCGAGGGTGGGTTTCAGTGCGCGGAAGAGCAGCAGGTAGGTTACGGCAGACAACAGCAGCCCGACGATCGCGGTGAGGTCGCCCACCACCGGCGCCAACCGGGGAATGGCCCCCACGTAGAAGGTTTGGTTGGAGAACAGCGTGATCGACACGATGAGACCGACGAGGAAGGCGATGAGGCCTGCGGCGTTACGATAGCGGGCGGCATCCGTCACTATCGAAGTGATCTCGGTCCCTCGCCGCAGATAGCGGTCGACCAGCACGACACCGAGCCACGGAGCGATCCAGTAGGCGATAACCAGGAGGAAGCCCTCATACGTGCGTCCGGCATCGGGCAGCGCGCTCCAGGCGATGAAGAACCCGACGATACCGAACCCGAGGGCGATGATCGCCCGGCGAAGGGCGAAGGGGATCGTGATGCCGGCTGCCAGGAACGACATCGCACCCGAATAGATGTTGAGCGCGTTCGCGGCGATGGCGCCGATGGCGATCGCGATCAGGGTGAAGTCCTTGACCACTACCGGCATCGTCGCGGTGAACGAGGTAGTCGGGTCTCCCGGGTTGAAGCCGACGATGGTCGCCGCCGCGGCGCCGGCGGCCATCAGCAGGGTACATGAGACGAAGTTGCCGAGCCCGGCAGCCCAGGCGATGGTGGTGCGCCTGGTGGAGGCCGGGAGGTAGCGACTGTAGTCAGAGGCGTAGGGGTTCCAGCCGGCGGCATACCCGAACGCGGCGCCGGCGGCGAGGGTGAAGCCACCGACACTGAAGTTGCCCGACTTCTGCACGAATCCGAGATCGGCATTCAGGAAGATTGTCACCGTCGCGACGAGGAAGATCGCGCCCAAGATGTAGCTCGCGTATCGCTCGAACAGTTGCACGAGGTCGTGCCCCACGAACGCCACGGCGACTTCGATCACGACGACGATGAGCAGGGAGAGCACCGTCGGAAGGCCGGTGAGAGTCGACAGTGCGAATGCGCCGCTCACCGAGTTGACGGCGAACCAACCGAGCCCCGCCATCACCGTGTTCAGCGCGGCGGGAACAATGTTGCCGCGATATCCGAACGCCGTGCGACCGAGCACCATCTGAGCCAGCCCCTCGCGCGGACCCCAGGTGGACAGGATGCCCTGGGTGAGCGCCCCCGCTGCGGTTCCGAGGGCCAGCGCCAACATCGCCTGCCAGAACCCGAGACCGAAGAAGGCCACCGCGATCACGCCAACGAAAATGGTGGCGAACTCGAGGTTCGGCGCGCTCCAGGTGGCGAACAACTGCCAGGGCGATCCGTGGCGGCGGTCCACGGCGATCGCCTCGATGCCGCCCGGTTCGATCGTCGTGGTGCGGGAGGGGATTGGAGGCCGGGTCGTCGTCGCAGTCATGCCCGAATCCTAGGTGATGCCGGACCCGACCCGCCGCCGCCGTCGCAGAACGTCATGCGCTGTTTACACGTCCGGCGCAGAGCGACCGCGCAGCCGCTCCAGATCACGGCGTTCGCGCTTGGTCGGGCGCCCCGACCCGCGGTCGCGCAGCACCGTCGCAGCGACCTCCGCCTTCGGGAGCGGCGGCGGGGTGAGGTCAATGAGGCATTCCGCGGCGACCGCCACACCCACCCGCTTCGCCACGAGTCGCGCCACCCGGACAGTGCGTTCCTGCTCGGTGCTGCGTAGCCTCACCTCGTCTCCGATGCGCACCGGTTGCGCCGCTTTCGCGCGCTCCCCGTTCACCTGGACATGGCCGGCCCGGCACGCCGCGGTCGCCGCCGAGCGCGTCTTCGCCAGTCGCACGGCCCAGATCCAACTGTCGACCCTCGTACTCGACAATGCATCCATCGTTCGACTCTACGACCTTCACTGTGACCCTCGCGGAGGCTGCGAAGGCTGTTGCATCCGGCCCTCAGGCAGAGGCGAACGAATCCTTCCATCTCGCCAGAGCACGCACTGTCTCGCTCCGGTCCTCCGCGAGACGCCGCATCACGTCGGTGGGCGCGAAGAAGTTGACGGCGAGGAATCCACGAACCCGTTCCGACACGTCGTCGGCGAGCAATCGAAGCACATCGCAGGGCGCGGTTTCGTTTCGCGCCAGGCAGGCCCGCACCCCCTCGTCACTGTCTGCCGCGAGTGTCACGAACACGTCGACGGGGCTGTTGTGGCTGCTCGCCGCACTCTCGCGGATCTTCGGGTCGGCATCCGCGGCCAGCAGCCGTAGTCGCCTGATCTTGCTCTCGGTCACCGGGGGAGCCGGATGGGCGTCGGCCACCTCGTCGCGGGTGAGCATGACCGGACGGTGATCCCGCATGGCCTGGCGCTGGGCGGGGGTGTTGAAGCGTATACAGGACATAATCGCCACGATACCGAGTGCCCCCGTCGCGCCGACGGAAACACCCCGGTCTTCGTCGAACCGACCGAGGCAGTCGGCGGCCGGAGCTGAATCCTCGGCGCGGAGCCGGCCGCCGATAGACTTTGCTGCGTGGAATCCCGGCAGAGCAACCAGGTGAGCTCGCGCATACTCACGATTCCCAACATCCTGAGCTTTCTCCGATTGCTGCTCGTGCCGGTGTTCCTGGTGTTGATCGTGCGCGGTGAAGACGGATTCGCCCTGCTGGTGCTGATCTTTTCGAGCATTACCGACTTCCTCGACGGGGTGATCGCCCGCAGACTCAACCAGGTGACGCGCCTCGGTCAACTCCTCGATCCCGCTGCAGACCGACTCTTCATCTTCACCGCACTCATCGGACTTGCGGTGCGCGGCGTGATCCCGTGGTGGCTCGTGATTGTGATCGTCGGACGCGATGTCATGCTCGCGATTCTCGGCATCACGCTCGCCAATTTCGGCTACGGTCCCCTTCCGGTGCATCACCTGGGAAAGGTGGCGACGTTCTGCCTGTTCTATGCGCTGCCGATCCTGATGATCGGGCAGGCTTTCCCCGCGGCGGCGGCGATCACCGTGCCGTTCGGATGGGCCTTCGCGCTCTGGGGCGCGTTCCTCTACTGGTGGGCCGGAATCATCTACCTGCGCGAAACAGCGCGCGTGACGAGAATTCCCGGACGCGGCGAGGTCGCCGAATCGGATACGCTGAGTCGCTAGGAACGGTCGTCCCCGAAGGCGGCCAGAGATATCGCGCTCGTGAGAGCCCGGCGAAAATTGGAGGCGCGACGTGGTCGATCCGGGAAACCAGGATGACTCGACGGGGGACCAGCCCCGCGACACCGACACCACCCTCCACCTGACGACGGATTTCGAGGCCCAAATCGCCCTTCTCGGCGGCGAGGTCTCTGCAGAGGAGAAGGCGGCGATCACCGCTCTCCCCTCAGGTTCCGCTCTCCTCGTCGTGCGGCGCGGCCCGAATACAGGGGCCAGGTTTCTGCTCGACGCCGATGTCACGAGCGCGGGTCGTCATCCGGATGCCGACATCCTTCTCGACGACGTGACCGTCTCGAGGCGCCACACCCAGTTCCTTCGCCATGGGACCAGCTTCGAGATCAAGGATCTCGGTTCGCTCAACGGCACCTACTTCGACGGCGTGCGCATCGACACCGCTCTTCTTCGCGATGGGGCTGAGGTGCAGGTTGGCAAATTCCGACTCACCTTCTATGCTTCCCGACTGGATCTTCAGCACCAGGCGAGCAAGTAGTGCCCCGCGCGTCCGCCCAGGCCCGGGTGCCTGGCGCCGCCCCACTGCTCAGCATCGGACAGGTGCTCGCGCGCCTCACGGCGGAGTTCCCCGATCTCACGCCCTCGAAACTGCGATTCCTCGAAGAACGCCAACTCATCTCGCCGGCTCGCACGGAATCCGGCTACCGCAAATTCTCACCGAGTGACCTCGATCGCCTTCGTTTCGTGCTCACCATGCAGCGCGACCACTACCTGCCGCTCAAGGTCATCCGCGGGTATCTCGACGAACTGGATGCCGGTCGCCCGCCCGCGCTTCCGGGCGGTTCCACCTTCGCCTCGGCATCCATCCTCTCGGCGGAGCGGCGGATGCCGCGTTCCGAACTCATCCGGGAAGCGGGGGCCACTACGCAACTGCTCAACGACGCCGTCTCCTCGTCGCTCATCGCCCCGGCCGAGTTCTATGGTGAGGATGCCCTCGCCGTGCTCACGTCACTCGTGGAGCTACAGCGATCCGGGATCGAGCCGCGGCATCTCCGCGGTTTCCGCGCGGCGGCGGAACGTGAACTCGGCCTCATCGAAAGTGCTCTCATCCCGGTCGCACGGCGGAAAGACGCGTCGAGCCGGGTCAAGGCGGGCGAACTCGCGCGCGAGATCGCCGGGCAACTCGAGATCGTGCGGTCGAGCCTGATTCGCTCGGCACTGTCGCGCCTCGACCCCTAAGCTGAAAGTCCCCGATCTTTGATGCAATGAGATCAATCTCACCGACACGCCGACACCAGGGATCGCTAAAGCGGCCCAACCGGGCGGTCCTCTCGGTAACGTGGTTCGTATCAGAAGTATCAACCATTCCTTGAGGGTTGAGGGTGGTCGACAACAGGTGGAAGGCAGCCAGATGAGTGAGCTAAGTACCCGTAACGAGGATTCTCGTTACGACCTCGGACTGCTCTTCACCGACGGCCTCCCCGATCTCGATGACACCGCCGGGTATCGCGGCGCGGTTGCTGCGCGTGCCGCGGGCATCAGTTACCGCCAACTCGACTACTGGGCCCGCACAGAGCTCGTCGAGCCGACAGTGCGTGGCGCCGCGGGATCCGGTTCACAGCGCCTGTATGGTTTTCGCGACATCCTCGTGCTCAAGCTGGTGAAGCGACTCCTCGACACCGGCATCTCGCTCCAACAGATTCGCACGGCCGTGAACCAGCTCCGCGAGGCCGGTGTCAGCGACCTGGCCCAGACCACCCTCATGAGCGACGGCGCGAGCGTCTACCTCTGCACCTCCAACGACGAGGTCATCGACCTGGTCAGCCGGGGCCAGGGCGTGTTCGGCATCGCCGTCGGCAAGGTGCTTCGCGAAGTGGAGAACAGCCTGGTCGAGCTGGATTCCGAGCGTCCGGATGTCGCGGACGAGCTCGCCGCTCGTCGGGCCACCCGCGCCTCCTGAGTCCCTCCGGGGTTCGTCGAGCTGCACCGGTGTCCTGCGGGGCCGGTGCCTTGCGCCCGGGACGCTGTCATCCCTCCCGTCTTCGGTGCGAAATGCAGGACTTTGTGTGACGGGAGTGACGGATGTGGCGCACCTGCCACATCCGTCACAGGCATTCCTGCATTTCGCACGGAAGCGGGAGGGCGACTGCGAGAGCAGGCGAGAGCAGGCGCGACGGGTAGGGGAGAACCGGCAGGCGGGCCAGCGCCGGACACTAGAGGCAGGTCTACCGGGTAGCCAGCATTTTCGGTGCGAAATGCAGGACTTTGTGTGACGGGAGTGACGGATGGGGCGCGCCTGCCACATCCGTCACTGGCGTTCCTGCATTTCGCACGGGAGCGGGAGCGGGAGGGTGGGGGCGCGCAATCGGCGGTGGGCCAGCGATCGCACGGTTTCGGGCAGGGATCGGCCGGACGGATACATCGGGCGAACGGTAACTGTTCGAATGGCTCCCGGTGGGAAGTTAGGCCGTTATGGCGTACTCGCCGATCTTCGCGGTGCGCAACACGCGATCGAGCAGCAGGTCGAAATTGTGGGCCATCTCCTGGGCGCTCTCTCCGGGCCAGACGTGCAGCGGCTTCGCGGCACCCTGTGCCTGCTGCAGTGACGTGCGCTCCGGCAGCTGCGGGCTGAGCACGAGCGGCCCGAACATATCGCGGAGTTCCTTGATGCGGAACTGGTGCTCAAGGGACTGCACGCGTGCACGGTTCACGATGATGCCGAGCGGCTGAAGCCGCGGGGAGAGGCCCCGCCGGATCTCCTCGATGGCCCGGAGCGCGCGGTCGGCGGCAGCAACCGAGAAGAGCCCTGGCTCGGTGACCACGGTCACGCGATCGGATGCGGCCCAGGCGGTGCGGGTGAGGGCGTTCAGCGACGGCGCGCAATCGATGAGCACGAGGTCATAGTCCGCCTCGACGTTCGACAGCGCCTCCTCCAGCTTCCAAATGTCCTTGATGCTCGGGTGTGGACCGTCGAAGTTGATCGCCGACGGGCTGCCTATCATCACATCGATCTTGCCCGGCCGGCCCCTGGTCCAGCCGCTCGGTGCGATCGCGGCGCGCACGATCTTCTCCTTGGGGGACGCCAGCACGTCGGCCACATTGAGATGACCGGCGACATTGATGTCCATGCCGGTCGACACATCGGATTGGGGGTCGAGGTCAACGACGAGGGTTCGCAGGCCCTTCGAGAAGGCCGCGGAGGCCAGCCCGAGCGTCACTGTGGTCTTTCCGACTCCACCCTTGAGGGAGCTGACGCTGAGTACATGCACGAGGGACCACGATACCTTCACTAGTCTTAAAGAACCTAAATCTTGGGCGCCAGCACAGTGCCTTGACGGGCCAACGACCGTGTGCCCCGGCCCTAAACTGGCCCGAGTTTCGAAAGGACCAGATGTTCACCAAGATCCTCGTGGCCAATCGTGGCGAAATCGCGATCCGTGCTTTTCGCGCCGCCTTCGAGCTCGGCGCCCAGACCGTGGCCGTCTTCCCCTACGAGGACCGCAACTCGATGCATCGTCTCAAAGCCGACGAGGCCTACCAGATCGGCGAGCCGGGGCATCCAGTGCGCGCCTACCTGGATGTCTCGGAGATGATGCGGGTCGCCCGGGAGTGCGGGGCCGACGCCATCTACCCCGGCTACGGATTTCTCTCCGAGAACCCTGAGCTTGCAGAGGCGGCCGCGGCCGCCGGCATCACCTTCATCGGACCAGGCCAGCAAGTGCTCGAGATGGCCGGCAATAAGGTCACCGCCAAGGAACACGCCATCGCCGCTGGTGTTCCCGTGCTTGCCTCCACTCCAGCCTCCAGGGACATCGACGAACTGCTGGCCGGCGCCGACGCGATCGGCTTCCCCATCTTCGCCAAAGCCGTGGCGGGGGGCGGCGGGCGAGGGATGCGGCGGGTCGAGAAGAAGGAGCAGCTGCGAGCGGCTCTGCTCGAGGCCATGCGCGAGGCCGACAGTGCGTTCGGCGACCCGACGATGTTCCTCGAGCAAGCGGTGGTGCGTCCGCGCCACATCGAGGTGCAGATTTTGGCGGATGCCACCGGGGAGACCGTGCACCTGTTCGAGCGCGACTGCTCGGTGCAGCGCCGCCACCAGAAGGTGATCGAGATCGCGCCGGCCCCGAACCTCGACGAGGTGACCCGGCAGGCGATGTACCGTGACGCCATCGCCTTCGCTAAATCGATCGGCTACGTCAACGCGGGCACCGTCGAGTTTCTGCTCGACACCGCGGGGGAACGCAAGGGACAGCACGTATTCATCGAAATGAACCCGCGCATCCAGGTCGAGCACACGGTTACCGAGGAGGTCACCGACATCGACCTCGTGCAGTCGCAGATGCGCATCGCCTACGGCCAGTCGCTCGCCGACCTCGGCCTGCACCAGGAGGACATCCGACTGCGCGGTGCCGCCCTTCAGTGCCGCATCACGACCGAGGATCCGGCCGCGGGTTTCCGCCCAGATACCGGCAAGATCACCACCTATCGTTCGCCGGGGGGCGGTGGCATCCGCCTTGATGGCGGCACGATCGACCCCGGCACCCAGGTGAGTCCGCACTTCGACTCGATGCTCGTCAAGATGACCTGTCGCGGGCGCGACTTCCCCGCCGCCGTGGCTCGAGCCAAACGGGGACTCGCCGAATTCCGAATTCGCGGTGTCTCCACCAACATCCCGTTCCTGCAGGCAGTCCTCGACGATCCCTCGTTCCAGGCCGGCGACCTCAGCACCGCCTTCATCGAGGAACGCCCAGAACTCTTCGACACCCAGCAGTCGAAGGACCGCGGCACCAAGATCCTCAACTGGCTGGCGGATGTCACAGTCAACCGGCCGAATGGAAGTGGGGCGGGCATCCTCAACCCGGCTCTGAAGCTGCCGGACCTCGATCTCAGCCTGCCCGCGCCGGCCGGGTCCCGCCAGCGACTGCTCGAACTCGGACCGGTAGGATTCGCCTCGGCTCTTCGCGCCCAGACGGCCCTCGCGGTGACCGAGACCACCTTCCGCGACGCGCACCAGTCCCTGCTGGCGACCAGGGTTCGCACCAAGGATCTCGTCGCCGTGGCGCCCTACGTCGCCCGCCTGACGCCGCAACTGCTTTCGGTGGAGGCCTGGGGTGGGGCGACCTACGATGTGGCCCTGAGGTTTCTGGGTGAGGACCCCTGGGACCGGCTCGGGGCAATGCGCCAGAGCGTGCCGAATATCGCCATCCAGATGCTGTTGCGTGGCCGCAACACGGTGGGCTACACGCCCTACCCCACCGAGGTGACGGATGCCTTCGTGCGCGAGGCCGCCTCCACCGGAGTCGACATCTTCCGCATCTTCGACGCCCTCAACGACGTCTCCCAGATGCGTCCAGCCATCGATTCGGTCCTCGAGACCGGTTCGGCCGTCGCCGAGGTCGCCCTCTGCTACACCGGTGACCTCCTGAACCCCGCCGAAGACCTGTACACCCTGGATTACTACCTGACGCTCGCCGAACAGATCGTGGCAGCCGGCGCGCACATCATCGCCATCAAGGACATGGCCGGACTGTTGCGGGCGAGCGCGGCCGAGGTTCTCGTCACTGCCCTGCGTGAGCGCTTCGACCTGCCGGTGCACGTGCACACTCATGACACTGCCGGCGGCCAGCTCGCCACCCTGCTCGCTGCCAGCCGGGCGGGAGCGGATGCCGTGGATGTCGCGAGCGCCCCGCTGGCGGGCACGACCAGCCAGCCCTCGGCATCCGCTCTCATCGCTGCTCTCGAACACACCGAACGCGACACGGGCCTCTCGCTTCAGGCCGTCTCCGACCTCGAGCCGTACTGGGAGGCGGTGCGTCGTGCCTACAAGCCGTTCGAGTCCGGGCTCCCCGGCCCGACGGGTCGGGTCTACCACCATGAGATCCCCGGCGGCCAGCTGTCGAACCTGCGCCAGCAGGCCATCGCGCTCGGACTCGCCGACCAGTTCGAAAAGATCGAAGACCTCTATGCCGCGGCGAACACGATGCTCGGCCGCCCGCCGAAGGTCACCCCCTCGTCGAAGGTGGTTGGTGACCTGGCCCTCGCGCTCGCGGCGGCCAACGCCGATCCGGCTGACTTCGAGGCGAACCCTGACCGCTACGACATCCCGGATTCGGTGGTCGGTTTCATGGCCGGAGAGCTCGGCGACCTGCCGGGGGGCTGGCCGGAACCGTTTCGCACAAAGGTGCTCGCGGGTCGTTCGGTGAAGATCGGCCTGCAGGAGATCACCGATGCGGACCGCGCTGGCCTCGCCGGCGACGCGGTCTCGCGTCGGTCCACTCTCAATCGGCTGCTCTTCGCCGCGCCGACCAAGGACTTCGAGGCGGTGCGTGAACAGTACGGCGACCTCTCCGTCATCGACACCGTGCACTACCTGTACGGCCTTCGACAGGGGCAGGAGCATGTGATCGACATCGAGAAGGGCGTGAGTCTCTACATCGGCCTCGAAGCGATCGGTGAGGCGGATGACAAGGGAATGCGCACCGTCATGACGGTGATCAACGGCCAGATGCGTCCGGTGTTCGCGCGGGACCGTGGAATCGCGGTCGACGCTAGGACAGCGGAGAAGGCGGATGCCACGTCTCCAGGCCACGTCGCCGCTCCGTTCTCCGGTGTCGTGACGCTGCAGGTGGCCGAAGGCGACACCGTGGTGGCCGGCGAGACCGTCGCATCCATCGAGGCGATGAAAATGGAGGCGGCAATCACCGCCGGCGTCGCCGGCATTGTGAGACGACTCGCCATCCCGCGCACCCAGCAGGTGGATGCCGGAGACCTGCTGATCGTGATCGAACCGGCCTGAAGGCGCGTACAGTCGTCCCCAGCCGGCCTCACTCGCCTCCCGCGGTAGAGTAGGGGGTTGTTATTGCGCTATTTTCTGCACAACGAAGGGTAGTGGGCATGTCGACCAGAAGCACAGAATCGGAGAGTCGCGATCCGCTCTCCGACTCCGAGGCTGGCTACGACTTCTCCGACGGTGCGGATGATGACCTCGCCGCACGCGTGCCACAGAGCCTATCGATCGAAGTGAGCCTTCCCAGCACCGTGCACGCGGCGCCGGCCGACGAACTTGCCGTGTCTATCGTGGAGGTACCGGTGAATCCGGGCTCCGTTGAGGTCGTCCGGCCCTCCACGATGTCGATCACGGTGGTGCCCCCCACCCCGGCGCCGGAACCCACCGCAGAGCCGATCGTCATTCCGGAGCTGCCGACGAACGACGATCATGCCCTCAATCGTCGCGATCTCAGCCGGCGCGAACGGGCGCGGGGCGATGTCTCCCCAACGCCGGAGGCCGCGAACATGCTCACCGCCGAGCGGTTGATCGAGAAGCGACGAAGGAAGCGCGCGAAACCGGAGGGCGGGTTCAATGCCTTCCTCTACGCCGCCACCTTCCACCTCGTGAATCGCGGCGATTCGCCTCGGGTCATCGCTCGCAAGGAGGTCGAGGCCCGAGTCGACAAGCGGTTCGAGGGCGGCGCTCGCTTCATCCCGGTGCTGACCCGCAAGGGCGGTGTCGGCAAGACCACGATCACGGCCCTGCTCGGGATGGCGCTGAGCGACATCCGCGAAGACCGCATTATCGCCGTCGACGCCAATCCCGACCGCGGCACCCTCTCCGAGCGCGTCAACAAGCAGACACGGTCGACGGTCAGGGATGTCGTGACGCTCGCGCCGACCATCACCAGCTTCAACGACTTCACCACGATGGTGTCGCGTGACGAGACCCGGCTCGACATCCTTGCCTCTGACACCGATCCACTCCTGTCCGAAGCCTTCGATGAGAACGACTACAACGTGGTGGCCGACCTCGCCGCCCGGTTCTATTCCATCGTGCTCACCGACTGCGGCACGGGAATAGTGCACTCGGTGATGCGGGCGACCCTGCAGCGCGCCGATTCGGTGGTGATCGTCTCCGGTGGCAGCGTGGACGAGGCGCGCCTCGCATCCGAGACCCTCACCTGGCTGGAGGCGAACGGATACCAGGATCTCGTGCGGAACGCCGTGGTGGCGCTCAACACGGCGACCCAGGGCACCAATCTCGTGAAGCTCGAGGAGATCGAGGCGCACTTCAAGTCCCGGGTGCGCGAGATCGTGCGCATTCCGTACGACCCGCAGCTCGCTGCCGGCTCCGTGATCAACTATCACGATCTCAAACCCCTTACCAAAGCTTCCGCCCGTGAACTGGCCGCGCTGGTCGTCGATGGGCTTCCCGCCCGGCAGGGTGCCTGAGCGCCCGTCGTCGAGCGCCAGGCCGGCCTTTTCGGCGCCTGCACCCACCACCTTCGAAAGCGAGCCATCCCTCATGACCGAGCGACAGATCCGCATCTTCGGCGATCCGGTGCTGAAGACCGTCTCCGACCCGATCCGCCCGACGGATGACGTGACCGGCCTCATCGAAGATCTCCTCGACACCGTGAGAATTCCCGGCCGCGCCGGCGTCGCCGCACCGCAGATCGGCGTGAACCAGCGCGCGTTCAGCTACAACGTAGACGGGCAGGTAGGGTACGTCATCAACCCCGTGCTCGTCGAGGTATCCGGCGAGCCGGAGCTCGTGGACGAAGGCTGCCTCTCAGTTCCGGGCTTTTACTTCGAACGGCTGCGGTATCCGTTCGCGCGGGTGATCGGAATCGACCTCGAGGGCGCTGAAATCGAACTGAGCGGCGAAGGCGTCATGGCGCAGGCGCTCCAGCACGAAACGGACCACCTGGATGGCACGCTCTACATCGAGGGTCTCGAAAAGGGCCTGCGGCGCGAGGCGATGCAGGCCATCCGCAACAGCGACTGGTTCTGACCGGCGACCGACTCAGGCGTGAGATACGAGAAACGCACCTTCGGGTCGAGCGGGAAGGTGCATTTCTCGTCACTCACTCGACATCTCCGTGCCGACGGCCTCGCCAGGGGCCTCTCACCGGCGCTAGATCGACACACCCTCCGTCGCCGGCGAGCCCTGGTACATGCCGTCGATGTCAGCCGCGAAGTCAGTGACGATCACACTGCGTTTGATGCTCATCTTCGGCGTGAGGTGTCCGCTGGCCTCGGTGAGTTCGCGGGTGAGGATCACGAACTTGCGGATCGACTCCGCCCGCGAGACCGTGGCATTTGCGGCATCCACCGCCCGCTGGATCTCCGCGAGGACTTTCGGATGCCGCGCCGCTTCCGCGAGCGCCATGTTCGCGTCCTCACCGATGTTGTTTAGCCACACCGGCAGCATCTCGGCGTCGAGGGTGACCAGTGCGGAGATGAACGGCCTCTGCTCTCCCACGACGATCACCTGGTCGACGATCGGGTTGGCTCGGATCGGGTCCTCCAACTGGGCGGGCGACACATTCTTGCCCCCAGCCGTCACGATGATCTCTTTCTTTCGCCCGGTGATCGAGAGATAGCCATCCTCATCGAACTCACCGATGTCGCCGGTCTTGAACCATTCGCCGTCGAAGACCTTCGCCGTCTCCTCCGGGTTCTTCCAGTAGCCCTCGAAGACGTTGATTCCCTTCGCCTGGATCTCGCCATCGTCGGCGATGCGAACCGAGACCCCGGGGAGCGGCGGACCCACTTTGCCGATTTTGAAGTTCGAGGGGATGCTCACCGAGATCGGCGCGGTGGTCTCGGTGAGCCCATAGCCCTCGAGAATCGTGATGCCGAGACTGCGGTAGAAATGACCGAGCCGAAGCCCGAGAGGAGCCGACCCCGAGACGGCGAAGGCCACGTTTCCCCCCATGGCCGCGCGGATCTTGGAGAGCACGAGGCGGTCGAACAGGGCGAACTGCAGCCTGAGTTTGACGGGCACGACGCCCGCATCGACGGCCTTGGAGTGCTCGATCGCGACAGTGGCAGCTCGGCGGAAAATCTTGCCCTTACCGCCGCTCTCTGCCTTCTGTTCCGAAGAGTTGTACACCTTCTCGAAGACGCGCGGCACGGCAAGCAGGAAGGTCGGTTTGAAGGATGCCATGGCGGGAAGCAGTTGCTTCGTGTCGGCCTGGTGCCCCACTTGGACTCCGCCTTGGATGCACAGCACGGCGATGAACCGGGCGAAGATGTGGGCGGTGGTGATGAAGAGCAGCGTTTTCGACTGCGGATTGACCACCTCGGGAATCGCCTTCGCGGCATTCCGCGAAAGCTCGACGAAGTTCGAGTGGGTGAGGATGCAGCCCTTTGGCCGTCCGGTGGTGCCGGCCGTGTAGATCAGGGTCGCGAGATCGGACCCCTTGGCAATGATGCGGCGGCGTTCAATTTCCTCGTCGGAAACCTCCGCGCCGCTTGCCACTAGTTTGTCGAGATCGCCGAGATTGATCTTCCAGGCGTTCCGGATGAGGGGGAGGTCCGCGTAGACCTCGTCGAAGCGGGCGAAGTGGTCGGGCGTCTCCGTGATCATGGCGACCGCATCGGAGTCGGCGAGGTTCCACTGCACCTGGTGAGGGGAGGATGTCTCGTAGATGGGCACGAGCACGGCCCCGGCGAACCAGGTGGCGAAGTCGATGAGCGTCCACTCGTAGCGCGTCTTGCACATGAGCCCGATCTTGTCGCCGGGCTGGATGCCGGCCGCGACGAGACCCTTCGCCAATGCCACCACCTGGGCGAGGAACTCACTCGCCGTGACATCCGTCCATCCGCCGGAGGCGGTCGGGAGCGCAAAAAGCGCTAGATCCGGGGTCGCTGCCACCCGATCGACCAGCAGATCAGTCGCATTCGCGTCGGGATCGGCCGGGACGACCGCGGGGATGTCATATTGCTGCACGGTAACTCCTTCGGTACCGGCACGGGCTCCGGGTGGAGCCATTTCGTGCGCTGTCGGTTTATCGGGTCGGGAGCACATGGCAGAAGCCGCCCCCGGTGCCTAAACTCTAGGTGCTGTGTCGGGAATCCCCGCACCGATTGTGGCTCTTCCACAACTGGCTCCCAGAACAAAGGTCACCCCTCGTGCACGCAATCGGAATCGATATCGGCGGCACCAAGATCGCCGGTGCCGTGGTCTCCGAATTGGGAGAGATCGTGGCCGAAGACCGCATCCCCACCCCGACGACCGGCTCGGAGCGGGTCGTCGACGCCGTCGTCGCGATGATCGAGCGCCTACGGCACGGTCATGAGGTTGAGGCCGCCGGCGTCGCGGCCCCCGGCTTCATCGATGCCGCCCAGTCGACGGTGTATTACACGCCGAACATCAGTTGGCGCCACGAACCACTCCGACAGCGACTAACCGACCGCCTCGCAATCGATATCACGATCGACAACGATGCCAATGCGGCGGGATGGGCTGAATTCCGCTTCGGATCTGGCCGTCTCTACAGCGACATGACCATGCTCACCATCGGTACCGGTGTCGGCGGCGCTATCGTCACGCAGGACCGCCTGTTCCGCGGCGGGTTCGGCGCCGGCGCCGAAATCGGTCACCTGCGCATCGTGCCCGATGGCCTGCCGTGCGGATGCGGTGCGCGCGGGTGCATCGAGCAATACGGGTCGGGCCGGGCCCTGCTGCGCATGGCCAATGCGATTGCGGATGTCGGCGGCATCGGTCTCGGGCTCGCCACGGTGCGTGAGGCGCGCGGCGCTCTCGCCGGAACGGATGTGGCCCGCCTCATCGTCGACGGGGACCCGGGGGCCCGGCAGGCACTCCGGGAACTCGGAACCTGGCTCGGCCAGGCCTGCGCGTCTCTCAGTGCGGTGCTCGATCCGCAGGTCTTCGTCTTCGGCGGTGGTGTCGCAGTGGCCGGGGATCTGCTTCTCGATCCGGTCCGGGAGGCGTACCTCAGCCACCTGCCGGCCCGTGGGTTTCACCCCGAACCGCAATTCGTCATCGCGGAACTCGTGAACGACGCCGGGGTTGTCGGAGCCGCCGACCTCGCGCGCCTTCACTCGGAGAACCGGTAGCGCACCGCAGAGCCGTTAGAGTGGGGCAATCTCTGAAGGCGTAGGTAAGAAATGTTCTACTGGTTCATGAAGAACCTGGTGGCGGGTCCACTGCTGAAAACCGCCTTCCGCCCGTGGGTCACCGGGCACGAGAACATCCCCAAGACCGGCGGGGTGATCATGGCATCCAACCACCTGTCGTTCATCGACTCCGTCTTCCTCCCGCTCGTGATGGATCGCCGCATCAGCTTCCTCGCCAAGAGCGACTACTACACGGGCCGCGGCACCAAGTCGTGGATGATCAAGAACTTCCTCACCGCCACCGGCATGATTCCGATCGACCGTTCCGGAGGCAAGGCTTCCGAAGCCTCCCTCCAGACCGGTCTCGGCGTGCTCGCCCGCGGTGAGGTGCTCGGCATCTACCCGGAGGGCACTCGAAGCCCCGACGGCAGGCTGTATCGCGGTCGTACCGGGGTGGCCCGGATGATCCTCGAAGGGGGCGTGCCGGTGGTGCCCGTGGCGATGATCGACACCGAGAAGGTGATGCCAATCGGATCGCGACTGCCGAAGGTGAGGCGTATCGGCATCGTCATCGGCAAGCCGCTCGATTTCTCGCGATTCGAAGGCATGGAGGGCGATCGTTTCATTCTCCGCGCCATCACCGACGAGATCATGTATGAGCTGAACCGTCTCAGCGGCCAGGAGTACGTGGACGTCTACGCCTCATCCGTCAAGGAAAGGCAGGCGTCCGTCAGCCGGTAGGCTGGATTGCCGGGCGAGTCTCCCGGTATCCCCGTGTGTATTGAGGACAAACCCCACCGTGTTCGACCGCAGCGAAGATCCCGTCGTGCTTGCCGACCCCTCCGTCATCGCCGGACTCGACCATTGGCGCACGCTGCCGATCAAGCAACAGCCGCAGTGGCCGGATGCCTCGGCGGTCCAGGCCGCTTCCGCCGAGCTCGCGACCCTCCCACCCCTGATCTTCGCCGGCGAGGTCGACGTGCTGCGCGAGCGTCTCGCGGCCGCCGCGCGCGGCCAGGCCTTCCTGCTGCAGGGCGGCGACTGCGCGGAGACCTTTGCCGGGGCCACCGCCGACGCCATCCGTAACCGCGTCAAAACCGTGCTGCAGATGGCGGTGGTGCTCACCTACGGCGCATCGACCCCGGTGATCAAGATGGGCCGGATGGCCGGCCAGTTCGCCAAGCCGAGGTCGAGCGACACCGAGACGAGAGGCGAGGTGACCCTTCCGGCCTACCGTGGGGACATTGTCAACGGCTTCGACTTCACGCCGGAGTCGCGCCAGGCCGACCCGCGCCGGCTCGTGCAGGGGTATCACACCTCGGCATCCACCATCAATCTCGTGCGCGCATTCACGCAGGGTGGCTTCGCCGACCTGCGCGAGGTGCACCGCTGGAACCAGGGCTTTGCCCGCAACCCGGCGAACGTGCGCTACGAGCAGATGGCTCACGACATCGACAAGGCCATCAAGTTCATGCAGGCCGCCGGCGCCGATTTCGACGAGCTGAAGCGTGTGGAGTTCTACACCTCGCACGAGGGCCTGCTCATGGACTACGAGCGACCGATGACGCGGATCGACTCGCGCAACGGCACGCCGATCAACACCTCCGCTCATTTCCTCTGGATCGGGGAGCGCACCCGCGACCTCGATGGTGCCCACGTGGACTACATGTCCCGGGTGCGCAACCCGATCGGTGTCAAGCTCGGCCCGACGACCAGGATCGACGACATGCTTCGACTCATCGACAGGCTCGATCCGAAACGCGAGCCAGGGCGCCTCACCTTCATCACCCGGATGGGCGCCGACCGGGTGCGGGATACCCTCCCACCGCTCCTCGAGGCGATCAAGCAGGAGGACGCTAATCCGCTCTGGGTCTCCGACCCCATGCACGGCAACGGGCTCACCACGCCGAACGGCTACAAGACACGCCGCTTCGACGACGTGGTGGACGAGGTCAAGGGTTTCTTCGAGGCGCACCGAGCGGCGGGGACCTACCCGGGTGGCATCCACATCGAACTCACCGGCGACGACGTCACGGAGTGCCTCGGTGGTTCCGAGCAGATCGACGAGGCCACTCTCGCGACCCGCTACGAATCCCTGTGCGACCCGCGACTCAACCACATGCAGTCGCTCGAACTCGCCTTCCTCGTGGCCGAGGAGCTCGGCGCCCGCTGAACCGGCCCGCTGCCTGCTGCCTGCTGCCTGCTGCTCTCCCTGCACTTCGGGCCCTCGCGTATGCCGTCTCATGCGCGAAATCCATGCAATTCGGGGCGAAACGCCGCCGCTGGGAACAGTTGAGCGGCGATTAAGCTCTCGCAGCATGGATTTCGTACCCGGGGTTTGAGCAACTCGGTCAGAACAACTGGGTTCGGGCGACGGGGTCCAACGAGGGTGGGCCGATGCCGTGCGCACGTGTGCGGCGTCGGATGGTGGCGGCGTTACCGCGCGGCGGCAGGTCGGCAATTCGACGGTTCGTCCGGCCGCACTGCTGACAAACGGCCGCGCAGGGCACGACTGGTGCCTCGCAACTACCCCGTGAAGCTGGTCGTGACCTTCACCTTAGAACCCTTGTCTGCGAGGGCCCCAGCGATTGGGTTGGTCTTGGAGACGACGAATGCACCGGGAAGCGCGTCAGCCAGGTTGTTGTAATCGAGGGTGAACTTGGCCGCGAGCAGGATCTGCTTCGCGTCCTTCCAGGTTCGACCCACTACGTCCGGCACGGCGACCTGCTCCGGCCCCTTTGAGATCGACATCGAGACGGATGCGCCGGGGCGCACCACCTGTCCGTCGGCGAGCTCGATGCCGATGACGTTGCCTGCGGGGATGGTGTCGCTGTAGACATCCCGGCCTGAGGTGGCGGTGACGCCCACCTCCGTGAGTTTCTGGGTGGCGTCCGCGACGCTGAGTCCGGCGACGGCCGGAAGCGCGCCGGCCGAGACCACGAGGGTGACCGGCTGTTGCTCGCCGTAGGTGGTAGCCGTGGAAAGGTCGACGCCACCGGTGCCGAAAGTCGCGATCACGATGTCCTTGGCGATCTTCGCGTCGAACTGGCGGGTCGAGGCCTTGGAGTCGTAGGTGAAGCGGGCGTCGCCGATCTTCTGGATCGCGTCCTTCTCGGGCTGCCCTACCAGCACCGGCACCGAGAGCAGCTGCGGTCCGCTGGAGAGCAGCAGGGTGATCTGGCTGTTCTTGGGCACACGGGTGCCGATCTGCGGCGTCGTCTGCGCGACGGCACCCTTCGCGACCTTCACCGACGGCGCCGCGCCCCTGGTGGGGTTAACGGTGAGCCCGAGGCCCGTGAGCGTCGCCGTGGCGGCTGCGGGCGTCTGCCCGGCGAGATCGGGGATGGCCACCTGCGCGCCGGGTCCGGCGCCGAAGTACCACCCGGTGCCGCCGGCGAGCGCCGCGACGAGGATGACGAGGGCGAACAGCCAGAATCCCTTGCGCCGTCGCCGCTCGCTTTTCACCGCGAGGACGTTGGCGGTCTCGGTGAGCACAGGACCGGTGCGATGTCGTGCCTTCGGTGTGAGGATCTGGGTGTCCCCGGTGCTCGACGGCGCAGCGACCGCGGAGGGCATGATCATGGTGCGCTGAACGGTGGTCGCGGCGGTGCCGGCCTCGTCCTGGCGCAGCAGGGTCTCGGTCTCGTGAAGTTGGTCGAGCATGGCCTTGGCGTCCCGCGGACGCTGGTCCGGATCCCGAGCCGTCGCCCAGAGCACGAGTTCGTCGAGCTCTGCCGGTACCCGGGGGTTCTTGGTGCTCGGCGTCGGCACCGTGTCGTTGGCGTGCTGGTGGGCGATCTGGAAGGCCTGCTCGCCGCGGAACGGCTGCTCGCCCGCCAGCATCTCGTAGAGCATTATGCCCACGGCGTAGATGTCGCTTCGTGCGTCCGCGACGCCGCGGGTCACCAGCTCGGGGGAAAGGTAGGCGATGGTGCCGAGCAGGGCATTGCCGGTCGCCGTGTTGGCGGACGCCGCGCGGGCGAGCCCGAAGTCTCCGATCTTGATGCGCCCGTCGTCAGCGAGCAGCACGTTCTCCGGTTTGAGGTCGCGGTGAACGATGCCGTTCTTGTGTGCTGCGGCGAGCCCGGAGAGGATCGCCTCCATGATGTCCATCGCCTGCATCGTCGTGAGTACCCTGTGCTCCATCAGCAGGTCGCGCAGGGTGATTCCTGGCAGATATTCCATCACCAGATAAGCGGTCTCTTCATCCTGGCCCTGGTCGTAGACATTCACGACGTTCGGATGCGCCAGGCGCGCCGCCGAACGCGCTTCCTGAATGAACCGGGCCTTGTACTGCGAATCGTCGGCGAGGTGACCGTGCATCACCTTGATTGCGACGCGACGTTCGAGCCGCAGGTCGGTGGCGAGATACACCGTGGCCATGCCTCCGCGGGCAATGCGCGAACGCACCTGGTAACGGCCGTCGATCAGACGGCCGATCAGGGGGTCGGTGCTGTTGGTGGTCACTGATCGATTCTACGGATCGGGCATAGAATCACCCGGCTAAAACACCGTGCGGCGGCTCGTCGAATCTCACCTGCCACCGCAATCGTTATCTCGTAAGGCGTCGCCCGGTCGCGCTACCGGAGCGAGGCGAGCCAGGAGCGAGCCGAGGTCTCCCATTTGGCGTACGCCGTCGGGAAGCCGGAGAGTTGCACCGCCTGGGCCGCATCGGTCACCGACTTGGCCTGCCAGCCCGGAACGTCCAACAGCCCTCTGGTGTTTCCGGCGTTGGGATTCTTCGGACCACCGAAGAAGAGCCGTGCCGCATGGGAGGGTTGCATGATCTGGTCCGGGGTGCCCCAATGGGTGCTCGGACGCTGTTGGAACAGGCCGATCGAGTCCCGGTCGCCGTAGCTGAGGTTGCGAAGGCCCGACTCCTGCGCGGCGGCGGCGAGGGCCACCACGAGGCCGTAGTCTGGCACGCCGAGGGAGCGGCCGACGGACACGATCGTGCGGGCATTGGTGGCCATCTCGGCGGTGAGCGTGACCACCACATCCGGGGAGCTCGGCACGACCGGACCGGGGGACGGAATGATCAGGGTGCGACCGCCGTAGATGATGCTCGTCCAGCTGAGGCCGTTTGCCGTAAGTACAGCCTGGGAGGTCACGCCGAACTTCGCAGCGACACTCGCAATGGTGTCGCCGCTCGAGATCGTGTATCTGACCGGGCTGCGATTTGCGGCCGGAACTGCCTCGACGATGCGAACCTGGCTCGCGGGGACGATGGTTGGCGCCTGGGTTGATCCGGGCAGCGCGATCGTCTGACCGGGATAAATGATGCTCGTCCAGGACAGGCCGTTCGCGCTCAGTAGGGTCTGGGTCGCGAGCCCGAACTTCGCCGCGATTCCCCCGATCGAATCGCCCTTCTGGATCGTGTAACGGCTGGTCGGCGGGGATGCGGGCGTCACCGCCGGCACCGCCCCGCTCGTTCCGAGCCGAAGGCTCTGCCCGGCGAAGATCACGGACTTCCAGCTGAGCCCGTTGAGGGCGAGCACGGATGCGGTGGCGAGGCCGAATCGGCCGGCGATGCTCGAGACGGTGTCGCCCGCCACCACGCGGTAGCTGGTCGGGGCGACAGCCTGGACGGCGAGGGATGCCGGGGTTGCGGCAGCAGGCACCGGAGTGGTTGCTGCGCGCGACGCGGCCGTGAAGGCCTCGCGGATGCTCTTGCCGAGTTCCGAGGGGATGGACCGCGGCTTGTCGCGCCTCAGGTCGGTGGGGTGCACGGGCCCGGTGACATTCAGGCTCACCGCGAGGGAACCGGCGAGCATGATCGGGAGGGTAGTGGCCAGCCCGCGGGTGAGCCGGTTCTTCTCGGCCCGACCGGGCCGTTCCCCCGTGGACCGGTCGTCCGCCTGCTCGACTGTGTGTCTCATCATTACGCCCCTCCGTATCCCGCCCTCGGGATCTCTCCTGACCCCAGGAACGAGCGTCACGCCATCAGTGAACGCTGGCACAGATCAATAGCAGTGTCAATCAGAGTGACGGATGTTGTTGGGGTTAACGCGTTCGAAATATGCCGGTTCCGTGTGTCGCGGGCGCGGGTCTGGCAGCATTGCCCTCGTGACTACTGCTTCCGATACCCGCTGGCTTACCCTCCCGGAACTCGTCGACATCCTCGGGATCGGGGTGAGCAAGGTGCGCCGGCTCATCGAGGATCACAGCCTGCTCGCCTCGAAGATCGACGGCGTCTGGAAGGTGCCGGAGTCCTTCATCCGCGACGGCGAGCCGTTACCCGAACTTCGGGGCACCCTCCTCGTGCTCCGCGACAGCGGCTATAGCGACGACGAGGCGATGCGCTGGCTTCTCACCGCCGAAGAGAGCATCGGCATACCGCCGATAGACGCTCTGCGTGCCGGGCGCAAGGCCGAGGTACGCCGGGTCGCCCAGGCCCTGGGGTTCTAGCCCACCTCGGGCATTCAGGCTGAGCGCTTGATCACTGTGTCCGCGAGTTGCACCAGCTGTCGCTTCGAAGCCTCGCTGAGGGGGGCATCCTCCATCGCGGCGACCGCGAGCCTCACATTGTGATCGATGATTCGTTCGACCTGTTCGACCGCGCCACTGTCGCGGATGGATGCCTGGAGCATCGACACCTGCTGGGGCGTCAGTTCCGGGTCACCGAGCAGTTCATCCAGAAGGCTCCGCGAGTTGGAGGGGAGCTGGGTGCGGGCGAGCGCGATCAGCACCGTTCGCTTGCCCTCGCGGAGATCGTCGCCCGAGGGTTTGCCCGTAGTACCAGGGTCGCCGAAAACGCCGAGAAGGTCATCGCGCAGCTGGTAGGCGATGCCAAGCGGGAGACCGAAATAGCGGAGCGCAGAGACCTGTTCCACGGATGCCCCGGCGAGAGTGGCTCCGATAATGAGAGGCGCTTCAATGCTGTATTTCGCCGACTTGTATACGATCACCCGGTGCGCGCGCGACAGCAACTCTGGCTCGGGATAGTTGCGCCAGCTTCGTTCCTCCAGGATGTCCAGGTATTGGCCGACCGTGACCTCAGTGCGCATCAGGTTGAATTCCCGACGTGCGGCATCACGAGCCGATCGCGAGGACAGCGCAGACAGGCTCGAATCCATTAGTTCGTCACTCCAGCTGAGCAGGAGGTCACCGAGCAGCAGAGCGGCGGACTGGCCGAAGCCGCGCGCGCTGCCGGTCCAACGGCCCTCCTCGTGCAGGCTTTCGAATCGCTTATGCGCGCTTGGCCTGCCGCGGCGGGTGTCGGAGTTATCCATGATGTCGTCGTGGACGAGGGCCGCGGCATGGAACACCTCGAGACCGCTCGCCGCGAGCACTATCGCGCCGAGATCGCTCGGGGCGCTCCGATCGGGCTGAACGTCGAAGCTCGTGGTGTGACCGCTGACGGACTGCCAGCCCCAATAACAGAACAGGGCCCGGAACCGCTTTCCGCCCCGAAGGAGATCGCGGGAGAAGTCGACGAACGGGGCGAGTTCGGCTCCGATGGCGGCGAGCTGTGGGTCACGCTCATCCAAAAAATCATCGATCTCGCCCTGGACAAGGTCAACTAACCGCTTACTCTCAGGCACAGTTATAGCCTAGCTACCTTGGGGGAGCCTACAATTGGGACGTACCACCACCGTGTCTCGGACCTGAAGGGAGTCATCGTGCCGCTTTCGGAACATGAACAGCGCCTTCTGGACGAAATGGAACGAAGCCTCTACCACAACGATGCCGACTTCGTCGCGACGGTCGGATCGGGCCGGGGCCGCCCCACCTACCGCTCCATCGTGATCGGAGTTTTGGTCGGCCTCGTCGGTATCGCGGTGATCGTTGCCGGTGTGGTACTGAAGGTGGCCATCCTCGGCGTCGCCGGATTCGTCGTGATGTTCGTGGGCGTTCTGCTGGCGATTTCCGCGCCGAAGCGGTTCGTCGAAGAGGCCCCGCGCCAGGCCGAGTCCCGCTCGAAGGCGACCTTCATGGATCGCATGAACGAGCGCTGGGACAAGCGTCAGGATGGGCACGAGCAGTAGCCGCACGTCGCAGGTAACGGCCGATCGCGAGATCGGCCTTTTTTGTGCCTGCGCGCACGAAGTATCTCGATAATCAGCCGCAATCTCCTCCACCGGAGTGATCGCCGGAATCACGGGCAAGTTGACCCCATTCCGGGGGAATTTGGCGCGCATTTCTTGGTTTTGTGGTGGAAAGTGGAGTAAAGTGGAGTACACCTGAATCCAGGCCGGAGAACGAGGGGGAGTCGCCGATGTTCCTTGGCACGCACACCCCAAAGCTCGACGACAAGGGCCGCATCATCCTCCCGGCCAAGTTCTGGTCCGAACTCGAGTCGGGCGTGGTGATCACCCGTGGCCAGGAGCGGTGCCTCTATGTGTTCTCCACTCGCGAGTTCGAGGAGTTGCACGATCGCATCCGTCAGGCTCCGGTCACCAGCAAGCAGGCTCGCGACTACCTGCGCATCTTCCTTTCGGGCGCGAACGCTGAGGTGCCCGACGCCCAACACCGGGTCACGATCCCCGCGGGACTGCGCGCCTACGCCGGCCTCGGGCGCGACCTCACGGTGATCGGCGCGGGCAACCGCGCGGAGATCTGGGATACCGCCGCCTGGGAGACCTACTACTCCGACCAGGAGAGTGCGTTCGCCGACACCACGGAGGAGGTGATCCCCGGACTCTTCTAGCGCCCTTGCTCCTGACTCCCAGCCGTCATTTCGCCCTGACATCACTTCCCCGGTGACAGGTCGGACGGATGGGGATCAGGAACAAGGAATCCGAGGCAACCGGTCACCATGGTCGATAACCAGATCCACACCCCCGTCATGCTCGAACGCACCATAGAGCTGCTCACCCCCGCTGTTTCGCAGGCGGGGGCAGTGCTCGTAGACGCCACGCTCGGCATGGCCGGTCATGCAGAGGGCCTGTTGCAGCGATTCCCCGAACTCGTGCTCGTCGGCCTCGACCGCGACACCGATGCGCTCGCCATCGCTGGGAAGCGCCTCGCACCTTTCGGCGGCCGCGTGCATCTCGTGCACACTGTCTATGACCGATTCCAGGAATCCCTCGACGGCCTCGGAATCTCCGAGGTGTCCGGCATCCTGTTCGATCTCGGCGTGTCCTCCCTGCAGCTGGACCGGGTGGAGCGCGGGTTCTCTTACTCGAAGGATGCCCCGCTCGACATGCGCATGGACGCGACCTCCGACCTCACGGCCGAGAGAATTCTTGCCGACTACAGCGAGTCGGAGCTGCGCCGCATCTTCTGGGAGTACGGCGAGGAGCGTCTCGCCCAACGCTACGCGAAGGCGATCGTGAACAGCCGGGAGAGGCAACCGCTCGTGCGCTCCGCAGAACTTGTGGCAGTCCTCACGGCCGCGACCCCGGTGGCGATCCAGCGCAACGGACACCCGGCCAAACGCGTGTTCCAGGCACTGCGCATCGAGGTCAACCAGGAACTCTCCGTGCTGGAGCGCGCGATGCCCGCGGCGATCCGCTCCCTCGGGGTCGGAGGTCGCATCGTCGTGCTCGCCTACCAGTCGCTCGAAGACCGCATCGTGAAGCGTGCTCTGGCCGCCGCGTCGTCCTCGAGCGCTCCGGCGGGACTCCCCATCGAACTGCCGGAACACCGTGCAGAACTGAAACTGCTCGTCCGCGGCGCCGAACTCGCCACCGAGAGCGAGAAGGCCGCGAATTCGCGGTCAACCCCTGTGCGGCTGCGCGCCGCGACACGCATCCGGAGGGCCGCATGAGTCACACTCTCGCCATCGATCGGCCGGGCTTCGACCCGGCCGGGGTCGACAGCCATCCCCGTCACATCGAGATCGTGGCGACCCGCGGACAGAAGCGCGCTCGCCCTCGCGTGGTGTACGCCCTCGTCGCGGTCGGCGGACTCTTTCTGATCCTGGTTGCCCAGCTGCTGCTCAGCATCTGGCTTTCCAACGGCGCCTACCAGATCTCGGGGCTGCAACAGACCCAACGCGAACTCGCCCGCGACCAGCAGGCCCTCACCGAATCCCTCGACGTGCTGCAATCCCCGCAGAATCTCGCGGGGCGGGCATCGGCGCTCGGCATGGTGGTGAACACCGGGAGCCAGGGCTTCCTGAGTCTCGCCGGCGGTGTCACGCGCGCTCCCACTGCGGCCAGCGCCGAGACAACAGTGTCCGCGGCGGTCGCGACCTTCACCCCGAACGCGCTCATCACCCCCGAAGTCTCCGCGGTCGGCGCCGCGGCTGCCGCAGCAATTACGGGCGCGCCTGCCGCACCGGGGACCACCGGTTCTGTAGCGTCCACCCCGGGGGCATCGGCGTCGACCGCAGTGCCGTCGCCGATCACCCACTAGACCACCAGCCCGGCTCGCGTGGGCGCCGGGCAGATCCGTTCCTGAACCGCCGGAAGGAGGCGCACGTGACCAATCCCCGCCGACCCCGGCATCGCCTGGCCCTCGCGATCGTCATGGTCTTCGCGGTGGTCGGACTGTTCGCCGTGCGCCTGGTCGACATCCAGCTGGTGCGTGCCGACCAGCTCACGTCCGATGCCCTGAACAAGCGGGCCGTCGAGACGGCGACCTATGCCGCCAGGGGAGACATCGTCGACGCGAACGGGGTGCTGCTCGCCGACAGCGTCAATCGCTACGACATCGCCGTATCACCCGCCAACTTCGCCAAGATCGAGAAGGCAGGCGGATTCTCACGGGTGTCGAAGGACGGCACCAAGTCGACGGTGACGGTTGTGCAGGCGGCGACCGAGATCGCTGCCATCACCACGCAGGTTCCGGCGGCGGTCTACCAGGCGCTCACCAAGAATCCAACGTCGAACTATTCGCTGGTGAGCGAGATGGTCGACCTGCCGACCCGTCGAGCCATTGAGAAGCTCAAAATCCCCGGCATTGTGTTCAAGCTGCACCCCAAGCGGGTCTATCCCAACGGGGCCGTGGCCGGCAACTTGACAGGTTACATGAGCACGGATGGGCCGGGTGGCGGCCTCGAGGTCACCGAGAACAAGTGCCTGGCCTCGACCAACGGCAGCACGACCTACGAGCAGGGCGCGGACGGAGTTCAGATCCCCGGAAGCGCGATCACCAACAAGCCGTCGATTGCGGGGGGCACGCTCAAACTCTCTCTCGACAGCGATCTCGACTGGTTCGCAACCCAGGCGATCGGCGAACAGGCGACGGCGATCGGAGCGCAGTCGGCCACCGCCGTCGTCTTGCGGATCAAGGACTTCCGAATCATGGCCGCGGCCGATTGGCCCGCGGTCGACCCCAACAACATCGACGGCTCGTCGGTCGCGAACTTCGGCTCACTGGCCTTCGCCGCCCAGTATGAACCCGGTTCGGTGTTCAAGGCGATGTCCGCCGCCATCCTGATCGACACCGGAATAGGCTCGCCGACTATGCGGGCGACGGTGCCATCGAAGTGGACGACACCGGAGGGCGGATTCGTGCGCGACGCCACCGCTCATCCCACCCAACAGTTGACGCTCACCGGTGTGTTGCAGAATTCGTCGAACGTGGGGATTTCGATGCTCGGTTCGCAGGTGCCGGAGGACGTGCGCTATCGATACATGCAGAAGTTCGGCCTGGGGGAGAAGACCTCGGTCGGATTCCTGGGCGAGGCATCCGGCAGCCTCGGAAAGTCGGGCAGCACAGCGAAGCCTTGGGACGACCAGAGCAAATACAACGTGCTCTACGGCCAGGGCGTTTCGGCCACGGCACTCCAGGTGGCCCAGATCTTTGGAACACTGGGCAACGGCGGGGTCAGGCTGCCGCTGACCCTCGTCGAGAGCTGCACCAAAGCCGACGGCACCGTCACCGACGTGCCCTCGCCCACCGGCACCAGGGTCGTCTCCGAGAGCACGGCGAAGACCGTCGTCAACATGCTCGAAAGCGTGGTCCAGGCGGGCGAGCTCTCCGCCGCCGTGAAGATCCCCGGGTACCGGATGGCGGGAAAGAGCGGAACCGCCGAGATCGCCGGGCCGGGCGGCTATACGGCGGATCGCATCGTCTCCTTCGCCGGGATCGCGCCGGCGGAGAACCCGCAGTACGTCGTCGTCGTGACGTACACCAAGCCAGCTACGATGAAGTCGTCGGCCGCTGCGGCTCCGACCTTCAAGAAGATCATGTCCCAGGTACTCACAAAGTACCGGGTACCCCCCTCGACGACGCCACCGACCTACCCGGCGACGACCTGGTGAGAAAGTAGACGCTGTGACTGCACGGATCCCCCCGGTTCTTCGGCCGGAGCATCCGCTGGCCAGATCTCTTGCCGGACTGGTTTCGGAGTTCGGGCTCGACTCGCTCGGCTCCCTCGACGGCGTCGACATCACCGGAATCACCCTGCGGTCGACCGAGGTCGAGGGCGGCGACCTGTATGTGGCGATTCAGGGGCTCAACAGCCACGGGGCACAGTACACTTCCGAGGCAGCCGAACGAGGGGCCGTCGCCGTTTTGACCGACCTGGCCGGAGCCGGCCTTGCGGCAGGGAGCGGGCTCCCGATCGTGATCGTCGAGTCCCCAAGACTGGCTCTCGGTGACGTGTCCGCCTGGATCTATCGCACGAACGAGCATCCGCCTCTCATGCTCGGCGTGACCGGCACGAACGGCAAGACCTCGACCGCCTACATCCTGGAGGCCATTCTCAAGCAACTTGGCCTAGTGACCGGACTCTCATCGACCGCCGAACGGCACATCGGTGAGGTGAGCGTGGTCTCGAGGCTCACGACCCCGGAGGCGAGCGAGATGCATGCCCTTCTGGCCCGGATGCGCGAGAGCGAAGTGCGCGCGGTCGCCGTCGAGGTGAGCGCGCAGGCCCTCACGAAGAACCGCATCGACGGCCTGATGTTCGATGTCGTCGCTTTCACCAACCTGAGCCACGATCATCTCGACGACTACGCCGACATGGACGAATACTTCGAAGCGAAGCTCGCACTCTTCGACCCGGAGCGGGGCAAGCGCGGGGTCGTCTCGCTCGACACCGACTGGGGCCAGAAGCTCGTGGACCGTTCCCGCATTCCGGTCACCACGATCTCCGCGACGGTGGGCGTTGTGGGGGAATGGAACGTTGAGGTCCTCGACGAACGTGCGTCGGGCGTCGAATTCACCCTCACCGGGCCCGAAGGCCGTTCGATCACGACCCGCGTTCCGCTCATCGGCTGGCATATGGCCGCCAACGCGGCGCTTGCGATCGTGATGCTGGTGGAAGCCGGCTTCGAACTCGGCGCCATCGGGCAGGCGATCGAACACGGCATCGAGGCTTACCTGCCCGGGCGCACGGAGCGCGTTTCCGGGGACCGCGGGCCGAGCGTCTTCGTCGACTTCGGTCACAGCCCGGATGCCTTCCTCAACACCCTCGGCGCGGTGCGAAAGTTCACCACGGGACGGGTGATCATGGTGTTCGGTGCCGATGGCGACCGAGACGCGACCAAACGACACGAGATGGGCCGGGTCGCTTCGGAAGGGTCCGACATCCTCGTGATCACCGACCATCATCCGCGGTTCGAGGATCCCGAATCGATTCGCGCGACCCTGATCGAGGGCGCCGCTCTCGCCGAACATCAGGCCGAACTTCACGAAGTGAGCCCGCCCGAGAAAGCGATCCGTCTGGCGGTCGCTCTCGCAAAAGAGGGGGACTCGATCCTCTGGGCCGGTCCCGGGCATCAGGACTACCGCGAGATCCGGGGCGAGCGCACCACTTATTCCGCGCGCGCGGAGGCCCGCGAGGCCCTGCGAGAAGCGGGCTGGGCCTAGGTGATCTCCCTCACGCTGGCCGAGCTCTCGGCGGCAGTCGGCGGAACCCTGCTCCTCGCACACGGAGCCCACGATGACGACGTGGTCTGGGGAGCGGTACAGACCGACTCGAGACTGGCAACGCCGGGCTCGATCTTCATCGCGCTTCCGGGGCGGGAGACGGACGGCCACCTGTTCGCCGCGGCGGCGACCGACAACGGTGCCGCCCTGTTGCTCGTCGATCATCCGCTCGAACTGCCGAGTTCCCAGCTCATCGTCGACGACACCCTCACCGCGCTGGCTGCGCTCGCCAGATTCGTGGTCGCGGCGGTGCGGTCGCGTGGCGGGCTCAGGGTCATCGGGATCACCGGATCGAACGGCAAGACGACCACGAAGAACATGCTCCGGGCGGTGCTCGGGACGGCCGGCACGACCGTGGCGCCCCCCGGCTCCTTCAACAACCAGGTGGGCGCGCCGCTGTCGATGCTCTCCATCGACTTCGATACCCGATTTCTCGTGGTGGAGATGGGAGCAGCAGGAATCGGGGAGATCGCCCGAACCGTCGGCATCGCCATCCCCGACATCTCGGTCGTGCTCAAGGTGGGGCTCGCGCACGCCGGCGAATTCGGGGGGATCGAGCAGACCCAGCGGGCCAAGGCCGAGATCGTGACGCAGCTTCCGGCCGACGCCGTTGCCGTGCTCAACGTCGACGACGAACGGGTCGCGGCGATGGCGTCCCTGACCGAGGCAAGGCCCGTCTGGTTCGGACTAGACGCCTCCGCCGACGTGCGCGCCGAAGACCTTCGTGCCACCGCCGCCGGCACGGCTTTCACCCTCATCGTGGGCGGGCTGCGCCGGCCGGTGCTCCTGCGGATCCTCGGCGAACACCACGTCATGAACGCGCTCGCCACTCTCGCCGTGTCCCTCGAACTCGGCGTCGACCTCGACGCAGCGATCACCGCGCTCGAATCCGTGCCGCGCGCCGAACGATGGCGGATGGAGGTGCTCACCAGGTCGGACGGCATCGTCGTGATTAACGACGCCTACAACGCGAGCCCCGATTCGATGACGGCCGCGCTCAAGACCCTCGCCCAGATCATCGAACCGGGACAGCGTTCCATCGCGATCCTCGGTGAGATGACGGCCCTCGGCGAATTCTCCGACGAAGAACACGATCGCATCGGCAGGCTCGTCGTGCGCCTCAATATCCACAAGCTCGTCGTCGTCGGCCACGGGGCTAGGCACATCCACAACGCCGCCGGGCTGGAAGGGTCGTGGGACGGGGAGTCGGTGTTGGTCGCTTCGTCCGAGGAGGCCTACGACCTGCTTCGAGACGAACTGCGTGCGGGCGACGTCGTGCTGGTGAAGTCGTCGAAGTCCGCCAACCTTCGCTTTCTCGGTGACCGACTCGGTGAGGTGACCTGAGTGATCGCACTCCTCACCGCCGGTGGTGTCAGCATGGTGTTCACCCTGCTTCTCACCCCGCTCTTCGCCCGATCCTTCCGTCGGCTCAATCTCGGCCAGTTCATCCGGGCCGATACCCCGACGGCCCATGTGATGAAGCGCGGTACACCGTCGATGGGCGGGATCGTCTTCATCACGGCGGCGATCGTCGGATATTTCGTCGGTCATCTCGTCGGCGGGGACTCCGTCTCTGGAGTCGGCATCCTCACTCTCGCCATGATGTCGGGCCTCGGCCTCGTCGGGTTTCTCGACGATTTCCTCAAGGTCAAGCGGCAGAACAGCATCGGTCTCGCGGGTGGTTTCAAGATCCTCGGTGCGGTGATCGTCGCGAGCGTGTTCGGAATCATCGCCCTGGTGTACCGCGATGCCAACAATCGCGCGCCCGCGTCCACCGCGATCTCATTCGTGCGCGACCTCGACTTCAATTTCGTCACCGTCTTCGGCGTCACCGTCGGCGTGATCCTGTTCATCGCCTGGATCGTTCTCATCACGACGGCGACGACCAATGCCGTGAATCTGGCCGACGGCCTCGACGGGCTCGCGGCCGGGTCATCGATCCTCGCCATCGGCTCGTACATCTTCATCGGATTCTGGCAGTCCAACCAGTCCTGCTTCAGTGAGACTGTCGGGAACAATCTGTTCAAGTGCTACACCGTCTCCCGTCCGCTCGATCTCGCGGTGGTGTCCGCCGCAATCGTTGGTTCTCTCATCGGGTTTCTCTGGTGGAACACCTCGCCAGCCCAGATCACGATGGGTGACACCGGTTCGTTCGCGCTCGGCGGAGCCCTCGCCGCCCTCGCGATCCTCTCCCGCACCGAGCTGCTCCTCATCCTGATCGGGGGCCTGTTCCTCATCATCACCGGCCAGGTCATCGTGCAGCGCATCTACTTCAAGGCCAGCCGGGGCAAACGCATCTGGCGGGCGAGTCCGCTGCATCACCATTTCGAGATGAAGGGCTGGGCCGAAGTCACGATCGTGGTGCGTTTCTGGATCATCTCCGGACTGTTCGTGGCCGCCGGAGTCGGCGCCTTCTACCTCGAATGGCTCTCCCGGGTTGCCCGATGACGCGAACTGCCGGTGAGGTGCAGGCTCTCACGGGCTGGAACGCGGAGTGGGCGGGCCTCCGGGTTGCCGTACTCGGCATCGGCATCACCGGCTTCTCCGTCGCCGACACCCTCGCGGAACTCGGTGCCCTTCCGCTCGTGCTGGCGAACAGAGCCGAGGACGACACCACCGACCTGCTCGGAGTCATCGGGGTGCGTCTCGCACGGGACGACCTCGAGGCGGAGTTGGCCGCCTTCGCCCCCGACCTGGTGGTGGTGTCGCCCGGGTTCGCCCCGTCGCATCCGCTCGTCGCCGCCTCGACTGCGGCGGGGATCCCGGTCTGGGGGGATGTCGAGCTGGCCTGGCGCCTGCGCGACCGCTCGGGGAAAGTCGCCGAGTGGATCGCGATCACCGGCACCAATGGTAAGACCACGACGACGCAGCTCACCACCGCGATGCTCGTCGCCGGCGGCAAACGCACCATCGCCTGCGGCAATGTCGGCGTGCCGGTGCTCGACGCCGTGCGCGATCCGGTCGGCTTCGATGCCCTGGTCGTCGAGCTCTCCAGCTTCCAGCTGCACTACCTGCAGTCGATGTCGGCATGGTCGAGCGTGTGCCTCAATCTCGCCGACGACCACCTCGACTGGCATGGCTCGGGGGAGGCCTACCGTGCCGCCAAGGGCTCGGTCTACGAGCGGACGAAAATCGCCTGCGTCTACAACCTGGAGGACGACGCCACCCGCGACCTGGTCGAAGCGGCCGAGGTGGTGGACGGATGCCGCGCCATCGGCTTCGGCCGCGGACTGCCCGGTCCGAGTGACGTCGGCCTGGTCGATGAGATCGTGGTCGATCGGGCGTTCCTCGCCGACCGCTGGCGCGCCGCCATCGAGATCACGACGGTGCAGGATCTCGAGGCTGTTGGCCTCGGGTCGCCGCACATGGTTGCGAACGTGCTCGCGGCATCTGCCCTCGCGCGTTCGTACGGGGTGTCGCCCGCCGACATCCGTTCCGCCCTGCGGGCGTTCCGGTTGGACGGACACCGCACCGAAACGATTCTCGAGCGTCACGGCATCCGCTGGGTCAATGACTCGAAGGCCACCAACCCGCACGCGGCCACGGCGGCCCTTCAGTCGTTCGATTCGGTGGTGTGGGTCGTCGGCGGGCTGCTGAAGGGGGTTGAGATCGACGAGTTGGTTTCGACGCAGCTTCCCCGACTGCGCGCCGCGGTCCTGATCGGCGCCGACCGTACCGCGCTCCGCGACGCGTTCGCGCGACACGCGCCGGAGCTGCCGGTGTTCGAGGTCGACACCGCTGACACTAAAGAGGTGATGCCGACGGTCGTGAGACTGTCGGTCGCGGTTGCCCGGCTCGGGGACACGGTGTTGCTCGCACCGGCAGCCGCATCGATGGACCAGTTCAGCGATTACGCCGACCGGGGCGACCGGTTTGCACAGGCCGTGCGAGATGCGATAGGGGAGGGTGCGGATGACGACCAGCCCACCGCGCCTGCGGCCGGAACCTAGACAGCGGCCAGACCGCGACGCTTCGGCGACCGGTGCCGGCCCCCGTGGCCCCGCCGCCATGGTCGCGGTCAGGCGTCTCTTCGCCGCGGAGACGGGCAACTATTTCCTGCTGCTCGGCACGACACTGTTCCTCGTGGTCTTCGGACTCATCATGGTGCTCTCATCGTCGGCGGTCGAGTCGTTCACGGCGAGCGGAGACTTCTTCAACGGCTTCGTGCGGCAGGTTCTCTTCGCCGCGATCGGCGTGCCTATCATGCTCATCGCGGCGCGAATGCGGGCGAGTTTCTGGAAAAGGTGGTCGGGAATCCTGCTGCTGGTCGCCCTCGGCCTGCAGCTGCTGACCGTCGCGACGCCGCTCGGCTCCGAACGCGGCGGCAACCGCAACTGGATCACCATCGGGACTTTCAGCGGACAACCGTCGGAGCTCGTAAAGGTGTCGCTGGTGGTCTGGCTCGGCTACATCCTGTTCAAGAAACGCGCGGTGATGGACAACTGGCGCGAACTCGTCGTGCCGCTCGTCCCGATCGGCGGGGCCGCGATTGGACTGGTTCTGATCGGCGGGGACCTTGGCACCTCGATCATCCTCACGTCGATCGTGATGGGCGCGGTCTTTTTCGCCGGGGTCAAGCTCCGCTTCCTCGCGATTCCGGTCATTCTCATCGGCATCGCCGGGGCTGTCGCGTCCATGGCCAGCAGCTCACGGCAGAACCGCATCCAGGCCTTCCTCACCGGGTGCCGGACGGCAGACGACTTCGCCGGCAACTGCTGGCAGACCGTCCACGGCTGGTGGGCGCTCGCTTCCGGAGGATTCTTCGGGGTGGGTCTCGGCAATTCAAAGGCGAAATGGTCGTGGCTGCCCGAGGCGGACAACGACTTCATCTTCGCGATCATCGGTGAGGAGTTCGGACTCCTCGGGGCCATCCTGGTGCTGGCCCTGTTCATCGTGCTCGCCATTTCCTTCGTTCGCATCATCCGCGCGAGCACCGACCCCTTCGCCCGGGTCACGGTGAGCGCCGTGTTGGTCTGGATAGTCGGCCAGGCGTTCGTCAACATCGCGGTAGTGCTTGGCCTGTTACCCGTGCTCGGCGTGCCGCTTCCGCTGATCTCGTCCGGGGGCTCGGCGCTGGTCACCACTCTCTTGGCCATCGGGATCGTGCTTTCCTTCGCGCGGTACGCGCCGGAGGCCACGCCCGCCACCCCGACCGGCGGTCGCCTGAAGTGACGCGGTACCTCCTCGCCGGCGGGGGCACCGCCGGCCACGTGAACCCCTTGCTCGCCGTCGCCGATCGCATCGTTCAGCGCGAACCGGATGCCGTCATCCGCGTGCTGGGAACCGCGGACGGTCTCGAGGCCCGCTTGGTTCCCGCCCGGGGGTACGAGTTGCTCGTCGTGCCCCGGCTGGCCTTCCCCCGCCGTCCCAATGCCGCCGCCTTACGCTTTCCCGGTCGGCTCCATCGCCTGGTCACTCAGATCCGAGGTCTGATCCGCGAACATCGCATCGACGTCGTCGTCGGTTTCGGCGGCTATGTGGCGGCGCCCGCCTATCTCGCCGCGCGTCGGGAGGGGGTACCGATCGCCATCCATGAGGCGAACGCCCGCCCGGGCATCGCCAATCGCCTCGGTGCCCGCCTCACCCGTTTCGTCGGCACCGCCTTCCGGTCGGCGAGGTTACCGCATGCTCGGTTCGTGGGGATGCCGCTCCGGCGCGAGATCGAAACCCTCGATCGGGCGGCTCACCGGCGGGAAGCCCTCGCCCACTTCGGACTTTCCCCGGCTCGCCCGACCCTCCTGGTGACCGGCGGCTCGCAGGGCGCCAAGCACGTCAATGAGACGGTCTATGAGGCCGCGGCCACGATCATCGGTGCCGGCTGGCAGATCCTGCATGTCACGGGGGAGCGCTGGAAATCGCCGCCGACCGAGCTGGAACACTACATTCTGCTGCCCTACTGCGACCGCATGGAACTCGCCCTGGCCGCGGCGGACCTCGCCGTCGCCCGGGCGGGCGCCGCGACGGTGAGCGAGTTCAGCGGGCTCGGCGTGCCGGCGGTCTACGTGCCCCTGGCGATCGGCAACGGCGAGCAGAGCCTCAACGCGCGGGATGTCGTCGCAGCGGGCGGCGCCGTCCTCGTGGAAAATGCGCGATTCACTGCCCAGTGGATCCTCGACCGCCTGGTTCCGATCCTGGAGGATCGTGCCCTCATCGCCGGCATGGCCGCCCGCGCGGCCTCCGTCGGTGCCCTCGACGGGGCCGATCGCATGGTCGACCTCGTGGGGGAAGCCCGTGACTCCGCCGAGGAGGTGCCCGCGTGATCAAATCGGACTTCAGCCAGCCGGTGCCCGAGAATCCCGGCCGAGTGCATTTCGTCGGTATCGGCGGTGCCGGCATGAGTGGCATCGCCCGCCTCTTTGTTCAGGCCGGGCGGTCGGTGACCGGGTCGGACATCCGCGCCACCGAAACGGTGGAGGCGCTGCGCGCCAGCGGGATATCGGTCGCCATCGGCCATGCTGCCGAAAACATCGATGGCGCCGACACGATCATCGTCACCGGGGCGATCGCCGAAGACAACCCCGAGTACCTGGCGGCTCGAGAGCGTGGTCTGCCGATCGTGCACCGCGCGCAAGCCCTCGCCTGGCTTACCCGCAACCACCGGGTGGTGGCGGTCGCGGGCGCCCACGGCAAGACCACCTCCACCGCCATGATCGTGACCGCGATGCTCGCCCTCGGGGCGGATCCGAGTTTCGTCAATGGGGGAGTGATCCGCTCGCTTGGCGTCAGCGCCGCGAGCGGCACCGGCGAGGCCTTCGTTGTGGAAGCAGATGAATCCGACGGCTCCTTCCTGCTCTATGGCACCGCGATCGCCCTCATCACGAATGTCGACCCCGACCATCTCGACCACTACGGCTCGGAGGAGGCCTTCGAGGAGGCCTTCGTCAGCTTCGCCCGAGCCGCCGGCGAACGCGTGGTGATCTCCAGTGACGATGCGCGATCCGTCTCCGTCACCACCAGGCTCGCAGACCGAAACGTGCTCACCTTCGGACGGCACGCGGATGCCGATATCCGGCTGCATTCGATCGACAGCACCGAGACTGTCGCCTTCGTCATCCGCTATCTCGGCGCCGACTACGGCACCCGCCTCCGCGTCGCGGGCCTGCACAACGCGATCAACGCCGCGGGGGCCTTCGGAGTGCTGGTCTCCCTCGGCGTCGACCCGCAGGCGGCGCTCGACGCGATCGCCCTGTTCGACGGCACGGAGCGTCGCTTCGAGCTGCGCGGCACCGTGCGCGGAGTGAGCGTGTACGACGACTTCGCGCACCACCCCACCGAGATTCGGGCCGCCCTGTCTGGTGCGCGCGGTGTGGTGGGTGCCGGGCGCCTCATCCCGATCTTCCAGCCGCACCTGTACTCTAGAACGAAGCAGTTGGCCGCCGAATTCGCGAGCACCTTCGAGTCCCTTGCCGACATCACCATCGTCGTGCCGATCTACGGGGCGCGCCAGGATCCCGTGCCTGGAGTCACCGGAGCGCTCATCACCGACCTGTTCCGCGACAAGTCGCGCGTGCGCTATTTCGACGAATGGCAGGATGCCGTGCTTTATGCAGCCTCGATCGCCCGAGCCGGTGACTTCGTGATCCCGATGGGCGGTGGCGACATCTATCGGGTCATTCCGCAGCTGCTCGACGCTCTCGCGCTGCTCACCGACACGACACCACCGGTGGGGCGATGAAGCGGCCGGAGGGCTTCGATCGGCCTCCCGCTTCGACGACCGGCGCCACGCCACCACGCAAGCCGACAGTGCCGAAGCCGACCGTGCCGAAGCCGACCGTGCCGAAGCCGACAGTGCCGAAGCAGCCTGTGCCGAAGCCGACCGTGCCGAAGCCGACCGTGCCGAAGCAGACTGTGCCGAAGCAGCCTGTGCCGAAGCCGACCGTGCCGAAGCCGACCGTGCCGAATGCCCGATCGGGCAGATCACCGGAGGCGAGCCCGCCGTCGGGTGAGCCCGCCGTGCGCTCGCTGCGCACGCTGCGCCAACGCGCCCGGCGCCAGCCGACATCCGAACGCCCGCCGGATGGGGACGCTCGCCGCGAGCTGAAGCGGGCGGAGAAGGCGCGGCGAGCCTACGAACGCGGGGAAGCACGCCGGTTCACCCGGCGCTCCCGGCGTCGGCGCGTCGCTTGGCTGGCGAGCGGAGCGTCGCTGCTTGTGCTGGTCGGATTCGTCGCCGCAGCCGTCTATTCGCCGCTGCTCTCGTTGAAGACCATTCGCGTGGAGGGCGCGTCGCGAGTGAGTTCGGCGAGCGTGCGGGCCGCCGTGGACGGTCAGCTCGGACGGCCGCTTGCCCTCGTCGATTTCGACTCGATCACCCGTGCCCTCGCCAAATTCCCCCTGATCCGCAGTTTTGTCACGGAGACGGTGCCGCCCGACACGCTGGTCATCCGGATCGCCGAACGTGCGCCGATAGCGACCCTCGCGACGTCGAACGGCTTCTCCGTCGTCGACCCGGCCGGCATCGTGATCGACAGCGGAGCGGATCGCCGCCCCGGCCTCCCCCTGATCGAACTCGGCGCGGCGACCAAGACGAGCCCGGCCTTCGTTGCGGCGGTTGGGGTGCTGCTGGCGCTGCCGGCTGAGCTGGTGAAGCAGGTCGACACTGTCACGGCCCAGACTTCCGACGACGTGACCCTGTCGCTCGCCGGTGGCCAGACGGTCGTGTGGGGCAGTGTCGAACAGTCGGCGCTCAAGGCGAAGGTTCTGGCGGCAGTCATCAGGGTGGGCGGGACGGCCACCAAATACGACGTCTCCGCGCCGAATCATCCGGTTCTCGGCGGCAACTGAGCGGAATCTCACCGGCGACTTGACGACACGCTGGACGACCTCTCGCCGGGTTCGCGCCGCGCCCCGTAACTTCGAGACAAGAAATCTATACCGGGCATAAGATTAACGCTCAGGTAGAGGTTGAAAGTTCCTATCGAAGGCCGGACGTGACAACTAACCAGAACTACCTCGCCGTGATCAAGGTCGTCGGTATAGGCGGCGGCGGAGTCAATGCCGTCAACCGGATGATAGAACTCGGCCTGCGGGGCGTGGAATTCATCGCCATCAACACGGATGCCCAGGCACTGTTGATGAGCGACGCCGACGTCAAACTCGACGTCGGCCGCGATCTCACCCGGGGGCTGGGGGCCGGAGCCGACCCGGAAGTCGGTCGCCGCGCCGCGGAAGACCACGCCGAGGAAATCGAGGAGGCTCTCGCCGGGGCAGACATGGTCTTCGTCACCGCCGGTGAGGGAGGCGGAACCGGCACCGGCGGGGCGCCGGTCGTCGCCCGCATCGCACGGTCGATCGGTGCACTCACCATCGGTGTCGTCACCCGCCCATTTGGCTTCGAGGGCAAGCGCCGCGCGGCGCAGGCCGATGTCGGCATCTCGGCGCTCAAGCAGGAAGTCGACACCCTCATCGTCGTGCCGAACGATCGCCTGCTCGAGATCAGCGACCGTGGCATCTCCTTCCTCGAGGCCTTCGCCACTGCCGACCAGGTGCTTCTCGCCGGCGTGCAGGGCATCACCGACCTCATCACTACCCCCGGTCTCATCAACCTCGATTTCGCCGACGTCAAGTCGGTGATGCAGGGAGCCGGATCCGCGCTCATGGGCATCGGGTCGAGCCGCGGTGCCGACCGCGCGATCAAAGCGGCGGAACTCGCCGTGGCGAGTCCGCTGCTCGAAGCGTCCATCGACGGGGCGCACGGCGTGCTGTTGTCGATCCAGGGCGGCTCCAACCTGGGAATCTTCGAGATCAACGACGCGGCGCGACTGGTGCAGGAGGCGGTGCATCCCGAAGCCAACATAATCTTCGGAGCCGTCATCGACGACACCCTTGGCGACGAGGTGCGGGTCACGGTCATCGCCGCCGGGTTCGACGGCGGCGAGCCCGTGGTGAAAAGAGAAGAACGACGAGGGAGCCCCGTGGATGCCGCGGTTCCCGCCTTCGCAGCGGGGGGGGCGACGGCTGGAGCCGTCGAACCCGAGACGAGCAGCGTGCCGAATTGGGCAGCCGAACCCGAAGTACCGGCCGCTCCCAAAGACCCGGTTTTCGACGACGGGGACGACGACCTCGATGTTCCCGACTTCCTCAGGTAGCAGCTCCCTCACCGAGCGACTCGAAGCGGTTCGCTCCGGCATTTCGGCGGCCGCCAACGAAGCCGGGCGCCCGGTAGACGAGATCACGACGATCGTCGTGACCAAGTTCCATCCGGCGTCCGTCGTACGCGAGTTGTATTCGCTGGGCGTGCGAGAGGTGGGGGAGAACCGTCACCAGGAGGCCAGGGCCAAGGCGGCGGAGCTCGTCGACCTCGACCTGGGCTGGAATTTCATCGGCCAGCTGCAGAGCAAGAAGGCGGCGCAAGTTCGCGGCTACGCCCACGCGGTGCACTCGCTCGACCGAGCATCCGTCATTCAGGCGCTTGGCGTTGACGACGGAACCACGATCGAGTGCTTCGTCCAACTCAATCTGACCGCCGATCCGGGTCGCGGCGGAGTGCAGGATCCCGACCTCGAGCACACGACAGAACTCGTGCTTGCGACCCCCGGTCTCGAACTTCTCGGTGTCATGGCGGTCGCGCCGGTCGGCGAAGAGCCACGCCTCGCGTTCGCGCGGGTGCGGGCCGCCTCCGATCGGGTGAGACGGCTGGCGCCCGGCGCCCGTTACATCTCGGCAGGAATGTCCGGTGATTACCGAGAGGCCATCCTCGAGGGCGCGACACACCTGCGGATTGGTTCCGCAATCACGGGAAACCGTCCAACGCCCGGTTAATCTGATCTCATCAGTTCCACCACAGGAGGCACGTAATGGCTAACCCACTTCGCAAGACCATGGTCTACCTTGGCCTCGCCGATGAGGAGTTCGACTACGAAGAAGCCGCGCCCTCGGCTCCGGTACCTGTCGCCCGGGAGCCGCGCGAGTCGCACCAGGCCGCACCGGCCACCGGCAATCGCGCGCCCGTCACCCCGCTCCGCCGCGCACCATCACAGAAGATTGCCTCCCACGCAGACATGAACGAGATCCTCACCGTCCACCCTCGCCAGTACAAGGATGCCCAGGCCATCGCCGAAGCGTTCCGGGACGGCATCCCGGTGATCATCAACCTCTCGCAAATGAGCGAACCGGAGGCGCGGCGCCTCGTCGACTTCGCCAGCGGTCTCTCCCAGGGCCTCTACGGCAAGATCGAGCGCGTCACCAGCAAGGTCTTCCTGCTCTCTCCCGCGCATGTCGCCGTGAGCGGCGACCAGGCCGCGGCGGACTCGGACGTGGATGCCTCATTCTTCGCCCAGTCCTAGGACGGTAGTTCGTTGCGCCACTCGCACCGTAGTCTGAAACGGTGATCTCGAACCCGCTCGCTATTCCGGCCAGTATCGCGTACTACCTTCTGCTGCTCTATTTTTTCATCCTGTGGGGGCGGTTCATCCTCGATCTGGTGCGCAACTTCTCGCGCGGCTGGCGTCCCCGCGGATTCGGACTTGTGCTCTCTGAGATCGTCTTCGCCCTCACCGATCCGCCCATCAGGCTGGTGCGGCGGGTGATCCCCACCATTCGCATCGGTGGCTTTTCTCTCGATTTCGCCTGGAGCATCGTGATGATCGTCACGCTCATCCTGCTGTCGGTCACGTCGGCCCTCAGCATCTAAGAGCGTCGCTGGCGTCTGGACTCCCGGCAGTGAGCAGCCCGGCAGTGAGCAGCCCGGCGCGCCGTAGCCGGGTTTGCACCGGACTCCGTGTGTACGCTGGGACAGTGGTGAAACACCATGAGGTCTCACGACCCGATGAGGCCGCCAGTTTGCTAGCGTTAGCTCACTGTTATTAGCGCTGTACCTGATGAGTTTTTTGAGGTGGCACCCATGGCCCTTACGCCTGAAGATGTAGTCAACAAGCGATTCCAGCCGACCAAGTTCCGCGAGGGGTACGACCAAGATGAGGTCGATGACTTCCTGGACGAGGTCGTCGTGGAGCTTCGACGTCTCAACCAGGAGAACGAGGAACTGCGCCAGCGCCTCGTCGCCGGCGAGTCCCGTATCAGCGAACTCCAGCGCAGTGCCGCACAGCCCGCTGCCCTCACCGAGGCGCCGGAGCCGCAGGCTTTCGCCCCCCAGGGCCAGATAGGTGAGCAGGTGCAGCCCCGATTCGGGGAGACCCCGGTCGCAGCTCCCGTGCCCGCGGTGGTTCCCGCTCCGATCGCGTATCCATCGCCGGACCAGAACGCGATCGACTCCGGCAGCACCAACAACCTGCTGCAACTGGCCCGGAAGCTCCATGAGGAGCACGTCCGCGAGGGGATCGAGAAGCGTGACGCACTCATCGCCGAGGGCCACGCCACCGCCGCCCGGGTAGTCAGTGAAGCCGAGGCCGCCCAGCGGTCCCAGATCTCCGCGCTCGACAACGAAAAGGCCGCTCTCGAGCAGCAGAAGACGACGATCGAGCGCCAGATCGAGGAACTGCGCACCTTCGAGCGTGAGTACCGCCAGAAGCTCAAGGGATACATCGAGGGACAACTGAGGGAACTCGACGCCACCGAACCCGCTCCGGCGTCCGCGGCGTTCGAAAGCGTGCCAGCCACCAGCGGATCGTACGATCTGGGATCTTCGGAGCCCGTTCAGACTCCACCGCCAGCCAGCTTCCAGGGTTTTGGCGGGAACTGACCCGCAGGCGAAGACCCCGACGCCGAAGCCCGCTGGCCCGGCGGTCAGCGGGCGGGCGCTTGTCGCGCTCGCTGTCGTCGCGGTCATCGCCTTCGGCCTGGACCAGGCAAGCAAATTCCTGATCGTCAGTTCCCTTGCCGAAAACCAGCAGGTGAAGGTGATCGGAGAACTGCTCCAGTTCCACTTCGTCAAAAATTCGGGTGCGGCCTTCTCCATCGCGAGTGGGTCCACCTGGATCTTCTCCATCGCGGCATCCGCCGTCACGATCTTCATCATCGGTTTCGCCCGCCGGATACGCTCGGTGGGCTGGGCGGTGCTGTTCGGGATGCTGCTCGGCGGTACGACCGGAAATCTCACCGACCGCCTGTTCCGCGAGCCGGGGTTCGGGGTGGGGCGGGTGATCGACTTCATCCAGGTTCAGGGGTTCCCCGCCATCTTCAATATCGCGGACTCCTTCATCGTGGCGAGCATGGGCCTGTTCATCCTGCTCACCATCCGCGGTGTCGGGCTGGACGGACGCCGGGCGGCCGATCGTCACGGGTCTTCGAAGGCGAATGGTGTGGAGGCCGCGCCCGCGGAGGCGGAACGGCCGCTCGACGGCACGACCGACACCAGGTAGGCATCGAAAATGGAATCGCGCAGCCTTCCGGTGCCCGCGGGGCTCGCCGGGGAGCGGGTCGACGCGGCCCTCGCGAAGCTCATGGGCTTCTCTCGCAGCTTCGCTGCCGAGATCGCCGCGGCCGGGGGAGTCGTGGCCGACGGGGTGACCCTCGGGAAGTCGGATCGCCTGCGAGCCGAGAGTTGGCTCGAAGTCAGCTGGCAGCCCAAGGTTGCGCCCTCCATCGAACCCGTCATTGTCCCTTCCCTTCGCATCGTGTACGACGACGATGACATCGTGGTGGTCGACAAGCCGGTGGGGGTGGCCGCGCACCCCTCGATCGGGTGGAGCGGGCCGACCGTGCTCGGAGCCCTCGCCGGCGCCGGCTTCCGCGTCTCGACATCCGGTGCGGCCGAGCGAGCGGGAATCGTGCACCGCCTCGACGCCGGCACGAGCGGCCTGATGGTGGTGGCGAAGAGTGAACGCGCCTACACCGCGCTGAAGCGACAGTTCCATGATCGCGAGGTCGAGAAGGTCTATCACGCCGTGGTGCAGGGACACCCGGATCCGCTGTCTGGCACGATCGATGCGCCGATCGGCCGGCATCCGTCATCGAGCTGGAAATTTGCAGTCACCCCGGACGGTAAGGATTCGGTGACGCACTACGACACCCTCGAGGCCTTTCCGAGCGCGTCCCTGCTCGAGGTGCACCTGGAGACCGGCCGCACGCACCAGATCCGGGTGCACATGGCCGCCCAACGGCACCCGTGTGTCGGCGATGCGATGTATGGCGCGGACCCCACCATCTCGGCCAGACTCGGTCTTACCCGGCAATGGCTGCACGCCGAACAGCTCGGCTTCACTCACCCCGGCACGCGGGAGCGTGTGCTGTTCACGAGCGAGTATCCCGCCGACCTGCAACACGCCCTCGACGTGCTCCGCGGGGACTGACCGAGGCTTAAGCTGGATGCCCGCCCCGGTGAACTAGAGGGAAGCATTGCCCCCAAGCAACGATTCATTCGTGCACCTGCACGTGCACAGCGAATACTCGATGCTCGACGGAGCCGCCCGCATCGAGCCGTTGATGAAAGCCGCCGCCGTCGAGGAGATGCCGGCGATCGCGATGACCGACCATGGCAACATGTTCGGCGCTTATGACTTCTGGAAGCAGGCGACGGCCAACGGGGTGAAGCCGATCATCGGCACCGAGGCCTACATCACGCCGGGCACCGCACGGCAGGATCGAACGCGGGTTAAATGGGGCGCGAACCACCAGAACCAGGACGACGTCGGCGGTTCCGGTTCGTACACCCACATGACCCTGCTCTCGGAAAACAACGTCGGCATGCATAACCTGTTCCGCCTCTCCTCGCTCGCGTCGATCGAGGGCTACTACTTCAAGCCGCGGATGGATCGTGAGCTGCTCAGTCGCTACGCCACCGGCATCATCGCCACGACCGGCTGCGTCGGCGGCGAGGTGCAGACCAGGCTGAGGCTCGGCCAATACGCCGAGGCGCGACAGGCCGCCGCCGACTTCCGCGACATCTTCGGAGCGGGAAACTTCTTCGCCGAGGTGATGGATCACGGAATCGACATCGAGCGTCGCACCATGGAAGACCTGCTGCGGCTCGCGAAGGACCTGAACCTGCCGCTCCTGGCGACCAACGACCTGCACTACACGCACGCCCACGACTCCACCGCCCATGCGGCACTGCTCTGCGTGCAGTCCGCCTCAACGCTCGACGACCCCAACCGGTTCAAGTTCGATTCGAACGAGTTCTACCTCAAGTCGGCGAGCGAGATGCGGCAGCTGTTCAGCGATCACCCGGAGGCCTGCGACAACACCCTCCTTATCGCCGAGCGCTGCGAGGTGTCGTTCGAGCACCGCAACCTCATGCCCCGATTCCCGGTGCCGGAGGGTGAGACCGAGGCCAGCTGGTTCGAGAAGGAGGTGGCCGCCGGCATGCTTCGGCGCTTCCACAATGCCCCGTCCGAGGCGCACCTCGCCCAGGCGAAATACGAGGTCGACGTCATCACGCAGATGGGGTTCCCCGGCTACTTCCTCGTGGTCGCCGACTTCATCGCCTGGGCGAAAGCGCAGGGCATCCGCGTCGGGCCGGGCCGGGGATCCGCCGCGGGTTCCATGGCCTCCTACGCGATGGGCATCACCGAACTCGACCCGCTCGCACACGGACTGATCTTCGAACGTTTCCTCAACCCCGACCGTGTATCCATGCCGGATGTGGATGTCGACTTCGACGATCGGCGACGCGGCGAAGTCATCCGCTATGTCACCGAGAAGTACGGCGACGACCGGGTCGCCCAGATCGTCACCTACGGCACGATCAAAGCGAAACAGGCGCTCAAGGATTCAGCGCGCGTGCTCGGGATGCCCTACTCGGTGGGCGAGAAGCTCACCAAGGCGATGCCCCCGGCCATCATGGGCAAGGACATCACCCTCAGCGAGGTGCTCGACAGGGCCGCCCCGCGCTGGAAGGAGGCGGCGGACTTCCGAGCGGTGCTGGAGACGGATGCGGATGCTGCGACGGTGTTCGAGACGGCACAGGGCATCGAGAACCTCAAGCGCCAGTGGGGCGTGCACGCCGCCGGAGTGATCCTCTCGGCGGAGCCGCTCATCGACGTGCTACCGATCATGAAGCGCGAGGACGACGGCGCGATCATCACCCAGTTCGACCAGCCGCCGCTCGAATCCCTCGGGCTCATCAAAATGGACTTCCTCGGGCTTCGCAACCTCACGGTGATCGAAGACGCGCTGCGGATGATCGAGAAGAACACCGGCGAAACGCTCGTGATCGAAGACCTCGATCTCGATGCCGACCAGAAGACCTACGACCTGCTGGCCCGCGGCGACACGCTCGGTGTGTTCCAGTTGGATGGCGGACCGATGAGGTCGCTGCTCAAGCAGCTCAAACCCACCAACTTCGAAGACATCTCCGCCGTCATCGCCCTCTATCGCCCCGGCCCGATGGGGATGAATTCGCACACGAACTATGCACTGCGCAAGAACGGCCTGCAGGCGATCGATGCGATCCATCCCGAGCTTGCCGAACCCCTCCGCGAGAGCCTCGGCATCACTTACGGTCTCATCGTCTACCAAGAGCAGGTGATGTCCGTCGCCCAAAAGGTCGCCGGGTTCACGCTCGGACAGGCCGACGTGCTTCGGCGGGCGATGGGAAAGAAGAAGAAGTCCGAGCTCGACAAGCAGTACGCCGACTTCGAGGCCGGCATGACCGGCAACGGCTACAGCGCCCAGGCCGTCAAGGTTCTGTGGGACACTCTGATGCCCTTCGCCGACTACGCCTTCAATAAGGCCCACAGCGCCGGCTACGGCGTGCTGAGCTACTGGACGGCCTATCTGAAGGCGAACTACCCCGCCGAGTACATGGCGGCGCTCCTGACCAGCGTCGGCGACTCGAAGGACAAGCTCGGCATGTACCTGAGCGAGTGTCGCCGGATGGGCATCCGCGTGCTGGCCCCTGACGTGAACGAGTCGAGCGGCGACTTCACCGCCGTGCCCGCGGCCGGTACCGATCCGGGCGCTGGGGTGGGGGACATCCGCTTCGGGCTCGGCGCGATCCGCAATGTCGGCAGCAATGTGGTTGAGGCGATCACGAAGGCACGGGACGAGCAGGGGCGTTTCGAGTCGTTCCACGACTTTCTTCGCAAGGTGCCGATCCAGGTGGTGAACAAGCGCACTGTCGAGTCGCTCATCAAATCCGGGGCCTTCGATTCGACCAGGTCCACCCGACGGGCCCTCCTGGAGATCCATGAGGATGCCATCGATTCGGCGGTGAGCGACAAACGCGCCGAGGCGAATGGCCAGGTCGGCTTCGACTTCGACAGCCTTTGGGACGAACCGCAGGCCGCGGCCCAGGTACCCGACCGCCCGGAGTGGTCGAAGCGCGACAAGCTCGCGTTCGAGCGCGAGATGCTCGGACTCTACGTCTCCGACCATCCGCTTGCCGGTCTCGAGCTGCAGCTCGCCAAACACGCCGGATACAGCATCACGGAGGTGCTCGGAGGCGAGGTTGCCGGCGACGGGGAGCACGTGACCATCGCGGGTCTCATCACCTCTGTCCAACACCGGACGGCCCGCAATTCCGGCAACCAGTACGGGCTCGTCACCGTGGAAGACTTCGCGGGCGAGATCACGGTGATGTTCCTCGGAAAGACCTACCAAGAGTTCTCGCCCGCGCTCACAAATGACGCGATCGTGGTGGTGCGCGGCCGTGTGAGCATGCGGGACGACGGCATGAACCTGCACGCCTCGAGCATGTTCACCCCCGATCTCGGGCAGGGCCTCGGATCCGGGCCGCTGACGATCTCGATGCCGGAGTTCCGGGCGACGACGGATGTGGTGACGCAGCTCAACGACGTGCTGATCCGGCACTCGGGAGACACCGAGGTGCGGCTCAAGCTGGTCAAGGGCGAGACCGCGCGGGTGTTCGAGATCCCGTTTCCGGTGTCGGTCAACGCGGATCTCTACGGCGAACTCAAGTCCCTTCTCGGACCCAATTGTGTGGTGTGACGGGACCGACCAGAGGTGCATCCGGCATCCGGCATCGCCTACGTCCGGCATCCGGCACCTGACCTGCGCGAAATGCAGGATTCACCGTGACGGATGTGGCTGGTGAGTCACACCAGTAACTCTCGTCACGGTGAATCCTGCATTTCGAACGGACGGGGTCGAAAAGCGGATGCTGCAACGCCCGAGTTGCGCGAGGAGCTCGAGTGGGCTATACCGGCTCGCCCGGGCTCAGGTAGGTGCGCTCGTGGTACAGCAGGGCCGCATCCGGCTCACCGAGGGCGCCTTCCTCGACCTGCACAACGACGACGGCGTTATTCGCCACCGGGAAGCGCTCGACGATGCGCCCCACCATCCAGGAGGTGACCCCCTCGAGGATCGGCAAACCATGCGGTCCGGGCGCCCAGTGATCACCCTCGAAGCGAAGTTCGTGATCTCCGGACATCCGCTCCGCCAGGTGACGCGTGCGCGCCCCGAGGGTCTGGATGGCCACCCAGTCCGTTCCCACGATCGCCGGCCACGCGCTGGCGACTTTCGCCATGTTGAAGGTGGCCAGCGGAGGAACGGCGGCCAGCGAGGCGAGGGATGTGGCGGTGAATCCCACTGGTTTCCCCTCGGGAGTCAGCGCGGTGATCACCACGACCCCCGCGGCATGCCGGCGGAAGGCATGTTTGAAGGCGGCGATCCCGTCAGGTTCCTCGGGAGTGGTCACCGGGGCTGCTTCATCCATTTGGGTGTATCAATTCCCTGTCGAGCTCGGTTATTCCGCAGCGACCATCTCACGGTGTCCATTGCGCGAGACCGTCAGCGGGCCGTCGCCGTGGCGGCCAGGAGCGCCCCGTAGACTTCTCGAGCCATGATCCAGACGATTGACCTGCGCGGCAGCCAGCCTAGCCGTGCCGAACTCCTCACCCTCATTCCCCGGTCGCTCTCCGACGTCTCCGCCGCGACCGCGGTCGCCCGCCAGCTCATCGCCGAGGTGCGCGAGCGCGGGGAGGAGGGCCTGCTCGACCAGGCCGAGCGCCTCGACGGGGTGCGTCCCCGACGCGTGCGGCTGGATGCCGCCGACGTCTCGAATGCCGTTCGAGCCCTCGCCGTGCGGGTGCGTGACGCGCTCGAGGAAGCCATCCTGCGCGTGCGGGCGGCCTCCGAGGCCCAGCTGCCATCGCCGCGCGTCACGGCCTTCGGGCCGGGCGCCGAGGTCATCCAACGCTGGAGTCCGGTCGGCCGGGCGGGCGTCTATGTGCCCGGCGGCAAGGCCGTGTACCCCTCCAGCGTGGTGATGAATGTAGTACCGGCCCAGGTCGCCGGCGTTTCGTCTGTGGCGCTCGCGTCGCCGGCGCAGCGCCAGTTCGAGGGAGGCATTCATCCCACCATTCTCGGCGCGGCCGGTCTCCTCGGCGTCGACGAGGTGTACGCCATGGGCGGCGCGGGTGCGATCGGTGCTTTCGCCTGGGGAGTCCCCTCGCTGGGCCTCGACCCGGTGCAGGTCATCACCGGCCCCGGGAACGTGTACGTCGCCGCAGCCAAACGCCTCGTTCGCGGGCAGGTGGGGATCGATGCCGAAGCCGGGCCAACCGAGATCCTGGTCATCGCGGATGCGACGGCCGATCCGTTCCTCGTGGCGACCGACCTCATCAGCCAGGCCGAACACGACGAGCTCGCCGCTGCAGTGCTCGTCACCGACTCGCTCCGGCTGGCCGAGGCGGTCCGCGTACAACTTGCCCGGCTCGCGAGCCTCACCAAGCACAGCGTGCGCGTCGGCATCTCGTTGCGCGGCATCCAGTCGGCCATCGTTCTCGTCGACGACCTGACCGCGGCTGCCGCGTTCAGCAACGTCTACGGTCCGGAGCACCTCGAGATCCAGACAGCCGATCCGGGAGAGCTGCTCGATCTCATCGAGAGCGCCGGCGCAATTTTTCTCGGAGCCAACTCGCCGGTGAGTCTCGGCGATTATCTCGCCGGGTCCAATCATGTCCTTCCCACCGGTGGCCAGGCGCGCTTCACCCCAGGGCTCGGGGCCCACACCTTCCTGAGGCCCCAGCAGGTCATCCGTTACGACCGGGATGCTCTGCACGCGGTCGAAGACCGGGTCGTGGCGCTGGCCATTGCCGAGGACCTCCCCGCCCACGCCGCAGCGATCACCGCGAGGTTCTCCGCACACTGAGCTTCGCTTCGGATCGGGTGTCGCGCGGTATCCTGTGGGCACCATGTTCTGTCCATTCTGCCGATACCCCGATTCCCGCGTGATCGACTCCCGCACAAGCGACGACGGACTCTCCATTCGCCGGCGTCGGCAGTGCCCGGATTGCGGGCGACGCTTCTCGACCACCGAAACCGCGAGCCTCAACGTCGTCAAGCGCAGTGGCGTAGTTCAGCCCTTCAGCCGCGAAAAGATCGTGTCCGGCGTGCGCAAAGCCTGCCAGGGGCGTCCGGTCACCGACACGGATCTCGCGGTGCTCGCCCAGCGCGTCGAAGAGACGATCAGGGCGACAGGCGCCTCCCAGGTGGATGCCAACGACATCGGCCTGGCGATCCTGCCCCCGCTGCGCGAACTCGACGAGGTGGCCTACCTGAGGTTCGCCAGTGTCTACCAGGGTTTCGACTCCCTCGAGGATTTCGAAGCCGCGATCATCCTGCTGCGCACCGAGCACGATCCCGCCGCCGAGATCGCTGATAGCTGAGATGGGGGAGCGGGAGACCGTGCTCGGCCCGCTAACCTGAACACGGCATGTATCGTCTTCTCTTCAGGCTCGTCCTCACCCGGTTCGACCCGGAGACCGCTCATCACCTCGCGTTCGAAGTGATCCGCGGGCTGCCGCGCGTCGGGATCGGTGCGGTGGTGCGGCGCTTCACCCGCCCGCATCCGTCCCTCGCGGTCGACACGCTCGGGCTCCGGTTCGACTCGCCGTTCGGTGTCGCTGCCGGGTTCGACAAGGACGGCCGAGCCATCCAGGGGCTCGGGCAGCTCGGATTCGGCCACGTCGAGGTGGGCACGATCACGGCGATCGCGCAACCGGGAAACGAGCGACCTCGCCTGTTCCGTCTGGTCGCTGACAGTGCGGTGATCAACCGCATGGGGTTCAACAATCGAGGAGCCGAGGATGCGGCCCCGCGGCTCGCCCGCGAGCGCGCCCGCGGCATCCGCCCCGTCATCGGCGCCAATATCGGTAAGAGCCGCGTGGTCGAGGTGGGGGATGCGATCGCGGACTATCTTTTCAGCGCGCGACGGCTCGCGCCGGTGAGCGACTACCTCGCGGTCAACGTGAGTTCCCCCAATACTCCCGGCCTTCGCGGGCTCCAGGACCTCGACAGGCTCGCCCCGCTCCTCTCCGCCGTCAACGACGCGGCCGGCGACACTCCGGTGCTCGTGAAGATCGCGCCCGATCTCACGGATGACCAGGTGCGCCGCATCGCCGCACTCGCCGTGGAACTCGGACTCGCGGGCATCATCGCCACCAACACGACGCTCTCGCGCGATCACCTGGTGACGGATGCCGCGACCGTGGCGGCCGCCGGTGAGGGCGGCCTTTCGGGTGCGCCGCTCGGTCCGCGCTCACTCGCCGTCCTCCGGATCATCCGTTCGGTCGTCCCGGCGGAATTCTGCGTGATATCCGTCGGGGGAGTGGACACCGCCGCCGACGTGGCCGAGCGCCTCAACGCCGGAGCCACCCTGGTTCAGGGCTATACGGCGTTCCTCTACCGCGGACCGTTGTGGGCCAGCTCGGTCAATCGCGGATTGGCGAAACTCGCCCGCTGAGCATGCGGCGAGCTCAGTTCAGGCTGGAAATACACCGCGCTTCACCTGCGGTTTCGGCATGCGCATCGGGCGCAACTGGAGGGCCCGCATTGCGGTGTACCACCGATTGCCCCTTTGCACCCGTTCGGCACCGAACTTCGCGGTGAACTTGCGCTGGATCAGCACTCCGGCGACGATGCAGTCGATCACGGCAAGAAGAAAGAATCCCCACAGCACGAAGATGGCAATGCTGCTCATCGCCGTGTTGCTCTGGAACACGTAGGTGAGGATGATCACGAGGAACATCACCGGGATGAGGAGTTCGCCGACGCTCCATCGGGCGTCGACGTAGTCGCGGATGTAGCGCCGTTGCACACCCTTGTCTTTCATCGGCAGATACTTCTCGTCGCCGTTCGCCATGCCGATTCGCGCCTTCTCGCGGGCCTCGCTCATTCGGGCTCGCGATGCCTTGTTGCCGGCCTTGCGGTCGCTCGACACGAGTGGGCGGAGGTTCGCGGCTTCGCGCTCCCGGCGGGTCGGGGTCGCATGGCCTTTGCGGCCGGAGACGCTGTCGGTGTTGAGGTCGTACCCGTCCGCAGGGTCGGTCTTGCTCGAGCTGTTTGGCTTGGCCACTTAGGATTCCTACCGATCGATGTCTGCTTAAGATTACCTTCATGTCCTCTCCCGAGCCCACACGTCCAGAACTCCTGCAGGCACTTCGTGACTCGGTCGCGGGCGGTTTCCCCGTGGCGGTCGCCGACCTGTCGCGCCTGGTGCGCATCCCGTCGGTTTCGTGGGCGGCGTTCGACCCGCAACACGTAAGCGACAGTGCGGATGCCGTGGCGGCCCTCGTCAGCAGCCTCAGTGTCTTCGAGACGGTGCAGGTGTCGCGCGCCCCGCTCGGCAGCGCCCCGGATGCCCCGCTCGGCCAGCCCGCGGTATTGGCGACGCGCCCCGCCCGCAACGGTCGGCCAACAATCCTGCTCTATGCCCACCACGACGTGCAGCCGCCCGGTAAGGACGAGGACTGGGAGTCATCGCCCTTCGAGCCGACCGTGCGCGGGGACCGCCTCTACGGGCGCGGCGCCGCGGACGACAAGGCGGGTGTCATGGCCCACGTCGCGGCCATCCGCTCTCTCGTCGAGGTCGCCGGGCAGGATTTCGACCTCGGCATCGCACTCTTCATCGAGGGCGAGGAGGAGTTCGGTGCGCGGTCGTTCACCAACTTCCTCACGGCACACCGGGCCGAACTCGCCGCGGAGGTGATCGTCGTCGCGGACTCGGACAACTGGGATGTCGACACCCCCGCACTCACAGTGGGGCTCCGCGGCAATGTCACCTTCCGCCTCACGGTTTCAACGCTCGGTCACGCCTCGCACTCCGGCATGTTCGGCGGTGCGGTCCCTGATGCGATGCTCGCCACCATCCGGCTCCTCGCCACGCTGCACGGCGAAGACGGCTCGGTAGCGGTGAAGGGGCTCGCCTTGCGGGAAGCCGAGACTCCCGAGTACACCGAGGACCAGCTTCGCCGCGAAGCCGCACTGCTCGAGGGGGTGTCCCCGATTGGCTCTGGCAGTATCCTCGGTCGCCTCTGGTCCAAGCCGGCCATCACCGTGACCGGAATCGACGCCCCGAGCGTCGCGAATGCCTCGAACACCCTCGCTGCCTCGATCAGCGTGAAGATCAGCGCACGGATCGCGCCGGGCCAGCGGGGTACCGAGGCCTTCGCCGCGATCGAGACCCACCTCCGCGCCCACGCGCCATTCGGTGCGCGGATAGAGATCGACGACGTCGATACCGGAAACGGTTTCCTGGTCGACACCGGCGGCTGGGCCGTCGCCGAGGCCAAGACCGCGATGACCGAAGCCTGGGGTGTGACCGCGGTCGAGACGGGCATCGGGGGCTCGATCCCGTTCATCGCGGAGCTCGCCCAGCAGTTTCCCACCGCACAGATCCTCGTGACCGGCGTGGAAGATCCCGACTCCCGCGCGCACAGTCCCAACGAGTCCCTGCATCTCGGGGTGTTCCAGCGGGCCATCCTCGCCGAGGCCGTCCTGCTAGCGCGCCTCAACGAACGCGCCTGAGTCGCCGGAAGCAATCCCGGAATTCGGGAACAATCAAGAGGTGGGCACTGCTTACACTGGAGAGCAAGAACCTGTCGCACCCTAAGGAGTTGTCATGACCGACACCGTACTGGCGGAGACTTCACCCGCCGAGACGTCGACCGAAAGCCTCGCTGCGCACGGCGTGGGTCTCACCGACACCGCCGCCAGCAAGGTGCGCAGCCTGTATGAGCAGGAGGGCCGCGATGATCTCCGCCTTCGTGTCGCCGTGCAGCCGGGCGGATGTTCCGGACTCATCTACCAGCTGTACTTCGACGAGCGACTGCTCGACGGCGACGCGACCGTCGATTTCGACGGGGTAGAGGTAGTTGTCGACAAGATGAGCGTTCCGTATCTCGATGGAGCGACCATCGACTTCGAAGACACCATTCAAAAGCAGGGCTTCACGATCGACAACCCCAACGCCTCGGGAAGCTGCGCCTGCGGCGACAGCTTCCACTAGTTCGGTCTCTCGCCCGGGGATCGCTAACAGCGTGCTCCCACGCCGCATCCAGAGAAGGGAATCGCCGTCGGCGGTTCCCTTTTTTGTGCTCCGGATTCGGGAAAAATGCCGGTACGGGAGGCCATTCCTGTCGGGGAAGGCGCTTCCTGCGCAGTAAGCTTGGGCTACTTATTAGACTGGGATTCGCCCCAGTGGTTGTCCTGCAAGTCCGTGTCATCCGAGAGGTTCCAGGTGCGCTCCAACCGCCGTCTTCGATGGGCAGCAGTTCCAATCGGGCTCGTGCTCGTCGTCATCTTGAGCGGCTGCAGCCAGCAGCAACTGCGCGGCTTTCTGCCGGCAGGTTCCGCCGGCGCGACGAACCACACCCCCGGCATCACGGGACTGTGGGTCACCTCCTGGATCGTGCTGCTCGCGGTGGGAATCCTCACCTGGGGCCTCATCATCTGGGCCGCGATCGTCTACCGCCGCCGCAAGGGCCAGACCGGCCTGCCCGTGCAGCTGCGGTACAACCTTCCAATCGAGATCTTCTACACGGTCGTGCCCCTCATCCTCGTGCTCGGATTCTTCGCCTTCACGGCCAAGGAGCAGAACTCGATCGAGCGGGTCGTGAAGAACCCCGACGTCACGGTGGAGGCCTATGCCAAGCGCTGGGCCTGGGACTTCAACTATCCGGGTGCCGGTCCCGGCGCCAAAGGGGTGTATTCCCCCGGGCTCCAAGCACAGGAATTGGAGAACTCCGACGGCAGTGTCGACCGTTCGAAGATCCCGACGCTCTACTTGCCGATCAACAAGAGCGTGCAGATCCGGATCGAGAGCCGGGATGTCGCCCACTCGTTCTGGGTCATCGACTTCCTGTACAAGAAAGACAACATTCCCGGCAAGTCGAATTATGAGTACGTCACCCCAACGAAGCTCGGCACCTTCGCGGGCAAGTGTGCCGAACTCTGCGGGGACTACCACTCGCTCATGCTCTTCCAGGTGAAGGTGGTGACCCAGCCGGAGTACGACGCTTATATCCAGAGTCTGGCCGACAAGGGTCAGACCGGCATCCTTGGACCGGAATACAACACGAATACGAACCAGCCGAACAACAGAGCACCGTCGGCCGAGAAGTAGGACGATCACGATGAGCACAGCCACAGCGCCCGCGCCCTCCACGACGACCACAACCACGGGCCCGAGCGGGTACAGCCCCTCGAGCGTCGGCCCCAAGGGGAACATCCTGGTGGGTTGGCTCACCACCACAGACCACAAGCGCATCGGGTACCTCTACCTGATCAGCTCCTTCATGTACTTCCTGCTCGGCGGGGTGATGGCGCTAGTTATCCGGGCCCAGCTGTTCCAGCCGGGCCTGCAGATCGTCGCGACCAAGGAGCAGTACAACCAGCTCTTCACGATGCACGGCACGATCATGCTGCTGATGTTCGCCACGCCCCTCTTCGCCGGCTTCGTGAACTTCCTGATGCCGATTCAGATCGGTGCCCCGGATGTCGCATTCCCCCGACTGAACGCCTATGCCTATTGGCTCTACAGCTTCGGATCGTTGATGGCCGTCGCCGGATTCCTCACCCCGCAGGGTGCCGCCTCGTTCGGCTGGTTCGCCTACGTTCCCCTGTCCACCACCACCTTCTCGCCGTCCCTCGGAGGCAACCTCTGGGTGTTCGGTCTCGCCCTGAGCGGGTTCGGCACGATTCTTGGCGCGGTCAACTTCATCACCACCATCATCACCATGCGCGCCCCCGGAATGACCATGTTCCGGATGCCCATCTTCGTGTGGAACGCGCTCGTCACCTCGATCCTCGTGCTGATGGCCTTCCCGGTGTTGGCCGCCGCGCTGTTCGCACTCGGATCCGACCGGGTCTTCGGGTCCCAGATCTTCAACGTGGAAGCCGGGGGAGCGATCCTCTGGCAACACCTCTTCTGGTTCTTCGGGCATCCGGAGGTCTACATCATCGCGCTTCCGTTCTTCGGCATCATCTCCGAAGTTCTCCCGGTGTTCAGCCGCAAACCGATCTTCGGCTACAAAACGCTGGTGTACGCCACGATTTCCATCGCCGCTCTGTCCATTACCGTGTGGGCCCACCACATGTATGTCACCGGCTCGGTGCTTCTCCCGTTCTTCTCCCTGTTGACCATGCTGATCGCCGTGCCGACCGGGGTGAAGATCTTCAACTGGGTCGGCACCATGTGGCGGGGATCCGTCACCTTTGAGACTCCGATGCTGTGGGCGATCGGCTTCCTCATCACGTTCACCTTCGGTGGCCTCACCGGAGTGATCCTCGCGTCGCCGCCGCTGAACTTCGCGGTGTCCGACACCTACTTTGTCGTCGCTCACTTCCACTACGTCGTGTTCGGCACCGTGGTGTTTGCCATGTTCAGCGGTTTCTACTTCTGGTGGCCCAAGTGGACGGGCAAGATGCTCAACGAACGATTGGGCAAGATTCACTTCTGGCTGTTGTTCATCGGTTTCCACACCACCTTCCTGGTGCAGCACTGGCTCGGGGTGATGGGGATGCCCCGCCGCTATGCGAGCTACCAGCCGGAAGACGGGTACACCTGGATGAACCAGGTATCGACGGTCGGAGCGATGATCCTCGGCGTGTCGATGCTGCCGTTCATCTTCAACGTGTACATCACAGCAAGAACCGCGCCGCGCGTGACGGTGAACGATCCGTGGGGCTATGGCCGGTCGCTGGAGTGGGCGACCTCCTGCCCACCGCCTCGCCATAACTTCACCTCGATCCCGCGCATCCGGTCCGAGTCCCCGGCTTTTGACCTCAATCATCCCGAAGCCGGCGTCCCCGTCGGAATCGGAGGTGTCGGTTCCTTCAAGGACGCCCCCCAAGCCGCGACCCTCGATATGGCCGACGGACAGGTGAAATAGCGCCATGAATGCCCAAGCCAAACTGTTCTGGATACTCTGCGGCTTCTTCGTTGCGGCGGACATCCTCTACGTGACCTGGAGCATCATCCAGTCGAACAACGGGTACATCACCCAGCTTGCCGGCACGCAGGGCAGGGGGGTCACCTCACCCGTCGACTGGGTCGGGTCGGTGGCTATCGGACTGGCGGCAGTGCTGTCGGCTTTCCTGGCCTTCTACCTCGGACGCACCAACCGATCGGTCGGGGGCCTCCTTCCCGAAGACCGGCTGGATGCGAACATCGACGATGGCGACCCGGAGCAGGGGTTCTTCAGTCCGTGGAGCTGGTGGCCGATGATGTTGGCCGCCGGCGGTGCCCTGTTGTTCATGGGTATCGCCATCGGGGTCTGGATCGCCTTCATCGGTGTCGCAGTGACCATGATCAGTCTCGTAGGGTGGGTCTATGAGTACTACCGCGGAAACTTCGCCCGTTAGGCCAACCAGCGTGCGCCTCGCCGCTCCGGGCGATGTCGACGCAGTATTCGCTCTCGTCGAGCAGCTCGGCATCGGCGAGAAGCCGAACCGTGAATCGTTCGCGCAAGCCTTCGCGCACGCTGTGCAGCCGAGCCGAGACCACATCCTTCTGGTAGCAGAGCTCGATCATGTCGTCTCCGCCTATGCCTACACGACCATCGAGCGGCTGCTCTACACCAACGGCGACTCCGCCCAGCTCCAGGAGCTCGCCGTAAACACTCCCGCCCGTGATCGTGGTCTCGGCAGCCTCCTGGTATCAGCGATCGAGGATGAATGCCGTTCCCGAGGCGTGCGCCAGCTCACAGTGGCCAGTAGCCACGCGGCGCGCTTCTACGAGCGCCTCGACTACCGTTCGACCTCAGATTTCCTGAAGAAAAGTTTCGTCAGCGATTAGCGCGGTCTGCGGGCCAGCCCTTTCGCCAGGCAGAGGGCTGCGAGACGGCAGAGGCCCCGGTCGAATGGTATCGGCCGGGGCTCCTGTGCGGTCAGCCGCGCGCGGCGCTAGTGATGCCCGGAGCGTTCCACTTCGGTCTTCGTCACCGGCGCGATGCGGTCCTCGAAGAACCAACGGGACAGTGCTGCCCGGGTGCGCTGCGCTCCGGAGATGCGTCCATCGGCGTCCGGGCGGATCACGAGCGGTGTGTACTCGTCGAAGCTCACCAGGCGCCAGCGCTCATAGTCGTCGAGTTGCTCGTGCACCTCGATGTACTCGCCACCGGGGAGCCGCACGATTCGCCCGGATTCGAACCCGTGCAGGGCGACCTCCCGGTCCTTCTTCTGAAGGCCTAGGCACACCCGCTTCGTGATGAAGAAGGCAAGCACGGGACCGAGGAAGAAGAGCACCTGGAGCACGTAGATGACTCCCTCGAGGGTATTCCTGAAGTGGGTCGCCATCAGGTCTGAGCTTGCGGCCGCCCAGAGCACCGCGTAGAAGGTCACCCCCGCCGCACCGATTGCTGTGCGGGTGGGGGCATTGCGGGGACGTTCGGCGATGTGGTGCTCGCGCTTGTCTCCGGTTATCCATGCCTCGACAAAGGGATATATTGCCACGATTGCCAGGAAGGAGACGAGAACCACGGTGATCACGATGAGGTTGAAGGAGAAAGTGCGGTTGAACCACACGACCTCCCAGCCCGGCGGGACGAGTCGGAGCATCCCGTCTGCGAATCCGATGTACCAGTCCGGTTGGGTGCCCGCAGAGATGGGGGAGGGGTCGTAGGGGCCGTAGATCCAGATCGGATTGATCGTGAAGAACGAGGCGATCAGCACGATCACGCCGAAAACGACGAAGAAGAATCCGCCGGCCTTCGCCGCGAAGATCGGCATGATCGGCACCCCAACGACGTTGTCGTTGGTGCGGCCCGGGCCGGCGAACTGGGTGTGTTTGTTCACGATCATCAGCAGGAGATGCGCGCCGAGCGCGGCCACCATGATCGCCGGTAACAGAAGGATATGTATGGAGTAGAACAGCGAGACGAGCTTCGTGCCGGGGAACTCTCCACCGAACAGGAAGTAGGAGATCCAGGTTCCGACCACCGGGACACCCTTGATGATGCCGTCGATGATACGCAGTCCATTGCCGGAGAGCAGGTCATCCGGCAGGGAGTAGCCGGTGAATCCCTCAGCCATGGCCAGCACGAACAGGATGAAGCCGATGAACCAGTTGATCTCACGCGGTTTGCGGAAAGCCCCGGTGAAGAAGACGCGGAGCATGTGCAGGCCGATGGCCGCCACGAACAACAGGGCGGCCCAATGGTGAATTTGGCGGAACAGCAAGCCTCCGCGCACGTCGAAGGAAATGTTCAGCGAGGATGCGTACGCCGCCGACATTTGGATGCCCTTGAGCGGCACGTAGGAGCCCTCGTAGACGACTTCGGTCATCGACGGCTGGAAGAAGAAGGTGAGGAAGGTGCCGGAGAGCAGGATCACGACGAAGCTGTACAGCGCGACCTCACCGAGCATGAACGACCAGTGGTCGGGGAAAATCTTGCGCCCGAGTTCCCTAACGAGTCCCGAGATGCTCGTGCGCTCATCGATGTAGTTCGCTGCGGCCCCGGTGAACCGGGCTCCCCGCGAGGGTGCAGTGGCCGTCGACGTCTCCGGGATGGTTGGAGCGGCAGCGGGCTTGGTTTCGGTGACGGTCATGATCGCTCCCAGAAACTCGGTCCGACGGGCTCAAGAAAATCGCTTTGCGCGATGAGATAGCCCTCGGAGTCAATCGCAATGGGCAACTGGGGCAACGGGCGTGCCGCCGGACCGAAGACGACCTTGCATTCATTGGTGACGTCGTATGTCGACGAGTGGCACGGACAGAGCAGGCTGTGGGTCTGCTGCTCGTAGAGTGCCACCGGGCATCCGACGTGGGTGCAGATCTTGGAGTAGGCGACGATTCCGTCGTAGTTCCAGGATTCGCGGCCGGGCGAGATGTTCAGATCCTCCGGCTTGAGGCGCAGTAGCAAAACCGCGGCCTTCGCTTTTTGTTCCAATCGGTCCTCCCGGTCATTGAGTCCCTCGGGGATGACGTGGAAGACGGAGCCGATCGTCACATCTGCTGCTCGGATCGGCGTGCTCGACGGATCATGAGTGAGCCGGGTGCCCTTGGCCCACATGGTTCCCCGGAGCAGCGGAACTGGATCCGTCGCCGGCGCCAGATCACGGAAGAGCACGACCGCCGGAAGCGGGAATGCCACGAGAGCACCGATCAGGCTATTGCGGATGAGAGTGCGGCGCCCGAAGCCGGACTCTTGGTTGCCCTGCTTGAACACCTCCACTGCCTTCTCGCGGGTTGCTTCGGTGCCGCGGGTGAGGTGGCGGGACTCCGAAATCTCGTCGCCGCGCATGAGGTTCTTCGACCAGTAGATTGCGCCGATCCCGATTGCGAGGAGCCCGAGCGAGATACCGAGACCGAGGAACATCGTGTTGAGCCGCACCGAGTTAGTGTTTCCCGGAACGATCGGGAACGCGACATAGGCGGCAACGGCGAACACGCTTCCGACGATCGAGAGGAAGAACAGCGTGTAGACGCGGCGTTCCGCGACACGGTCCTTCTGCGGATCAAGATCGGTGACACGCAGGCGGTGCGGCGGAAGCCCCGGGTTCTCGAATGCGTCGGAGGATACGACTACCGTGCCGGTCCCGGCCACGGGCGCCTCGCGTCGGGCGAGGGTCGACCCGGCGGAGGCGGTGTCACCACCGTCGTCGTCGTGCTGTGCCATTCTGGTCCTTTCGGTGGTGCGTCACGCTCTGCTGTGCCGTGCTGTGCTGTGCTGGAGCGTTGTATTAGTTGGCCTTGGCGGCGATCCAGACGGTGACCGCCACGATCGCGCCAAGCCCGAAAATCCAGATGAACAAGCCCTCGGACACCGGGCCAAGGTTGCCGAGGTTGATGCCGCCGGGGGACGGATTCTTGTCGAGGTACTTCAGGTAGGTGATGATGTCGGCTTTTTGGGTTGGCGTCAGGTTCTGGTCGTTGAACACCGGCATGCTTTGCGGTCCGGTCACCATTGCTTCGTAGATGTATTTGGGGAGCACGCCGGAGAGGGCTGGCGCGAACTTGCCCTGGGTAAGCGCGCCGCCGGCACCGGCGACGTTGTGGCACATGGCGCAGTTGACGCGGAAGAGCTGTGCTCCGGCCGCCGCGTTTCCGTCGGCCTTGAGATACTGGGAAGACGGAACGGCCGGTCCGGGGGACAGCGAAGCGACATAGGCGGCGAGCGAGGAGACCTGGCTCTCGGTGAATTGAACCGGCTTCCGCTCGGCCTGAGGACCCTGATTGGCCAGCGGCATCCGCCCTGTTCCCACCTGGAAGCTCACGGATGCCGCGCCGACACCGAAGAGGCTGGGTCCGACACCCTTGACGCCCTGGGCCATCAGACCGTGGCAGGCCGCGCAGTTGGAGACGAAGAGTTTCTGACCCTCCGCCGCCGAAACAGGGGCCGCCGCCGAAGCGGTCTGTGCGGAAGCGGCGCCGTTGAACAGTGCGTAGGCACCGCCGGTGGAAACCAGCCCGATCAGGATCAGCGCGATCATGGCGAGCGGATGACGCCGCCCACGCCGACCGTTCCTGCGAATTTTTGAGGAATCGTTGTTCTTCGCCATGCTGTGCTGTATCCCTGGTTCCCTATGGGTGGAGTGACTCTATTTGAGCACGTAGATGACCAGGAACAACCCGATCCATACCACGTCGACGAAATGCCAGTAGTAGGAGACGACGATGGTCGAAGTCGCCTCCTTGTGTCCGAAGGTTTTCACGCTGTAGGCGCGACCGATGATGAGCAACATCGCGATCAGTCCGCCGGTCACGTGAAGGGCGTGGAATCCGGTGGTCAGGTAGAAAACGGATCCGAAGGGATTGGACGCGAGCGTCACATTCTCGCTTACCAGGTTCGCGTATTCGAAGACCTGGCCGGTGACGAAGATGGCACCGAGCACGTAGCTCGCGAAGAACCACTCCACCATTCCCCAGTTGACCGGGCTCGGGCCCGTCCGCCGCTTTTGCAGGCGCTCCGCGGCGAACACCCCGAACTGGGCGGTGAAAGAGGAGGCGACAAGCACGATCGTGTTGGTCAGCGCGTAGGGCACGTTGAGCTTAGGTGTCTCCGCGGTCCACAGTTCCGGGGAGGTGGAACGCAGGGTGAAATAGATGGCGAACAGGCCGGCGAAGAACATGACCTCGCTGCCGAGCCAGACGATGGTGCCGACGGCGACGACGCTCGGTCGATTGACGACGGGGGCGCTAAGGCCGGAGGACATCGAGGTGCTGGTCACCTGTCCATTATGGCTGATGACGGCGAGTTCTTTTCTCATTCCCAGCGGGGGTTCGGCCAATCTTCCGGGCCGATGGAGGGTCATCGCTATGATCGCAGTCATGCCTTCCGACCAGTCCTGGCCTTCCCTTATCAGCGCGCTCCTTGACGGCGAAGACCTCGCTATCAGCGAAGCATCATGGGCGATGCAGCAGGTGATGACCGGGGATGCGACCCCCGCCCAGCTTGCGGGGTTTCTGGTGGCGCTGCGGGCCAAGGGCGAGACGGTTGACGAGGTCGTCGGGTTTCGTGACGCGATCCTTGAGTATGCCCTACCGCTGGCTGTCGACCCCATGGCGCTTGATATCGTCGGCACCGGTGGCGACCGGGCCGGCACGGTCAACGTCTCCACGATGGCGTCGGTCGTGGCTGCGGCATCCGGTGTTCCGGTGGTCAAGCACGGCAACCGCGCGGCGAGTTCGGCATCCGGCTCCTCCGACGTGCTTGCGGCACTCGGACTGAACCTCGGCCTCGATCCCGAGGGGGTCGCCCGGGTCTTCGGAGAGACCGGCATCACGTTCGCGTTTGCCGCCCTCTTCCACCCCGGGTTTCGCCACGCGGGACCGACCCGCCGCGAACTCGGTATCCCGACCGCCTTCAACTTCCTCGGCCCGCTCGTGAACCCGGCTCGCTGTGAGGCCAACGCTGTGGGAGTAGCGAATCTCGATAAAGTGCCCCTCGTCGTCGGCGTGTTCCGCACCCGGGGGGCGACTGCGCTGGTGTTCCGAGGGGACGACGGGCTCGACGAACTCACGACGACCGGCCACAGCCATATCTGGGAGGTCTCGCGCGGGTCAGTGACGGAACACGATCTCGAACCGCTCGAGCTCGGAATCCCGCGTGCCCGGATCGCGGACCTTCTCGGAGGCGACGGAGCGCACAATGCCGCTGTCGCGCGAGCGACGCTCGCCGGGCAGACTGGCCCGGTACGAGACATCGTGCTCCTCAATGCTGCGGCCGGGCTGGTGGCCTTCGACCTGGCACGGGATCCCACGCAACTGCAACTCGGAATCCTCGACCGCTTCCGGGCGAAAATCGCCGTCGCAGTTGAGGCAATCGACTCCGGTGCGGCGACGAAGAAGCTCGAGGAGTGGATAGCCGCGACGAACGCGTGACGCGCGGCTATCCGGGCCCCTACTTCACGTCGTCGTCTACCCAGTCGAAGGTCTTGGTGACGGCTTTCTTCCAGAGGCGGATCTGTCGGTCTCGTTCGTCGGAGTCCATGTTCGGGCTCCACCGGGAGTCCTCCTGCCAGTTCGCGCGCAGTTCTCCCAGGTCGGACCAGAACCCGGTCGCGAGTCCGGCCGCGTAGGCGGCGCCGAGGGCGGTGGTTTCCGCGACGACGGGACGCACTACCGGGACGCCGAGGATGTCGGCCTGGAACTGCATCAGCAGGTTGTTGGCGATCATCCCGCCGTCGACTTTCAGTTCGGTGAGATCGACGCCGGAATCCGCGTTGACCGCTTCGAGCACTTCGCGGGTTTGGAACGCCGTGGCCTCCAGAGCGGCGCGGGCGATGTGGCCCTTGTTCACATACCGGGTCAACCCGACCAGTGCCCCGCGGGCATCGGACCGCCAGTACGGGGCGAACAGGCCGGAGAACGCGGGAACAAAATAGACCCCGCCGTTGTCGTCGACGGTCTTGGCCAGGTCTTCGATTTCCGGCGCGGACGCGATCAGCCCGATGTTGTCCCGCAGCCACTGCACCAGCGACCCGGTGACCGCGATCGAGCCCTCCAGCGCGTAGTGCGGTTTCGCATCCCCGAGCTTGTACCCGAGGGTGGTGAGCAGCCCGTTCTTGGAGTGGACGATCTCTTCCCCGGTGTTGAAGATCAGGAAGTTGCCGGTGCCGTAGGTGTTCTTCGATTCCCCGGCATCGAACGCCGCCTGCCCGAACGTGGCCGCCTGCTGGTCGCCGAGGATGCCCGCCACCGGGACCTCGCGCAGCAGCGATGATTCGGAGACCGTCCCGTACACCTCGGAGGAGGACCGGATCTCCGGCAGCATCGAGATCGGAACACCGAAGTCGGCGAGGATCCCCTCGTCCCACTGCAGGGTCTCCAGATCCATGAACAATGTCCGTGACGCGTTCGTCACATCCGTGGCGTGCACGCCACCGTCCACCCCGCCAGTCAAATTCCACAACACCCAGGAGTCCGTCGTGCCGAACAGCAGATCCCCGGCCTCGGCAAGAGCTCGGGCACCCTCGACGTTCTCCAAAATCCAGACGATCTTCGTGCCGGAGAAATAGGTGGCCAAGGGCAGGCCGACCTTCTGCTTGTACCGTTCGACATCCCCGTTGGCGAGTCGGTCGACGATGGGCTGGGTGCGGGTGTCTTGCCACACGATCGCGTTGTACACCGGAACCCCGGTGGTCTTGTTCCAGACGACCGCGGTCTCCCGCTGGTTGGTGATCCCCACGGCCGTGATGTTGTGCCGGGTGATGTTCGCCTTCGACAGGGCCTGCCCGATCACCTCACGCGTGTTGTCCCAGATCTCCTTCGGATCATGCTCCACCCACCCCGCCCGCGGGAAGATCTGCTCGTGCTCCAACTGCCCTGACGACACAATCGACCCGGAATGGTCGAAAATGATGGCACGAGTACTTGTCGTACCCTGGTCGATGGACAAAATGTAATCGGTCATTGTGATACCTCCATGTATCGGAATTCGTGTGAGAGTGCAACACCGGGCTGGTTCGCCTGGCGGGTGAGCCGGGTCGGCGTGAGCGGGTGGGGTGAGGGGACTACGGCGCGCACCGCAGGCTTATTTGCTGGAGACGAGCGGCAATAGAACGTTGGCGAGAAGGCCGGCCAGTGTGCCACCGAGGATCGGTCCAACGATCGGCACCCAGGAATAGGACCAGTCGCTCGAGCCCTTGCCCTTGATGGGCAGCACCGCGTGAGCGATGCGGGGACCGAGGTCACGAGCGGGGTTGATAGCGTATCCGGTCGGGCCACCGAGGGAGGCGCCGATACCGACGACGAGCAGTGCGACCGGCAGAGCCCCGAGTGCAGCGAGACCAGAGGGCATCCCGGCATTGGTGGTGCCCGGCTGGCTGCCGAACGCGATGACGACGAACACCAGCACGAACGTGCCGATGACTTCCGTCACCACGTTCCAGCCGTAGCTGCGAATCGCCGGTCCGGTGGAAAACACCCCGAGCTTGTTGGCCGGGTCTGGCTCTTCGTCGAAGTGCTGTTTGTAGGCGAGCCAGCATCCGACCGCCCCAAGGAACGCTCCGATGAGTTGACCGGCGATGTAGGTCAGCACCACTCCGATGGAGCTCATCGAGGGGCTGTGCACCCAGAGTCCGATGGTCACGGCGGGGTTGAGATGCGCGCCGGAGTAATAGGCGGCTTCGACGCCCGCGAACACCGCGAGCCCCCAACCGAAGTTGACGAGGAGGAAACCACCGTTATACCCCTTGGTCTTGATGAGTGCGACGTTGGCGACCACGCCAGTACCGAGGAGAACCAGCAGGAATGTTCCCACTATCTCCGAGAGGAATTTAAGTCCGAGACTGTCCACAGTGACCTTCCTAACTTAACGAACGGGCGGCCAACGGAATCAGGCTGCCGGATGCGCTCGACACCACCATATCGGTGGACGGTCACCAATAGCGGCCTCGAAAAAAACTTCTTCGAGGTTTCTTCCTGCTGTGCGAAAAACGATTCAGTCCACCGGCTTCGCGGCGAAGCGGGAGATAATCGACGGCATGGGTGGTGGGGATGCGCGTGCGACAGCGGAATCGGAGACCGGGCTGGAGGCCCGCCTCCGTGCCCGTCGTCGCTTCCTCCTGTCGGCGCTGGAGCGCGGTCGTGCTGACCTTGCCGACGTGCTCGCCGCGCGCTCGGACGGGTTCGCAGACGACGAACACGACCCAGAGGGCTCCACGCTCTCTTCCGATTGGTCACTCATCACGGGTCTTGACGGCGCTCTCGCCGCCGAACTCACGGATACCGACGATGCCCTGGCCCGCCTTCGGGTCGGCGAATTCGGCACCTGTCGGGGCTGCCGAGGTCCCATCGGTCTCGCACGACTCGAGGCTCGCCCGAGCGCCGCGTTCTGCATCGACTGTGCCCTCGAAATGCAACGGTAGGGACGGCGTCTTTTCGAGACGGTCCCGTCAAAAGTCGCGAACGGTACGGGACGCGCGGATGCCTTCGCGCCAGACGGCGGCGGTGAGCGGCACTCCCGGCCGATAGGCGAGGTGCACCACCGAGGGCGCATCGAGAACCTGGAGATCAGCTCTGCCACCAACTCGGAGTGCGCCAACAGCATCCGCACCCGCATCGCGGCCGAGCGCGCGGGCACCGCCGCGGGTGGCGGCCCAGACGGCTTCGTCGATCGTCAGACCCATCTGAAGAACCGAGACGGCGATGCAAAACGGCATCGATGTGGTGTATGAGCTGCCCGGATTGCAATTGGTCGCCAGGGCGATCTCTACGCCGGCATCGAGAAGTCGCCTGGCGGGAGCGAGGGTTTCGCGTGTGGAGAGGTCGCACGCCGGCAGGAGTGTGGCAACGGTCGACGAAGACGCCAGTGCATCCACGTCAGCGCCAGTCAGGTGATTGCAGTGGTCGACGCTCGCACCGCCGAGTTCGACGGCGAGTCCGACTCCGCCGCTGTAACCCAGCTGGTTGCCGTGAAGCCGCAGGCCCAGGCCGGCTGCCCGCCCGGCCTGCAGTACCTCGCGGGACTCCTCCACGTCGAAGGCACCGACCTCGCAGAAGGCGTCGACCCACTGCACGTGCGGCGCCACCGCGGCGAGCATCGGACCGGTGACGAGGTCGAGGTAGTCTCGTCGGTCCACGCCGGCCGGCACGACATGCGCGCCGAGAAAACTCACCGTATCGGCGACCGCTGCCGCGACGCGGGCCGAGCGGGACTCGGTCTCCACATCGAGTCCGTAGCCGGTCTTGGTTTCGAGGAAGGTGGTGCCCTGGAACTCGGCCTCGCGCCGGAGGGCCGTCGCGTTCCGCAGAAGGACTTCCTCGGATGCCGCGCGCGTCGCCGCCACGGTGGTCGCGATGCCGCCAGCCTCGTAACGGCGACCGGCCATCCGTGCCTCGAATTCCGCCGCTCGCGACCCGGCGAAGACGAGGTGGCTGTGCGAGTCGACCCAACCGGGGAGCACCGCCCGACCGGCGACCGAGGTTCGGATGTCCGCGGCCGGGGCATCCGTGGCCGAGCCGATCCAGGCCACCCGCCCCCCGTCGATGACGAGAGCGGCATCGTGGAGGCGCGCCCGGTCTTCGTCCTGGGTCGTGAGTTCGCCGATGTCGGTGATGAGTTCGGCCATCACGCCCTCCCCAGTGCGGCGATGGCCTCTGCAAACAGGACTTCGGGCCGGGCAGTCACGGTGGCGAGTCTTCCGCTGTCGGCGACGACGGCACCGCCGACGATCACGCGCCGCACGTCGGAGGCGGTCGCGGTGAGCAGCAACTGGTCGGTCGCTGACCCGATGGTGCGGGGCGACTCCCGGTCGAGTTCGACCAGGTCGCAGGGATCGCCGGCGGTGAGCAGGGTTTCACTAAGGCCGAGACTGGAATAGCCGGAGACGCTGCCGGCCTCGAGGAGAGCGGCGGGCGAGAATCGGCCGCGGCGACCGGAGGCCAGCCGTTCGCCGGCTTCGAGTCCGCGCAGCTCGAGCAGGGGGTCGATCACCGCGTTCTGGTCGGAGCCGATCGCGATCGCGGACCCCGTTTCAGCCAGGTCGAAGGCCGGGCCGATGCCGTCGCCGAGGTCGGCCTCGGTGGTCGGGCACATCACGACGGTGCAGCCAGACGCACCGACGAGAGCGCGGTCGGTGGCAGTGAGATGCGTGGCGTGCACGATGCTCAATCGTGGGTGCAGCATCCCGAGTCCGGCGAGCACTCCGACCGGCGTGTCCCCGTAGGCGGCCAGACACTCGGTGTTCTCCCGCGGCTGCTCGGAAACATGAATGTGGAGCGGGGTCTGCGGATCGAGAGCGTCCCTGATCTCCACCATCGCCGCCGGCGACACCGCGCGCACCGAGTGGATGGCTGCGCCGAGCGTCACCCCGTCACTCTCGACCACCTCGCGAAGGGCACGCCACCGTTCGATCCAGCCGGCCGGTGATCCATCACCGAACCGTCTCTGCTCGGGCGAGAGGGGCTGCGCGATTGCTCCATCGAGATAGCAGGTGTCGAGCAGCACCAGACGGATGCCGACCTCGCGGGCCGCCGCGGCGATGGCCAGCTCCATCGCATGGGCGGGAAGGTAGGGGGAACCGTCGCCGCGATGGTGCACATAATGGAATTCGCCCACCGCGGTGTACCCGCTCACCAGCATCTCGGCGAAGACCGCACGGGCCACGAGGAACATCGAGTGCGGATCGAGCTTGGCGGAGACCCGGTACATCGAGTCTCGCCAGTGCCAGAAGTCACCACCACCGGTGGTGACGTCATGGGTGGTGCCGCGCAGGAGCCGGTGGAACGCGTGCGAGTGCGCGTTGGCGAAGCCCGGGAACACCGTGCCGAGTCGCAGATCGCCGGCTACCGGTTCCGCACCCGGCCTGATGCTCGCGATCCGGCCCGCGGCATCCGTCTCGATGCGCACGTCCCGATCGACGGCGCCGGGGCGCACGAGCACCGCACAGTGGACGGCGGCCACTCAGTGTTCCCAGAGCGGCACGCGCAGGCCGCGTTCGCGCGCGACCTCTTCCGCGCGCTTGTAGCCGGCGTCCACGTGGCGCATGACCCCGGTACCGGGGTCGTTGACCAGCACCCGTTCGATCTTCTGCCGCGCCAGATCGGTCCCGTCGGCCACTACCACCTGACCGGCGTGGATGCTCCGTCCGATCCCGACGCCGCCGCCGTGGTGGATCGAGACCCAGGTGGCCCCGGATGCCGTGTTGAGCAGCGCATTCAGCAGCGGCCAGTCGGCGATGGCGTCCGAGCCATCCGCCATTCCCTCTGTCTCCCGGTAGGGGGACGCGACCGAGCCGGAGTCGAGGTGGTCGCGCCCGATCACGATGGGTGCACTGAGTTCGCCGGAGGCCACCATTTCATTGAACTTGAGACCCGCCAGGTGACGTTCCTGGTAGCCGAGCCAGCAGATGCGGGCCGGCAGTCCCTCGAAGTGCACCTTCTTGGCCGCCTCGGTGATCCAACGGTGAAGCTTCGCATCGCCAGGGAACAGTTCGAGGATGGCGCGATCGGTCGCCGCGATGTCCGCGGGGTCGCCGGAGAGTGCCACCCAGCGGAACGGCCCCCTGCCTTCGGCGAAAAGCGGGCGGATGTAGGCGGGCACGAAGCCCGGGAAGTCGAACGCCCGCTCGAAGCCGCCGAGTTTCGCCTCGGCCCGCAGAGAGTTGCCGTAATCGAAGACTTCGGCGCCGGCATCCTGGAAGCCGACCATTGCCCGCACCTGTTTCGCCATGCTCGCCCGGGACAGCTCGGTGAACCCGTGCGGATCATCGGTGGAGCGCGTCTTCCACTCCGCGGGGGCGATGCCTTCCGGGAGGTAGGCGAGGGGATCGTGGGCCGAGGTCTGGTCGGTCACGATGTCGATGGGGGCACGTCGCTCGAGCAACTCGGCGAAGACCGTCGCGGCGTTGCCGACGAGTCCGACCGACATGGGGATGCGCAGCTCCTTCGCCGCGATCACCCGGCGCAGCGCGTCGTCGAGGTCGTGGGCGATTTCGTCGAGGTAGCCCTTCGCCATCCGCCGTTCGAGTCGGGAGCGATCGACGTCCACGATGAGCACCACACCGTGATTCATGGTGACGGCGAGCGGCTGCGCTCCTCCCATTCCGCCGGCGCCGCCGGTGAGGGTGATCGTGCCGGCGAGGGTGCCATGGAACCGTTTATCGGCGACGGCGGCGAAGGTCTCGTAGGTGCCCTGCAGGATGCCCTGCGTGCCGATGTAGATCCACGAGCCGGCGGTCATCTGCCCGTACATGGTGAGGCCGAGTTGCTCGAGCCGGCGGAACTCCGGCCAGGTGGCCCAGTCGCCGACGAGGTTGGAGTTGGCGATGAGCACGCGCGGGGCCCACTCGTGGGTGCGGAAGACCCCCACTGGCTTACCCGACTGCACCAAGAGTGTCTCGTCGCTGTCGAGGGTCTCAAGGGTGCGCACGATCGCGTCGTAACATTCCCAGTTGCGCGCCGCCTTGCCGGTGCCGCCGTAGACGACCAGGTCGTCGGGGTGTTCGGCGACCTCGGGGTCGAGATTGTTCATCAGCATGCGAAGCGGCGCCTCGGTCTGCCAACTTTTCGCCGTGAGCGTCGATCCGCGAGCGGCGCGAACCGGGCGCTGACCCGAAGGGGTCGGGTTTTGAGGGCTGCGATTCTCGGTCACGCGAGGTCTCCGATCACGGTGCTGACGGCGGCGAGGATCCGGCCAGAGGCGACGGCCTCGACGACGGACTCGATGTCGGGCGAGAGGTAGCGGTCGGGGCCAGGGCCTGCGACATCCCGGCGCACCTCGGCGACGGCGGCGTCGGTCGCGCGGCCGGGCAGGAGGGGCGAGCGCAGGTCGAGGGCCCGGGAGGCGGTGAGGATCTCGATGGCCAGCACCCGGGTGAGCCCGTCGATGCCGCTTCGCAGCTTGCGGGCCGCGGCCCAGCCCATGGACACGTGGTCTTCCTGCATCGCCGAGGACGGGATCGAGTCGACGGATGCCGGGGACGCGAGCCGCTTAAGCTCGGACACGATCCCTGCCGCGGTGTACTGGGCGATCATCAGCCCGGAGTCCACACCGACCTCGTGGGCGAGGAACGCCGGGAGGCCCTGGTTGCGGGCGGGATCGAGCATGCGGTCCGTGCGACGCTCCGACATGCTCGCGACATCCGCCACCACGATCGCCAGGAAGTCGAGCACATAGGCGACCGGCGCGCCGTGGAAGTTGCCGTTGGACTCGACCCGGCCATCGAGGGTGACAACGGGATTGTCCACCGCCGAGGCTAGCTCGCGGGCGGCGACCACCATCGCGTGGTCAGCGGTGTCGCGGGCCGCGCCGTGCACCTGGGGGGCGCAGCGCAACGAGTAGGCATCCTGCACGCGCGTGCACTCCGGACCCTTGTGACTCTGCACTATCGGGGAGCCGGTGAGCAGGCGACGGAGGTTCGACGCCGACACCTGCTGGCCCGACTGGGGACGGAGGGCGGCGAGGTCCTCGGCGAAGACCGCGTCGGTACCGAGCAGCGCCTCGACCGACATGGCGGCGGAGAGATCGGCGGTGGTCAGAAGCCGCCGGAGGTCGTCGAGGGCGAGCACGAGCTGGCCGAGCATCCCGTCGGTGCCGTTGATGAGCGCGAGGCCTTCCTTTTCGGCGAGCACCACCGGGGTGAGGCCGGCCGCGGCGAGCGCGTCGGCGGCGGGCATCAGGATGCCGTCCCGGTCGCGAACCGTGCCCTCACCCATGAGCGCAAGGGCGCAGTGGGCGAGCGGCGCGAGGTCGCCCGAGCAGCCGAGCGACCCGTATTCCCGCACCACCGGGGTGATGCCGGCATTGAGGATCCCCGCATAGGCTTCGACGGTTTCGAGACGGATGCCGGTGCGCCCGGTGAGCAGGGTGGAGAGTCGCAGCGCCATCAGCGCGCGAACTGTCTCTCGTTCCACCTCTGGCCCGGAACCCGCGGCGTGCGAGCGAACGAGGCTGCGCTGCAGCTGGCGACGACGGTCCTCGGCGATGAAGGTGGTGGCGAGGGCTCCGAAGCCGGTGGAGATGCCGTAGTGCGGCTCGATGTCGCTGGCGAGCAGCTCTATGGTTCGTCGGCTGGCGTCGACCGCGGCCCGGGCGGCGGCGTCGATCTCGATTGGAGCATCGTGCCGGGCGATGGCCACAAGTTCCGCGGCGGAAAGCGCGCCGACTCCGATGACGACCGGGCTGCTCGTGATGGCGTGCGTGACTGCGGGCGTGAGGGCCCCGGTGCGGGTGGAATTCTCCATTGCACCATCTGACTCCCTGCCCGAGTGGCTCGCCAGCGCGTTAGGCTGACCGCTGTCTCAGATACGGGACAGTCGACCTTGGGCGAAAGGCGGCACAGCTGATGGATTCTCCCTCCTCACTGACCGCGCCGGCCGCGCACAGTACCCTCCGCATCCTCGGACTGTTGTCCGTATAGCGCAGACCGGTGGCGGCATCCACGATCGCCAACGCCCTCGGACTGCCACGGTCGACCCTCTATCGCCTGCTCGGGGTGCTCGAGGAACACGGCTTCGTGCTGCACTTTCCGGAGGCACGTCGCTACGGAATCGGCATCGCAGCCTTCGAGCTGAGCTCGGGAATCATCTGCCAGGAGCCGCTCACTGGGCTAGGTCGGCCCATCCTCTCCGCCCTCGTCGACCGGCTCGGGGAGAGCGCCCACCTCGCCGTGCTTCACGGGCGGGATGTCGTCTACCTCATCGAAGAGCGGGCGCCCCGGCGTCCCTACCTGGTGACGGATGTCGGTGTGCGGTTGCCGAGTCAGGTCACCGCGAGCGGCCGGGCACTTCTCGCAACCCTGCCGAAATCCCAGCTGCGAGCGCCATTCCCCACCGGCACGAGCTTCGTGCATCGCGCAGAGTCGGGACCGTCCACCTATGGGGAGCTTTCCCGCCTGATCGAGGGCGTGCGCGAACGCGGATTCGCGGCGGAGGACGGGGATGTCACGGAAGGCATCGCCTCGGTCGCGGTGGCGGTGGCGGACCACGCCGGTTGGCCGGCCGCTGGCATCGCGGTGTCGTTTCCGCGCGATACCATCCCGGTTGACCGCTGGCCGGACCTCGCCGCCGAGATCGGCCGGGTCGCAGCAGAACTATCGCGCCGGATCAGAGGCCGCTGAGGAGCCGTGGCACGGCGACCAGGTTTGCCCCCTCGTGCCGCGACCCTGCTGCAATTCGTTGACCGCGCGGCCGAAGGTTCGGGCGCAGTGTCAACGAATGGCAGCATAGTCACGCAAGGTCAGGCATCGGCAGCCTCACACCCCACCGAGGTAGGCCAGCGGCGCTGGACCCGAGCGAATGGACTGTTCTCGGCCAGCACTCCGGCTGTGCCATCCGCTGCCCGCCAGTGATCTCGGCCGTCTGCTCTCTCCGCTGTGGACAGGCGCGGAGCACTCGTCGTAGCTGTCACCGCGGGGGCAGGGACAAGGTTGGGCGGGCGGCATCCGACCAATCTGCCAGTCGGGCAGATGCAAGGCTGAGCGTAGGCTCGAATCATGAAGCTCGGCATTCACTTCTCCAACTTCACCGTTCCCGGCCAGCCGGAATCGATCGCCTCCGTGTTGAGCGCGACCGCCCGGGCCGCTGACCTGGGAGGGGTGTCCGCGTTCACGGTCATGGACCACTGGTTCCAGATGGAGCAGATGGGGGGACCGGCAGAACCGATGCTCGAGGGCTACACCGGTCTGGGCTTCCTTGCCGGGGTCACCGAGAGGATGTCGCTCGGCCTGCTGGTCACGGGAGTCACCTATCGGCATCCCGGGCTTCTCGCCAAGACCGTCGCCACCCTCGATGTGTTGTCGCAGGGACGGGCCGTCCTCGGCATCGGCGCGGCCTGGTACGAGCGTGAGCACCTCGGCCTCGGTGTGCCGTTCCCTTCGCTCCGCGAGCGATTCGAACGGCTCGAGGAGACGCTGCAGATCTGTCGCCAGATGTGGAGCGACGATGACGGCCCCTTTGACGGTCATCACTACCAGCTGGCGGAGACCATCTGCATCCCTCGGCCACTTCAGTCGCCGCGCCCGTTGATCATGATCGGCGGCAGCGGCGAGCAGAAGACCCTCCGGCTGGTGGCGCGCTACGCCGACTCGTGCAACCTCTTCGCGGTGAGTCACGACGTCGTGAAGCACAAGATCGCGGTGCTCGCCGGGCACTGCGAGACCGAAAGGCGCGACCTCGCCAGCATCGAGAAGACGATCATCGGAGGTGCCGATCCGCTCGAGGATGTGGATGGCTTCCTGTCCAGCATGTCGGAGTACGCGGTGATCGGCGTGGACCAGATCCCGATGAGTCCGCACGGAAGCGATCCGGTCGCCTGGACGGAGCGCATGGTGGAGAGAGTTCTTCCCCGCCTCGCCGAAGTGTGACCCGGCTTCGCCAAAAACTACGCAGCGAACTGTCGGTCTCGCGGAGTAAATTGGTGGCATGTCACGCACCTGGTTGAAGTGGATGCCCGCCGTGGTGGTTCCCGTATTGATAGCATCGGTCGCCGTCGCCGTTCCCCTCTCGGCGAACGCCGCCGTCAATCTTCCGGCGAAGACGCCGGCACAGGTTCTCGCCCTCGCAGCGGGGGCCAAGGTCACCGCTTTCTCGGGCACAGTCACGCAGTCATCGAATCTCGGACTCCCCGCGTTGCCAACCACCGGGGCGGATGCGTCGGCCGGATCCGTCCTCGAGTTGCTCACCGGTTCGCACAGCGCCCGCGTTTATCTGAACGGAACGACCAAACAGCGGTTGCAGGTGCTCGACAGCATGGCCGAGCGGGACCTCGTGCGCAACGGCAGCGACGTGTGGCTCTACGACTCCCAAAAGAAGACGGCCGCGCATTCGACTCTCACCGGGGCCATGACCGAGTCTGCACAGACCGAGCGCAGTATCCTCACTCCCGACGGGCTGGCGGCCAAATTCCTGTCCTCCGTCGATTCCTCCACCATCGTGTCCCTCGGCGAAGACCTCCGCGTCGCCGGTCGCACCGCGTATGAACTCGTGCTCACCCCGAAAGCCGCGGAGACGCTCATCGGATCGGTCTCGATCGCGGTCGATTCCGAAACCGGGCTGCCGCTGTCCGTCGATCTCGCGGCTCGAGGTCAGAAGGCGCCGGCCTTCAGCGTCGGGTTCTCGAAGCTCGACCTCCGCACTCCCGATTCGAGCCTGTTCACCTTCACCCCGCCCGCAGGAACAAAGGTGACTGAGAGCACGCCGAAGTCCAACGCGGCTCGGGAGGCCTCGCCGCATCCGGATGCCACCGGCCCCACAGTCTCCGGGACCGGGTGGGATGCGATCCTCGCGATTCCGGCAGGAACGTCCGGCGCAGCGGGTAAGAACATGTCGAGTCTCACCACCTCTCCACTCTTCGGCAAGCTCACCACCCCGGTGACCGGTGGCCGCTTGTTCCAGACAAGCCTCGTCACCGTGCTTCTCGCGAACGACGGTCGCGTGTTCGCCGGTTCGGTGCCCGTGGCGAAGCTCCAGGCAGCCGCCGCAACCAAGTGACTTCACCGGCGGGCCAGTTCGCGATTCGCACCGACGGTCTCACCAAGAGATTCGGTTCCCAGCTTGCGGTGAACGACGTGGACCTCCGGGTGCCACCCGGGGCGGTCTTTGGATTTCTCGGTCCCAACGGATCGGGCAAGACCACGACGATCCGGCTGCTCCTCGGACTCGCTTCGGCCACCAGCGGGGAGATCGAGGTGCTGGGGAGTCGAATGCCCGGTGACCTCGGCTCGGTTCTTCCGGAGGTCGGCGCCCTCGTCGAAGGCCCTGGTTTCTACCCGTATCTTTCCGGTGCCGCCAACCTGCACCGACTCGACACCGCCGACCGTCATGCCACCTCCACCACGCGTCACGCCCGAGTGACGACCGCCCTCCATCGCGTCGGGCTGTCGCATGCGACGGGCAAAAAGGTGAAGGCCTATTCGCTCGGGATGAAACAACGGCTCGCGATCGCGGGCGCGCTCCTCTCGCCTCGCCGGCTGCTCGTGCTCGACGAACCGACGAACGGTCTCGACCCGCAGGGAACTCGCGAGGTGCGCAGCCTGATTCGTTCGCTCGCCGCGGAGGGCACGACGGTGTTCGTGTCGAGTCACCTCCTCGCCGAGATCGAGCAGATCTGCACGGATGCCGCGGTGATGAGTGCCGGGCGGCTGGTCGCGCAAGGCACGATCTCCGAACTTCGCGGGGTCGGCGGGGCCCGGGTCAGGCTGGAGAGTCCGGACCGGGATGCCGCATGCACGGTCCTCGCCAGGTTCGGGATGACGGTGGCCGAGCCCGGGCCCGATGGGAGAGAGATTTTCGCCTCGTTCGGCGTTAGCGAGCCGGATCCCGACACCGTGGTATCCGCCCTCGTCGCGGCGGAGGTGCGAGTGCGCGGGTTCGCCGTCGAACGTCCGAGCCTCGAGCAGCGCTTCGTCGATCTCACCGGGGAGGGCTTCGATGTCGCCCAGTGACCTGTCGCCGGCTAGCCGGACCGTGCTTCGAGCTCAGTCGGCGCTCGGCGTGCCGCTCCTGGCATCCGAGATCTCGGTGCTTTTCCGCCGGCGCCGCACCTGGGCGATGCTGGCGACGCTCGCCTTGATTCCTCTGTTGATCGCCTTGGCCGTGCGGCTGACCTCGTCGCGACCTCCCTCGGGGCATGGGCCGGCGTTCCTCGACCAGGTGAGCCAGAACGGACTGTTCGTCAGTTTCGTGGCACTGCTCGTCTCGGTGCCGCTGTTTCTGCCGTTGACGGTCGGAGTGGTCGCCGGCGACACGATCGCCGGCGAAGCGAGTGCGGGCACACTCCGATACCTGCTCATCGCTCCGGCCGGCCGGCTGCGCCTTCTCGTGGTCAAGTACCTCGCCACGGCACTGTTCTGCCTCGCCGCGACTCTCACCGTCACTATCGCTGGCGCACTCGTCGGAGCCGCGCTGTTCCCGATCGGCCCGGTGACCCTTCTCTCCGGGGACACCATACCGGTCGGCGACTCGATCGTCCGGGCGTTGCTGATCGCGGCGTACATCACGGTGTCGCTGCTCGGGCTGTCGGCGATCGGCCTATTCATCTCCACGATGACCGACGTGCCAGTGGGGGCGATGGCCACCACGATCGTGCTGTCGGTCGTCTCGCAGGTGCTCGACTCGCTGCCCCAGCTCGCCTGGTTGCAGCCTTGGTTGTTCAGTCACTACTGGCTCGGGTTCGCCGACCTGCTGCGGCAACCGCCTTCCTGGGACTCCTTCGCCACCAATGCCCTGCTGCAGGCCGGGTACCTCGCTGTATTCGGCACACTGGCATTCGGACGCTTCACCACGAAGGACATCCTCTCGTAGCGTGGATGCCCGTTCTCGGGCGGCATCCGCTCGCAGTGTCGGACGGATCGGGCATCCTGTTGCCATGGCAGAACCGGTCGAACTGTGGTGGGCGAGACGCCAGTGGTCGAAGTCCCTCGAGGTGCCGTATCCGGTCGGTTGCTATCGCAGCGACTGGGAGCGTTACCCGGTATTGGTGCGCCAGTACCATCCCGACCTGAATTCGGGAATCACCCTGACCCAGGTGCCGCCGGTCGCCGAGGTGTATCTCGTCTGGCAGTGCGATGTCGGCCATCGCTTCGTGGCGACCCCTGAGGAGCAACGGCAGCGACCGGGCCAGTCGAGGCGGCGTTCGACCTGGTGCCCGGAGTGTGCGGCGGGAGCGACAAAACGTCGGGCACCGTCGCCCTCCCGCAGCCTGGCATCGGTGCGCCCCCGGTCTCCCGCCGCAGCCTCCCGGGTCGAAAGGAGGGCGCCCGGTGCCGGCGAGGTGGGCGAGGCCTTCGTCAGCTCGCTCGCCCCGAAGCCGGCTTCGGCCGCCGAGGGCGAGCTGCGCCACCGCCTTGCCGAGCGACTGGACCTGGATTTCGGACTGAACGCGGTGCGGGTCGCACGACCGTTCTTCACGCGCTGTGAGGTGTGGCCCGATTTCGTCATCGACGAACTGCGGGTGGCCATCGAATACGACACCATCGGGCGCGACGGGCTCGAGCACGTCGGTCGACGAGAAGAGACCGACAGACACAAGGACCGGCTACTGCGGGCGGCAGGGTGGGAGGTCATCCGCATCCGCTGCGGAAAGCTCAGGCCCATCGGGCCTTTCGATATCACCGCCCCCGGAATATCGGCAAAAACCATCGAGAGACTCGTCGAGAAGCTGGGGGAGATCCGCGGTGACCTGATCGTCGAGTGCTACCGGCGCACCCCATGACCTCGATTTTCACCACCCGTACGCCCTGACCGCGAGTCCCCCCGACCGCGAGTGGGCACGGGTGGCGCCAAAAACCGTCAGTTGGCGCCATTTCCGCCCCGTCGCCGGGCACCGTCGGCCAGGTGACACCGGGTCGGCCGGGTGACACCCTCGGCGACATCGCGGCGAATCCAGAATTCGGGCTGGTCTTCGACGGGATCGCCAGTCTTGACAGCCGGAGACTCTCATCCATTTCTGCGGGCCCGATGCCTTCGGTGCTCCCGCGGGGATCGCCGTGCATCCGTTCGGTGACGCGGATGCCGCGGGAGGGCAATGCTCCGGGGGTGTGGATGGAGGCGAGCCATCCGCTTGCTCGCGGATGGGCCAGGCCGCGCTCGGGGGAGGGAGCTTCACAGATGTCGGTGCATCGGCCTATCGTGGGTATTGCGGCCTGAGCGGCCGGGTGGGAGAGGGACAGGCCATGACGACACTTTCGGATCGACCCAACACCGCGCTTGTGGTGATCGACGTGCAGAACGGGGTCGTCGCCGAGGCCCATCAGCGTGACCGGGTCGTCGCCAACATCAACAGCCTCGTCGACAAGGCCCGGGAGGAGGGTGTTCCGATCGTCTGGGTGCAACATTCGGATGAGGGGCTGGAAGTGGGCAGCGACGACTGGCAGTATGTGCCGGAGTTGGCGCGCCGCGAGTCCGAGCCACTCGTGCAGAAGAACTACGGCGACTCTTTCGAGGGCACCGACCTCGAAGGGGTCCTGGCCGACGGCGGAGTCGGGCGACTGGTCGTGACGGGTGCGGAGACGGATGCCTGCATCCGCTCCACGATTCACGGTGCGTTCGCGCGCGGCTACGACGTCACCCTCGTTGCAGACGCCCACACCACCAACGACCAGAGCGAGTGGGGTGCGCCGCCGCCGGAGCAGGTGATCGCGCACACGAACCTCTACTGGCAGTACCAGGGCGCCCCGGGCCGCACCGCCGCCGTCGCGAAGACCACCGACGTGTCCTTCGCCGACTGAGCTGAGACTCAGGCGAGCTCGACCAGGTGTCCCGCTTCGGCGCCGGTGACGTCCCGGGCCAGAACCACGACCAGCGGACCGTAGGGCGGGACCCACTCGCTGTGGGGCTCGTTAGTCTCCGATGCCGGGAGGCGGATGATCGCACTGAATTCGTCGCCTGTCCCAGAGACATCCGCTTCGGTCCCGTTGGCGAAGACTCTCACCGCGAGGCCACCCCGGGGGGATGTGGCCCTCACGGTGACGGTGGCCATGCGGGAGCCATCGGTTTCGGCGTCGACCCGCACCGGCTCCATTCGCAGTTCGATCACCGACGGCGACATCGAAAGCCGCGGCTTCGAGTCGGCGGATTCGTCCAACCGGGGAGTGCGGGGCGGCGACACCCGGAGTCGGGTTGCCGCCTCGAAGGCGCTCGCGAACTGAAGCAGCCGGGAGTCGTCATAAGCCGCGCCGAGGAAGCTGAGTCCGACGGGCATGCGCGTGTCGGCCATCAAGCCCATCGGTACGGTGACACTCGGGATGCCGAGGTGGCGGGGAACGAGATTGCCGTTGGCAACGGCGGTGCCGTTTCGCCAGGCTTCGGCGGCCGATTGCGGGGAGACGTCCGAATCGGAGCGACCGACGTCGGCGACGGCCGGAAAGACCACGGCGTCGAGTCCCAGTTCGACGAGCCAGTCTTCGAAATCAACGCGCCGGGTCGCCTCGAGGCCGAGCAAACCCTCCCGTATCGACGGGATGTCTGCCAGCGCCACGATTCCGAGCTCCCTTGCCCGCGTGACGTAGTCTGCCAGGTCGAAGTCTCCATACCGGTCGGGCAATGCGCCCGAGGGGTGCGGGAAGATACGGGCGCCATCGACGTCGGCGAGCGCGTGCAGCGCAGGGTCGTCGTTGCTCGCGAGAAAGTCGTGCCAGGCCAACATCGACAGCTCCCACAGCTCCCGGTCGGCGAATTCGGCCGGCACAATGCCGCGGTCCACCATCGACAGCGCTCCCGGCCGGTCTCGCTCGTAGTTGGACACCACCGGGAAATCGACCTCCACCACCTCGGCGCCGAGCGACTCGAGTGCACGCCGGGCACCCTCCCAGAGAGCGATGACCGAGGCGCGGGTCGTGATGGGGGATGGCGCGTCATGATCCGCATTGATGTACATGCGCGGCACGCCGAGCCGCTGACCGCGCAGCGAGGCATCCTTGCGGAGTGTGTGATAGCTCGCGGGACGCACCTCTGAAGCGGGCGGTATCGGCACCCACGGCTGGACGCGCCAGAAGTCACCGCGGGTTTCAGGGTCGTCGGCCACGATCGCGTCGAGCACCCGCAACAGGTCGTCGACCGAGCGCGTGTGCGGCACGACCACATCCATGGTGGGCACCAGCGGCCAGTTTCCGCGAACCGAGATCACGCCGCGCGACGGGGTGTAGGCCACCAGAGCATTGTTCGAAGCGGGAGCGCGACCCGACGACCAGGTCTCCTCGCCGAGCCCGAACGCCGCAAAGCTCGCGGCGGTGGCCGTGCCCGAACCATTGGAGGAGCCCGAGCCGAATGCTGCCGTGAGGAAGTCCGCGTTGTACGGACTCTCAGCGCGCCCGTACAGGCCGCGCTGCATTCCGCCGTTGGCCATCGGGGGCATGTTGGTGAGCCCGATCAACACCGCGCCGGCCGCGCGAAGGCGCCCGATCGTGAAGGCGTCGTCCGTGGCGATGAGGTGTTCGAAAGCGGGAGATCCCGCTGCGACGGTAAGGCCGCGCACCATGTAGCTGTCTTTGGCGGTGTACGGAATCCCGTCGAGGAGGCCGAGGGTCTGCCCGCCAGCCCGACGCGCATCCGACTCCGCGGCATCCGCGAAGACCCGGGGGTTCAGCACCGGAACGGCATTCAGGCGGATGCCGCGCCGGTCGTAGAACGCGATGCGGTTGAGGTACCGGGCGACAAGTCCGACGCTGGTGACTGCGCCCGCGGCCAGGGCCGCGGCGAGTTCGTCGATGCTTGCATCGACGACGGAGAACGCCGGTAGCGAGGGTGTCATCCGGCAGCACCCGTCCGCGGGGTGCTGGGTTGCTGCTGCGTGATGCAGTGGATGCCGCCCCCTCGAGCGAGGATCTCTCGCGCATCGACGGTCACGACCCGTCGACCGGGGTAGGCCCGCGCCAGGATGTCGCGTGAGGCAGCATCCGCCCGCTCTTCGTCAAATCCGCAGGCCACAACCCCGCCGTTGACGACGAGGTGGTTGACGTAGTTCCAGTCCACGAACCCCGTCTCATCGCTCAGTGCGGCGGGAGCCGGGAGGTCAATTATGTTCCATGCGCGCCCGACGGCATCCTCCGTCCCCGCGAGGAATTCGCGCAGGTCGCGGCACACGTCGTAGTCAGGATGCCCGGGGTCGTCCTGTCGGTGCAGCAGCAGGGTGCCGGGTGATGGGATCGCGGCGACCATGTCGACGTGTCCGCGAGTTCCGAGCGCCTCGTAGTCCCGAGTCAGCCCGCGGGGGAGCCAGATGACATGGGTCGCGCCGATTGTGCGCTCGAGTTCCCGTTCGACTCGGAGCCGGTCCGCGAAGGGATTACGAGCGGGGTCGAGCTGCACCGTCTCGGTCACGAGCGCCGTGCCTTCGCCATCAACGTGAATGGCACCGCCCTCGTTAACCAACATCGACGACACGAGTTCGGCTCCGGCCTCGTCGGCCAAGAAACGCGCGATCTCGCAATCCTTCGCCCAGGTCGATCCGGTTGTTCCGCCCCACGCATTGAAGATCCAGTCGACGGCGCCGAGCGTCCCGGCCTCGTCGAAGACGAAGGTGGGGCCGAAGTCCCGCATCCAGAAGTCGTCGAGCGGGGCTTCGAGGATGCTGATCTCCGCGGAGAGCATGCGCCGCGCTCGATCCATCTCCATCGGGTCGACCACCATGGTCACCGGTTCGAACTCTGCCACCGCGTGGGCGACGTTCGCCCACGCCGTGTACCCGGCCTCGGCCTCTTGGGCGGTCGAGCCGAGCGTGTGCCCGGGGCGCGGAAATGCCATCCAGATACGATCGTGGCGTGCCGTCTCGGCCGGCATCCGCCAGTTCACAGTGATTTCCATTGCGCGGCTATGGTCATCGGGCATCCGCTCGTCTAAGGTGGGAATGCTTATTGGTGCTTTTACCAATAGGCGGGTGCTGCTCAGTCAATCTCACGGGAGTTGCGATGTCAATGGTCAGGTCGCGGTCTCGCCGAATGGATCCTGCTGAGCGCCGACAGGAGATCGTGGTTGCCGCGAGCCGAATCGCTGTGGGGGCGGGACTGGAGCGCGTCACGGCGAAGCGGGTCGCCGACGTGCTCGAGGTGGTGCCGGGGCTGATCAATCACTATTTCGGGTCGGTGGACGACCTGGTCGCGGCGGCGTTCGGCCATGCGGCCGAGATCGAGCGCGCGGCTCTCTTCGGTGGGGCATCCGCGGGCAAGGGACCACAAGACGAACTGAAGCGCCTTCTGGACGGATTCCTGCACTCGGATCGCGACCCCGTGAACCTTCTTTGGCTCGACGCCTGGCAGGCATCACGCCGGCGACCCGCGCTGCTGAGAGAAGTCGTTCGACAGATGGACGCGGATACTTCGCGTCTCGCGGACTTGATCACCCGGGGTGTCGAAGCGGGCCAATTCGGGGACATCGATGCGGCTTCGACAGCCCTCCGGATCATGGCGCTCGTCGATGGCCTGAGCATCCGGGCCGCCACGCGGGCGCAGATCGACTACAGCGCGGTCGCTGAGCTGGTCGTGAGCACGATCGAGAGGGAGCTTGGGCTCGCGCCCGGGGAACTCCGCGGCTGACCACCCGACGGAGACCAGGACGGAGGGCGTCATCCGTTTTCACACATTTCGAGGCGCGCGCGTCGTTGGTGGTGACGCGACCGGCGGTGATGAGCATTTCGGTGTCAATCTAGGGTCAATGGGCGCCGCGATGTCGACCAGCTTCGCCGAAGGCGACGATCGCGTCGATCGCTGTGACGATCCCGAGCGCCACGAAGAGGAACTTGGCTCTCTTGCCCGCTCCCACCGAGAAACCGGGAGGATCGACGAACTGAGCACCGCCCGGCGGAGGGGAGAGGAATATCTGCTGCGGCGCAGGCTGCGGTATTCGCGCTTCCGCGGGGAGATCCTCGGCCCTCGGATGACGCGGCTAGCCTATCGGCTTCGTTCCTTCTACAGCGCCCTCAATGCCGTGGACTACTTTCGTTCGGCCTCGCTGTTCGACGGCGCCGCGCCCGACCCCCGCCTCGCCGACGCCATCGAATCGGTGCGGAACGCCCGCCAGCAGGACGGCGCCTGGCTGCAGCAGCGCAGGCACCCGGGGAGGGTGTGGTGAACCGGACCGGGACCGTGCTGCCAACGAGCACCTCGGTTCGGGAGCATGGTGCCCATTCAGGCCGATGCTGCGATCACCCGTCAGGACCGCAGGATCTTTGCCAGCGCCCTTCCGTGGGCCAATTCGTCGACCAGTTTGTCGAGGTAGCGCACTTTTTGCATCACGGGGTCTTCGACGTCTTCGACGCGAACGCCACAGACGACTCCGGTGATCAGTGGGGCATTCGCATTGAGGTGGGCATCGGCGAAGAAGTCTTCATACGACGTGCTGGCGACGATGTGCTTGTCGACTTCATCGTCGTCGAAACCGGTCAACCAGGTGATGACTTTGTTGAGTTCGGCCGTCGTGCGGCCTTTTCGCTCGACCTTCTTCACATAGAGCGGATAGACGGTGGCGAAAGGCATGGCGTAGACGCGTCGGAGGGTCGCATCATCCGTTTTCATGCGGGCCATTCTAGTGAGGCTTTTACCGGGCCGGTGCCTGTTGCTCGATCCCGTTGTCGACTCGCTGTGGCCGCGTCGAAGGCGGCATCGAGGCGTTCGAGCGGGCCAGGGCCGACCGTGGGCCGCGGTGGGGTATCGAGGTGACGGGTGCGCAGTTCGTCCATCAGGTCGTCAATGAACGCCGGACCGCCCTCTCTCATGACCTGTTGCCGAATCCGCAGCTCTTCGCTTCCCGGCTGCCAATCGAGGCCCCAATTGCCCAGGGCATAGATCACGGGGAGCGTCTGGATGCCGGCTTCCGTGAGGCTGTAGCGTGCGCGCTGGCCCCGGGCGGCCGTGCCGCGGGTGAGGATCCCGGCCTCCACGAGCCGCACGAGTCGGTCGGCGAGGATGTTCGACGCGATGCCTTCGATCGATCCGGTGAGCAGCGCCCGGAAGTGGCGGCGGTCTCCGAAGATCACGTCGCGCAGCACAAGGAGCGACCAGCGATCCCCGAGCACCTCGACGGCGGCGTTGATCGGGCATCCGGATCGCGGTTCCACGATTCCTCCTTGTGAGACATTTCTTGACAGTCGCGTCGTTCTCAATATAGTGATTGCAGAACGCAACCACTATTTTGAGGAGAAGCTGGTGGGCCGCTTTGTGTATTGGATGAACGTGTCCCTCGATCTGCGGATCGAGCAGGTTCCGGGCGACGACGGCGCGGGGGAGTGGCTGCGCATCGGCGAAGAACTGCACCGCGAGTTCAATGCGCGGGCGCGGGAGCTCGCCGTGATGGTGCAGGGTCGGGTCATATTCGAGACAATGGAGGAGTATTGGCCACGTGCCCGCACGGATGAATCGCTGCCGGACTTCCTGCGGGAGTACGGCGAGATCTGGACGGACACACCCAAGGTGCTCGTCTCCCGAACCCGCAGTCGTGCTGACTTCAACACCCGGGTCATCGGGGGAGAGGACGCGATCGAGCAACTCGCCGCGCTTCGGGCGGAGACCGAGGGTGCTATCGGTGTGGGCGGCGCCAATCTCGCCACGCAGTTGCTGCGGGAGGGCCTGCTTGACGAGTTGCTGCTCTTCACCCATCCCGCGATCCTCGGCTTCGGCAGGCCGTTGTTCGATGACTACGACCGTGCGATCGAGCTCGATCTGCTCGAGCAGCGGTCGTTCGAACAGGGGGTCACGATGCACCGCTACGTGATCAGGCAGAAAAGTTAGACCGCCGTGCTGAGTCGGATTGCGGAGGCTGTCTTCGTGCACGAAAGCGGGTTCTGCCAGAGCAACGCTGTCGTCGTTCAGGGCGCTGCCGGTGTTCTGGTCATCGACGCGGGGGTATTCGAGGGTGAACTGCTCTGCCTCGCCAACGACCTATTGGAGTTGGGCCAGGTCGTCGTGGCGGGTTTTTCGACGCATCCGCACTGGGATCACCTGCTCTGGCATTCCGCGCTCGGCACGGCGACCCGTTTCGGCACTGACGGGTGTGCGGCCACCGCCGAGGATCGGCTGTCGGGCGGGGTGCAAGCAGTGGCACAATCCGCCGGCATCCCCGAGCACGTGCCGCTGGAACTGCTCGGCCACGTCACCGGGCTGCCGGCCAACGCGGTGCAGATTCCCTGGGATGGCCCCCGAGTGCGGATCATCGAACACCGCGCCCATGCCCCGGGCCACGCCGCGCTCGTGATGCGGTCCTCGTTGTTCCGGGCCACGGATCGCTCGGTGGGGTCGAGCAGATTCGGGCACGGATCGATCGGGACCGGGTCTACGTTCGCGCTCTGCGCGACGGCCAAGCGCCTGTCGACCCACGGATCGGGCCGTCGGCTCAGCCCGGATGGGAATGGGTGAGCGATGTACACAGCGGGCAATTGCACCGGCTCGCCCAACATGGCCTCGCCTAGCGCGATACTGTGAGCGGGTGCCTGACACGGTGCTGGCGCCGATAAAAACTCTTGCGCCAGTCGGCATCGCGCTGTAATGTACAACCAAATGGTTGTACAACGGGAACTCAGCGACGACGAGGTGAGCCGGATCTTCCGGGCGCTCGCCGATGCGACGCGGCGCGACATCGTGCGCCGCACCCTGGTCGAGGAAGTCTCGGTCTCGCAGCTCGCTGACGCGTACGCCATGTCGTTCGCGGCCGTGCAGAAGCACGTCGCCGTGCTGGAGGAGGCGGAGCTCGTGACGAAGCAACGGCGAGGCCGGGAGCGGATGGTGCGGGGCGAGCTCGCGCGCATCCGTCAGGCACAGCGTCTCCTCGACCAGTTCGAGCAACTCTGGCGCTCGCGAATCGACCAGCTCGACGCCCTGCTCGATGAAGACAATCACTAGAAAGGCGCATCATGCCCGCCACCTCCGTCGAGAAGGATCTCGACCAGCTCACCATCACCGTCACCGCGGACTTCACGGCGCCGATCACCCGGCTCTGGGATGCGTACATGGATCCGCGCCAGCTCGAGCGCTTCTGGGGTCCGCCCACCTACCCGGCGACCTTCCTCCGTCACGACGTCGCCGTCGGCGGTCGCAGTGTGTACCGGATGACCGGGCCAGGTGGCGACGAGCACTGGGGTTGCTGGGAGTGGACGCACGTGGATGCCCTCCGCTCGTTCGAGGTCATCGACTGGTTCGCGGATGAATCGGGCGCTCCGAACACGGGCCTCCCGGCCACCCACTCGAGCTTCGCCTTCGAGCAGACGGCGACCGGATCGCGGCTCACCACCGTCGCGCGCGTCGACTCCCTCGAGCAGCTCGAGCAGCTCGTGTCGATGGGGATGCTCGAGGGCACCCGCGAGGCGATGTCCCAGATCGACGCCGTACTCGCCGACCTCGCCGAGTTCGCCGCCAGCCGTGCCGCGGAGGCACAGATCCTCAGCGACACGCAGGTGCGGGTGGCCCGTGTCATCCGGGGCACCGTCGACCAGGTCTGGCATGCCCACACCGATGCCGACCTCATGAAGCGGTGGCTGCTCGGCCCCGACGGGTGGACGATGCTGGTGTGCGAGATCGCGTCGAACGTCGGCGACAGCTACCGGTACCTGTGGGAGCATGACGGTGGGGGCGAGGGTTTCGGCTTCACCGGCGAGCTGCTCGAGAGCGACCCGCCCCATCGCGCGGTCACCACCGAGGCGATGATCGGTACGGACTTCCCGGCGACGCTCAACGAGCTCACGCTCACCCGCGTGCAGGGAGGCACGCTGCTCTCCCTTGTCATCACCTACGCGAACGCCGAGATGCGGGACGCGGTGCTCGCCACCGGCATGACCGGCGGCATGGAGACAAGCTACGCGCGGCTCGAGGGATTGTTGGAGGCAAGCGTCAGCGCGTAGAGGGGGAACTCTGGCCCGCAGTGGCGGCCCGATTAGACGGGGATTTGCCCCGTCGCACGCCGGTATTTTGCCGCGTTGAGGCTACTGGCCTCACCCCACCCTGACGGTAGGCAACCGCTGATCGAAACATGCGAGCATCGGCCACGAACCATCACATCGGACGCGAGATCTGGGCCCACATTGGCGACCTCAGCCATATGGGGAGTCGAGCGACTACATGCTGCATCACATCGAGAAGGTACGGGCCCGAATCGTCTAAGGATCACGGGTGTGCCGAATGTTATTGGGCTACCACGAGACCTGTGCTACGCTGTGCTACATGGATAGGGTCACTCACCGAGAAATGCGCAATCGCAGCGGGGAAATACTGCGGCGGGTTGAAGCGGGGGAGTCGATAGAAGTCAGCAATAACGGGCACCCTGCTGCGATAATCGTTCCGGTGGGTGGCAACGTTTTGGACGGACTGATTGCTCGCGGCGAGGCGCGCCGAGCCCTCGTCGGCGTTGAGGCACTGTCGGCGATCACACGTGTGGCGACTAAGACCACGGCGCAAGAGTTGATCGAAGACACCCGAGGCCAGTGGTGACCACCACCACATACTTGGATACTTCGGCGGCAATGAAATTGCTGGTCGACGAAGCCGAATCCGCGGTGCTGGTGATCGAGTTGGCCACCGCAGGCCGTCGTCTCGTGGCGTCGTGGCTGCTGCATACAGAACTGCATTGCGCGGCCGGCCGACATCCGGATGTGCTGTCTTTGCACGCGATCACGAACGTTCTTGATGCAGTTGTCTTGGTGGACGTGACACGGGGGGATCTGCTCGCTGCGGGCACACATGCGCCGTTGCGCTCCAACGACGCGATCCACCTCGCGACAGCGTTGCGGATCGGCGTCGACGAGATCGTCACGTACGACGGCGAGTTCGCCCGCGCCGCAACCTCAGCCGGCATCCACGTTCTCGCACCCGCCTAACACAACCTCGCGGTGGCCTCCCGATGGCAATGGGGAGAGCCCCCTCCGGGATCTCGAACCGGGTCGGGCGGAGAGAGGCAAGGTGGCGGGCGAGCATGAGCTGCGTCTTGCGGGCTGTGTCCTGGCTCAGCTCAGCTCAACTCAGCTCAGCTCAGGGATGCGCGCGGCATCCATATGCTGCTCATGCCACCAACTTGCGCCTGAATCGTTGGAGCACCAGCCGTCCCACTGGAACGAGTCCGGCGTGATGTCGCTGAATACCCACGTCACCCACTGGCCTCATCCGCCTCGACAAAGTCCGCCTCGCAGATCTGCGCCGGTGAGGTCGGCTTTGTGAAGCCAGGCTCCGGACAGATCCAAGTCACGGAGGATTGCACGCGAGCACTTGGCAAACATGAGGTCCGCCTCGCGCATTCTCGTTCCTACAATCGAGGCGGAACTGAGGTCCGCACCGGGCAGTCCCACGAAGGACCAGTCGCCGCGCTGGATCTACGCGATGTCCCACTTGCAGCCGTCGAACATGCTCCCGATCGTCGTGCACCGAATGAACTGAACGTCGAAGAAGTTGCAGCGCGTGAACCTGCAGTTCACGAAAGCGGAGTCGGTGTCCGTGGAGGCATTGAACTTGACGTCCCGAAAGGTGCATTCAGTGAATACGGCGCCGCTGTTCTCGAGCTCTGTGAAGTCGCAATCGGCGAAGAGGACGTTTTCGAACTTGGTCAGTGTGAGTGAGCGTGCAGGCGTACCAGTCGGCGCCGAGAACAGTGGATGTCGTCGGCGGGGCTTTTGACCCGTGGCGGCGGTCGGCGATGGCTGAGCCGACGAACGTGAGAAGCGATGGCGGGATGATGTGGCCTTGCGCCCGCGCGTAGACGCTGGCTTTGCCAAGGAAGATGAGCACGAACTGGGCGTAGATCTCAAGTTGGCCGCGGCGGGTGCGTTTGGTGTCGTCCGGGCGGGTGATCACGGCATCCCAGTCATCGCCCGAGAACGCGTCGAGCACCATTGCCAGCTCGCGATCGACGGCATGGAACTGATCGAGGATCTCAGCAACGGTGCTCGGATGCTCGTGGGGAGATCGCGGAGGAGCCCAGGTCTGATCCAGGGTGCTGAAGGCATCGAGGTAGGAGCGCTGCATCTCGGCGCAATCGTCAATCAGCTGCCCCCAGGTGAGACTGTTTCCGCCGACGTTCTTGCCCAGGTCGGCATTGGAAAGCTGCTGGATGATCGCATCGCGCATCATCGCGAGACCGGGCGCCCAGTCCTGATACCTGGCCTCGAACTCCCACGCAAACGACTCCACACTTGCTCCCTTGCAGTAGCTCGCCGCAGTAATCGAGCAAGTCGCTAAAAGCCCAGGCGGCGACGAAGGATTCAGCGGCAGAGGGGCGCCCGCAACTACTACTGGTGAAGACCGTCATCCGTTTTCACACTGAGGCCACCTGTGTTCCGTGCTACTCGCAGGAAAAGCGCTACTCGTCTTGGCGTCGATCGCCGCGCCAACGCAGCGCTATCCAGAGTCCGCACCGGCGGCAGATGAACGCCGAATCGTCACCCAGGGAATGCAGTTTTCGACGGGGGTACTCTCGACCGCAACACGAACAGGGGATTCCGCTCACGGTTACAGCCATGGCTGGAGCGCGTCCTTGATCTGCTCGACCGTTGGGAGACCAGCCAAACCCGTTGGCGTGAAGTAGAGGCGGCACGCCAGATCGGCGGTGCGGCCGGCCGAGGGAAACAGGTCTTCGCCGTCGATGAGGATCGTGGGTGAACCCGCAAACGGAACTGCAGCGGCATCTTCACTCGTGCTCAACAGCCGGTAGTTGACTTCGGTTTCAGGTCTGTGGAAGGCGTCAAGCACGACTTCGAAGGCGCGCGCCCACATCTTCCCAGTTGGGGCACTCCTCGATATGTAGAACTTCGACATCCACAGACCCATTCTCCGCCTGTCAGGGGTCGGGCGGCGAGAGGTCACGCGCACCCTTCGCCGGCTGGGCAGAGTTTGTCGGTCGCAATCATGCAACGTCTCTTCACGAAGGTGCTGGTCAAAAGGGCGCCCGCTACATGCGGGCGAGGTCGTGGACGACCACGCTGGTGATCATTGGGTTCGTCTTCGCCAGCGCGATCGCCGCGTCCATGTCCTCGGCGTTGATGATCGAGTAGCCGGTGAAGGCGTCCAGTCCCAGCTCAAGGCTCGTCACGGTGTCCTTCGTGACCTCCACGCCTGCGCTCATGGCGTTGCCGCTGTCGACCATCGCGTCACCGACGCTCGAGAACCAATCCATCCACGCCTTGCCGACCGATCTCGGGTGTCGGCGTCATGTAACCCTTGTAGAGGAACAGGAACTTCTTCATCGATCTTTCTCGATCTTTCTCCTTGGTTGTTCGGCGTCGGGGCGGCGAGGGTGCCGTCCGACTGTCTGGGGTAGTCATCGCGGGTAGATAAGTTCTCGAGGGTTTCGTCGTCGGTTGCCCACATCGCGTTGTACTGGAACGCCCAGTCCTGCACGCGGCGCATCGTCGATCGGCTGATCGACAAGAAGTTCACGCGCCCGGCCTTCCGCCGGATGACCAGTCCTGCTTCCTCGAGCACGTTGATATGTCGATTGATCGCCGTTAGGGACATCTCGATCTGCTGCGCGATCTGCTGGATCGACGCCGGCTGGAGCGAGAGGAGATCGACGATTCTCCGTCGATGGGCGTTGCCCAACGCGGCAAAGACCGAGTCGAGCCCCTCATCAAATTGGTTCACAATAATGTGAACTATAGGGGCCGATGACATGTACGTCAACCACCGCTGGCGCGTCAGAGCAACTATGTTGGCGAAGACCGTTATCCGTTTTCACCCTCAGCCGTCCCTGGCCCGCAGAATCTGGTGAGTCGCCTCTCGGCCTCGCATAGACCCTCACGGACGCGTTCTTGCGTTACTGTGTAGCGCTATGTACTGTAGGCGACATGGTACAAACGGATGCCGAACTCCCAAAGTACGAGCAGGACCTGCGGAAGGGAGTGCTCGTACTCGCGGTGCTCGCTGAACTGCGCACCAGGCGATACGGCTACTCATTGCGCCAAGCCCTGATCGAGCGCGGCCTGCCGATCGAGGAGGGCACGCTCTACCCGCTGCTGCGACGCCTGGAGACCCAGGGTCTGCTGGCGTCGAAATGGGAGGTCGACGGGGGACCGCCTCGTCGGTATTACTCGCTCAGTGATCGCGGTGCCCTCTTGTTCCGCAACCTCGCCGCCTCCTGGGCCTCTCTGGCCACAGTCATGGATCGACTCCTGGAAGGGGAGCCCGAATGAACCCGAACGACATCATCGAGACCTACGTTGGGGACGTCGTAAGGCACCTGGCGCGCAAACATCGCAACGATGTCGCGTTCGAATTGCGCTCCCTGCTGGCAGAGGAGTTGCAGGGGAGGGCGCTGGAAGTTGGGCGTGCGGCAGACGCGACCATGACCTATCGGCTCCTGGCGACTTTCGGGCGTCCGGCCGATGTGGCGGACCGCTACCGACCGGCAGGATTCGCGATCATCCGCCCCGCGGATGTACCGAGATTCGCGTGGATTGGGCTTGGTGGCGTCGCCGTGCAATGGGTGCTCTCGCTCGTCGCAACCTACACGGCACCGGTCGCTTCGGATTCGGCGGGATCGGACTGGCTGAGCCGGCTCGGCAGTTGGTGGCTGACCTGGGGGCTGGGAGCGTTCTGGTGGCCCGGGTTCATCGTTTCCATGATGGTCATCGCCGGGGCTCTCGCGTCCCGGCGTCAGGAGTCGGGTGAGTGGGTCGCTCCGCGCGCCGGCGTGCTTGATCGCGACCTCATCCGGCGACCAATAATGGTGCTCTACATCGCGTTGGGCGTGGGCGGAGCGAGCATCGTGATCGCACTGCCAAGCCTGGCGATCTGGGGGAGCGGTCTGCCTGGGCCGCTGATCGAGGCGTTCGCGTTCGATCCGGATTTCCTGTCCTGGCGAGCTCCGTGGGTAATCCCGTTGTGGGCCGTAAGCCTCGCGGTTGGCATCACCTTGCTCGTCGTCGGCCGGTGGGGTGGCCTCACCCGTCGTGTCGCACTCATCGGCAACGTGGCATTGCTTGCGCTCCTGGTGTGGTGGATCGTGGCTGGCCCGATATTCGAGTCCGACGTTGCGAACGGGATCACCAAGGTGTGCCTGGCCCTGATTGTTGCTCTTACGCTCCTCGACACAGTGATCAACGTGCGACGGTTGGTCTCCCCAATCAGGACGCCGACGGTGCCCACATAGTGACAAAGAAGAAAAGCTACCTCTACTGGCGAAGACCGTTATCCGTTTTCACACTAACGGTGCGCCGCCTACGGTCTGACTAGGGCTTTTGCGATGTGCTCACGTGACCAGGCTTGCGTTGCGACCTGCACTGCGTCCCACGGTGATCCGAGAGGCGGGGTGTAGCTGAGGTCGAGCTCGCTGATCGCCTCGACGTTCATCCCGTGGTGGATGGCGGTGGCGTAGGTGTCGATGCGCTTCGAGACTTCGGTGCCGTAGGTGCCGACCATCTGGGCGCCGAGCAGTCGGTGGTCGCTTTGGTCGCCGGTGATCCGGATGGTGATGGGGTGCGAGCCGGGGAAGTAGGCCTTGTGGTCATCGGCCGCGGCGGTGGCGCTGATCGGGTCGAAGCCTGCGGCGATCGCTTCGTGTTCGCGGAGTCCGGTGCGGGCGGCGACGAGGTCGAAGACCTTGACGGCTTGGGTTCCGATGCTTCCGGCGAAGCGTGCTGATCCGCCGAGGGCGTTCTCGCCGGCGATGCGTCCCTGCTTGTGGGAGGTGGTTCCCAGTGGCAGGTAGGTGAGGCCGAGGAGGCGGTGGTGGGTGATGATCCCGTCGCCGGCGGCCCAGACGTTGGGCAGGCCGGTGCGCATGGTCTCGTCGACCACGACGGCGTTGCCGGCGCCGAGCCGGGCGCCGGCGTCGACGAGGAGGCTCGTGTTGGGCACGACTCCGACGACCGCGAGGACCAGGTCGGCGGTCCGCTCGAACGGCTCGCCGAGGTGGGTGCCGGCGACGGTCAGTCCGTCGGGACCACGCGTCACGGAGGCGACCTTGGAGTCGGTGACGACATCCACGCCGTGGCGGGTCAATTCAGCGTGGATGAGAGCTCCGAGTTCGGGGTCGAGGGTCGACAGCACTTCGGGGCCGCGCTGCAGCTGCGTGACCTGGATCCCGCGGACGGACAGTCCTTCGGCCATCTCGAGGCCGACGTAGCCGGCTCCGATGATGATCGCGGTGCGAGGGGTGCGTTCGTCGAGGCGGCGGTCGAGGGCGAAGGTGTCGCCCATCGAGTGGAGCACATGCACGCCGTCTTCGGGGCCGAGCTCCTCGAGACCGACGATCCCAGCTGAGGAGGGGACCGCGCCGGTGCCGACGATAAGTTCGTCGTAGCCGATCAGTGAGGTTGCCCCGGCGGCGTCACGTACTTCGAGGTTGCGGCCAGCGACGTCGATCCGGGTCGCGAGGGTGTCGAGGCGCAGGTTCATGCCGGTTGCTTCGAGGTCGGCGCTGGTGCGGTGGGCGAGAGACTGCCACGGCTTCACGTCGCCGGAGAAGTAGTAGGGAATCCCGCAGATGGAGAAGTTCGGGTAGCGGTCGGCGACCACGACGGTGACATCGACACTCGGGTCGAGTTCGCGGGCTCGCAGGGCTGCAGAGATGCCGGCGTCGCTGCCGCCGATGATCGCAATGTGCATGGGATGGTGCCTTTCAGGATTCGTTGTCGAGCTGGGAAGGGATCACGACGTCGCCGGCAGAGCGGCCTACCGTCGGGAAGAGAACGAGGATGAGCACGACGCCGATGACTGTTCCGACGAGCTGAGCGCCGATGAATGCCGGAGCCGAGGCGGGTGCGATTCCCGCGAAGGTGTCGGAGAAGATCCGGCCGATCGTCACGGCGGGGTTCGCGAACGAGGTGGAGCTGGTGAACCAGTACGCAGCGCCGATGTAGGCACCGACCGCGGGTGCTGCGAGGGCAGCCCGGTGTGTGCGGGCGAGGGCGAAGATCAGGATCAGCAGTCCGGCTGTCGCAACGACTTCCCCGAGGAAGCGGCCGGCGCCATCGCGGTTGGTGGTGGCGATCTTCGTCGGGATCTCGAACATCAGGTTGGCGAGCACGGATCCGCCGATCGCGCCGGCGATCTGCGCGGCGACGTAGGCGGCGAGATCGGGGAGCGTGAGCCCGGTGCGATCGCGTCGCCCGATGAACCAGTCCGCGGCCGAGACGACCGGGTTGAAGTGCGCTCCGGAGACGGAGCCGAAGGCGAGGATCAGCACGGTGAGTCCGAGCGCGGTCGTGAGGCTGTTCTCGAGCAACTGCAGCCCGACATCGGTGGGCGACAGTCGGTGTGCGGCGATGCCCGAGCCGACCACGACGGCCACGAGTAGGCCGGTGCCGAGGAATTCGGCGACGAGTCGGCGCCATAGGGGAACGCGTTCGGGGAGCAGGGGAGAGTGTTCAGAAGTCATGACTGGTTCATCTTGACGGCAGGAGTTCACTCAGTCAATATTGAGGCGATGAACATTAAGCGAACTGATCTCGAGGAACGCGCCGCCCGGCATGCGGCGCTCTCCGATCCCGCACGGCTCCGCATCGTGGATCTCCTCACCCTGGGCGATTTGTCACCGACCGACCTCCAGACGCAGCTCGGAATGTCCTCCAGCCTCTTGGCGCATCACCTGAACCAGCTCGAGCACGAGGGCATCGTCGCCCGAACACGCTCGGAGGCCGACCGCCGTCGCAGCTATGTGCGGATGATCCCGGGCTCGCTCGATCACTTGGGCGCCGCCTCCGCTAGAGTCGCGCATCGCATCGTCTTCGTGTGCACCGCAAACTCCGCCCGTTCTCAGATCGCCGCGGCTCTCTGGGGCAAAGCGAGCAGCATCCCCGCCGTCTCAGCAGGGACTCATCCGGCAGAACGGATTGATCCCGGCGCCGTGGCTGCAGCTGAACGACACGGCGTGAAGCTCCGCGGCCGCAAACCGCAGCTTCTGAGCTCCGTCGTCGAAGCGGACGACTTCTACGTCACGGTGTGCGACGTCGCCCACGAGTCGATCGGCTCCGTTCCCGGCTTGCACTGGTCGGTGCCCGACCCCGTGCGCGACGGAAGCGACCAGGCGTTCGACGCCGCGTTCGAGAACATTGCCCGCCGGATCGGCGAGCTCGCCCCGCGGCTGAACGCCGCCTGACTGAAGGAGCCGACGATGACGTCACCCCACCACCACGCAACCGTCACGCTCGACCAAGAGGCCTCACTGGCATCCTCCGCCGCGCGACTCACCCACGAGTTCGAGGGCGTCTTCGGCCGAGAGACCATCGACCGCTTCCTGCACTCGTCGTATGCCCAACTCGCCGAGACGGCAACCGTGCCGAACTACCTGCCACTGCTGACCGAGAAATTCGCCCGTCAACGGCTCCGCGCGCTCTCGAAGGTCGACGGCCTCGGCTACTACGGGAAGCCGACCGTGCTGTTCCTCTGCGTGCACAACGCCGGCCGCTCACAGATGGCGCTAGGTTTCTTCCAGCATTACGCCGGCGACAACGCCGTCGGATGGTCCGGAGGCTCAGAACCCGACGACCAGGTCAGCCCCGTCGCGATCGAGGTCATGGCAGAGCGCGGCATCGACATCTCGGGCGAGTACCCCAAGCCGTGGACAGACGAGGTCGTTCAAGCGGCGGACGTCGTGATCACGATGGGCTGCGGCGACGCCTGCCCGGTGTTCCCTGGCAAGCGCTACGAGGAGTGGGCTCTCTCCGACCCGGCCGGGTGGAACCCAGAAGGCGTCCGTCCTGTGCGTGACGAGATCGAACAAATGGTCCTCGCCCTGCTCGCCGAACTCGAGGTTCCGATCGCGGCACGGGCCTAGAACCACCTCCGAAGGTCGAAGCAGAACCCAAGGTCAGCGGACGCATTGGGGGAGGGTCCCGGTGCTGCCCGTTTCTCCTCCGATTGCAAAAAGTGCAATCAGAGTAAATACTAGTTGACATAATGCGCATTATCAGCGGTTCTATGCAGCCCGCCGGCATCAGGGATACTTGACGCATGTCATCGTTCTTGTCGCTGGTCCTGTACGTCGGCATCGCGATTCTCGCCGCCATGGCAGCCCTTGTGGTTGTCGTCGCGATCATCGGGATCGTCGTGTCCTTCTCGCCGACGCTGATCCCGGGGTTCCTACAGAACTGACCCGCTGCCTCACTTGACATAATCGCGGAACCGGCTCCTATTCCGTGTCGAACCCCAGGAATCGCTCGATGGCCTCGACCACGAGCCGATGATCGGCGAGCTGCGCCAGTCCGGAGACCGTCACGGTGCCGATGAGTCCCGAGTCGCGGATGTTGATCGGGAACGACCCGCCGTGCGCGGCGAACAGGAATGTGTCGTTCCACTCGCGGGCCTCGAAAGGCGTACCGGTGGCCCGATGACGCAGTCCGACGAGAAACGAGCTGTTGCCGAAACGCCGAACCGTGCGCACCTTGCGCTCAATCCATTGGTCATTGTCGGTCGCGGTGCCGGCAAGGGCCGCGTGGAACAGCTGTTGGTCACCGCGACGGATGTCGATGGTGATGGGATGCCCGCGCTCGGTGGCGAGCTCGACCAGCAGGCATCCGAGCTCCCAGGCATCGGCATTGCTGAACCTGGTGAAGACGAGTCGCTCTTCCTGCGCCTCGATCTCGGCGATGAGGCCGGCGGTGTCTTCCATCATGATGAGCCTTTCAGTCGGAGGTCAACTGCGGTGGGACGAAAGTTGGCTGCGGATGAGATCGATCAGTTCGGGAGGTCGGAACGGTTCGGTCGTGGTCACTAATTCGTCCAGCGACCACCAGCGAGTCTCGAGCACGTCGAGTTGCTCGTCGGCGGTCCAATTTTCGCGCGAGGGCGTGAACGCGGTGGTGTGCAATGCGTAGTACTCGGCGTGACCGGTGTCGTGGTCTCCCCCGGCGTAGTCCGGCACGAAGTCGTTCACCCAGACCGGCGCGCCGAGGTCGGGGATGTCGAGCCCGGTCTCTTCGAACAGCTCGCGTCGCGCTCCCTCGACATGGGACTCCCCCGGCTCCACTCCCCCACCGGGCGTGATCCACCGCGTCCGCTCCGCTGGAACCGATCCGACCGTGAGGTACAACAGGATGCGATCCCGCTCGTCGAAGACGAGAATCCGGGAAGTGAGACGATGTCGATTGTGCATTTACGCCCGCCGATTGACATTCGACGGCAGGTAGCGCGCCCACCAGTCCAGTACCGCATCGAAGCGCTGCAGGCGGTGCCGCGGACGCCCGCTTCGACTCAGCTCATGGTTTTCACCGGGGAAAATGAGCAACTCGGATTCGACACCGTTGCGTTTCAGCGCGGCATAGTAGCGCTCCCCCTGGGCGAGCGGGCAGCGCAGGTCGTCTTCCGAATGGATCACCAGGGTGGGCGTCGTCACCCTGCCAACCAGCGCCTGCGGGCTCTGCTCGCGCATCCGCTGCGGATCTGTGCCCGTGTATTCGTCGCCGAAGTACGAACCGATGTCGGAGGTGCCGACGAAGCCCTCGGGGTCGAGGTAGCCGCGCTCGACGATCGCCCCGGCGAAGCGGTGGTCGTTGGCGATGGTCCAGGCGGTGAGGTATCCCCCGTAGGATCCGCCCATCACGCCGACGCGGTCCGGGTCGAGCATCGGATGCCGTGCCAGCGCACCCTCGAGAAAATCGATCACGTCCGTGAAATCGACGGTTCCCATTCTCTGGCGGATGGCGCGCCCATGAGCCTGCCCGTACCCGGCCGAACCGCGGGGGTTGCACATCACCACGGCGTAGCCGGCGTCGACGTAGACCTGCGCCTCGTCGAAGAACGAGACACCCCACTGGGTGAACGGACCCCCGTGGATCACCAGCAGCACCGGGTGCGGCTCTTCCGTCCCGACCGGGGTGAGCACCCAGCCGTGCACCTCGCCACCGTCGCGATTCGTCACCGACAGCTCTTCAAGCGGGGTCACTCCGACGCCACGGAGGTCTGCCGAAAAGTCGCTCAGCGGGGTGAGGCCGTCCGGCGTGACGAGGCCGAGCTCGCCCATCGACGATGGTGCGGTGTAGCCGACGACGATCGCGTCGCCGTTCGCATCGGTGCCGCGCACCTCGACGTCGCCGTCCACGAGGGTCGAGAAAGCGCCGTCGAGCGAGATCCGCACCAGCCGTACCCTGCCCCGGTCGAGCGCGTGCACGAGAGCTCCATCGGCGGTGACCACGAGTTCGCCGTCGAGGTCGACAGTCGCCGGGTCGGTGAGCAGTCGCGCGGCGTCGCCCGGAGCATCCTGCACCCACAGTTGGTTGCCGCAGCCGACGAAGTCGACGCCGTGCTCTCCGAGGTCTCCGGCGACGAACCACAGTTCTCCGCCCGGTCCGTATTCGACGCTCGAGATGCCATACCGGCCGTTTTTCCCGGTGGTCGGCACCGCCTCCGGCAGCGCGTCAACGGACGCCCTGAGGTCGAGTTCGAAGACGGTGTTGGCCAGGTCGAGATCCCGCTCCGGATGCCGCGCCGAGACGACCGCGATTTTGGCGCCGTCCGGGGAGAAAGCGAGCGCTCCGTGATCGAAATCGCCCTCGGTGAGGCGCCTCGGTTGCGGGACACCGACGGATGCCTCGGGCTTCGGATTCTCCGCTGACGGCGCCGTCGCGTATCGGGGTTCGTCATCCACGCCGGGAACCTCGACGAGGAAGACGTGTCGGCGCCGGTCGGTCGTATAGCCGACCCCGTTCGAACGGTATTTGAGCGTGGTGATGCGCCGCGGCGGTTCTGCGCTCGGGCCGAGGTTCTCGACGGTGCCGTAGCGTCCCTCCTCGGCCACCGCCGCGGTGAAGGCGATCCGTCGCGAGTCGGGCGACCAGCACCAGGTCGCAATCCCGAGCTTCTGGTCGGTCAGCTGAAGCGCCTCTCCCCCGCCGGCGGCCATGATGTGCAGTTGGCCGGGCCCCTCCCCCGGCGATCGCACAAAGGCGAGCAGGGTGCCGTCCGGTGAAAACCGCGGAGCGGAGTCGTTCACCCCGCGTGTGATCCGACGGGCGCCGGACCCGTCGAGCATCACGCTCCACAGTTGGCCGACGACGCGATCCGCGTCGAGATCCGGCCGCGATACGGCGGTGACGGCCCGGGTGCCATCCGGATGAATCGCGGGGCGGGACACGCTGGTCAGCAGGGGCAGATCGGTGGCTTTCATCGTCTCCCATGCTAGCCACGTGTTCCGCCGGGCGAGAGCCGGACAAGAGCCGACGAGAGCCGCGCGCGGGTCAGGCGACCGTCAGGCGACGCCGAAGTCGCTGACGTCCCCGACGAGGCGGGTGTGGTCGTCGGGGACCGGTTCGACGGCCGCCGCGGCGACCTCCGCCGCGAACTCGCCCACGTTGTACAGCCGGCCGGCGGAATCCTTGCGCGCGCTGATCGCACCCGGATTGGCGCGTTCCAGCAGTGTCGCGGTGATGGTGCCCTCGATCATGTCGCCCGAGACGACGACGAAACCGATGTCGGCGGCATCCAGCGCCGGAATCATCCCGAGCAGCGCATCCTCCCCGGCGCGTTTGCTGAGCGCGACGGGCTGGTATTCCGGCATGGTCGGCGTCGTGTGGATGAAGTGCGCCTGGTGGCTCGTCAAGTAGACCACGCGAGAACCCGGCGCAAGCAACGGCAGCGCGGTGTTCAGCAGTGTGACCTGGGCGTCGCGGTTGAGCCGCATGGCGTAGTCCGCGGCCATACCGGACTCCATGCCGCCGGAAGCATTCATCACGAGGATGTCGAGGCCGCCCCATTCGCGCTCGATCGTGTCGAACATGCCGGAGACCGAGGCCGGGTCGGTGAGATCCGCGCCGATGGCGATGGCCGATCCGCCGTTGGCGACGATCGCGTCGACGAGCCTTAAGGCTCTCGCCTCCCTGTTGCGGAAGTTGATCACGACGCGTGCGCCGGCCTCCGCGAGGTAGGTCGCCGTTTCCGCGCCGATACCGCGGGACGAGCCGGTGACGAGGGCACGCGTGCCGACGAGCGAACCGGCGGCGAGAGGATTGGTCACGGGAGGCTCCTGGAATTCCTTGGGCGAAGTGGCAGGTCGCCACGGGTCATGAGAATAGCAAGATCACGCGGGTTTACTGACACCTGGTGCTAGTTTCGAGGGACACGACTCGCAAAGGGTGCTTCTGGATGATCGCCGATTTTCTCACGATGTATGCCTGGATTTTTTGGGTGGGACTCCTGCTCCTGTTCGTGATCATCGAGGTGATCACCGTCGATTTCACCTTCCTTATGCTGGCGGGCGGATCCGTCGGTGGCCTCGTCTCCGGCCTCATCGGCGCCCCGTTCTGGGCCCAGATCCTGGTGGCCGGAGTGCTCGCGCTTCTGCTGCTCTTCGTGGTGCGACCCGCGATCAAACGTTCGCTCGGCCGGAGCGGCGACCAGACCCCGACCAACGTCGCCGCCCTGCTCGGCACCGGCGGCATGGTCACCACCCCGTTCGTCGATGGCCAGGGCCACGTCAAGCTCGCCAACGGCGAGACCTGGACGGCCCGACTCTCGCAGGCCACCGCCGATCGGCCGGTCGATGCCGGTGAACGTGTCGTCGTCACGGCGATCGAAGGGGCGACCGCGATAGTGGTCCCCACAGAAGGGACAGCACAGTGACCACCGCCCTGTTCGGCCAGATCATCCTGGCGATCGTGATCATCATCGTCGCCATCTTCGTGCTGACCATCCTCTTCCGGGCGGTGAAGATCATCCCCCAGGCGCGCGCCGGAGTCGTCGAGCGTCTCGGCAAATACCACAAGACCCTGCTCCCTGGGCTCAACATCCTTGTGCCGTTCATCGACCGGGTACGCCCCCTCATCGACATGCGCGAGCAGGTGGTGTCCTTCCCACCCCAGCCGGTGATCACCGAGGACAACCTGGTGGTCTCGATCGACACGGTGGTCTATTTCCAAGTGACGGATGCCCGCGCCGCGACCTATGAGATCGCGAACTATCTCGGGGCCGTCGAACAGCTGACCACCACCACCCTGCGAAACGTGGTCGGAAGTCTCAACCTCGAGGAGGCACTCACCAGCCGCGACAACATCAACGGCCAACTGCGCATCGTGCTCGACGAAGCGACCGGAAAGTGGGGCGTGCGGGTCGGGCGCGTCGAGCTCAAAGCGATCGACCCGCCGCTCTCCATCCAGGACTCGATGGAGAAACAGATGCGCGCCGAGCGTGACCGGCGCGCCCAGATTCTCACCGCCGAGGGCACCAAGCAGGCCGCGATCCTGCAGGCTGAGGGATCGCGACAGGCCGCGATCCTCGAGGCGGAAGGCTGGGCGAAGGCGCAGGTGCTGCGAGCGGAGGGCGAGGCGAAGGCCATCACCACGGTGTTCTCGGCAATCCACGAGGGTGATCCCGACAGCAAACTGTTGGCCTACCAGTACTTGCAGATGCTCCCGAAAATCGCCGAGGGCGAGTCCAACACGCTCTGGATCATCCCGTCGGAACTCACCGAGGCGATCAAGAGCATCACCGCCGGCTTCGGCGCCGGACTCGGCGGCCGTGCGGCCGGACATGCCGCGGCCGCCGCACCGGCCACTCCCCCGGCGCCGCCAGCGGTGCCGAGTGCTCCCTCCGCCCCGCTTCCGCCGGTGGTCTAGGGCCATCGGCCCTTCGCGGAGCTGGTCGGATGGCTGACCCCCGCAGACGCGCGCTCCTTCGCTGCGGGTCGTGCCACCGGAAGGGGCCCTTCTTCGCCGAGTTGCATTCATTTGCGGGTCATCGCCGACGAGAGGCCGTAGAACGGTGCAACTCGGGGTGGAGAAGCACCCACCCGAGAGCGAGCCGAGGGGTAGCGTGGACGAACTGAGCTCATCCGGGCATCACAATGGGTTCTTCTTCGGCCCGCTGCCGCGAATCCTCGCTCACCGGGGCCTGGCGACGGATGCCCCGGAGAACACCCTCCTCGCATTCTTTTCCGCCCTCGCGGTCGGCGTCACCCACCTCGAGACCGATGTGCACGCCTCTGCCGACGGGGTGGCGGTCATCAGCCATGATCCGGACCTCGCGCGCACCGCTGGGATCGCGGCCCGCGTCGACCAGTTGGATTTTGTCGAACTCCAGAAGGTGGACCTCGGGCACGGCCAGACCTACCCGAGCCTCGGTGAGGCGCTCTCCGCGTTTCCGCAGGCGCAATTCAATATCGACCTCAAGTCGGATGCCGTAGTCGCCCCCGCGGTACAGGCGATTCTCCGGGCCGGAGCGGTGCAGCGAGTGCTCGTGACCTCCTTCGACAATGCGCGCCGCCTGCGCGCTGTGCAGGCGTTGCCCGGGGTCGCGACTTCGGCATCCGCGGTCCCGTTCGCCGTCGCACTGTTCGCGGTCAAGCTCGGCCTGGTGCCGCTCGCCCGTCGCGTGCTGCGTGACGTACAGGCCGCTCAGGTACCGGAGCGCCTGCGCGGTGTCCAGATCATCACACCGCGCACTGTCCGTCGCTTGAAACGGGCCGGTGTCGAGGTTCATGTGTGGACGGTGAACGTGCCCGCAGACATGCGACGGCTGCTCGAGCTGGGAGTCGACGGCCTGATCACGGACCGCGCGGATGTTGCGCTCACGCTGGTGGAAGAGGCACGCCACAGCCGAGAGTAGCCTGTGAGTTCGCTGGAATCGCCGCGCGACAGAAAGGTTATGCCCAGCTTGTGGGTTTATAACTGGTGATTGCATCGCGAGAGAGGACCACACAATGGCGGATCGCAGTTTGCGGGGAATGAGACTCGGATCGCAGAGTCTTCAGAGCGAAGAGGGCGTGACCTTCTCCCCCCGAAAGAAAAGTACCTACCAGGCGGCCGATGGCTCCACTTTCGACGTGACCTTCTCGTCGGATGCGGAGATCCCCACTGTGTGGGAATCGCCGAAGAGTGGCCAGGAAGGCCGACTGCTGAACGATGACGGCGTCCAGGTCGAACCGGAACCATCCGATGCGAAGATCCCTCGCACCCACTGGGACATGTTGCTCGAACGTCGCACCCGCGCCGAACTCGAGGAACTTCTCCAGGAGCGTCTCGACTTCCTGAGGGCACGCAAGGGGCAGCACAAGATCGGCGCTTAGGTGCACTGAGGCAAGAGTGGGCCGACTACCGAATCTGCGGTAGTCGGCTATTTTTCTGCCCGGGAAGGGGCGGACTGTGACGTGATGGACCGCCCACCGAAAATGCCCCAGAGCGTCACGCGCAGCAGCGCCTCGACCACGATGCCCGGGTGCATCTTGGACCGGCCGGCCGCCCGTTCGGTGAACACGATCGGATGCTCGACCAACCGCATGCCGGCGCGCTCAGCGCGCCACGCCAGCTCCACCTGGAAGCAGTAGCCCTGCGACGAGACGGTGTGCAGGTCGAGGGAGCGAAGCGATGCCGCGCGGTACACGCGGAACCCCGCGGTGATGTCCCGGATACTGGAGCGCAATACCGCGCGGGAGTAGGCGTTGCCGGCCCGCGAGACCGCCTGCCGTATCCAGGGCCAATTGCGCACCGAGCCCCCGCGCGTCCAGCGCGAACCGATCACCAGGTCGGCCCCGGCGGTCGCAAGGTCGAGCATTGCCGGCAGGTCGGCCGGGTCGTGCGAGCCATCGGCGTCGATCTCCACGACGTACCGGTATCCGCGGTCGAGAGCGTGGGCGAACCCGGCGAGATAGGCGCGGCCCAGGCCGTCCTTGAACGGACGGTGCAGCACCGCGAGACCCGGGTCGACCGCGGCGAGCCGGTCGGCCAGGCGTCCCGTGCCATCCGGGCTCGAATCGTCGACGACGACCACATCGGCCTGGGGCAGCGACTGCCGGATGCGTCCGAGCACCGCTTCGAGGCTTTCGATTTCATTGAATGTGGGGAGGATGACCAGGATCTCAGCCACGGAGCCCGCTGTCCCCGGCTGCGGTGTTCTGCCGTCGACGCGGTGACAGCATCAGGCCGACGATCAGGCCGGCCAGCCCGAACCCGGCGAAGATCCATTCAATCTGACGACCGGCCACCATCGCCGGGGTGATTGTCCTGCTCAGCGGGATGGTCTCGACCATCGCGCCGCGGGTGAACGGGGTCAGTGAGGCGATCTCCCGGCCATCCGGCGCAAACATGGCACTGACTCCGACGGTGGAGTCGTTCACCAGGCTGCGGCCCGTCTCGATCGCGCGCAGCCGGGCGATCGCCACCTGCTGCACGCTCTCATCGGAGCGCCCGAAATCGGCGTTGTTGGTCGGGGCGAGGATGAACTCGGCTCCCCCGTTGACCATCTGGCGGATGAGATTGTCGTCCACGATGTCGAAACAGATGGCCAGTCCCGCCTTCGCCCCGTTGATATCGAACACGTTGGGTCGCGTGCCGAAGGTGTAGTCCCGCGGCACCATGTCGAAAAGTTTCGGCGCAAGCGGATACCAGAATGACCGGTCGGGCAGATACTCGGCGAACGGAACCGGATGGATCTTGTCGTACTGGGCGGTCGAGCCCTTGCCGGCCTTCCAGAGAAGCAGGCTGTTGAAGGTCTGGCCTTTCGCGTTGTCGGTGATGGTGCCGACCACCAGTGGAGCCTTCATCTGCCGGGAGACGAAGTCGAGCGTCTGCGCCGCCTGTTCGTTTGTCAGGGGGTTGATATCTGAGGCGTTCTCCGGCCAGACGATGACATCCACCTTCTTGCCGAGGATGGGAACGGTGCCCTGGAGGTGATTGTCGAGGCTGTCCCCCGGCTGGATCTGGGCGAACAGCCCGGAGTTCGAATTCCCCTGTACCGCCGCGACGCGAATGCTTCCGGATGTCAGGACCGGCCAGGCCGGGAAAATCGCCGCGATGAGGAACGCGGTCGCCGCGATCATTCCCCGAATGGTCCAGCGCACCCGAACCGTGCGCACGGCCTGTAGTAACACAGCACTCAGGAAGGCGATGACGAAACTGACCCCGGAGATCCCGAGCCACGCCACGAGCGGGGCGAAGGTGCTGTCGGACTGCGAGAAGGCCAAGCGTCCCCAGGAGAAGCCGCCGTAGGGCCAGACGCTCGTGACGGCCTCACGCAACACCCAGAGACCGGCGAGCACCGCCGGCAGGCCGAGGAGTCGGCCTCCGGAGCCCGACCACACCCGGGGCACGTGGCGCCAGGCCAGCGCCATGAGCACACAGCCGAGGGCGAAGAACACGGCCTGAAGGCCGGCGAGGGCGATCCACGGCAGCGGGCCGAGGTAGACAGTGAGCCACAGGATGTGGTTGCCGAAGAAGGCGAACCCGCCGACGAAGCCGACGAGCAACGCCGACCAGGCGCGGCGGCCATTGAGTGACCAGAACATCAGTGCCGTGCCGATGAAGATCAGCGGCCACCAGCCGAGACGCGGGAAGGCTGCCGCGTTCGCGAAGCCGGACAGCGCCGCGACCAGCACGGCCGCAACAAGCGGGAGGGGACGCGAAAGCCAGCCCAGGGCGGCACCGCGGCGGGGAGGAAGGCTCGAACGCACGTCACCACCATAAAGGGCGGTTGCTGGGAAGGATGTCAGCACAGGAGGTGCGCTCACGCCACCGAGGAGTAGGCCACGATTCCGCGCCGGATCGAGTCGAGAGCCTGCCTGGCCGTTGCCCCAACTCGTCCGTCGGCCACGACGGAAAGCTGGTCGAGCAGGTCGATCGTCTGCTTGGTCATGCGCACGAAATCGCCAGCCGCGAGATCCGATTCGAGCAGCACCGAATCCAGGGACGCGCCCCCGGCCCACCGGTACATTGCGAGTGACAGACCGGTGGAGAGGGGGTTGCTTCCGGGCAGCTTGTGGTCTCGTTCGATGTCGTCGAGCGCCGACCACAGGTCGGTGGTCTGTTCGAAGGCCGGGCGGAAGGGGCCTTTCGGCAGGTTCCGGTCCGAGGTCTGGCCCTCATCCCGGCGCGGCTCGTAGACCAGGGCGGCGGCCATGGCGGCGAGACCGGCCGGATCGAGGGCGTCCCAGACGCCCCGCCGCAGGCACTCCGCCACGAGCAGGTCGCGTTCGCCGTAGATGCGTCGCAGGGTGCGCCCGTGAACGGATGCGGTCACCACGCCGCTCTCGGAGCGCAGCAGGTACCCGAGCTCGAGCAACACGTCGGTCACGCGATCGAAGATTCTCGCCACCGCGCCGGTGCGGGTGCGGATTTGGCGGCTCAGGTCATCCGTCTGCTTCTTGAGCCTCCACCAGCGCTCGGCCCAGCGCGCGTGCGCCTCCCGGTCGTTGCAGGTGTGGCAGGGATGCTGTTTGAGCCGTTTGCGCAGGGCGGTGAGCTGGTTCTGCCGCGCGTCCCGCTCCCCGCGGCTCTGCAGGTCGGCGCGGATCGATCCCTTGCGCTCGAGATCGGTCACCTCCCGGCGGATGCCGGAATACTCGCGAAAATCTCCGAGATGACAGCGCATCGCCTCGTCGTAGCCGCGAAGCGACTCCTCCTGGGATCGCACCTTTCGGGCGAGGTCGACGACGGCACGGTCGGCCTGGAACTGCGCGAACGATGACTCGAGGATGTCGCGGGCGCGCTCGCGGCTGAACTGCTCGATGAGGTTAACGGCCATGTTGTAGGTGGGTGAAAAGCTCGAGTTGAGCGGGTAGGTGCGCCGGGAGGCCAGCGAGGCGACCGCCTGCGGATCGAGACCCTCCTGCCACTGGATCACCGAATGGCCTTCGACGTCGATCCCTCGACGCCCGGCCCGCCCGGTGAGCTGCGTGTACTCCCCCGGGGTGATCGGCACGCGGGCCTCGCCGTTGAACTTCTCCAGCTTCTCGAGCACGACGGTGCGAGCCGGCATGTTGATGCCGAGAGCGAGGGTCTCGGTGGCGAAGACGGCCTTGACGAGCTTCTTCTGGAAGAGCTCCTCAACGACCTCCTTGAACGCGGGCAACATTCCAGCATGGTGGGCAGCGACGCCGCGTTGCAGGCCGTCCAGCCACTGGTAGTAGCCGAGAACGGCGAGGTCTTCGTCGAGGATGGTTCGGCAGCGCTCCTCGACGATGTCGGCGATCTCTTCGCGCTCGAGCTGGGTGGTGAGCCGCACCCCGGCCCGCAGTACCTGGGTGACGGCCTGGTCGCAGCCGACCCGGCTGAAGATGAAGAAGATGGCCGGCAGCAGGTTGCGCTCCCCGAGCATCTTCACCACCCCGGCACGATCCATCTTCAGTTCTCCAGGGCGCCCGCCGCGGGAGTGGCGACGCCCGACATCCTGCATCTGCCGCGAGCTGATCGGGCGACCGCCGTAGCGGGCCATCTGCACGAGTTCCGGATTCACCCGGTGAGTGGGGGCGCCGGGTGGTTCACCGGGGCCGACCTGTGTGGTTGCAAACAGGTCGATGAGTTTGGTGCGCATGATCACGTGCTGGTCGAGCGGCACCGGCCGTTCCTCCGACACGATCACCGCCGTCTCGCCGCGCACGGCCTGCAGCCAGTCGCCGAACTCTTCGGCGTTGGATACGGTGGCACTGAGGGACACCAATCGCACCGTCTGGGGAAGGTGGATGATGACCTCCTCCCACACGGCACCGCGGAACCTGTCGGCCAGATAGTGCACCTCGTCCATCACCACGAAGGAGAGGTTCGCGAGCAGATCCGAGTCGGCGTAGAGCATGTTCCGCAGCACTTCGGTGGTCATCACCACGATTCGTGCGCCGGAATTGATGTTGGTGTCACCGGTGAGCAGCCCGACCTGGTCGGCTCCGTACTCGGCCACGAACTCCTGGAACTTCTGGTTGCTCAGCGCCTTCATCGGTGCCGTGTAGAAGACCTTCGCGCGGGGCTGTTGCATGGCGAGGAAGACCGCGAACTCCGCGACTATCGTCTTGCCGGCACCGGTGGGGGCGGCGACGAGCACACTGTCTCCCCGTTCGAGCGCGACGCAGGAGGCGAGCTGGAAGGGGTCGAGATCGAAGGACTGGTTGCCGCGGAACTGCTCCAGACGCGGGGTGCCGTTGCGCGTGCGCGACGCGGCGAAACGATCAGCCGGGCTCAGCGCGCCGATACCGGACTCGCCCGCGCGGGATCGTGCGCTGCGTGGGCCGTCGGTCATGCGGCGGCCGTGCCGCCGAGATCGCGGGCGAGACTTTCCGCGCGCTTGGCGATGATGCGGTCCCGCCACCAGGCGATCGCCCCGGCGACAAGGTACAAAACGATCATCGGTGCGGCAAGCAGGAACATCGACCCGACGTCGGCCGAGGGGGTCGCGAGCGCGCTGAACACGAAAATGGCCAGGATCGCCCATCTCCAGCCGCGGAAGATGCTGGCCCCGGAAATGATGCCAAGGAAGTTGAGGAGCACAAGGAAAACCGGAAGCACGAAGGCGACGCCGACGGCCAGAACCAGCTTGGTGACGAAGGCGAGGTAGTCTTTCGCCTCCGTGATCGCGGCATCCTGGCTCGGAACGAAGGAATTGAGCACACCGACGATGCGCGGAAATACCAACCAGCCCGCGGCACAGCCGGCGAAGAAGAGCGGGACCGCGGTGAAGAAGAATCCGAAGGTGTAGCGCTTTTCCCGGTGCGTGAGGCCCGGCACGATGAAGGCGAAGATCTGGTAGAGCCACACCGGGCTCGAGGCGATCACCCCGACGGTCACGGCGATCTGGATATGCACGTCGAACGCGGAACCGATCGTCGAATAGTTGAGGGTGGTGTTGCCGTTCGTCTTGGCGATCTGCAGGATGGGCGCGCGGATGGCGTTCAGAATCCAGTTCGCGACGAAAAAGCCGCCGATGGAGAACACGAGCACGGCGATCGCCGAGATGAAGAGGCGCTTGCGGAGCTCGATGAGATGCTGGCCAAGAGACATCCGGCCTTCAGTTCCCGTGCCCCGCTTCCGGCGGGAAGGCATGGTATCGGTAACGAGTGCCCGCTACGACTTGGCGGAGGGCTTGGTCGAGTCGGCCTGCGACGACGTCTCGGCCGAGCTCTTGTTCAGCTGCGCTCCGTCGGAGTGCGGTGTCGACTTCTCCTCGGACTTCACCTCGTTCTTGAAGATCTTCATCGACTGTCCGACACTCTTAGCGAGCCCAGGAAGCTTGGTCGCCCCGAAGAGGAGCACGACGATGACCAGCAGAACGAGAGCGTGCCAGCCGGTGAATCCACTTAGCATGGGAGAGATCCTTAGGGTTCGAGAAATCCGCGTTGAACAAGTTTACCGCCTATCCGAACCCGGCGGCTGTCATTCGCCGGGGAACCACCGGCGGGAGTTGGCGTCGAACCGAGTGAGGGCTCGCCCGCGGGTGAGCCGGGCGGTGTGCCTGGCATCCTTCCGGAGCGCCGCGGCCTCACGTTCGTGGCGACGCACTGCCAGCACAGTGGCAGGCTTTTGCAGGATCGCGAGCTCGGCTCCCTGCCCGTCGAATTCGGTCGTCGCCGCATCCAACAGTTCGGCTTTGCCCGCGAGAATGCCGAGTTCGTCGAAGACAGCGACCACCTTGCGGAACAGTCGCCAGGCCGAGAAGACGATCACGGCGAGGAGAGCGAGCACGAGCCCGGTCCAGATGACCAACCAGGACCACCAGGGCATCAGTGAACTCCGGCGGCGGGCGCGTCGTAGCGCGCCGCGCCGGCCGCCGCCCAATCGGCGATCGCGCGCCGGGCGTCTGCCGGTTCCACGACCGTGACCATTCCGGGCAGCCCCCCGACCAATCGTTTGAGTCCGTGATAGTGGGACACCCGCAGTGTGGTGCGGCTGCGGCCGCCATCGACGATGCTACGTGTGCCGTCGGTGAGGTAGTCAGAGAGGAGGGACGCAGCCGCCGGGGCCACGTCGATCGTGACCAGGAGATCATCCGCGGAACCCTCGAAGAGAGTGTCAGGCAGCTGTACGTCGGCGGCATGCATGGTGATCGGCTCGGTGGTGGCAGTGGGATTGGCGATGCGGTCCAAGCGGAAGATGCGCACGGCCTCCCTGAGGTGGCACCACCCGCGCAGGTACCAGTCGGCATCCGCAGATTCGATGCGCAGCGGGTCCACGCGGCGGCGTTCACGCTCGCCGCGAGAGTTGATGTAGTCAAACTCCACCTGCACGCCAGACGCGACCGAGTCGCGGATGAGGGCGAGCGTCTCGTCGGAGTCGGAGCCGCCCACCGCGAACTGGCTGGGCAGGGCGGATGCCCCGCGTGCGAGCTTGGTCATGAGCGTCGCGATCGCTGCGCGGTCGGCATTCTCGGGCAGGGCGGACAGGTATTGCAGCCCGGCGATCAGCGCCGCGGCTTCCCGGCCGGAGAAACGCGGGGCATCATCGATGGCTACGAGGTTGGTGAGCACGATCTGGTCGTTCTCCTCGAAGTCGTCCCAGGCGAGGTCGAACAGGTCGCCGTGCTGATATTGCCCTGTCTCCCCCGGGATGCCGGACACGGCGATGAGCTCGACCGCTTCGCGCACCCGCTCCGGCGTCACGCCGAAGTGAGTCGCGGCATCCTGAACGCTGATGCGTTCGTGCTCCATCAGGAAGGGCACGAGTGAGAGCAGGAAGAGGAGCTTGTCCTGGGCCTGCGGTGCCCCCGGTTTCTCAGCCACGGGAGACCTCTTCGGCGGAGTGTTCGGCGCCGTGTTCGGCGGAGTGTTCGGTGACCGTGCGGAGCAGGCGACCGCGAACCGCGTCGCGGAGAGACTGCGGCGACAGGACGAGCGCTTCCGGGCCGTAACCGGCCAGTTCGTCGGCGAAGATGTCGGCGTCGGAGTAGTGCAGGCGGAGCGCGCCGGAGGACAGGCGAACAGTGCCGCGTCGTTTGAGGAGTCGGGTGGCGGCATCCGAATCGATGAGCACCTCGACATCGGCGGTGTGCGACTCCCATACCTCGTCGAGTTCGGCGAGAGCCCGTGCGGTCTGGTCGCCGACGGGGGCGGGAAAGGTCGTGCCGGTGGTCGTCACCTGGCTGACGATGCGTCGCAGGAGAAAGGTCTTGGTGATCCGGGTTCCCGGTTCGAGAGCGTGGAGGTGCCAGCGGCCCTGGTGCTGCACGAGCGCGAGAGGTGCGACCTCGCGCACCCGTGCCTCCGCCTCGCCCGGCTTGAGGTAGGCGAAACGCACTATCGCGCTGCGATCGAGGGCGGCCCGAAGCGGCTCGAACGCGGTATCGCGCGCCCGGAGGCGGGGCGCATAGTCGAGCACCGGTTCTTCGGCGACCAGGCCGAGTCCCCGTAGCTTCATCACGGCTCGACGGGACTCGCCGGACAGCGATCCCTCCCTCCAGACCAGGGCGGCGAGGTTGAGAAGGGTGGTCTCCTCGGCGGTGAAGGTGATGTCGCTCGGCAACTCGTAGCTGCCGCGCGGGATGCGGTAGCGAAGATTCTGGTTGTTGCCGGGCTGGCCGGGTGAATCCACGGTCTCGAGCGGCACACCGAGGTCGCGGATGTCGTCCTTGTCGCGCTCGAACTGACGCTCGAGGGTCGCGTTGTCACCGCCGACCCGGTACCGCTGTCGGTAACCCTGCACGGTGGACAACACCTCGTTCTTGGTCAGTCCGGTCTCGGTAGCGAGCAGTGCGAGCACCAGGCTGAACAGGCGCTCCTCGACGGGGATACCCGCAACGCTTGAAGAGGGCACGGATTCTCCCTCAGCCGGCGATACCGAGGATGTCCACGACGTACACGGCAGCGTCGTCGGCCGGAGCCTTACCCGTTCCGTCGGGCACCGCCGCCGCCTTCGGGGGAAGGACGGCGAGGATCTGTGACCCGACCGGTCGGCCGATCAGCGCCTTGCTGAGGCCCGGGGAGACAGCTGAGGCGCCAGCCTGGAGCACCGTCGCCTGTGAGCTCGGCCAGGTGGAGTCGAAAACCGTCTTGGTCGACCAGCCGATGCCGGTGTATTTGACCACGAGGAATTGGCCGGCCTTGACCGTCGCGCCCGCGCCCTCTTTGAGCACGGTTACCGTCGATGACCGCGGCGCCGCACGGTTGGGCACGGTGATGCCGGGAGTACCGTCATCGGTCAGCACGACCGCCGGAAGGCCGTTGACCGGGATCTGGCTCCGGCCGTTCGCCTTCGCGGGGAAGGCGTTCTTCACGTCGACCACGTACACGAATGAGTCGTTTTTGCCGATGCCGTTCGTCGGGTCGGCCATTCCCTTATGGCTGTCCAGTGCCGAGCCGACGATCGCGATGCGCGATCCTACCCTGGCACAGGTCAGGCCCTCGCTGAGTGCGGGAAAGGTGGATTCACCCGCGGTGATCAGGCTGCCGCCGGTGGAACCGTAGCTGGTCTTCTGGAGGGTGGTGGCATTCGCGCCGTTGAGGATCGTGACATCGAGGATGACCGGTTGACCGGCGGCGATGGGGGCACCCGTGCCGGCGCGCAGCGTGGAGACCTCGGTCTTCTTCGCGTATAACGGCGTGGGAAAGTCCACCTTCGGCGCAGACCCGGCGGCGCCGGTCGCGGTGACGACCGAGGACGCCGCACCCGACGCCGCGACCGGGTTGCACCTGGCGCTACTGCGGGATGCGCCGTTCGCGCCGCTTGCGCATGCCGTGAGGGCGCCGAGAATGGCGATGGCAAAGATCAGCGCTGTGGTCTTGCGCACGAATCCTCATTTCGGTCGAGTTCGTGGGACCTGACAATTCTAGGGTGAGTCGCCGGACGGCTTGTCCCGCATCGGCCGGTCGGACGATTCGGATGCGGCGACGGCGTGTCCGGCGGTGGCCTGCGCCGCCCGGGCGGTTTTGCGCAACCGCTTATCGGTCACCGACCGTTCGCCGAGCGCTCCCGGTGTCCAGGCTTCGACATCCTCGTCGGTGTAGTCCGACTTGGAGAGTCGGCGTTTGAGCTGCGGGAGAATCGCGCCGGGGGCGAGCCGCCGGGCGGTCAGCAGAAAACCGGTGTGGGCTACCATCCGATGGTCGGGACGGACAGCGAGTCCCTCCACGTGCCACGAGCGCACCATCGTTTCGGAGGAATCCGGATCGGTGAACAATCCGGTGCCTCTAACGGCCTCGGCCACGCGCGAGAGTTGGGTGACCGTGGCGATGTAGCAGAGCAGCACGCCGCCCGGTGCGAGCGCGTCGGCGACGACGCCGAGACATTCCCAGGGGGCGAGCATGTCGAGGACCACCCGGTCGACCGTGCCGTCGGCCACGGCGGTGGGCAGGGCTTCGACGAGGTCACCGACGGTCACGGTCCAGTTCTCCGGCTCGGCGCCGAGAAAGGAGACGACGTTGCCGCGGGCCACGGCGGCGAATTCGTCACGCCGTTCGAAGGAGTGGAGGGATCCGCTCGGTCCGATGGCGCGCAGCAACCAGAGGCTGAGCGCACCGGACCCGACGCCCGCTTCGACGACGGTCGCACCGGGGAAGATGTCCCCGAGGCTGAGGATCTGCGCGGCATCCTTCGGGTAGATGATGGCGGCGCCGCGGGGCATCGACATCACGAAATCGCTGAGGAGGGGACGGAGGGCGAGATACTCGTCGCCGTTGGTCGCGGTCACGACCGAGGCATCCGCAAGTCCGATCAGCGCGTCGTGGTCGATCATGCCGCGGTGAGTGTGGAAGACCGTGCCGACCTCGAGGGTGATCGTGTTGAGTCGGCCCTTGGGTCCGGTGAGCTGCACTCGATCACCCGCGCGGAAGGAGCCGGCCTGGCGCCGAACGGCGTTCACGCGGCATCCGTTCGGGGAGAGCGGAAGAGTTCGGAGACGTCGGCGAGACGCCGACCGGCGAGCGACGGCCAGATGGTGTAGCCGCGGCCGTGTTCGAGCGGCGAATGCAGCGGGACACCGATCGCGACGGCTCCGGCGGCGACCGCCGAGGCGAGCCCGGTGGTCGAATCCTCGATGGCTACGCACTCGGCGGCATCGACGCCGAGGAGCTCCGCGCTACGCAGATAGGGCTCCGGATGCGGCTTGCTGTGGGTTACAGAATCGCCGCTCACGATGTGGTCGAAGGCCGCGAACGGGATGAACGAGGCAACGTGATCGGCCATGCGACGGATCGACATGGTGACGAGGGCGGTCGGGATTCCCGCGTCCCGCAGTTCGGCGAGTAACTCAAGCGCGCCGGGTCGCCAGGAGACACCCGATGCGATCTGTTCCATCACGCGGTCGGTGAGGCGGTTGACGATGTCATCCTCGGTGAGGTCGACCCCGCGGTGCTGCAGGATGCCCGCCGCGTGCCACAGCCCAGAGCCGACGAGGGTCATGCCATCCTCGTGAGTCCAGGTGCCACCGAAGGAGGCGACCAGCTCAGCCTCCGCGGCGAGCCAGTACGGCTCGGTATCGACGAGGGTGCCATCCATGTCCCAGAGGACGGCGGCGGGGAGGAGACTGGTCACAGGACTCGAGTTTAGATGGAGGGGGGTTCTGTCCGTGACGGTTCTATCCTTGACGGAAGCAAGTCGAAGAGGCCGCAGAAGGCGGGCCACCGAAACCAAGACCCCAGAGGGTAGCGAGTGCCACACGAGAAGATGCTTAGCGGACGATTGCTGGTCGTCGCATTCGAGGGCTGGAACGACGCCGGCGAAGCAGCAAGCGGGGCAGTGACGATGCTCAAAGATCTGCTCGATCTCTCCGCGATCGCCGAAATCGATGCCGAACGGTATTTCGACTACCAGTTCAACCGTCCGACCGTCACCCAGAATGAGGACGGCTCCCGCCTGCTCGTCTGGCCGACCGTCGTCACCTACGGTCCGACGGCGGTGCGCGGGCAGCGCTCGTCGGAAAGCGTGGATGCCGAACCCGCGGCCGTTGGCGGTAATGCCTCCAACATCTACCTGCTGCTCGGCACGGAGCCGTCTCGCAACTGGAAGAGCTTCACCGCCGAAATCATTGCGACGATAGCCGAAAACCGGATCACCGCCGTCGTCTTCCTCGGCGCGATGCTCGCTGACGTGCCACACACCCGCCCGATCTCGATCTTCGTGAGCAGCGAGAACGAGGAATTCCGGCGGCAGCTCTCGGTGGAGAAGAGTTCCTACGAGGGACCGGTGGGCATCCTGTCGGTGTTGGGCGAAGCAGCGGAGAAGGCCGGGATCCCCACGGTGTCGATCTGGGCATCCGTGCCGCACTATGTGCACAACGCGCCGTCTCCCAAGGCGACGCTTGCGATCATCGACAAGCTTGAGGAGCTGATCGACGTCGTGATTCCGCGCGGCGAGCTCGTGGACGAGTCCGCCGCCTGGGAGAGCGGGATCGATGTGCTCGCGAGCGAGGACGACGAGATGGCAACCTATATCGCACAGTTGGAGCAGGCGAGAGACACCGTCGACTCCCCCGAGGCGAGCGGGGAGGCGATCGCCCAGGAGTTCGAGAAATACCTGCGCCGCCGCGACGGTAAATCGGACGGGCGCGGTTCGTCCGGCCCCGCTGGTCCCCCCTCACTCCCGCCCGACGACCGTGGCCCGCGCGAATAGGACCCCGTCACGTCGGGGGTGACCGAGCCGCCGGGTGCTGAGTTGGCTGTCAGGGCGCCAGACTGATGCCGAGAAGCGCGTCGATCGCGCTGATCGCCGTGTGTGTGGAAGCGGCCCCGCCGCAGATTCGGGCATCGATCGCGTCGATCGCACCGGGTGTGTCCAGGTCGTCGGCCAGCCGTTCACGGATCTCGGCGAGGAAGTTGTCGTCGGGGTCGGCGGTCGGCGTAGCCGCCCAGGCTAGCCAGGAGGCGAGTCGATCGTCGGCGATGCGCAGGTGGGCATCCGTCCATTCCCAGTCGCTTCGATAGCGCTCGGAGGCAAGGGCGAGCCGGATGGACCGCGGGTCCGCACCACCGGCCACCAGGCGCGAGACGAGTACCAGATTGCCGAGGGACTTGCTCATCTTCGCGCCCTCGTAGGCGACCAGGCCGGCGTGGGCGTAGATGGTGGCGAGCGGATGTCCGGTGAGCGCCGCGGCGTGTCCCGCGCTGAATTCATGGTGAGGAAAGGCGAGGTCTCGACCCCCGCCGTTGACGGTCAGCGGGGAGGGGAGGTGTTCAAGGGCGATCACCGAGCACTCGACGTGCCATCCGGGTCGACCCCGTCCGACAGAGGAATCCCACGCGGGCTCGCCCGTTCGCTCGGAGCGCCACAGCAGCGGATCGACCGGATCGCGCTTGCCCGGTCGCAGCGGATCGCCGCCGCGCTCGGCGCTCAGCGCGCGCATGGTGGCCCGATCGAGCGCGCTCTCCTTGCCCAGGTGCCAGGCGGGCAAATCGACAGCGCTGTCGAAGTAGAGGTCATCGGCGGCATCGGTGCTCGGCACGCTATAGGCCGAGCCGTTCTGTAGGAGGATTTTCACCGCATCCGCGACATCCGTAATGATCTCGGTGACCGCTACATACTCGTCGGGTGGAAGGATGCGCAGCGTCTCCATGTCGCCACGGAAGAGCTCGATCTGCGAAGCCCCCAGTTCACGCCAATCCACCCCATCGCGGGCGGCACGTTCCAGCAGCGGGTCGTCGATGTCGGTGGTGTTCTGCACGTAACGCACCTCGATGCCGGCGTCGAGCCATACCCGGATGAGTGTGTCGAAGGCGAGGTAGGTGGCGGCATGGCCGAGATGCGTGGCGTCATAAGGCGTGATTCCGCAGACGTAGATGCTCGCGAGCGCCGGCGACGAGGCGTGTGGACGAGCCTCGACGAGACCTTGGGATGCCGCGTCGAAGATGCGGGGAATGGATCCTGTCCCCGGCAGTGAAGGCACGGTCGGCCTGTTCCAGGATTGCACTGGACAAGCCTACGCGAGCCGCCCGACCGGTGCATGCGGTCAAAGGGTGAGGCTCTTGTTCACGACGCCGTCGGCGACTTCGCGCAGGGTCAGGTTGTGGCTGCGGGCATACTGGCGGAGGTTGGTGAAAGCGGTGTCCATGTCGATGGTGTGGAGGTGGGCGAGGACGCCCTTCGCCTGCTCGATCACGACGCGGCTGTTGAGCGCGAACTGCAGCTGTTGCCTGGTGATTTCGCTCTGGCGCGCGGCGCGTTCCTGCAGGATGCCGATGGTCGCGACATCCGCGAGTCCCTGCGCGACCGCGGCGTCGTCGGGGGTGAGTGATCCGGTGTGGTCGAGAAAGAGATTGAGAGTGCCGAGCACGTCGCCGCGCAGGCGCAGCGGCACGGCGTGCACGGCGTGGAAACCCTGTTCGGTGGCTTCGAGGTAGAACTCCGTCCAGATGTCTTTGACCGTCTCGATGTCGGGGAGCATGTACACACGCCCCGTCGTGAAGGATTCGACGCAGGGGCCGTTGCCCGAGCTGAGCTGCATGAGTTCGACCAGGCGGCTCTTCTCGCTGGTGGACGCCACCAGGGCGAGCTGCCCGGTCGAATCGGCGAGCATGATGCCTGCCGCCGAGGCGGAAAGCAGATTGCCGCAGGCTTCGACCAGGGTGTGGAGCAGATCGACAACGTCGTATCCCACTACCAGGGTGTCGGCCAGGGTCACAAAGGTCGTGACCAGTCGGCCTTCTCGAGTCTCGGCCATCATGCCCCCTACTTTAGCCCTTGGGGAGCGGTGAGTTATATGTCATTTTCCGGGCTGAACGAGAGCCGCCGTTCCACGATCTCGGCCGCGATCTCCCGCACCGACAGGGCTCGCGAGAACGCGTGCGCGCGAAGCAGCAGGAGCGCATCCTCCGCGGTCACGTCGAGTTGGGCGATGACCATGCCGGTGGCTTGGTGAATCTCACGCCGAGAGTACGGTGAGCCCTCGAGGCCCGCATCCTCCTGTCCGGTAAGCACCCACCGCAGCACCTGCCAGGCCGCGAGCGAGGCGAGGGTGGCGGCATCCGCTATTTCGTAGGAACTGAGTGGCCCCGCGGCGGTGGTGTAGAGGTCGACCGCGCCGATTTCGAGTGAGGACACCACCAGGGGGAACGCGAACATCGCTCCGACCGGCTCCCCGTGGATGGCCCGCGCGAATTCAGGCCAGACCGGATTCGCCCGGTTCTGAATATCGGGATGCAGCACCGGGATGCCAGACCGCATCGCCTCCCAGCACGGACCTTCGCCGAGGTCGAACTGCAGCTCGTCGAGGCGGGCAGCGGTGGCGTCGCTCGCGCAGATCGTGGCCTGGGCGGTAGCGGTGCCGAGGAAGGAGATGGATGCCCCGGTCGCTGGCGTGATCGTGAGGAACGGCTCGCAGAGACTTGTGCCTCGTTCGAAGGACAGGGCCACCGCGCGGCTTGCGGCGGCTAAGGCCGGTCGCGCTGTCATCCCCGACGCCCTACCATGCCCACCTTTTTCATTTTCCGCTGTGCCTGGATGCTACCCCGGTAGCCTGCCCAAGATTGCCTCAGACCGGCTGCAGCAGTCCGGTGGCCAGCAACACCACGAGGGTGCCGCCGAGCGCGATTCGATAGATAACGAAGGGCAGGAACGATCGCTTCGAGATGTAGTTCATGAAGAAGACGATCACCGCGAGCCCCACAACGAAGGCCACGACCGTCGCCGCCGCGGTCTCCCCCGCGCTGAAGACTTCGGTTCCGGGCGACTTGATCGTCTTGTACAACTCGAACAGGCCGCTTCCGAAGACGGCGGGGATGGCGAGAAGGAAGGAATAGCGGGCGGCCGCCGCCCGCTCGTAGCCGAGGAACAATCCGGCCGTGATGGTGCCGCCCGAGCGTGAGACGCCCGGGAAGAGGGCAAGGGATTGCGCGCCGCCGTAGATCGCCGCATGCGGCACCGTCAGATCTCGCAGCCGGCGCTTCTTCGCACCAACAAAGTCGGCGATGCCGAGCAGGATTCCGAAGACGATGAGGGTGACGGCGATCACCCAGAGCGAACGGAGGGTCGTCTCGATCGTCTTCTGGAAGAGCAGGCCGAGCACCACGATCGGCACGGAACCGAGGATGATGAACCAGCCCATCTTCGCGTCGGCGTCGTTTCGCGGCACCCGTTTGAACAGCGACAGGAACCAGCGCGAGATGATTCGCCACAGGTCGGCTGCGAAATACACGACGACCGCGAGTTCGGTGCCGAGCTGGATGATGGCCGTGAAGGCCGCGCCCGGGTCCGTGCCGGTGCCGAGCAGCAGCCCGACGATGCGCAGGTGGGCGCTGGATGAGATCGGCAGAAACTCGGTGAGCCCCTGTACGAGGCCAAGGATGATGGCGTTCAGCAAGCCCACGGAAGGATCCAATCAGTAGTCGAGGAGCAGGTCCCCGAGGACGCGCCTGCCAAACACTAACGCGTCGAGCGGCACACGTTCGTCTACGCCATGGAACATGGCCGGAAAGTCCAGCTCGGGAGGCAACCTGAGCGGGGCGAAGCCGTAGCCTTTGATGCCGAGCAGCGAGAGCGCCTTGTTGTCGGTTCCGCCGGAGAGCAGGTACGGCAGCACCGGAGCACCCGGATCGTGCGCGCCGAGCGCCGAGGTCATCGCCTCGACGAGCGGCCCGGAGAAGGCGGTTTCGAGTCCGATGTCGCGGTGCAGCACCACGATCTCGATGTCGGGCCCGACCAGCTCCGCGAGTTCGGCGAGCACCGCATCCTCCTCCCCCGGAAGCGTGCGGATGTCGATGAGTGCCTCCGCGGTGTCCGGGATCACGTTGTGCTTGTAGCCGGCGGTGAGCGCGGTGGGATTGGTGGTGGTGCGAAGCGAGGCCCGGATGAACCGGCTCGTCGTTCCGGTGGCCAGGGCGAGCTCATCCGGACCCACCTTCTGCGGGTCGACATCGAGGATGCGCGCCAGTTCGCCGAGTAGCTCGGTGGTGGTGTCGGTGAGGCGCACCGGCCACTCGCGGCGACCGACCGTAGCCACCGCTTCGGCGAGCTTGGTGACGGCGTTGTCGCGCATGACATGTGAGCCATGAGAAGCGGTGCCGCGCGCGATGAGCTTGACCCAGACCAGTGCTTTCTCGCCGGTCTGCAGCAGATAGGCGCGGGTTCCCCCCAGGGTCACCGAGTATCCGCCGACCTCGCTGATCGCCTCGGTCGCGCCGACGAAGAGCTCCGGATGATTCTTCACCAGGTAGCCAGAACCGAGCACCCCCCCGGCCTCCTCATCGGCGAAGAAGGCAATCACGAGGTCGCGGGACGGCTGCTTTCCCGCGCCGAGAATGTCCTCCAGCGCCGTGAGGATCATCGCGTCCATGTTCTTCATGTCGACCGCGCCGCGACCCCAGAGCATGCCGTCTTTGATAACGCCGCCGAAGGGATCGACCGACCAGTTGTCGGGCTGGGCGGGAACGACGTCCGTGTGGCCGTGCACCACGAGAGCGGGCTTCGAACTATCCGATCCCTCCACCCTGGCGACCACGCTCACGCGTCCGGGCTCGGATTCGAACAGTTCGGGGCTGAGGCCAAGACCGGTGAGGTAGGCCGAGACGTACTCCGCGGCGTCCGCCTCACCGTTGGATTTGCCGCCCCCGTAGTTCGTCGTGTCGAAGCGGATCAGATCGCGGGCAATGCGCGCGGTCGCGTCGAGGGCGTCGTCGGGGGCGTAAGTCACCATGACCCAACGGTATCGGTTCCCGCCTTCGCCCCCGAGCTAGCGGGTGGCTTCTCCCGCGGGCTAGCCGACCTGGCCGCTGTGACGAGCCCCGCAAGAGCCCCCACGCTCGCGCGAGGGCCAATGCGTGCACCCTGGGCCGACGCGTGGGCCCCACCCGCACGCATCGGCCCGTCCGGCCGGGAACGGGTGACTTCACCCGCGTGCTAGTGTCGTACCTCGGTGCTTCTGAAAAGAAGGACTGAGAGCGCGCGGATGGCGGAAATGGTAGACGCGCCAGCTTGAGGTGCTGGTGCCCGTTAGGGCGTGGGGGTTCAAGTCCCCCTTCGCGCACAGAGGAGAAGGTCGGGGAATTACCCGGTACTTGTTCGGAAAATGGGTCGCGACAACTGGTCAATGGTTGTCCGGCCCATTTTCTATGCCCGGGTGAACCGTTTTCGACGCCTCGGACCACCGGTCGATGACGGTTTAACGACGAATCGGCGAGCCTGATGGATTTCAGGCACGCCGAATTGATTGGTCTTGCAGGTGAAGGTCTGTATCTGAGGGTAGAAGCTACCGGGGTGGGTCTTCGAAATCCTCGGACTCGGCTGACTGATCTGCTGGTTGCCAGTAGCTACCGGGAAGCCTGTTGTTTTTTGGGCTGAGTGTCTTGGTTCTGAGTTGGTTTTTGTAGAAGCTGACGATCTTGCGCAGGTTCTCGACCACTGTTCCGATTGCGACGACGAGATAAGTGAACGTGTTGCCACGAACGGCTCTTTTCTCGGCGTCTGCGATGTCTTCATACTGGCTTCGCTTGAGGTTGCGGTTGACCGATTCGACGCCGTTCCGCATGCCGTTGGCGGCGCACCACTCATCGGATCCCCACACGTAGTACTGCTCGTGTTTGAGTCCACCCGCGTTGGCGGGCTCGGCTTCGTCGCCTGCGGGGCGTTTCATGGTGACGGTTACGCCTTGGTGGGTGCCTGGTCTTGCTTTCCATTTGGCATAGTCGGGCGAGTCGATGGGGACAAGGTATCGGCGGGTCCAGTCAGCTGCCATGTGCCCCTTGGGACGGAGCAGGGACTTCGCTCTCTGAGCACACTGCTTGCGGTATAGATCATTGGCTTGATCCCGCTCTTTTCGAGCCATTGCGCGCACCTTCGCGATCTGGTCTTTGCTAGAGGTGATGTCTTTGTGCAAACTCTGTTTTGTGGCCTCGTACTTGTTCCGCGCGGCTAGAACGACTTTGTCGGCGTTGCGAAGTACCTGGGGAAGAGTGTCCAAATACCAGGCGCCGGAGATCTGGATGAATCCGCGGGGGTCGAAGGCTTGTTCTCCGAGATCGGCGTCTCGGTAGTTGAAAACGTGTTTGAACCCGCGCAACCGGAGGGGAACTGCGTACTCGCCGTATCGTCCGTTCGAGTACGCCCGGTCGACGATGAACAAATTCGATTTATGTCCGCGCTCCAGAAGCGAGTCCGCGATCCGCAGTCCCTCCCCCGAGACCACCCCAGGAACATGAAATGACACGCCAACTGTCAGGAGGGGAAATCGCTCGTCTCCTTCGAGAAAATTTGCGGTCATGCGTGCGATCTCTGCCTCGATACCCCAGTTCCGATTCGCTTTGGATGTTCCTTTCACCTTGCTGGTCGGGTCTTCCTTTTTGAATACCGCCGCGTCAACGTGGGTTACCGCTCCGTGGCTACCTTCCCGCTGATACCAGCCGCCGTCTGGGTTCGCGGTTAGACGATCACCGCGAAGGTTCTTCGGTGATCTGTTTCCAGTCTTTCCATAGAGCGGGATGAATGTGGCGTCGAGCGCCACGTTTCCGTCTGACCTGTCAAGAAGCTCTTTGGGGAGACATTGGCGACTACCTTCAAGCAGCGCGTTCGAGAGCGAGAACAGCCGTTCGCGACGCATCGCGCAATCTGCGGCATCTCGCGCGTTGATTGTGGCGACGAACTCGGTTTCAGTCAGCCGCTTGTCGCGTCTCCCGGGGAACTCGTCGACCAGGGCTATCAGGCGTTGGATGCCAGCCCATATGCGGTCGTAGACACGGTCCTCATTGCTGTCATGAGTCAGGCCGAGAATGGTGCGCTGCGTCGAACTGAGCTGGAGGAACGTTTCGCTCAGCTCGGTAATCAAGGGCGCGCGCTTGAGCCTCATTTGGAGCAGTATCAGGCTTAGCGCGGCGGTGGGAGTCAAGATTGCGCGTCGACCCGCCTTCGATTTTGAATCCTCGTCACGCCATCGCACGAGAAGATTTTGAACGCCCGACTTTCGGACTACCTTGTCGACCTCGACAACACAAACGCTGATGGGGTCCCTGCGCACGGCGGCAAGGTATTCCGGCATCCCCTGACCAAAGGTGTCCGTCATCCATCGTTCGGCTTCCTCGTACTTGCTGAGGTTCGTCGGGCGGCTCACAGCGCGCCGCGTAACTGTGCGTCGCGGTCATCGGCATGGGGTCGCGGGACGAACTTGGCGAGTCGGGAGATCGATTCGAGCGACTGCAGTCCCGCTGCCTCCATGAGAGTGAGGACGTCCACTCGGTTTGTCATCTGAGTGACGAACCAGGTGTTACGTAGTCGCCTGCCCTGCACACTAGGTGTGCCCTTCGGTTTCGCGCACTTGCCGACGAAGGCGCTCACGACATCGTTTTCGGTCCGGTTGCGCTTCCACAAAAAGACCATCGAGTTCCCGGACAGCCCTTCGACCGCAGTGGCGATGATCTCTTCGAATTCGGCGGTGACGATTACCCGTCGCTTCCACTCCCCTTTTACGAGGACCTGGATCTCGACTGTTCCGTCGTCGTGCACGGAAACCGACTCGCGGCGGAGGTTCGCGATCTCCACCGCGCTCAGGCCGGCACCGGCTCCCAGCGCGATGAGCACCGCGGCGGCTTGGCGCTTGTAGGCGGTGGCCTGGCCAGCGGCCCACCGATCGAGCGCAATGATCTCGTCCTCGGTATACGGGGCCTCCATGTCCTTCTGGTTCAGGGGCGTCTGATTACGAGGGTTCTTCTCCGGGTTGACTACCTCGGCGACACGGGTGATCCACGCGCGGTAGTTCCGTTTGGTTCCTGCCGCAAGGTTCGTCGGGAGCGCCTCTGTCACGTAGTTCTGGATCAGTTCGCGGTCAAAGACGACGAGGGCGTCGAGGTCGCACCCGACCACGAACACCGCCCAGTACACGAAGTGCATGACAGGACGCAGCAACGTCTCGACGGAGTACGAAGTGAGGGGCAGGGCAAGAGCAACCGAATCCTCGACGAAGCCACGAATGACCTTCACATATTCGGGGGGAAGCGCTGGTTCGTACTCCCGCATCTTCGCGGCGGAATCATCGTCCAGTCGGGTTCGGATCTCATTCATGGCGGTTCGCGCGCCCTCACCGACAGGAACGCGAGGGTAGAGGGTCGCCCGGGCGGCGGCGATGCTCTTGTCCTCGGTTGGTTCGCCAAAGCGGAGGATCATCGCGGCCGCATCGTAGGTGGCGATGGTCCGCTCGGCCAATGACGCGGACGCCGCTCTTGCGGGGCGGTTCCGGCGCGGCTTGGCGGTGGTGGATGGGGTGGTCTTGATAGTTGAGGTCACGAAAAGGGATGTGTGCGGCCCATTTTTGCCCGCGAACGGCACATGGGGTGCAAATAACCGCCAGTGGGTGATTTGACTGGTTCGCACGGATAATATGGACCTTTGTACGGTGCATATTCGCTACACTCGGGTCATGCCTCGATCTCCGAAACCCGGCGGCGCCGTGTTCGTACCCCACTCCCTTGCCGACAACCGGAAGAAGTTTGGCAAGTCGACTTCGCGCCTCACCCCCGGTGAGATTACGACTCCACAGCAGGAGGCGGCCGAAGTGCAGCACGCGATCGCGAATCGGATCCGGGAATACCTGCTCGACCAGAACACAGACCTGCTCAAGTTCTGTGCTGAGACCCCACTGCCCCGTGGTCTCAGCTATGACCGGTTCCAGCGGATCCTTCGCGGGGAGACGATGATGACCCTCACCGACCTGATGTTCTGGACCGGGCAGGTCCCCGATCTTGCCGGGTTCGCACACACGTCCATGCAGCGCACCTTGGACGCCGAACACGTCGAGGGACGATACGAAAGACCGTCGCGCTAGCAAACAACTCACGCATTGTCTCGCGCAGCGACGGTATTCAGCCGTCCCGTATGGGAAATCCAGCATGCCTCGACGCTAGACAACAGACGGGCCCGCGAGTTCCCGTTTCGGACGACATCTTCCAGCGAGCGCGGAGCCTAGATGATCCGGAATGGCAACTGCCGCAGCGTTACGACGCGTTCCGGGAGTAGCTGACCGCGGCGGTGAAGGTGTCGCTGCTTGTGAACCCATGCGGCAAGTTCTCGCTCGGACGGATCATTCGCGCGATACCGAGGCAAACGATGTTCCTTCTCAAGGAAACCGCGCAACAGGGCGCAATGTTGGTGCCAGCTATCACTGTGCGGATCCCACGAGAACCCGGTCAGCTTGTTCAGGAGATCCTCCTGCCAGACCGGCATGCTTCCGTGCGAGCGTCGACGCCGTTGGTATCTGACCCAGTTGGCCAGCACAGCCTCGCCCCCAGACACTCCACCGACGTCAGGAGACTCGCGGGGCATCGCCCCGAATATGTCAAAGTGATCGTTCAATGCTTCCAGGGTCAACAGCCACCGTCGATGGTTGCCGCTTGCGCGCCCCGAACCTCGCTCATGTCCAATAGGCACTCGGCCCGTCCTTTCGGACGGTGGTCGAGCCGTCCGAAAGTGTTATGCGCGGCAGTTTGCGAGTCCATTGCCCCTCGCCGTTTTGAGCACGTCCGATCTCGCGGCCGCCAGGTAACAGTCGCTATCTCTCCTCCTACTGGGACCGCTCCGGATGGTCACTGATAGTAGTAATGACTCTTCTTTGCGATCTGCTTGTATTGCAGCACGCCCAAACATCCAGACAGGGGGCCCACGGTGTGGCAGGGTTCGTATGAATTTGTAGTGAACCAGTGGGGCGTGGGGCACGGCGGATTCCACTCCCAGTCGCTCTTCTTTCAAGCGCTCGACCGCAATCCAACCGCAGCTGTCGGCAACGGCTCCACCGTGCGAGTCATCTATGACTGTGGTTCCGGGCGGACGACCCACCCACGAAAAGCTCTTAAGGACGCGGTCGGGCGGATGCTCAATGAGGTCGCAAACGAAACGACAATTGATCTCCTTGTCATATCCCACTTTGACCGAGATCACGTCAACGGTCTTGACTATCTCGCATCAGAACTCGCCAAGAGGAAAATCCGGATCACTCGCGTGTGGGCGCCGGTACTCACCAGGATTGAAGCGCTCTTCGCGATCACGACCTCGGGCATGACCGGTGGCGCTCAAGAGGCCTACGCCGCCTTCGTCGATGATCCGGTCGGGCGACTCACCACGTTGTTCGATGGCGCTGAAATCACCCAGATCGGGACGGACGACGAGCCGATCCCGTTGTCTCCGAGCGGAGCGGGCACGGACAATGTCGATGCCGACGGTGACATTATCCAGATGGCCGCACCAGGCGGGCGCGGACTCGTCGCCAGTCCAGGCTCGGCCACTGCTGTTGTACGTCTCCCGGGGTGACGACGTGGGCGTCTTCCCCGGTGACGA
>JAZJZS010000022.1:0-16024 GCA_040389685.1 Actinomycetota bacterium
TCGACGATCCGACGCTCGAAACCCGGGAAACCACACCACTCAAGGGGACGCAACCTCCGTGGGCCATTTTCGGCCGGTGAGTCGGGTGATATGACGCCGAAGGCGATCCGGGTGACACAACCTCACGCTCACGGGACTCGGCCGGATCTGGGCGGGGCATCCGATGGCGCTCCTCTCAGAGTAGCCACCTTCTCCCAACGGCCCATTCCGGATTACCGCGGCAAAATCAGGTGCCGTGAGTTGGTGCCTGCTCAGGCGTCCCGGCGCAGTACGACAACCGTGACATCGTCTGGTGCTGTGACGCCCGCTATGCTGCGGAGGGCCTCGACGACGGAGCGGGCATCTGGCGCGTCTCGGGCGATCCTTTCGATGTCGGTGAAGCTGGCGAGTGTGCCGTCGAAGAGGTCAAGGATGCCGTCGCTAACGGAGATGAACGTGTCGCCTGGCTCGAGTATTAGATGATGTTCGCGCCAAGTTTCGTTTAGTCCCAACCCCAGGGGCAGGCTTGTCGTCGCGAGGCGTCGCACGCTGCCATCTTTCCGGCACACAGTGGTTAGACCGTGCCCGGCGTCGACATAGGTGAGTAGTCCGGTTCGGGGGTTGAGTGTGCTGTGAAAGAGGGTGACGAAAGTCGTCGCGCCGCTGAGGTCTGACTCAAGTTCGGAGTCAGCTTTGGAAATCGCCGCGGCAAGATCGGTGCCGTCAGTGGTGCCTCGAATGACTGAACGAACTGTTGCCGCAATGATGGCTGCTCCGACACCTTTACCCATGACGTCGGCGAGCGTGATGACGAGGTCGTCCCCGAGCCGGTACCAATCGAAGAAGTCGCCGCCAACGACTCTGGCCGGTATGCAGGCGCCCGCAAGTTGGTAGCCATCGAGACCCGTTATCGGTCGTGGCTGCAGGCCGCGTTGGACTTCGGCGGCACGCACCCGGTCCTGGGTGTCGAACTGCATCTCACGGTAATCCTTCGAGAGCCGTCGCACCGAGATGATGAGTTCGTTTGTCGATACAGGTTTGACGAGGAATTCGTCGGCTTCGTGTCGGATGGCCTTTACGGCGTAGTCAACGGACGCGTGCGCCGTCATCACGATCACCGGTAGTCCAGGGTGTTCGAAGCGGACTGCGGTGATGAGCTCTATTCCGCTCATCCCAGGCATCTCAATGTCCGTGAGCAGGAGGTCTGGCTGAAAACGTTCTGCGGCTTCCACAACGAGCCGCGGACTATTGAGCACAAGGACTTCGCACCCTCCGCGGCGCTCCAGTACTATTTGCATCAGCTCTGCGACGTCCTGATCGTCGTCGACGACGATCACGCGGTAAACCTCTTCGGGTCGCGCGTCCATTCAGGAACCGAGCGCCCGACTAATGCGCCAATGATTTTGGCCGTTGATCCGTTCGTACTGCACTTCATCGACGAGTGAGTTGATCAGGGCGAGCCCACGACCGGATTCGGCGTCGTCGCCTGGCATCATGACCCGCGTCAGTTCGATGTCCCCGCCTTCACCAGTGTCTGTCACCCGAGCTTCAACGCTGGTAGGGAGGACATCGACGGTGAGAACACAGGTGACCCCGGTGCCACTGTCGGCATGTAGAACAACGTTGGAGATGAGTTCTATCAGCGCCGTCTCGAAACGTATCCGATCCGCTAGGGGGACGTCGGGCGACTTGTCCCAAACCCGCGCGATCATCTCGTGCACCGCGTCGACGTCATCCGGTGGTGATGTCATCGCAAGTTGGTGCCGGTCCAGATCAGACATCCGCGAAAGCCGAGTCCACGGTGCCGTAAGGCGTCAGCACCCGCTCGAGGTTCGTCAGCTGAAGCACCAGTCTGACCTGGTCGTTGGGGGCAGCGATTCGAAGATCTCCCCCTGCTTCGCGCGCGGACTTCAGACCGTTGATCAGCGCACCGAGGCCGGAGGAATCGATAAACGAAACAGCGCTGAGATCGACCACGACGTGAGCGTTTTCGGCAGTGATCGTTGATGCGATGAGCTCCCTAAGGTCGCCCGCTGTCACCATGTTCAGGCGCCCCGCTGGATGGACTACCACAAGCCCATCATCCCGCCGTTCGACAGTGATTTCCATCAGTGCTCTCCTTCCGTTGAGGTTCGGCCGCGGTATCGCACCGCAGGCACGAGCACGCTGAGAATGACGAGATCAAAAGCTACCCACAGGAGGTTCACGAGCGTGCCGACCGGCTCGCCGATTCCCAATAGCACGCGCAGCAGGCCGATTGTGCTCGCAGTGACCAGCGCACCCGCGACGAGCAGTTGCGGTATCACCAGCCGCACCTGTGGCTGTGCGTCCTGACGCGATTTCGGCGTCACCACGAAAGCGAGAGGTCGGCCGAAATAGACGTTCGCCGCCGCGCTCACTGTTGCTTTGATCCAGACAGGAAACAGGGCGAGGCTATATTGCTGGCCACGCCAGGTTGGATTGCCTTTGCCTGCGATCAGGAACATGACCTGGTTTGCGATCATGAAAGGCAGGAATTGCAGGAAGAACAGCCATGCCGTTGTGGCCACGGGGAGCACTCCGAAGACCAGGAACACGATCGGGGCCGCGAAGTACACAACCGCGGCAAATCCGCTGAGATAACTCCACATGGTGGAGAAATACATGATGCGTTGTGCGACCGTGAGGCCCTTTTGAACTAACGGGTTCTGGCGCAGCATCACCTGGATGGTGCCTTGCGCCCAACGAAGGCGTTGTTTGAGCATGGTGCCAAGGTCTTCCGGAGCCAAACCGGTTGCCAGAATCTCGTTGTGGTATACGGTCGACCAGCCGAGACTCTGAAGTCGCATCGACGTCGCCATGTCTTCAGTTACCGAAATAGTCGCCAGCGGCATGATCGGTTGCGCCTGGTCCGCACGCACGACGTCGAGCGAACGTAGCAGGGTTTGCACCGATTCGACCGCTCCAAGGGGTGAGAGCTCGCGCGACGCGAGAGTTGCGACAGTCAGGTCGAGGTCGCGAAGGTAGTCGCCCCCGCCCGCCGAGGCGGGCACCATTTCTGCAATTGCTGCGAGATCCTTGGCTAGTAATTGCATGTCGAGGGCCACCATTGACTCCGAAATTACTGCGATCGCGCGCTGAAGTTTGTAGGTCGCCGCCGCGATCGGGCGCCCATCGCGGATGTCGCTACGCGTCTGATGGACGTTGCGCAACACCTCCTGGAGTGCAAGTTGCAGCGTTTCGTTCTCGCGCGGCGCCCCGTGCGCGGCTCGCGAAATCACTTTGGTCGCGCCTTTCAATGCTGTGAGGATGCTTCGCTCCACTTCATCCACGTAACCGGTGACGCCGAGTTGCATCAACGCTTCCCGCCTCAGGACAGCATTCGATCCGCAGAAGAAAGCGGCGTTCCAGCCATCCTTGCCCTGTTGGATCGGCCCGTAAAAGAGGGGAGCCTGACTACCGAACGGATCCCTCGGCCCCACATTCCCGAAGAACTGTGGGGTTTGCACGAGCGCGACCTGCTCATTCTCGAAGTAGCCAAGGGTCTCATCCAAAATCCGGGCTTCGGCAGCCTGGTCAGCATCGAGCACGAGGATGAACTCACCCGAGGTAACCATCAGCGCGTTGTTGAGATTTCCCGCCTTCGCATGTAGCGGTTTGCCGTTCCACGATCCGCCACGGGTGAGATAACCGACCCCCACACCCGCGATAGCGTCCGCCAAGTCGCTGCGCGCCCCGTCATCGAGCACCCAGGTTGAATGGGGATAGCTGATATCCCTTGCTTTCGTCGCGGTCTTTACGACGAGGCCCACGTCCTCGTCGTAGGTGGTGATGAACACATCAACCGCTAGGCCGCGCGCGGGAGTGGGTGGCAGCTGTCGTGCTCGAGCACGCCACATGGTCATTCCGAACATGAGAGCGTCGATGAAACTGTATGTCTCCGCTGCGACCAGTGGGACAGCAATCCACCAGGCATCCCAGTTCAGCGAGAAAAACCACCGCCACGCGATGTAGTTGATGCCGAGAATGGCGGTCAAGACCACGATGACGCGGAGGCTGGCTAAGCGGGTCATGGTCGAGGCGCGCAACGACGTTGCGCTCTCCCTCGCTGATTTACACGGCCTTCCAACAACAATGCCGTCCCCCCCAAGAACCACCCGGAACTCCCACACCAACAATACGAGAGTACGTCCGCAAACGGCAGTCGCCACTCCCACGTTCGAAGAGACCCCGCTGTAAGCGCGCCAGGAAACTCAAAAGACCGCCCGAAAAGCATGGGCGGTCATTTGAGCTTCAATCGGGCTGACAGGATTTGAACCTCGACCCCCTGTAGAATCCTCGCCTTTTGGGGCTTCACCAGTCGTCTCGGGAACTCGCGGGCTCCTTGCGTTTGCAGGGAACCGGGCGGTTCGCTGGTGACGATTGTACGCGGTCGTTTCTGGTTTCTCACGGTCGATTGAGGTGGGAAAGTGATGGGCATCGGACGGGCCGTCGACCTCATGCGTTGAAGAACGATCGTGCTCGACACCCCAGGTAGTTCATGCGGACACGCCTTCAATCCCAAAGTCGCTCAACCGCAACTCGACCCCGTCGAGCGCGACCCGGTTGCACCCGTCGGGGCGAGACAAACCGTTGCAGTTGGACCCGTGGACCAGCAGCGCCTCCGCCGCGAGGCGCATGAGTTCGCGGGTCTCAGCTTCGCGGCCAGTCTTGCCGAGATTGCGAAGTCGCCCAGCGACCGCCGTCACCGACTATCCCGTCGCGCGCACCGACGTGTGCGGACCCTCCGGCGATGTGAGTGTCACCGTCGCCGACATCGTCGCCGCGAGCGGGATGTAGATGTCGTAGAGGGTGGGTCCGACCTCTTCGCGGAAGGCGAAGCGGATGCCGCTCGCCGGCGGTCGCGGCGGGAAGGGGATCGGGAATGGCAGCCCGCCGTCGCGCCGAATGGCGGGCAGCTCGATCGACGCGGTGAGCGTCGGTCCGAGCGGTAAGCCGGGGATGAGGAGCAGCTCGCGCACCTCGCCGGCCCCCGCGACCGAGCGGATCCCTCCGATCCCGCCGAGTCCGCCGACGCCGCCGAGCGGCGGACGCACGATGATCCGGCGCGCCGCCGAGACGGAGAGCACGAACGGCGGCCGCACGGTGCGTTCCTCGGTGCTCGAGACCGTGACGACGGCAGCGGTCGCCGACGCCCGCGTCACCGCGACGAGCTCGAGATTCGGCGGCGTGGGTGTGGTCCATCCCGCGACCGTCGCGAGCTGCACGACCGCGCGTCCGAGCGGATCGACGAGCCGCAGCCCGACGTCTACCGGCTGCGCCGGGTCGGCCCGCGTGAACCACACCGCCAGGGGCGTGCGACCCCCGCTGCGTTCCTCGCGCACAACCACCGCGACGCCGACCGCCGGTGCCGGCGGATCGGCGGCGGCCAGCACCGAGAGCGGCGCGAGGGATGCCGCGGCCATCCCGTCCGCCGTGAGCGCGGCGGACGTCAGCGCCCCGGCCAGGTGCGGCCCGAAGTCGGTGTCGACGATCGGTGCCGACGTCGAGGTGCGCGCGACGAGCACGCTGTGATCGGGTGTCACCGACTCGACGACGAGCGGATCAAGGTCTGGCGGGGTCGAGGGCGGAACGCGCACCGTCACGATGTCGGACTCCGGCGACAGGATGCCCCGCCAGCCCCGCTCGGGGACGCCGCTCGTGTCAGGCTCGGCCACAGTCCGCACGTACCAGGTCTTCCAGCTCGGGGTGAGCGCGCCGACCCAGTGCCCACGGAAGACGGGCTGCCCGGTGACGAGGTCGACGTCGGCCGGGGCCGGCGGATCGGCGGGCGCCGTCGCCGTGACAAACTCGGGCGCGCCCATCGAGTCGGCCCGGCGGGCCGCGTCGAAGTTGTGCGTGCGGTAGACGCGAAAGCGGGATACCGGCACTTCGCTCGGCACCTCGAGACCGACGTCCGCTCCCGCGAGCGTAATCTCGGGGCGCGCAAGCGGCTGGGCGGGCCTCAGCACGCGCGGTGCGATGAACACCTGGGTGGAGTCGTGGCCGGCCGAGTTGTAGGGCCACGCCGAGTCGACGCCGCTCGGGGTCGTGGAGGTGACGACGAAGAACTGGATACCGGTGGAGCCACGAGCGAGCGCGACATCCTCCTCCCGCCGGTCGCCGGGCAGATCCAGCATGCGCCGGAAGGCGAGACGGCACTCCTCGGGATGGTCGATCAGCAGCTGGCGCACAGCGACGAGTCGCGCGCCGGGCACCACATCCGGTGCCGGGTCGGCGATCCCGCAACGCTCGCGGAGGTAGTCCTCGCTCGCCTGCCACACCACGAAAGCCTTGACGCTGCTCGATCCGGGCGCTCCCCACACCACCCTTACGTGCGCGCGGCCGTTTGAGTCGGGGAGGCTCGCGAGCGGCACACCCGGGAGCGGCATCGTCGCCGGGACGACCGGCACGGGGCTGCCGACCGACGCGAGCATCGCCCGCGCGGGATCGCTGGGCGACCACACCGTGGGAGTCGGGCCGACCGCCAGAGCGCGGCGCGCCCAGACATCCACCCCCCAGCGGTCGGTCGTCGAGAAGTCGAGAGGCGGCAGACCGACGCGCGCACCGAAGCGGCGCGGCTCGCCCTGCCCGGGACCCGCGACCGGCGCCGACAGGCCGTTCTCGTCGAGCGGCACGACGGCGCATCCGATGCCCGTCGGCACATCACCGGCGAACGAGATCGAGAAGCTGCGACGCACCGCGCCGACCGGTACCGCCTCGGCGCCGAGCCCCGTCGGTGGGGGCATCGACGGCGAGGTCATCGGGTAGAACACGGCGGAGAACTCGACGGAGGTCGTCGACCGCTCGGTGAACTCGACGATCACGTCCACGTCCAGCGTCGCCGGGCACTGCACCGAGCCCGTGTAGGTGGTCCGCAGCTTGAGGTTCGCAAGCATCGGCGGCGTCGCGGCCGGTTCGACACCGGAATAGACGGTCTCGCTCCACGGCGACCAGATGCCGTGGACGTCCGACAGCGCGGCGCCGTACAGCTCGTGGCGTCCGCCGCCGCCGAGCGGAATCTCGGCGACCGGGTCGACGCTGCTCAGGAGAGTCGCGCCGGGCGTGAGGGGCGGGATGTTCGGCACGCGCCATCCGTCGACGTCCGCGTCGAAGGCGAACAGCGGCTCGGCCACTCCCGTCGCGAGGGGGGTGCGCACCGTGGCGAACTGCGTGACGTGGACGGTGCCCGCGTCGGCGGGCAGCGGGGGCCACGTCGACCGGACGTTCTCGCGCCACGGGGCGTCGATGATCGTTGGCGGCTGCAGCGAGTAGCGCGCCGACACGAAGGGCAGCGGTCCAGGGGTCTGCGCGTGCATGACGGGTGGGGCATACGCGGCGTACTCCCCCGCCGGCAGCGGGATCTCGACGTTCCACCCGGGCCCGCTCGCCCGGAACACCGGGCCCGCGGCATACTTCGCGGTGACGAGGAACTCCGGCGCCGGCAGCTGCGCGATGGCGCGACTGACGGTGCGGAACGGGTACGCCGTACCGAAGCCGAGGGCCAGGTTGGCGAACGGATCGCTCACGGCCGGAATCGATAGTAGCGGCCATGGGGCGGCGTCGATGGATGCCGGCTGCCCCGCACCCGGCGGACCCGCCACCGGGGTAGGGCTCGTCACTCCCGCCTGTGCGTTCTCGGCGAGCCCGGGCGCGTAGAGACCTGCGATCCTGTCGAGCAGCTCGGCGGCGATCCGAGCCACGAACGCCTTCGCATCCGGTGCCTGCCAGGTCGGCGCGACGAACCCGGACGGCAGCGTCGTCGACCATCCGACCGGCGGGGCGCCGCGGGTCCAGCGGTCGAGGGCGGCATCCTGTGCTGGCATCGTCGCGGTCACGAGGCCCTGCTTGAAGCCGTCGTAGTCGGTGCCGGCGATGCCGGTATTCGGAACCGGCAGCCCGACGTACTCGAGCGGCTCCCAATCGGGTGCGTTGACGATGTCGTCGAGCGAGACGATGCGGGCGACCGGATCGAACGCGTTCGTGACAAGGGCGCACGTCGCGCCGGGCGTCCGCAGTTCAATGTGCGCGGTCGCGCTGCCCGTGCCCGACACGCCGACGGCCGTGACAGACTCCTTCGAGCCGGTGCGCCAGCACAGGCGCACGACGACCGGTTGCGACGGGTCGACCACACCGCAGTCGATGGCGACGCGCCCCGCAGGCGTGCCCCAGTCCACCCGAAGCGATCCGTCGCCGTTGGGCTGTGCAGTGACCTCGACCGCACGCGCATCCGCCTGCTTCGGCTGCCGCCGCCACACGGTGAACACCCCGTGCGGCACGCCGAGGTCGCTGTGGCACGCCCACGCCAGTCGCAGGGTGAGCCCGCGGGAGTCGCCGGTGTCCGCCAGCTGCTGCCCGTGCGACTTGGCTACCGAGGCCCAGTCGATGCCGACAGCTTCGGCGCGGAAATACCCGGGGTTCGCGATGCGCGCCATCAGTCCTCCTCCTCCCACGGTGCGGTAACGAGCGCGACCGACAGCAGCGGCGTGCGCGCCTCGGTGGATCCCGCGGGTCCGTCGAGGTCGGTGACGAGGTCGACTCGGAGTCTCGTGCCGCGGGCGTTCGGACCGAGGAAGACTATTGCACGCGTGCCGCCCGGGCCCGTTGCGATGCGGGTCACCGGGGCGTCCGGCAGTCCTGGTGCGGCGGGCGAGACCGCGGCTCCGACCGTCAACCACGGCCAGGGCACGCTCGCCCAGTAGTGGTGCGTCGGGTCGGCGTCGGTGGGTGCGGCATCCACCTTCTGCGGCGTCGCCCGCGAGCGCACGATCTCTTCACTCGACTCGACGACCACCGCGATCGGTTGGGGCACCGCGTCGGTGCTCCACAGCACCTGCAGCGACGGGAAGCCCGGAACCTGCGGGGCGCCGAGCCCGGCTTGCTCGAACGCGTCGTCGAGCACCGTGCCCGGCACGCTGCCGACGAGCGGGGCGAGCGCCGAGGGAGTGAGGATGCCGCGGCCTTCGCCGCGCGAGCTGCCGACGAACGACGCGAGGTCGGCGGCATCGGCGAACCGGCCGGTGCGGAACGGGACCCGGTACACGATGTCGCCGGTGCCGCCGGCGCCCTTTTTGCGCGCGTGCACGTCGAGGAGGTACTCGGTGAGCGGCTCGAACTCGTACGGCAGCGTCACCGTGAACGTGCTGTGGTCGAATCGCGACTCGTCGACGCATCCGAGGTTCGCCGCGAGGTCCTCAGCGGCCTCGCGCCAGGGCGACGTGACCCCGTACGGATCGATCGTGGTGGCGTAGGCCGACCCAGCGACCAGCGGCACCTGCGGCACAGGTTCATCGGGCTGATCGGCGAGTCGGGGGTGGATGCCCGAGGAGGAGTGAACCACGGCGTAGAGCTCGAGGTCGTACGCGTCGAACAGCGCAGCCACACGCTGCGACGAGAAGGTGAGGCTCACCCCGGCATGGGTGAAGACCCCGGTCTCGTCCTTCGCGGGAATGGTGCCGAGCACCCACGGCGAGAGGTCGGACACGACGTCGGAGGGCACGTTCGCCTTCGCCTTCGTGTGGAAGCGGAAGCTCTGCGTCTTGGTCGACGTGTGGTCGTTCGGAAGGTCGGCGGGCATCAGCGTCGGAGCGGGAGGCTGACCCTGCGGCGGGCTGTGGTCGTCGCCCGTGACCGGCACCCACGTCGCCTGCCAGTCGATCTCGACAGCGTACGTCGTGTCGGGCGTCAGCAGCGGCTCGCTGCCGGCCGCCTGCGTGAGGGCGGTGTTCAGCGCCTGCTGATCGTTGTTCAGCGTCGTCGTGTCCCAGTCATACCGGCGGGTCTCGGAGGCGAGCAGCGCCTCGACCGCGACGACGTAGTAGGCCGGGAACGGTGCCCTGCTGCGGCGGCGGTCCCAGCCGGTCACGACGTGCGCCGCCTTGCCGCCGAGCCCGTCGAGTCGCACGTACACCGCCACGAGCTTCTCGGTCGAGATCAGTCGCCCGGCGAGGTGCCCGGCCCGGCTCACCGAATCGGCCCACGGTCCTCCGGCGTCGAGCCAGCGACCCGGGATCGGGACCGGCGAGGGCACCAGATCCGAGCCGCTCACGCGGTGCGCCTCGATCTCGGATCCATCGGCCGTGCGCGCCGACACCGTCAGGCCGTACTCGAGTCCGATCCGCGGCATCAGCATCAGCACGCCGAAGTCCTCGAACCCGTCGGCGTCCGCCGCAGCGCCCGCCGTGAATGAGACGGCGTCGGCGAGCGGATCGGGCGTGAACCCGGATGCCGCCCAGGTCTCCTCGACGAGCTTGCGCGCCAGCTCGTCTCCGCCCGGGGAGGGTTCGGCGAGATCGCGGACCGGCGAGCGCAGCAGCTCGCCGAAGCATCCGGCATCCTGCACGATCTGGCGCGAATCCGTCGCCGCCGCAGCGTGTGCGAACGCCGACACGGTGGTGGGGTCCCACGCCGTTGCCTGCCGCGCGGCGGGGAAGTCGTAGAGCGACCCGCCGACGGCCACGTGCGCGTCGAGGGCGGTGAACGCCGCGGCGCCGGTAAGCCAGCCGCGCGCGCTGAACCCCGTCGCCTGTCCCTTCGACCACTGCGAGAGCGAGGTCTTCGGGTCGCGGATCGACGGGTTGTAGCAGGCCACGGCGTCGCCGAGGACGATCGCGGGGTCGGTGCCCTGCAGTGCGTCGACGGCGGGTGAGATCCGCCACGGCTCGGTCACGGTCATCCGGGTGCGCACCGGAGTTGTCCGGATGGTTCCCGGGGCGTCTGGCCAGGCGATGCCTGTGAGGACCCACCCCGTGGGGCTCGGCCCGAGCGGCTGCTCGTCGAACGTCCACAGCACGCTCGCCGGCTCGGCCGCCGTGCTGCAGATCGTGCCCCACCGGTGGTCAACGGTCGTGGTCAGCGCCTCGCCGTACGGCACGGCGGCCGGATGCGGATCGGGCGTCCAGTTCAGCAGCGCCAGCTGCAGCGACGTCGCCTGCGCGTCGTTCTTCTGCACCCACCACACGCTTGCCGCCGCCCCGCCGGCCGGCGTGGGCGGGATGAGAACTCCCCCGGTGAGCCGCACGGCGGTGACCTCGTACCGCCACCAGTGGTCGCCGAGCTGCATCCACGGGTTGGCGGGGGCGCCCGCGTACGAGCCGAGCACCCCGCCGAGGATGTTCGCCTCGTCGGTCTTGGCGAGGGTGAGGAACGACAGCACCGGGATCGCATCGATCGGCACGTCGACCGGCGCGTCCCCGCTCTCGGCGGCCTTCGCGAGCACGCCGTCGACGGGCTCGCCGACGGCCGCGCCCTCGAGCAGCACGTGGATTGTGCGCGTTACGAGTCCGACGCCGGTGACGAGGTCCTGGACAGTCGGCGGCTCTGTGCCCGGCTCGGTCCCGATGGTCAGTTCGACGGAGCCCTCGACGCTGAAGAAGAAGAAGTCGACTTTGCCGTGCACCTCGCCGTGCACGTACAGCTCGCCGGTGGCATCCTTGTAGATGATGACGAGCTTGGCGCTGGCCGAGATGCTGATGATCCACAGGCGCAGCTCGCCGCTGACCTCGATGATTCCGCCGACATACAGCGGGTCTGGCGAGAACAGCGCGTCGAAGCCGGCGGCTGCCTTGAAGTAGAGCCCGATCGCCTCGCTGCCCATCAGGACGGCCTCGATGTGGAAACCGGCGGCGAAGACCAGGCCGTCCGAGCTGAGCGGCGGGTCGGTCGGCAGGCTCAGCCCGTCGCCGTGCACCTCGAGGTAGCCCGAACCGGTGAACGAATCGAACACCCTGACGGTCGCCGGGTGGTCGTAGTTGCCGAGCTCGACGTACCAGTGCGAGGTGTTGTTCGTGTCGAAGAAGGCGGTGACGGGGATCTTGATCGCCAGGAGCAACCCGATCGCGTACTCGATGCGGAGCGCGACGAGCACGCTCCCGCGGCCGAAGTCAAGGTCGATGACGGCGATGATCGTAGCGCTGGTATCGCCGCCGAGCTCGGGCAGGGTCGGGGCGAAGACGTTGGCGAGGGCGAGCAGGGTGATGTCGGGGCCGGGCGTCGAGATCAGCAGCACGCCCTTGAGGTTGAGCGTGAATCCGCCGTCGGCGGTGCCGAGCACGAGGCCCGCGCCGAACGAGTATGCGTCCTTCTGGTAGTGCCATGCCTGGTCGGTGAATAGGTCATCGTTCTTCAGGTGCGTGATGGCCCAGTCGAGCGCTGGCAGCTCGGCGGTCTCGTCGTAGCTGCGGGCGAAGTTAATGCCCATCCCGCCGAGGAAACCGTAGATGCCGAGGCCGGAGGCGCCGAGCAGGATCGGCGCGGGGAATTCCACCGCGGCGCCGAACAGGATGCCGATCGCCGGTCCGCCGTCGGGGTCGGGGTGGATGGTGAGGGTGGCCGAGATGCGGATGTTGACCGACGTCACCGAGACGTCGAAGCCGCCGCTGATCTGCGCATCCGAGATCGCGACGTACCCGGTGCCGTGCAGGACGCCCGGCACGTCGAGGGTGGCCGACAGGCGCGAGATGCTGATGTCGGGGGTGCCGCTGCCGTGGAATTCGGCGCGCACGGTGGCGGTGTCGATGGTGATGATTCCGAGCTCGAGCCCGATGCCGAACTGCACTTCGACGAACATCGGGTTGTCGCGGCTGACCTTGAAGCCGAAGATGCGCAGGATCTCGTCGAGCGGCGGCGTCGCGACGAGCGAGCCGTCGGGCGCGTCGATCGTGTAGCCCTTGGCCGGGTCGAAGACGGCCAGCGGGCGGAAGTCAGGGTTCGCCGCGCTCCCCCATTCCCCGGCCACCCCGATCGCCTTGTACCGCGCGCTCATCGGCTTGCCGTCGGCGGTGCGGATGATCTTGAGGTCGAACGAGAAGGTGGTCTCGACGTCGAAGAAGACGGCGACCTTGCTGCCCGCCGAGGCATCCCCCGTCGATCCGTCCGCGCTGACGATCCCGTCGGCGACGACCAGTTCGCCGCCGTAAAGGGTCAGCTTCTGCGTCTCGAGCACGCCCGCCGCCCCGATCGCGACGGCCCCGAGCGCCACGACGCCCCCGCCCGCGGGCGAGAGACTGCTCGCGGCGGCGGTGAGCGGGGCGAGCACCGCGAGCGCGCCGACGGCGTCGAGGACGAGATCGGGGATGCCGTCGCCGCGTTTGCGCTGATAGAGGCCGTCCTTGTCCTTGTCGTGCGCGCGGAACTCGGCATCCACCTCCCACGATTGGCGGTCTTCGCTGATCCGCAGCCGCACGAGGAAGTCGACTATGCCGTCTGCGGGGTTGTCGTCGTGCTGGGCATCGGTGAGCCCGAGCCCGGGCTTGCTCTGATCGGCGGCCTTGGAGAAGTCGAACTCGCCCCACACCTCGGCGCGAATGAAGGTGTCACGCAGGATCTCGACGCGTACGCCGATGCGGCGGAAACAGCTGGGCTGCGGCTGCTTGAGCGGGGTCACGTCCTTCTGGGTGTTGTCGCCGCCCCACTCCTGCCGCGTGACATCGAGGTTCGCGGTGACGTTGGCGGCCGGTGCGCCCGGGGCCCACGCCCGGGCGAGCCACCAGAAGCCGTCGGTCTCGGCCGGTGGTGCGGGTGTCGTAGGCGGGGGCGTGGTGTCGGTGCGGGGGTTCGTGCCCGCGTGCGCGTTGGCCGCCCCGAACGCCGTGCCCGCCTTCGCCTTGCTGAACCCGGCGTCATGCAGGATGGCGAGCGCCGCCTGCAGGCGGCGCTCGCTGAGGTCGTGGTTGTACTGGGTCTGCTCGTTCTCGTACGACGCGTACCCGTCGACGGTCAGTTCGGTGTCGTGGTCGAGGTAGCTGGCGAGGTCGGTCGCCGCATCGATGTAGCTGCGGGATGGCGCGTGCTGGTCCCGCGCGGGCGACTTCTGGTCGCGGGTGTTGTCGGGGTTGCGCGCCCAGGTGGGCGTGGCGAGCTCGGCGGGCTTGGGGTGGTCGAAGACGAAGTAGCAGTCGCTCACCACAGCGGTGCCTCCGCTGACGGTGACCACGAGCTGGCTGGAGAGCGGATGCGTCGGGGTGAGCGCCGAGACATCGAGCGTCACCGACGCCTTGTCACTGTCGCCGGTGATCGGCACCGTCGAGCTCGTCCACGCGATCGTCGCGGTCACGGGTGGTGCCGGTTCGAGTCGCACGACGGCCGGATCGAGCGAGTCGGCGACCATCCGATACGGCACGAGAGTGCTCGTCGGTGTGATCGAGAGCGCGGTGACCCCGCCACCTCCGCCGCCGACCGCGGAAGTGTCGAGGGTGGTCGTGACGGTGAGGTGTTTGGTGATGCCAGCCGCGGCATCCGCGACCGTGACCTGGATGGTGGTGCCGTCGGCGTCGGTGGTGATGTCCCCGCGGGTCCCCATCACGATCGACGCGTTGTCGGGGGCGATCGTGACCGTGTTCGAGCCTGACCCGCCGTGGGTGTCGACGAACAGCGTCGCGTCGGCGGGCACGGTGGCGGTGCCGTGGGCGGGGTCGGCCGTCGGGTCGGCGATAGTGACCGGGATGCACTTCCCCGCCTTCGTCAGAACGTGTGCCGAGACGGTGAGCTCGGCGATGTTCACCACTTCGGCCTCGAAGATCGCGGTGAGCCCGGCGCTAGCGCCGACGCCGATGTAAAGATCGCGCGCGGCCGCGGTGATGTAGAGGTCCTCGAGACCGGGCGGCTGCACGAACACCCGCACCTCGGGCAGGTAGAAACCCTGCCACGCGTTGGGCATTGCCCGTGCGCCGGCGGGGAGCCCCGATGGGCCGGCTTCCCGAACTCAGGTCGAGGACGGCCGCACGGAACCCGATGCCCACGGTCGCTTCGGGGCCGACGGTCGCGTATGGCGGCTCCATCCGGACGAGGTCGTAGATCTTGTCGACGGGGTTGCCGGTGGTCGACGCGGAGAGGAAGTCGAACTGCACGGACTGGCCCGACAGCTGCATGAGCCTCAGTTTCAGCCCACCGACGACCATCGACACATGGTCGATGCTGGGGTCGGGCAGCAGCCGGGCGTTGGGCACGTCGTATTTGGCGGGGCTGAGGAACGGCAGGTGCACCGCTACGACGGGGCTCGTCAGGACGACGCGCCAGCCGCCGTCATCGGTACCCGAGGTTTGGTGCAGTCCGATCTCGACCGTGAGGTTCGGGTCGCGAAACTCGATGGGCGTTCCGCCGCCGGGGATTCCGCCGAATCCGCCGAGCGTCAGCAGGCTGTCGGCGCGGTATGTTTTGGCCCAGACCTTCCAGTCGCCGTCGGTGGTTGGACCGTTCGCGCCGCCCGCCTTGAGAGCGTCCTCCAGCACCGAAAGGGCCCCGCCGTTCTTGGCGGAATCCGGCAGATCATCCCACTGGGTCACGACGCGCCTCCGGGGCAGCGGTGAACGAGGTACTTCTGGCGCCTCACACTGTAGACCCGGGCGCGGGGCTGGACAAGAGCGGGTCGAATGTCCTGCACGGACACTCCGTCAGCCTCAGCGCGAGTGGCACAACGCACACACCGACACACCAACCCCACACGCCCCTGACACCGCTCGAGAGGACAAGAACCTCATCGTGATCCGGCGTCAGATTTTCCCCGGCAAGGGCGGCCTGATCACGAAAGCTACGAAGAATCGCAAGGAGCACCGGGTACCTATCTTCGCCCCGCTCCGCCCCGTGCTAATACGTCTCAACACAGGTAAGGACTCCAACGACCAACTTCTGACTGGGCCAAAGGGCGGCGTCCTCACAAACGCGACGGTGCGGGATGCGACGAACTGGGATCAGCTCGTCATCGACATCGGCCTGCCGGATCTGACCGGCCACGGGCTCCGGCACACAGGTGCGACCTGGCTCGCCGACGCCGGAATTCCCCCGCATGCGCTTCAGGACATCCTCGGGCACGCCTCCATAGAAACCACCCGCGGATACCTACACCAGGACGACCGGCACCTCGCCTCTGCCGCCGAACAGGCCAACGCGTTCCTCCGTAGGTCGGCGCTGTCAGCGTCGAAGTCGAAGGCGGCGCAGCAGTGCGAAGCGCGCGGTCCGTGACGGTCGAGATCGGATTCTGACCCAGATCCGCGAGTAGGGCGTCGTTGCGGTCTGGGTGAGGGCTTGCGCG
>JAZJZS010000023.1:0-32515 GCA_040389685.1 Actinomycetota bacterium
GCCACAAACCAGTCCTCCCCGGCCGAAACTAACCCACGGAAGAGTCAGGAGAGCCACATCTCCCAGGGCATTGCCGAGGAGTGCGCCGATGACCGAGGTGAGGTTCCAGCCGATGTACACCGAGAGTGCAGCCACCCAGAATCCGATCCGCTGGCTGCGCGGTGACGGTTGGGTTGTAGCCACAGCGGACGACTCGTCGATGGTCACCCAGGCCGCGGCAAATCGTCGCCAACGGCCGGCTCCGATGATCGGAGCGACCCGGATGCCGTAGATGCCGTTGCGGATACCGAGGATGGCGGCACTCGCGATGGCCGACGGACCGGCGGCCACTCCACCGGTGGCGATGACTCCCACGAGTGCGAACTGCGAGCCACCGGTGAACATCAGAAGGCTCATTACGCTGGTTTGCCAGACATCGAGTCCGGCCGCCACGGCAAGGGCCCCGTAGGAGATGCCGTAAGCGGCTGCGGAGAGTCCGACCGCAACGCCTTTGCGGGCGGCGGCACGATCATCCGCTTTCCAGACGCGCGCGGGCTTGGAGATGGAAGGGTCCTCGCCGGAGGGGCCGGGGTCAGTCCTCGCCATCGCGCAGGTTCACTCCGTGCACACCGTTGTCATAGCGGATCGAGGGGAAGACCGCCGAGACTGTGAAACCGACGCCGGGCAGCATAGTCGCGCTGAGGATGCCGCGGTACAGGGCAGCGCGTTCCCGCATCTCACTCATCCCGGGCCCGACGACGACCTCGGTGAGGGCGTCCAGGTCATCCTGAAAAGTGTAGCTGCGGCTCTGTGCGAGCTTGTCGGGGTCGAGTCCCTCACGGCGCGCGGCCGACCGCACACCGTCGTCGTCGACCACGACCTGCAGGCCCTCATCGGTCCAGGTCGAACTGATGCGCACCTTCGTGCCGACGCCACCATACTTGAGCGCGTTGGACAGGGCCTCTTGCACAATGCGGAACACGGCGAGCTGGGGGCCCTCAGCAAGGGCGAAAGGGACGCCAGTCTCCACGACGGTGATCTCGAGGCCGGCATCCCGCATCACGTCCAAGAGCTCGCGAGCCATGTCAGTACGCGGCTCCGGCGGCGAGTCGTCGACCGCCCCGCCGACGACGGTCATCACCCGTCGGAGGTCGGCCAGCGTGGAACGGGCCGCCTCGGCGATCGTGGCCGAGGCGCGCACGGCCGCGCCGGCATCCGCTGTCGCGGCGTATTGGGCACCATCGGCCTGGCTGACGATGGTCGATAAGGAGTGCACCGCCACCTCGTGAAGTTCGCGCACAATGCGAAGCTTGCCGAGTTGCTCTTGGAGCGAGGCTTCAAGATCGAGGTTGTCGCGCTCCGCATCCACCCGGGCGAAGTACTGGCGGCGGCGGCCACGAGTGGCGCGGATCCATAGCACGACGAACAGGATCGTGAGCACAAGAAAAACGGCGGATGCGGCGGCGAGCAGAACCATCACCAACATTGAATTCTGCTGCAGCCAGGCGTTCACGCTGTTCTCCCTCTGGCTGATGTGCTGATGCTCACGTACTGGTTGGAACTCGCTGTCATCTCGAGGCTATCGTGAACCGGGAGCGGCGACGCGCCGCCCGCGGTGCACTCACGCTACGCGACGGGCGGCTTCGGCCCGGCGTTCTCCCGGAGCACCTGGAGGCGGGCCCGGTAGTCCTCTCCGTCGACATGGCCCTGTGCGAATCGTTCCGCGAGGGTCGACTCCGCCGCACGGGACGGGGCGCTCCAGTATCCACCCCTGAACCCGGGCTGACCGTAGCCGCCGCGCGCGAACCAGGCGGCACGACGTCGCAGAGCGACGATGACGATGATCGCGATGATCGCGATCCAGAAAAGCGGGATGAGCAACAGAAATAGTCCGAGGCCGCCGACCCAGGGGGCGACGAAATGCGCGGACAGGCCTGCAAGAGCGGGTGTGGCGAGCACGATGGATCCATTCTGTGGGGGTTCCGGTGGCGAAAACCAGTGGAACCGTTACGCCAACACCGGTCACGTGCGCCGCCCGGCGAATCTGCCCGACGGATGCTCTCGGCTACCGCCGGTGGAGCATCTTCAGCGCGATGGAGCACTCCCTGCGGAAGGGGACCACCTACTCCTGGTACCCCGCACGCACGAGGCCGGTTTCATAGGCCACCACCACGAGTTGCACCCGGTCCCTCGCGAGCAGCTTGGACATGATCCGGGACACGTGAGTTTTCGCGGTGAGCGGGCTGAGGAACAGCCGGCGGCCTATTTCGTCGTTGGTGAGCCCGTGGCCGACCAGGCCGAGGACCTCCCGCTCGCGCTCGGTGAGCACCGCAAGGTGGGAGGTGTCCGGCGCTTCCTTGAGCGACCCGGCGACCCGTTCGAGCAATCGTTTGGTGACGCCGGGCGAGAGCAGCGCATCACCGCCGGCCACCACCCGCACCGCCCGGATCAGTTCTTCCGGCTCGGTGTCCTTCACCAGGAAGCCGCTCGCTCCGGCGCGGATAGCGTGAGCGACGTAATCGTCGAGTTCGAAGGTCGTGACGATCACGATATGGGTGCCCGCGAGGGCCGGATCGGCCACGATCTGCTCGGTCGCCCACAGCCCGTCGCCATCGGGCATGCGAATGTCCATGAGCACGACATCCGGCTTCTCCCGGGAGACGAGCGCGACCGCTTCGAGCCCGGTTCCGGCCTCGCCGACGACGTCGAGATCCGCTTCGGCCTGAAGCAGGGATCGGAATCCGCCGCGGATGAGCTGTTGGTCGTCGGCGATGGCGACGCGGATCATGGCGAGTCCTTCCGGATGAGGGGTACAGGTGTGACAGGTGCGGATGCCGCGGCTCCCGGCGGAATTCGCGCGAACACTCGGAAGCCTCCGCCCTCGCACGGACCGGCCGTGAGACTGCCGCCGAGCAGCTCTGCCCGCTCATGCATCCCCACAAGGCCACGGCCGCCGGAATCCTGGCGCGGCGGCGTCGCCGTGCCGTTGTCGATGATCTCGAGGAGGTAGCTCCCGTCGTGCTCCCGGGCGATAAGGGTCACCGCCGTGGCCTTCGCATGGCGCAGCACATTGGTCAGCGACTCCTGCGCGATGCGAAAGAGCGCCAGCTGGACGGCGGCACTCGGCACTGTTTCGATCGTGTTGCGCACCTCCACGGCCACTCCCTGCGCCGCGATCGACGCGGCGAGTCCGGTGAGGCGAGACAGGTCCGGCTCGGGAACCAGCGGGGTGTTCGAATCGGCACCTCCCTCCGCGCGCAGGATCCCGAGCACCGAACGAACCTCGTCGAGGGCGGTCTTGCTCGATTCCTTGATGCTGGCAAGCGCAGCCTTCGCCTGTTCCGGCTGTTTATCCATGAGGTGGAGCCCGACGCCGGCCTGCACGTTTATCTGGCTGAGCGAATGAGCGAGCACGTCGTGCAACTCCCGGGCGATCCGAACGCGTTCGGCCTGCACCTCGGACTGATTACGCTCGGCGACGCGACGCGAGAGCTCGGCGAATCGCTCTCGCCGGGTGCGCATCCCCTCTCCAATGCCAAGCACGATCAGGATGCCGAGGGTCGCCGCAGCGATCCGTGGTGGCGAAATGTCCAGGCCGATCCCGAAAGCGACGGTGAGGGTGACGATCCAGGCCGCGCCGACCGAAATCCAGGCCCAGATCCTCTTACCCCGCACCACCGCTGAGACGATCGCGAAGGCGAGAGCAATATACGGGGGATGGTCGGAGTTGCCGAATAACAGCAGGTCGGCTCCGCCCGCTGCTGAGGCAACAGCGACGACGGGTCCGGGGAATCGGCGGGCCGCCAGCAGTGCCAGCGGCCCGAGAAGGGCAAGGGACAGTCCGAGGACAAGCAGTCCCGGGTCGGTCCACACTGCGCTCTTCACCAGTCCGGAGCCCGGTCTGACGCGGAAGAAAACCGCGGGCACCTGCACGAACAGCGAGAGAAGCACCGGAAGGATCAGCCGCATTCGTCTCGAACCGCGGGAGACCCGGCGCCGGGCATGCCAGGCCTCGATGTCCTGCCAGGGTTCGTGCCAGTGATCGAGGGCACGCTCGCTGTAGCGCTCACTCCAGTGCGCGCTGCTGAAACGACCGCGGTGTGGCATGGTTCGATCGTAGGTGCGGCGCGAGTCCGGAGCATCCGCCGCCCGAAGGCGGCAGACTACTCCCGAGGGTGTACCGCTGCCCTGTACGAACGAAAGCCGCAGGGGGTGGAGCCCCGTGCGGCTATCGAGCTCCCCGACTTGGACTCGAACCAAGAACCGCCGCATTAACAGTGCGATGCTCTGCCAATTGAGCTATCGAGGATTGTACGAAACTGACGCCACCACTTTACCAAAGGAACGCGGTGCATGGAGCCCGTTCGACGTGTCTACACTACCGGCAGCAGGAAGGTCGGTGACGCAACATCCACCGGCGACCCGAGGGGGCGGGGAATGCCCGTCGCCGAGTCGATCCGGAATGCCGTGATGGTAGACGACAGCTGGTTGGCCACCAGAAGCACGTCTCCGACGACGGAAACGTGTCTCGGCCAGTCGCCGCCGCACGGGACCGTGGCGACCGGGCTGAGGTCTGAGCTGCGCACCACAGCGATGCGGTTGGACCCGCGCAGCCCTGTATAGAGGAACCTGCCCCGGGCGTCGACCGCGAGTCCCGCGGCGTGATCGCCCTCGACCCAATCCTCGGCGATCATGCCAGCAGCGATGATCCGCGCGCGATCGTCGAGCGTGAAGATCGTGCCCCCCAACTCGCTGAGCAGGATCGTTCGGCCCGCGTGTGCCAACAGGTCGCGAGGCCCGGTACCGGGAGGCAGTGCTACGGATGCCTCGCGCACGAGCATCCCGCGCACGATGCGATGAACGTGCACTCGATCCGCGCCGAGATCCGCGCTGAGCACTGCCGAGCCGATCACGAGCGTTGAATGCGCGTGCGGACCGTCTTGCGCGGTGTTCGGTCCGCTTCCGCTTCCGGCGAGGGTCCCCACCCTGTGGCCGACGCCTCCGTCAGCGGTCAGCGGAAAGATGTCGAGCGAACCGTCACGGTAGTTCGACACGAAAAGCCGATCGCTGCTGACGCTCACGTGGCAGGGGAAGCCGCCGCTGGTCGGCTGGCCGCCGAGCGGTTTCAGCGACAGGCCCGGTCCTCGCCGGAAAGCCTCGATGCGCCCGGCCTCATCGGTGGCATACAAGAGTCCGCCGGCACCGGTTGCAAGGTACGACGGTGACGAGGTGCGCGTCGTGTCGAGGAGCTCGAGAAGGGAGCCATCCCCATCCAGACGGAGCAGTGAGATGCCGGCGGCGGTACCGCCCATGGTGGGCGTGTAGCCGCCGACCCAAACGCGGATGCCAGCCGGATTCGCCTCGGCCGTCACGATGCTGGCATGGCAATGACGCGGTCGGCGAGCTCCAACGAGGGCGGCAGCCGTCGCGGCGCTGGCGTCACGGTGGTGGCGGCCTTCACGAGCGGTCCGCCTCCGGATCGCCCAAGGCGGCACGCGAGCGGGCCAGCCCGATGAGGTAGTCGTTGTCCGGGGCGCTGGTGAGCGAATCGATGTCACCAAGGCCGACGATGATGCCGTGCTGCATCACCGCGATCTTCGGGGCGATGCGAGCCAGCACGGCGAGGTCGCTGCTGATGACGATCGCCGTCATTCCGCGATTGCGGTGCAGGTCGCGCAGCGCGTCGAGCACGCTGTCGCGCACGCTCGCATCCACTCCTCGGCTGGGTTCGTCGGCGACCAGGAGGTTCGGCTCGAGCACGAGAGAACGCGCGAGGGCGACCCGCTGACGTTGGCCGCTGCTCAACTGGTAGGGCAGGTGATTCATCAGGCTGAGCGGAAGGCGCATCGCATCGATGACGGTCGCCACGGCGGCCGACGCCTCGCGCGGGCTGAACCGACGGTCGCGCTGGTAGATCGGCTCGCTCACGTTCTCGGCAACGGTGAGCAGCGGATTGAGGCGCTCGGCGGCGTCCTGCCTGAGATAACCCACCTTCAGCGTCAGTGAATCCCGGGCGCGGCGCCCGACGTGTCGCAGTCGAGTGCCGTACACCTCCAGCTGCCCGCCGCAGATCCGGGGAACAGTGTCACCGCCACGCCCGGCGAGGCCGGCGATGGCCAGCGCGAGGGTCGATTTGCCCGACCCGGACTCCCCCACAATACCCAGCATCTCGGCCGCAGCCACCTCGAGGGTGACGCCGCGAACCGCGAGGTAGGGCCGCGCGTGGCTCGAGCGATAGATCATGGAGAGATCCCGGGCCGAGACCACGGTCTCCGCCGGATGTGCCGGAATCGGCGATGTCGCCGGGACCATGGTCAGTCCTCGGCCCGAAGCATCCGCAGCTCTTCCCGGCGTATCGCCTGCTCGGCGGGATTGGGCACCGGAAGGGAGGCGAGCAGCCGCTTGGTGTACGGATGTTTCGGAGCTCCGAGCACCTCGGCCCCGGTGCCTTCCTCCACGAGTTCGCCGCGGTAAAGCACCGCAATTCGATCCGCGAGGATGTCGACGACGGCGAGGTCGTGGCTGATGAACAGTGCTGCGAAGCCGAATTCGCTCTGCAGTTCGGCGAACAGCTCGAGCACCCGCGCCTGCACGGACACGTCGAGCGCGCTGGTTGGCTCGTCCGCGATGAGCAGCTTCGGCTGAAGGGCAAGAGCACGCGCGAGGGATGCCCGCTGGCGCTGGCCTCCGCTCAGCTCGTGCGGATAACGGTCCCCGAACGCGCGGGGAAGTTGCACGGCCTCGAGCAGTTCGTCCACCCGCGAGCGGGCCGTTCGGGGATTCGCCGCCCGACCGTGCACGATGAGCGGTTCGGCTACGCATTCCGCGATGGTGAGAAGCGGGTTGAAACTCGTCGCCGGGTCCTGGAAGACGAAACCGATGTCGCTGCGCAGCGGTCGGAAGCGGCGCTCGGTGACTCCAAGCATCTCCTGGCCGAGAACAGTGAGCGAGCCGCCGGTGATGCGGGTGAGGCCTCCGATCGCACGGCCAATGGTGGTCTTGCCCGATCCGCTCTCGCCGACAAGGCCGAGCACCTCGCGCGCCTCGATCTGGAAGCTCACGCCGTTCACCGCTCGGAATCCGGGCCGGCCGAACCGGCCCGGGAACTCGATGCGGAGATCCTTGGCGACAACGAGAGGCGGTTCGGTCACCGCGAGGGCCCGTTCCATCGCCCGTTCGCGGGTCTTCACCGTGCCGGAGCCGAGGTATGGAACGGCGGCGAGCAGTCGCTTGGTGTACTCGTGCTGCGGATTGCCGAACAGGCTCGTCGCATCCGCTTCCTCGACGACCTTGCCCTGGTACATCACGGCGACACGGTCGGCGAGGTCGGCGACGACGCCCATGTTGTGGGTGATCAGCACGATGGCGGTATCGAATTCGTCCCGGCAGCGGCGCAACAGGTCGAGGATCTCCGCCTGCACGGTCACGTCGAGGGCGGTGGTCGGTTCGTCCGCGACGATCAGTTCAGGATCGAGCACCAGCGCCATGGCGATCACCACCCGTTGCTTCTGGCCACCGGAGAACTGATGCGGGTAGTAGTTCACCCGCTCGTGCGGCTCCGGGATGCCCACCTTCTCAAGAATCTCGATAGCCTTCGCCTTCGCCTCCGCGCGCGACAACCGGCCGTGGGCCCGAAGTCCCTCGGCGATCTGCCACCCGACGGTGTAGACCGGGTTGAGTGCCGTGGAGGGCTCCTGGAATACCATCGCCGCGCTGGTGCCGCGAAGTTCGCGCAGGCGCGCGTGGCTCACGGTGACCACGTTGTCCTGGCCGAGCAGCACGACTCCCGATGCGGTAGCCGTTTCCGGCAGCAAGCCGAGGATCGTCTTGGCCGTCACGGTCTTGCCGCTACCGGACTCTCCCACGATGGCGAGCACCTCGCCCGCGTTCACGGAGAGAGTGACCCCGTCGACGGCGCGCACATCCCCGCCGTCCGTGGCGAAGGTGACGGAGAGGTCTGTGATTCCGACGGCCTGCCGGCCGCGAGGGAGGCCGCTCATGCGCGGGGCTCCGATCGGGGGGTCTGGAGTTCGAGATCTCCGAGTACATCGGTGCTGGCCTCGGGGATCGGGTCGTCGGTCGGATCGGGTGGCGGCAGCGCGCCGGCGGCACGCCGACGGGTGCGGAGGCGAGGGTCGGCGAGGTCGTTGAGGCTTTCTCCCACCAGGGTCATGCCGAGAACCACGAGCACGATCGCGAGGCCCGGGAAGACTGAAGTCCACCAGATCCCGCTTGTGACGTCGGAGATGGACTTGTTGAGGTCGTAGCCCCACTCTGCCGCCGATGTCGGCTCGATGCCGAAGCCGAGGAAGCCGAGGCCGGCCAGGGTGAGAATCGCCTCCGACGCGTTGAGAGTGAAGATCAAAGGAAGCGTTCTGGTGGCATTGCGGAGGATGTGGCGATACATGATGCGAATTGGGCTCGCCCCGAGCACCTTCGCCGACTCCACGAAGGCTTCGGCCTTGATACGAACGGTCTCCGCACGGATCACCCGGAAATATTGCGGGATGAAAACGACGGTGATCGAAATCGCCGCAGCGAGCACACCCCCGACCAGATTGGAGCGGCCGCCCGAGATCACGATGGACATGACGATGGCCAGCAACAGGGTCGGAAACGCATACACGGCATCGCAGACGACCACGAGGATGCGGTCGAGCCAACCCCCGAGATAGCCGGAGATCACACCGAGGAGCACGCCGGCGAAAATCGAGAGGACGATCGCCACCGCGATGACGAAAAGCGCGGTCTGCGATCCCCACAGCACCCGGGACAGCACATCGTAGCCACCCACTGTCGTGCCGAGGGGATGCTTGGCCGATGGCGGCATCTGCGCACCGAAGTTGCCCGCGGCATCCGTCAGTTGGGAGAAGCGGAAGGGCGCGAGAATCGGCGCAAAGATCGCGGTGAGCAGGAAGATCAGCACGATGACGAGACCGCCGACGAGCATTCCGCGCTGCAGGCCGACGCTCTGGCGCAACTGGTGAACGACGGGAATGCGGGTCCAGAGTGGGCGCTTCACGGCCGCCGGCGACCGGGTTGTCGGATCGGACATCAGTACCGCACCCGCGGGTCGATGAGCGCGGCAATGACGTCGACGATGAAGTTGGTGACCGCGACGACGACGGCGAGGAGAGCGACGATGCCCTGAACGGCGACGAAATCGCGCGCGCCGAGATATTGGGCGAGCATGAATCCGAGCCCCTTCCACTCGAAAGTAGTCTCTGTGAGCACCGCCCCGCCGAGGAGGAGGGCGATCTGCAGGCCGATCACGGTGATGATCGGGATGAGGGCCGGCTTGTAGGCATGCCTGCGCACCAGCCGGTACTCACTCACCCCTCGTGACCTGGCCGCCTCGACATAGTCGGCCGAAAGGGTACCGATCACGTTAGTGCGTACCAGGCGAAGAAAGATACCTGCCGTGAGAAGCCCGAGGGCGATGCCGGGCAGGATGGCGTGCGCAAGAACATCAGAAACGTTCGCTGGATTTCCGGTCTGAATCGCGTCGATCAGGTAGATACCGGAAGGGCGGGGCAGGAGTCCGATCTCGAGCTCTGTTCCCGTCGATGCTCGTCCCGACACCGGGAGAACCCCGAGCCACACGGAAAAGACGAGCTTGAGCAGGAGGCCAGCGAAGAATACCGGCGTCGCATAGAACAGGATGGCGAAGACCCTGAGGATCGCATCCGGCCACTTGTCGCGAAAGTAGGCGGCGAGCATTCCCAGCGGTATTCCGACGATGAAAGCGACCACCAGGGCGTAAAACGCCAGTTCGAGGGTGGCTCCGCCGAATGTCAGCAGGACCGTCGTGACGGGTTGGTTGTCACTGATAGTCGTTCCGAAATTACCGGTGAAGATCTGGCCGAGGTATTCGAAGTACTGCTGCAGGATCGGACGGTCGTAGCCGGCTGCGTGGATTCGTTCCTTCAGCTGTGCTGCGCTCAAGCGCCCACCGAGAGCCGCCGTGATGGGATCGCCGATGGTTCGCATGAGAACGAACACCATGGTTACGAGGATGAAGACGGTCGGGATGATGAGCAGCAGCCGAACGACGATGTACCGGCCAATCTGGTTGCCGCCGGCAGCTCCGCGGGTTCGACGCCCACCGAGTCCTGTGCCCGGAGGGGCCGCGGGCGCCTCTGCCGGAATCACTGATGTCGTCATGGTCACCAATCTGCGCTGCGGGGAAAGATCTGGCCAAAAAGAACCGGGGGCGACCCGCTTTCGCGGACCACCCCCGGCCACGGCTACCAAAAGGTTAGCCGGTGCTGATCACTCCCGTGACAGCGGTACGTCCGAGGCTCTACTTCGACAGGGTGCCGAAACGGAACTTGAACGACGCGTCGAGAGTGACTCCCGACACCTTCTTACCTGACACTGCGACCTGCGCCCCCTGAAGCAACGGGACCGTGGACAGGTCAGCGGCAACCTTGTCCTGGATGGTCTCGATGTCTTTCGTGCGCTTGGCCTTGTCTGTCTCAACCGCCTGCGACTTGATGAGGGAATCGACTGCGGCATTGTCGTAGTGGTTCGCGAGGAAGTTGTCCTTCGCAAAGAACGGTGACAGGTAGTTGTCCGCATCCGAATAGTCGGGGAACCAGCCGAGCTGGTACGCCGGGTACGCATCCTTCGTGCGATCCTTCGAGTAGGTGACCCACTCGGTCGACTGCAGGTTCACGCTGAACAGGCCGCCCTTCTCGAGTTGGCTCTTCACGAGGGCGTACTCATCGCCCGACGACGCACCGTAGTGATCGGGGTTGTACTGGAGGTTCAGGGCGACGGGCGCGGTGATTCCGGCAGCGGTCAGGGTCGACTTCGCCTTTGCGCCGTCCGGACCGCCCTTGCCATCCCCATACAGGCCCTTGAGGGCGGTGTTGGCGCCGGTCAGTCCGGCCGGAACGTAGGAGTACAGCGGCAGATAGGTGCCCTTGTAGACCTGGTCTGCGATCGCCTGGCGGTCGACGAGGTCGGCGACGGCCTGGCGAACGGCCAGAGCCTTCGCTGCATCCGCGCCCGCTGCTTTCGCGCCGAATGGCTGCGTGTCGAAGTTGAAGACGATGTAGCGGATCTCTCCGCCGGGTCCCGTCGTCACTTTCACCGCGCTGTCCTTCTTCAGGTCGGCGACATCGGTCGCGGAAAGACTGCGCGATGCGACGTCGATGCCGCCCTTCTGCACATCGAGCTTCATGTTGGACTGGTCGGTGTAGTACTTCAGGTTGATTGTCGGGGTCTTCGGGGCCCCAAGCACACCCTTGTAACCCGCGAACGCCTTGAACTGCACGAGCTGGTTGAACTTGTAGGTGGAAATCGAGTACTGGCCCGCGAAGGCCTTTCCCTTGACGATCTCGTCATCGCTTGTGACCTTGCTTGCAGAGAAGACCTGCTCGTCGACAATGGGCGCCGCTGGGCTCGACAGGATCTGGGGCCAGACCTGGTCGTTGGCCGCCTTCAGAGTGAAGACCACAGTGGTGGGATCTGCTGCTTTGGTGCTCTCGAGGTTGTATAGCAGTGTCGATGGACCATTCGCGTCCGCGATCTTCACCTGTCGGTCGAACGAGAACTTCACATCGGAGGAGGTGAGCTTGTCGCCGTTGGCAAAGGTGAGACCCTTCTTCAGCACGACGGTGAACTCGGTCGGGGAAGTGAACTTCGCCGATTCCGCGATGTCCGGAGTGACATCCGAGGTTCCCGGCTTCGAGTTCATCAGGAACGGGTAGATCTGGTTCATGATGGCGAAAGATCCGTTGTCGTACGACCCGGCCGGGTCGAGCGAGGTGACCTTGTCGGTGGTTCCCACCGTGATGGATGTGGCAGCCGAGCTGCCGGTGTTTGACCCGCCGCTGGCGGCGCAGCCGGACAGGGCGAGCGCCGCGATGGCGGTACCTCCGATCACGGTGATCGTTCGCATGCGGAACGTGGATGCGGATGTCATATCCGTCTACCTCTCTGTTGGAAAAGACGCGGGGATGCCGCGAGGACACGCAGAATCCCCCGCTGTATAAACCCTTGGTAACACATCGGGTACACCGCCGACCAATCGCAGGCCACCAAACCGAAGAATGTTTATCCTTCTGCAACCCAGGGCCATGGCGGCGCTGCGTGGCGTGGCCCGGGTGGGCAGGGCAGCGCAGGGCAGCGCAAGGCAGGGCAACCTATTCGGTGCGAAGGGCGCGGCGTTCCGCCTCGATGCGCACCAGCTCCACCTGCAGTGCGCGGTATTTCTCCGGCTCGGCGGCGGCATCCGTGCGCTGTGACTGGCCAAGCAGGTCGGCTTTGCGGCGCAGCAGGTCCCTGGCGATCAGGTCGGTCGCCACCGCTTGGCAGTACAGGCCGAGTTCGCGGCCCTTCCGCTCTGGCAGGGGGGCCAGCCCGAGCTCCTTTACGAGCATCGCAAACGGTGCGGGCACCTCGTCGATCACCCGGGAGAGCCAGCCAGCGGAGTCGAGATCGTCAAGGCTCGCCATCACACCGTCCCGCACGACCCCAAGCGACGGGTTCGCGAATTCCACCTGGCTCGCGCGCTCCACCAGGCCTCGACCGATGAGCACGGGTTGCTGCAGAATGGCCATGAGCGCGTCCCGCTCCAACCGGGTTGCCGGGTCGGTCGGCAGGTTCACGAGCGACGGTCCCTGCTCGAAAACCGGGGTCGGGACATCCGCAGGACCGAAGCCGCGCACCTCCCGGGGGATCTCCGGGGTGCGGGCGCGGGCGTCGGCGACGGCACGACCCACCTCAGCGGGGTCCATACCGAGCCAGCCGGCCAGATTGCGCACATAACCGACGTTGAGCGACTGGTCCCGGATGCCCGCAACGACCGGAGCGGATGCCCGCAGCGCGGAAACCCGCCCTTCGACCGTGTCGAGGTTGTGGCCGCCGAGCACGCGGCGAATCATGAACTCGAACATCGGCTTCTTGGCCTGCACGAGGCGCCGCACTGCGTCGTCCCCTTGCTCGAGCCGCAGGTCGCACGGGTCGAGTCCGTCGGGTGCGACGGCGACGAAGGTCTGCGCGGCGAAGCGTTGCTCCTCGCTGAAGGCGCGACTCGCCGCCTTCTGGCCCGCCTCATCCGGATCGAAGGTGAAGACCACCTCCCCGGTACCGGTTGTGTCGGTGTTGTCGACATCGCCGAGCAGACGACGCACCAGCTTGATGTGATCGACTCCGAAGGCGGTGCCGCAGGTGGCGACGGCCGTGGTCACCCCGGCCAGGTGGCAGGCCATCACGTCGGTGTACCCCTCCACGACCACGACCTGCCGGCCGCGGGCGATGTCGCGCTTGGCCAGGTCGAGCCCGTAAAGAACCTGCGATTTGTGGTACACCGCCGTCTCGGGGGTGTTGAGGTATTTGGGACCCTGGTCGTCATCCAGCAGCTTGCGTGCACCGAAGCCGAGGGTCTGCCCTGTGACATCGCGGATGGGCCAGACGAGGCGCCCGCGGAACCGGTCGTAGGTATTGCCGCGATCGCCCTGGCCGATGAGACCGGCCGCGATGAGTTCGGCCTCGGAATGGCCGAGTGACTTCAGGTGGTTGGTGAGGCCGGTTTTCGGCGCGAAACCGACGCCGAAGCGCTGGGCGGCGGCCGGATCGAATCCGCGCCGTCCGAGGAAAACCCGGCCCGGTTCGGCGTCGGGAGTGCCGAGTTGGGATGCGAAAAACTCGGCGGCCGACTGGTTGGCGGCAAGGATTCGGGCCCGATTACCGTGGTCGCTGTTGGCCTGGCCGCCGTCTTCGTAGTGGAGTTCGTAGCCGACCCGCGCGGCCATCCGCTCCACGGCCTCGGTGAATGTGGTGTGGTCCATTTTCTGCAGGAAGCTGAAGACGTCCCCGTCTTCGCCGCAGCCGAAGCAGTGGTACCGGCCGACCTGGGGGCGCACGTGAAAGCTCGGGCTGCGCTCGTCGTGGAAGGGACAGAGGCCTTTGAGCGAGCCGACCCCAGCGCCCTTGAGGGTCACATAGTCGCCGATGATGTCGGCGATATTAATGCGTGAGCGCACCTCATCGATGTCGTTTCGTCGAATGAGGCCGGGCACCCGTTGATTCTACGCATCGCCCTATCCCGCCCCTCGCCCCCTGTGAGAAATCCATGCCGCACACGCCGACTCGCCGCTCAGCTATGCCCGTGGACGGCGTGTCGCCCCGATTGCATGGATTTCCAAAAGCGGCGCGGCAGTGTTTCCGGGGCGGCGGTGTGCCGAGCGCAGGCGAGGCGTGCGCAGGCGGGGTCAGGCGGTCAGGCGTTCGTGCCAGGCCATCGCCGACTGGTCGGTGAGCGAAGCAACCTGGTCGACCACCGCGCGCTTTCGCGCGGCATCCGTCGTCGCACCCCGCCAGTCGGAGGCGAAACCGGGGTCGAGGGATGTCTCCCCGTTCGCCATCAGCGTCGTCGCCAGTTCGGTGAGCACTTCCCGTTGTTGCGTGTAGATGGGCTGGCGGGTGTTCTTCGACATGACGAACGCGGCGACGATGCCCTTCAGCACGGCGATCTCCGCCCGGATCTCGCGGGGCACGACGATGTCCGCGCCGAATCGGATGAGGCTGCCGCCGTCCTGCTTGCGGGTGGCCTTCACCGCCGCGCCGGCGAACCGCCCGATCAGCTGGGAGGTGAGATTCTTGAGTCGGCCCTGTGCCCTTCTGCTTCCGTCCCAGTCCTCGAGCCAGACGTCGAGGGAGTCCAGGCGGTCGAAGGCCGCGATGAGCTCGGCGTGGTCGATCTCTCCCCCGATCCAGGCGAACATCGAGTCGACGAGAGCGTCGTGGTTCACTCGCGCGCCGAGCGCCCGCACGTCGATGTAGCCGCTGACTACGGCGTCCTCGAAATCATGAACCGAATAGGCGATGTCGTCGGAGAGGTCCATCACCTGGGCTTCGATGCACAAGCGACGATCCGGGGCACCGGCGCGCAACCAGTGGAACGCCTCGACGTCATCGGCGTAAAAGCCGAATTTCGCCCGACCGCTCGGGTCCCCGACCGAGGAACTCTCGGGCCACGGGTACTTGCAACTGGCGTCGAGGCTCGCCCGGGTGAGGTTGAGACCGTAGGAGCGACCGTCAGGGCCGAAAACCTTCGGCTCGATGCGGGTGAGCAGCCGGAGGGTCTGCGCGTTGCCCTCGAACCCGCCGATGTCCGCGGCCCAACCGTTGAGCGCACGCTCGCCGTTGTGGCCGAAGGGCGGATGCCCGAGGTCGTGAGCGAGGCACGCGGTGTCGACGACATCAGGATCGAGTCCGAGGCTCGTGGCCAGCTCGCGGCCGACCTGCGCGACCTCGAGCGAGTGGGTGAGCCGGTTTCGGGCGAAGTCGAGACCGGCCCCCGGGCTCAGCACCTGGGTCTTGGCGGCGAGGCGGCGCAGCGCGCTCGAGTGCAGGAGGCGAGCCCGGTCGCGGGCGAAGTCGCTCCGGCGACTGGAATGCTCTTCCGGATACCAGCGAGCGGTGTCCTGCTCCGAATAGGTCTCAGCCACCGCTGTTGTGCGCCTCTGCATCGGCGACCGCGGCGCGCTGCGTGTCCGCGAGCTCGCGGCTGTCGAGCCATCCGGTGGGCAGCGAGGTGCGCTTCGGTGTGCCGGCGCGGCCGCGCGGACCCTCTGCGTCGGCCCCTGGGTAGGGAAGAGTCCAGTCCAGGCGTCCGAGCAGGTCGTCCATCTGCTGCAGGCTCTCCACCGTTGCGAGGCAGGAGCGGATGTCGCCGCCGACCGAGTAGCCCTTGAAGTACCAGCCGACGTGTTTGCGGATGTCCCGGCAGGCGTGATCCTCGTCACCGTCGAAGAAGTCGACAAGAAGTTCGGTGTGGCGGCGAAGGGTCTCTGCAACGGTGCCGAGCGACGGCCGGGGAATGTCGGAATCCCCGGCGAAGGCTGACGCGAGTTCGCCGAACAGCCACGGGCGGCCGAGGCAGCCGCGGCCGACCACGACGCCGTCGCATCCGGTCTCGTCCATCATGCGGATCGCGTCGGCTCCGGACCAGATGTCGCCATTGCCGAGGATCGGAACACCGCCGATCGCCTCCTTCAAGCGTGCGATCGTCGACCAGTCGGCGTGACCGCTGTAGAACTCTGATGCGGTGCGCGCATGCAGGGCGATGCTCGCCACACCGGCGCCCTCGGCGATTCGGCCGGCCTCAAGGTAGGTGAGGTGGGCGGAATCGATTCCCGTGCGCATCTTGATCGTGAGCGGAAGCGCACCGGCGGCCGCCACCGCGCCCTCGACGATTTCCTGGAAGAGGTCGAGCTTCCACGGGAGCGCGGCTCCCCCGCCCTTGCGCGTGACCTTTGGAACGGGGCATCCGAAGTTCAGGTCGATGTGGTCGGCGCGATCCTCGGCCACGAGCAGGGTGACCGCTTCGGACACCGTCTTCGGGTCGACGCCATAGAGCTGGATGCTGCGCGTCGCCTCCGACGCGTGATGCTTGATGAGGTGCATCGAGCCTTCGGTGCGCTCGACCAGGGCGCGGCTGGTGATCATTTCGGAGACGTAAAGTCCGGCGCCGAATTCCCGGCACAGGCGACGGAAGGCGGTGTTGGTGATGCCGGCCATCGGAGCGAGCACGACCGGCACGGCGAGCGTCAGCGGCCCGATCTTCAGGCCCCCCCGAAGACCCTGTTGGGGAGCGGCTGTCATGGTCATCCCCCAATTCTCGCAGACGTCCGCATCCGCCATCCGTCACTAAAAGCTGTCTCGGTCGGACGAGAGGGCGATCAGTGACGGTTCAGCGGGTATCGTGCGGCAAACCAGAGTCGGTCAGACCAGGTCCTCGTCGAGACGGCGATTGACGACCGCCTGCTCGTGGTGGTCGGGAATCGTGCAGAACTCACCCTCGCAGGCTCCCACCGTCGAGTCGCCGACAAGGATGAGGGGAAGGCTCGCTGGGATCGTCGGGGTCACGCTCACGGCATCCGTCACTTGATGGCCTCTCGTTCGGTTCGTGCCCGTTCGAGCACGTTAGCGAAGGTGGCCGCATCCTGTGCGCCCGACACCCCGTACCTGCCGTCGATCACGAAGAACGGCACACCCTGGATGCCGTATTCGATCGCCCGGGCGACGTCGGCCTTCACGTCTGGGAGGTAGCTCTCGTCGGTGAGCACGCGCACGACCTCGCTGCGGTCGAGTCCGATTTCGGAGGCGAGGTCGGCGAGGTCCTCGATGCGTCCCACGTGCCGACCGTCCACGAAATAGGCCTTGAGCAACCGCTCCTTCATGTCGAGCTGACGGCCCTGCGCCTTTGCGTAGTGGAGCAATTCGTGCGCCTTCATCGTGTTGGTCTGGTGCACGTGGTCGAAGTCGTAGTCGAGACCTACGGAGGCCGCGATGCCGGTGACCTCCGCGAGCATCTCGCCGACCTGCTCGACCGGGATGCCCTTGCGTTGGCTGAGGTAGTCGACCGGGCTGCCGTCGAAGTCGACCGGGGTGTCCGGGGCGAGTTCGAAGGAGTGGTATTCCACCGCGACGTCACCGCCGAATGCGGCGACGCCCGCCTCGAACTTTCGCTTGCCGATGTAGCACCAGGGGCACTGCACGTCGGACCAGATATCGACCTTGATGGGGGGAATTGAGGTGTCAGTCACCCTGGGTTCAACCCCCGGGCTGGCGACCTATTCCCTCACCGGGCGAAAGGTGAGCCCCCGGGTACCCGTACCCGGGGGCTCACGGCCATTGCTGGCAACGCAGGCAGGAGGGGTCGTCCCGAACGCCCGACCTCCGGCCAATTCCGAACTTATGGGCAGACAGGTTCGTCACGAAAATAAGACGCGCCGGGAATCGGAGAAACTTTTGGCCGTCTCGGTTACGCCCCGACGAGTTGCTCGGCGAGATAGCCGACAACGCGGTCGAGCGAAACACGCTCCTGGGCCATCGAATCCCGCTCGCGCACCGTCACGGCACCGTCATCCAGGGTGTCGAAGTCGACGGTGAGGCAGAACGGAGTGCCGATCTCGTCCTGGCGGCGATAGCGGCGACCGATGGCGCCGGCGTCATCGAACTCGATGTTCCAGGACTTGCGCAGGTCGGCCGCGAGGGACCGGGCGACCGGGGACAGCCGGTCGTTGCGCGAAAGCGGAAGCACCGCCACTTTTACCGGCGACAGGCGGCGATCGAGGCGCAAGACCGCGCGCTTGTCGACTCCGCCCTTGGTGTTGGGCGCCTCATCCTCGTGATATGCATCGGCGAGGAAGGCCATGAGCGCCCGGGTGAGGCCGAAGGCCGGCTCGATCACGAAGGGGATCCAGCGTTCGTTCTTCGTCTGGTCGAAGTAGGAGAGGTCGACCCCCGAACCCTCGGAGTGCGTCCTCAGGTCGAAATCCGTGCGGTTGGCGACGCCCATGAGCTCGCCCCATTCGCTTCCGGCGAACCGGAAACGGTATTCCAAGTCGACAGTGCGCTTCGAGTAGTGCGAGAGTTTGTCTTCCGGATGCTCGAAGCGACGGATGTTTCCCGCGGCGATGCCGAGGTCGGCGAACCACGCTTCGCAGGCGTCGAGCCAATAGTCGAACCATCCGTCGTCGGTGCCAGGCTCAACGAAGAACTCCATCTCCATCTGCTCGAATTCCCGCGTGCGGAAGATGAAGTTTCCCGGCGTGATCTCGTTGCGGAAGCTCTTGCCGACCTGGGCGATTCCGAAGGGGGGTTTCAGGCGCGAGGTGGCGAGCACGTTGGCGAAGTTGGTGAAGATGCCCTGCGCGGTTTCGGGGCGCAGGTAGTGCATCCCCTCCTCGTTGTCGACCGGGCCGAGGAAGGTCTTCAGTAGCCCGGAGAAGTTCTGCGGCTCGGTCCACGAGCCCGGCTGCCCGGTGTCGGGGTCCTTGATGTCGGCGAGGCCGTTGGCCGGCGGATGCCCGTGCTTCTCCTGGTAAGCCTCGAGCAGGTGGTCCGCCCGGTAGCGCTTGTGGGTATGAAGCGACTCCACCAGGGGGTCGCTGAACACGTCGACGTGCCCGGACACCTCCCAGACACGCCGCGGGAGAATGACGGCCGAATCCAGGCCGACGACATCGTCGCGCCCCTGCACCATGAACTGCCACCACTGGCGCTTGATGTTCTCCTTGAGCGCGGTACCGAGAGGTCCATAATCCCAAGCGGACCGTGATCCTCCGTAGATCTCGCCCGATTGGAAGACGAACCCGCGACGCTTGGCGAGGTTGATGACGGGATCGAGCGGGGAGGCGTTGGCCACGAAAAACTCCAAGGGTCAGCCACGCTGGATGCGCGGTCGCAGGGCAAACCCCAATCCTAGTTTGCGTGGCCCGCACCGATCGCGGCCAGCGCGTGCGGCAGTTCCCGCGCCACGAGGGACAGCTGTTCGGCGCCGATGCCCTCACCGAAGGTGAAACGCACGGCCGTCTGCGCCAACTCCCGGCTGATGCCGATGGCAAGAAGAACGGCGGAGGGTTCGTCGCTGCCGGCCGCGCAGGCTGACCCGCTCGAGCCGACGATCCCGCGACGTTCGAGCTCGACCACGATCGACTCCCCGCTGGTGCCGGCGAAGGTGAACGAGGCATTGCCGGGCAGCCGGGAGACCGCCGAGCCGGTGAGCTTCGCGCCCGGAACGGCGGCCAGGATCTCGCCGATGAATTCGTCACGTGCACGGCTGAAAGCAACGACGTTCGCCGCGCGCGACTCCTCCGCCATTTCGAGGGCGACCGCAAGCCCGACGGCACCGGCGACATTCTCGGTACCCGAACGGCGACCGCGCTCCTGTCCCCCACCGTGGATGAGCGGCTCGACCAGCCGTCGGGAGGCGAGATAGACCGCCCCAACTCCCTTCGGCGCGCCGAACTTGTGTCCGGAGATACTGAGCGCGTCCACGCCGAGTGCGCGCACATCAAGCGGAAGGGCACCGGGGGCCTGGACGGCATCGGTGTGCACCGCCGCGCCGACGACGCGCGCCGCCCGCGCGATCTCGGCGACGGGCTGCACGCTGCCGATCTCGTTATTGGCATACATCACGGTGGCGAGCGTGGTGTCGGGCCGGAGTGAGTCGGCGAGTTCACCCGGGTCGACCACGCCGTCGCGCCCCACCGCCAGGCGGGTGATCTCGAACCCATGGACCCGTTCGAGATATTCGCAGCTCTCGAGCACCGCGGGGTGTTCGATGACGGTCGTGACGATGTGCCTCCCGCGCGCTGCGCCCAGCGCGAGGCCCTTGACGGCGAAGTTGGCCCCTTCCGTTCCGCCGGAGGTGAACACGACCTCTGAGGAGCGACAGCCGAAGACCGCCGCGACCCTGGAGCGGGCTTCCGCGAGCGCGGCGGCGGCGGATGCCCCGGGCTCGTTGTGGCTCGAGGGGTTGCCGAACTCCGCGGTGAGGTGCGGCCACATCGCCTCGAGCACCTCGCGGCGGACGGCCGTCGTCGCGGCAGAGTCGAGGTAGATCACGGTCGGTCGACCGCGATGTCGAGACCGAGATCCAGGGAGCGCACGCTGTGGGTCAGCGCCCCGACCGAGATGATATCCACCCCGGTGCGGGCTATCGCCGCGACGGCGTCGAGGGTCACCGATCCACTGGCCTCGATGAGCGCCCGTCCGGCGACCAGGGCGACCCCGGCTTTGAGCTGTTCGACGCCGAAATTGTCGAGCATGATCGTGTCGACGCCGGCGGCGAGCACTGACTCGATCTGGTCCAGGCGATCAACCTCCACCTCGAGGTGAACGGTGTGCCCGAGCCTGCCGCGCGCCTCACGGAGTGCCTCGGTGAGGTCCCGACCGCCCGCGGTGAGCACGGCGAGGTGGTTGTCCTTCGCCATCACCGCATCGGAGAGGGAGAACCGGTGATTGAACCCTCCGCCACAGCGCACGGCGTGGCGTTCGAAGGCCCGGAGGCCGGGTGTGGTCTTGCGGGTGTCGACGATTCGTGCAGCGTTGCCTGCCACCTCGGCAACGTACCGGGCGGTGAGCGTGGCGATTCCGGACATCCGCTGCACGAAATTGAGAGCGACCCGTTCGGCAGTGAGCAGGCCGCGGGCGGGTCCCGTCACCTCGGCCAGCACGGCGCCGGTGTCGAAGCGTTCACCGTCTTCGACCACTCCGCTCAGCCGGATGCGGGCGTCCGTGAGTCGCATCGCGGCCGTGAAGACCTCGCCCCCGCTGAATACCCCCGGCTCGCGTGCGACGAGGCGGGCCGTGGCTGTGGCGCCCTCCGGGATGAGCGATTCCGACGTGACGTCGCCCCAGGGGGCGTCCTCGGCGAGCGCCATCCGCACGACCGGTTCGATCTGGTTAGACGAGAGCATGGCTGGTGTCCTTGGCGATGGTGATTTCCGTTGGTCGGCCAGCTTGAACGCTGGAGTGCCGGGCGAAGCGAGGATCGGTCTCCGGATGGTCGTCGCGGTAGTGGGCTCCGCGCGATTCCCGGCGGGCCAGCGCCGCAGCGACAAGAAGGCCGGCGTTCTCTAACAGGTTGCGATCCTCGAGCGCCGCGAACGAGTTGCCGGAGGGAGCCCGCCAGCCGGCGATGCGGGAACGGGCAGCGTCCAAAGACTGACCCGAACGAAACAGGCCGGCGTCCTGCCAGAGCAGGGCCCGCAGCTGTGAGCGCTCGAACTGTTCGCCGGTCTCTAGGGCAGGATCGGAGATGACAGTGTCGTCCAGTCTGCGAGCCTCCGGCCACGGCAGCCCGAGGGAGTCTACCGACCGCCAGGCGAACACGAGTGACTCGAGCAGGGAGTTGGAGGCGAGGCGATTGGCTCCGTGCACCCCCGTGCTCGCCACCTCCCCCACCGCATAGAGGCCGGGCAGGGTGCTTCGCCCCCACAGGTCGGTCTCGACGCCGCCCATCCAGTAGTGGGCAGCAGGGGTGACCGGGATCGGCTCCCGAGACCAGTCGAAGCCGTGCGCCCGAGACACACGGTCGATGCCGGGGAAGCGTTCGGCGAGAAGGGCGGCTCCGAGGCCGGTGGCATCGAGCAGCACCGGCGCACCGCCCTGGGCGGCCATCCGGCGGGCGATGCCGCGAGCCACGACGTCTCGCGGAGCGAGTTCGGCATCCGGATGCACGTCGGCCATGAATCGACGGCCGGTCGCGTCGAGTAGAAGCGCGCCCTCGCCGCGCACCGCTTCGGAGACCAAAAAGTTGCCTCGCACCGCGAGCGAGGTGGGATGGAACTGGTAGAACTCGAGATCGGCAAGACGGGCACCGGCGCGAAAGGCCGCCGCAGCGCCGTCACCGGTGGCGACCGCGGGATTGGTGGTGTGGACGTAGAGCTGGCCGGCCCCGCCGCTCGCCAGGATCACGGCATCCGCTTCGAGCCGGCTCACCGCGCCCGCGGCATCCACCGTCTCGACCCCGTGAACCCGCCCGTCCGCCACGAGCAGCTCGCGAACGAAGGTGTATTCCCGGATGCTCACCCCCGAGTTTCGAACGGCCCGCACAAGGGCGCGCTCGATGCCGGCGCCGGTCGCGTCCCCGCCAGAGTGCAGAATGCGAGCGCGGGAATGCCCGGCCTCTCGCCCCCGAGCGAGCACCGCGTTTTCTCGATCGAACTCGACTCCGAGGGCGAGAAGGTCCCGGATGCGCTCCGGCCCTTCCGCGCAAAGGACCTCAACCGCCTCGCGCGAGTTCAGGCCGGCTCCCGCAGCCAGTGTGTCGCCGACGTGCGCCTCGACGCTGTCGTCGGGGAACGTGACCGCGGCGATGCCGCCTTGGGCATAGCGGGTGTTACTCTCGCCGAGCTCCGCCTTGGTCACGAGAGTGACCGTGTGGGTGCGCGCAGCGCGCAGCGCCGCGACCAGTCCGGCGATCCCGGTGCCAACGACAATGAGGTGGCTCATTCTCAGTCCCCGATGACGTCGGTCGGGGCGGCGGGCGCGCCGGGCTGGGCCGCAAGCATCCGCTCGAGGGCGATCCTGGCGGGAGCGGCCACTGCGTCGGGAACCGCGATCCGGTTGAGCACTTCGCCGCGCACGAGGGACTCGAGCACCCAGGCCAGGTAGCCGGGATGGATACGGTACATCGTAGAACACGGGCAGACGACCGGGTCGAGGCTGAAGATCGTGTGCTGGGGATGCTGGGCAGCCAGCCGGTTGACCATGTTGATCTCGGTGCCGATTGCGAAGGTGGCCGGTTCGGTCGCTGCGGCTATGGCCTTGCCGATGAAGTCCGTGGAGCCGGCGGCGTCCGCGGCATCCACGACCTCCATCGGGCACTCCGGATGCACGAGCACGGTCACCCCGGGGAACTCGGCGCGCGCCTTATCGATCTGCCCGACGGTGAAGCGCTTATGCACCGAACAGAACCCGTGCCAGAGGATGACGCGGGCATCCGCCAGCACGGCGTCGCTGTTGCCCCCGAGCGGCTTGCACGGATTCCACAGCGGCATGCGTTCGAACGGCACACCCATCGCCTTCGCGGTGTTCCGCCCGAGGTGCTGGTCAGGGAAGAAGAGCACCCGCTGGCCGCGCTCGAAGGCCCACTCGAGCACGGTCGCGGCATTGGACGAGGTACAGACGATGCCGCCGTGGTCGCCGCAGAAGCCCTTGAGCGCGGCGGAGGAGTTCATGTAGGTGACCGGGATCACCGGTACGCGGCCCTCGACATCCGGCTCGGTGCCGTAAAGTTCGACGAGCTGCTCCCAGCATTCCTCCACAGAGTCGAGGTCGGCCATGTCGGCCATCGAGCATCCGGCCGCGAGATTCGGCAGGATCACCGACTGGTGCGGCCCGGCGAGGATGTCAGCGGTCTCGGCCATGAAGTGCACGCCGCAGAAGACGATCGCCTCCGCAGCCGGGGTGGAACGGGCGGCGTTGGCGAGCTGGAAGGAGTCGCCCACGAAGTCGGCGAACTGCACAACCTCATCCCGCTGGTAGAAATGCCCGAGCACGACGACCCGGTCGCCGAGTGCCGCCTTGGCGGCCCGGATGCGATCGGCGAGCTGGTCCCGGGAGGCGATGCGATACTCCTCGGGCAGCTGGCCCTGGCGCGGGCTGCCCACCGGGATGATGTCGCCCATCGAGGATCCCGGCCCGTAGCTCGGCTCGGGCTGCCGGTCGAACACCCACGGGCCTTCGGCGAGGTCGGGGCTGCAGACGGCGCCCTCGATCGCTCCGCTGCGGATGAGGCGAATGGTGGTGTCGACAGATGACACGGTATCTCCCTGGTTGGTAGGACGAGGTTGTGTGGCTAGGAGCGGGCTTACGGCCCGCGGTCGGTGAATTCGACAGCTCCGTTATACCGATAGAGCTTCGGCGGTCGATGGCGTCCGCCGGAGAGATGTTCGCCGGTGGCGATGATCGCCGTTGACGACTCCATTTGGCGCCGGAAGTTCGCCGGGTCGAGGGCCCGACGAAGAACGGCCTCGTGCACGTGGCGCAGCTCGGCTAGGGTGAAGGTCTCGCCGAGGAAGGCATGGGCGATGCGGCTGTACTCCACCTTTGTGCGCAGCCTCCAGAGCGCGTACTCGACGATGGTGTTGTGGTCGAAAGCGAGCCGCGGCAGATCGTCGGCCGGAAACCAGCGAATGTTCTCGCCGACGGCCGCGAGTTGCGCCTCCTCCGAGCGCACGAGCGCCCAGTAGACGATGGAGACAACGCGCTCGCCCGGAGACCGATCGATCTCGCCGAATGCGTAGAGCTGCTCGAGGTAGGTGGGGCTGAGCGCCGTGGTGTCGAGCAGGTGGCGCCCCGCGGCGCGCTCCAGGCTCTCGGTCGGATCGATCGGGCCGCCCGGCAGCGCCCATTGGCTGGCGAACGGCTCCCGGATTCGACGCACGAGGGGAAGTCGAAGCGACGCAGCCTCGCCCGCACTGTCGGCCTTCAGGGCAAAGATCACCGTCGAGACCGCGAGGGAGACCAGGGCCGCGTCGTGCCGGGCGGCAGTGTCGTTCATGATCACCCCGCCATCCGTTCAGTAACGGTCAAAATGACTCTAACATCGGATTCCCCAACACCCGCCCGCGAATTCCAGTCGGGAACAAATGCGGGTTCCACACCGCAGAAGTCGCATCTACTCCCGAGTCGAAGCAAGGGCAGCGCATGGTGGAGTGACACGCGCCCGTGAGCCGCGGGCTCGAGCGGGAGTGGTGAGGGGGATCAGGACCGCAGCGCAGCGACTACCGCCGCGACATCCGCCTCGTCATTCCACAGGTGGAAGGACGCACGGAGTCGTCCGGCACGACCGGAGGCCTTGACGCCGGCCGCGATGAGCTTGTGCAGGTCGGTGGCATCCGGATCCGCCCAGGTGACGATCGCCTGGTGCTGCTGCGCGATGCCGAGGCCATCGCAGAGCAGGTCGCCGAGGCCGCTCGTGTAGGCCCACACCTCGGCGATGTCGAGCTCCGAGAACATCCGGATGGCCGGCTCGGCGCCGACCCAGGCCGGCCAGGCCGGCGAGACGTCGAAGGCCCGGGCGTCGGTCGCGAGCACCATGTGCGGTCCGTAGCACGACTGCCAGACATCGGCTCCGGCATACCACCCCGCCTGCAGCGGTCGCAGTTTCGCCTGGAAACGCTCGCTCAGCGTGAGAAACGCGACCCCCCGGGGAGCGCACAGCCACTTGTAGGTGTGACACACCGTCGCGTCGAAGAGCGACGCCTCCACCGGGTGCACGCCGGCAGACTGGGTCGTGTCACAGAAGGTGTAGGTGCCATGGGCAGTCGCCGCGGCGACGATGGCCGGGACATCCGCTACGACTCCGGTCGAGGACTGGATGTGGGAGAACACGACGAGCCAGGTGTCGTCGGAGATGGACGAAGCGAGATCGGCGAGTGCCACGGTGCGCACGCGGATGCCCGGCTTCTGCAGCAGCGGAAACACGATCGAGGAGAAATCCCCCTCCACACTCAGCACTTCGGCGCCCTCTGGCACTCCCGCGGCCACGAGGCTGGTCATCACGGAGGTTTGCGAACCGGTGGCGACGCGATCGGGGTTCACTCCGACCAGCGTCGCGTAGTGCCGCCGGGTGCGCTCGACGATCGCGTCGTAGTCCATCGGGTCGCGACGGGCGGTGCCCCAGAGGTCGAGATCCTGCTTCTGTGCCGCCACGGTCTCGCGGGTCGCAATGCCGATCGACGCGACGGCGAGGAAACCGCTTGACGGCTCGAAGCTCGCGCGTGCGCGCTGGAGCTCGGGTGAGAGTGCGGGTCGCGTCGCGGTCGTCATGGTTCCCAGCATGATGGCGGAGTAACCATGCGACAAGAGCATACTTTCGATGCAACCGATAACATCGGGTTATGACTGTCGCCTTCGATCCGCAACTCGACCTGCAGACGATCCGCATCGTGCGCGCCATCGCCGACACGGGCACGATCACCGGCGCGGCGCGGCTGCTCGGCTACAGCCAGCCGGCGGTGAGCCAGCACGTGCAGCGAGCCGAAGCGCGGCTCAACCTGCCGCTGGTCACCAGGGTGGGCCGCTCGGTGCGCCTCACCGAAGCCGGCTCGGTGCTCGCCCGGCACGCCCTCACCATCGCGTCGGCCCTCGAGGCGGCATCCGGAGACCTCGCCGACCTCGCCGGGCTGCGCACGGGGACGGTTCGCCTGGCCGCCTTCCCCACCGCATCCTCGACGATCGTGCCGCGGCTACTCGCGACGATGGCCGTCGAACACCCCGGGATGCGGGTCAGCTACGTGGAGGCGCAACCGCCGGAGGCCGTCGCGATGCTTCGGGAGGGCAGCATCGACCTCGCGATCACCTTCAGCTATCCCGGGGACCGTTCCGACCCACACGTCGACAGCGCCAACGGGCTCGGGTCGGAGACGCTCTTCACCGAAGACACGGTGGTGGTGCTCCCCGCGGGGCATCCGCTGGCCAACCAGCACGGGGTGGACCTCGCCGAGCTCGCCGACGAGCACTGGATCGCCGGATGCCCGCGCTGTCGCGGCCACCTCCTTGCGGTTTGCGAACTCGCCGGTTTCGCCCCCGCGATCGCCTTCGAGACCGACAATGCCAGCGCCGTGATCGCCATGGTGGAAAGCGGTCTCGGCGTCGCCATGCTCCCGCGACTCGCCCTGGTGGCCGCGACGGTGCCCCCGGGCGCGGTGATCCGCTCCCACACGCCGGCCAGCGACCGGAGCATCCACCTCATCGCCACCGAGGGCGCCCGGCGAGTGCCGAGTCTCGCCGCGACCAGCCGAATCCTGCACGCCCTTGACGGGAACGACTGGGCACTCGTGACCGTCTAACGCCCGCTGCCGGCCAGGTGGACCTGTTCGATGATGCGGAGGGTCTCGAGGGCGGAGCGCGGTTCGACCGGCAGAGCTGCGGCATCCCGGATCGCGGCGGCGGCGCCCGCATAGAAAGCCGCGTAGTTCCCGCGGTCGGTCGGCACTCGTGTTAGTGGGGTTTCCTCGGAACCGCTGATTCCGAGCATGCCCCAGGCCTCCTCCGGCGCCTGCCCGAAGCCTTCGTCGGTGGGCGACCCGCCCGCCACGAGGGCCGGTTCCTGGGTGTCGAGCCCGTAGATCGTGAACGCAGATCGATCGCCGAGCACCCGGAAGCGCGGCCCGTTCTGCCCGGCGAAGCGGCTGATGGTGACATGGGACCTCGTTCCGGAATCATGCCGGAGAGAGATGAAGGCCTCGTCGTCGCTGACGCCGCCCTTTCTCAGGATCGAGAGTTCGGCATCCTCGATCGTGGCCGGCCCGAAGAGGTGCAGCGCCTGGTCGATGAGATGGCTGCCGAGGTCGAAGGTGATACCGGCGCCCTGCGCGCTGGTGGTGGTGTCCTGCCAGCGGTCGCGAAGGCCGGGCGACCACCGCTCGAAGGTCGACTCGAAGCGGTGAACGGTGCCGAACGCGCCCTCGCCGATGAGCTTCTGAACCGTGAGGAAGTCCCCGTCCCAGCGGCGGTTCTGGAACACCATCAGCGGTCGACCGGCGGCCTCGGCCGCGGCAATGAGCTGCTCGGCTTCGGCAACGGATGCCGCGAACGGCTTGTCGACGACGACGGCGCACCCGGCCGTCAGGGCGGCGAGCCCCTGTTCGAGGTGCGCGTGGGCGGGAGAGGCCAATACGACGAGGTCGAGCTGGCGCCCGATGAGCTCGCCGGGGGTGTCGACGGTCTCGACGGTCGGATGTTGCGCCCGGGCCACCGTCTGACGTCCGGGGTGCCCGGTGGCGACGACCTCGAGCGAGAAGCGCGGGTCGGCGGCGATGAAGGGGGCATGGAAAATGCGGCCGGAGAGCCCGTAGCCGATGATGCCGGTGCGGATGAGAGTGCGGTCGGGGGTGCTCATGAGCCCAGAGTATCGACTCGAGCGTGCGGGCAGGCGCTGCCGGGTGGCGCTGGCAGACTGAACGGATGCTCTCCTTTCGTGATCCGCTGAGCAAGCCAACGCGCGTGGCGGTGGCGGGGGTGAGCGGGGTGGGCAAGTCCACTCTCGCCCGTCGGATCGCGGATGCCCTCGGCCTGCCGTACACGGAGATCGACGGCCTGTACCACGGAGCCGGGTGGGTACCGAGACCGGAATTCCTCGTCGAGGTCGAACTCTTCACCCGGGAGCCGTGCTGGGTCACCGAGTGGCAGTACCGGGACGCCCGACCGATACTCTCGACCCGCGCGGACACGCTGGTCTGGCTCGACCTTCCCTCCCCCGTCGCCCTTTCGCGCGTGGTGCGCCGCACAATCCACCGCAGCCGCACCCGGGTGGAGCTGTGGAACGGTAACACCGAGCCGGGGATGTGGCACGCCCTGGTCGACCGGGAGGGCATCATCCGCTGGGCATTGAAACACCAGCGGACGTATCGCCGCACCGTGTCGATCGCCGAGCACGAACATCCACACCTCCAGGTCGTGCGGCTGCGAAGCCAGCGCGAGGTCGAGGCGTGGCTCGCCGGGACGCTCGCAAATTCCCGATAGCTGGGTGAAGGAGAGAGTCGGAACCGGCCGGGCGGCAGGGCGCGATTCAGGCCGAGGGGGCGTCGATCGCGCCACCGAAACGACGCGTGCGCTGGGCGTAGAGCACGATCGCCTCCCACAGCTGCTCTCGGGAGAAGTCCGGCCAGAGGGTGTCGAGGAACACCATCTCGGCGTAGGCGCTCTGCCAGAGCATGAAGTTGCTGGTGCGCTGCTCGCCCGAGCTGCGCACGAAGAGGTCGACATCCGGCAGGTCCGGGGCGTAGAGCCGCTTCTGGAGTGTCTTCTCGGTGATGCCTGAGGGCTTCAGCCTGCCAGCCGCGACGTCGTCGGCGATCGCACGCACGGCATCCGCGATCTCCGTTCGCCCGCCGTAGTTGACGCACATGGTGAGGGTCAACACCGAATTGGTGGCGGTCAGGCGCTCGGCGAACTGCAACTCATCGATGACGGATGCCCAGAGCCTCGGCTTGCGCCCCGCCCAGCGCACCCGCACCCCCCAGTCGTTCAGCTGGTCGCGCCGACGGTGCAGCACGTCGCGGTTGAATCCCATCAGGAAGCGCACCTCATCGGGCGAGCGCTTCCAGTTCTCGGTCGAGAAGGCGTAGACGCTGAGGTGCTTCACGCCGATCTGGATGGCGCCGGCCACGACATCCAACAGCGCGGCCTCCCCCGCCTTGTGGCCTTCGACCCTGGTGAGGCCCTTGCCGTTGGCCCAGCGTCCGTTGCCGTCCATGACGATGGCGACGTGCTCGGGGACGGCATTGCGAGGCAGCTTCGGCGGGTAGAGACCGGTCCAGTCGACGGAAACGAAGTCGACGGCGTCGCGATGCGTCTTGCGCACTGTCATGAGGTGACCGTCCGGTCCACATGCTCGAGAGACCGCAGCCCGCGGTCGAGGTGGAATTGGATGTAGGCGGCCACCACGCCACTCGCCTGCGAGCGGGTGCGATCGTCCGCGTCATCCGCCGTTTCCCACGCGCCGGTGAGCAGTGCGGAGAGCAGCAGGATGGTCTTCGCGTCGAGACGCGGCGCGCCGGGTGGCGCGACGGCGTCCGCGACAACCCCACCGAGCTGCACGACGAAGGCGGAGTGCGGTCCGGGCACGCCGGTGACGGCGCAGTCGTCGAAACTCGGGCTCCACCCGGCGATCGACAGGGCGCGAAGCAGGTAGGAGTCGAGGGTGAGGCTCGATCCGTGTTCGCTGCGGGCGAGGGAACGAAGAGCGCCGACCAGCAACAGGTACTGCTGCAGGCTCGGCTCGCCCTCGGTGAGCTTGTCGGCGGTCTCGACCATCGCGCTCGCGGCCGTGTAGCTGCCGTAATCCGCGGTGATCGCGGCACCGTAGGAGCCGACCGACTCGGCCTGGGTGATGATGTCGAGGCTGCGGCCCTCATAGAGCTGCACATCGGCGACCATGAAGGGTTCGAGCCGTGCCCCGAACTTCGACGCCGTGCGACGCACCCCTTTCGCTACGGCGCGCACCTTGCCGTGCTGACGCGTGAGCATGGTGACGATGCGGTCGGCTTCACCCAGCTTGTGGGTGCGGAGCACGACGGCTTCGTCACGGTAGAGGGGCATCCGCCCATTATCGTCGCGGTGGCTGGGGAGCCCGGAGTGCCGTGCCGTGGTACCAATGACTGTGAATGCCAGCCCCCTCCTCATCCCCCTCTGGGCCGATCTGCTCGCGATCGCCGTCGGTGGCGTGCAGGGGGCCATGTTCGCCGCGCAGTTTCGCGACCGACGACTCGACCTCCTCGGCATCGCCCTCATCGGAATTGCGGCCGGCACCGGCGGCGGACTCTTCCGCGACCTGCTGCTCAACCAAGTGCCGGTGGCACTGCAACTCAACTGGTACCTCATCGTTGCCGTCGGTGCCGCACTGCTCGGGATGCTGCTCGAGCGTCTGTTCCAACGCCTCGGCCCCATCATCACGGGTCTCGATGCCCTGACCATCGGACTGTTCTGCGCGATCGGCACGACCAAAGCGCTCACTCTCGGCCTGCCCCAAATTCCCGCGATCTTCGTCGGGGTGCTCTCCGCCGTCGGCGGCTCGATCCTGCGTGACCTGCTGCTCAACCTGCCGATCGCCCTCATGCACGTCGGATCGCTCTACGCGATTGCGGCCGTCGCGGGCGCCGGTACGCTGGTGTCGCTCGTCGCCGTCGGGGTGCCGATGTTCACCGCCGCCGTTGTCTGCGTCGTGGTCACCTTTGGAGTGCGCGTACTCGCGGTTCTCTTCAAGTGGAGCCTGCCGGAACAGCGACGACTCGAGCGGATGCCACGCTGGCGGCGGCACGCACCCGAGAGATCCCCGCTTCGTCGCCGTCGTGAGTGACGGTCACCGCTAGTCAGTCGACCGGGCGAGCCCGCCCCGGTGACTTTCCACCCTCGCCGCAACCTCTCGGCTGACGAACCGAGCCAGGCGCTGAGAGGGCCGCTCGACGATCCGGTGAAAGCCCCAGGCAACGACTATCGCCACCGGGAAGGCGATCGATGCCACGAGCCACCACAGCTGGTCGCCGAAGATGAAAGTGAGGGTCGCAATGATCGGAACATGCACGAGGTAGAGACTGAAGGAGATCAGTCCGAACCACTGGACGATCCGAGACTCGAGCGCTCGCCGCACGACGGGAACACCCACTGCCGCGAGGAGGACACCGGCTGAGCCCAACACCGACAACTGCCGTAACAGGGTGTTGCCGAGCGAGCCAGCCGGAACCACTCCGAGGAGCAGCCAGTGGCCGATGAGGAGCCCGAGGGAACCGATGACGAGAGCGGCGCCGTTTCGTCGAGGGTGAGGCCCTAACAAACGGCGGCGTGACCACTCGCGGATTTCTTCGAGCCGCACCGCGAAGAGGGTCCCGATGAAAAACACGGGGAGGTAGCGGAGAGCATCGACGTTCGTGAGAATTCCGACAGTGCTGAGAAGCCAGGCAGAGGCGAGGGCGACCGCCCAGTATCGGCCGACGATGATCGCCAGTGCCACGAACAGAGGCAGGAGCACCGAAAAGACCAGCTCCCAGCGAAGCGACCAGAGCACATTGTTCACGTCATAGGACACGCGGGTGAGACTCACCTGGCTGAAGAATCTGTCCCAGCCGGTAGTGGTGGCTTGACTCGTTGCCATCCAGCTTCCGGGGGTGACCGCGGAACTATTGCGAGGAAGGAACCAGACGAACGCTGTGGCGATGGCGATCGACGCCCACACCGGAACGTATAGGCGAACCACTCGGCCGCTGAGAAAGCCGATCCAGGAAAAGCGCCCGGATTTGAGGCCAGGCAAAGCGACTACCAGCCCACTGAGCACGAAGAACAACAGAACGGCCTCCGACCCTGCGGTCAAAAGCTTGAGGGGCGTTTGGGAAAGCCACCAAAACACACTGCCCACCCCGGAGCCGTTCAGGCGACGAAGTTCCGGGCCCGCCATGAGCAGGAGGTGGTGAAGCACGACGACTAAGGCGGCCACGCCGCGGAGACCGTCGAGGGCGCCCAGCCGGGCACTCGGGCCGCTCTCTGTGCCGATGCCGTTGCCGAGAGGAGTTCGGCGGGCGGCTTGCTTCCGTTCGACCGTTGCCTGTGACGTCATCCGAGGAAGCCTAGGTCGGGTTTCTGGACGTTCGGTCAGGCGCCGCTCGACGGATGCCCGATGCCCGGTGCCGATTCCGGGAGAGCGTCAGTGTTCGTCCAGTGTCCTCTGAACCCGATCCGCGAGTAGGGCGTCGTTGCGGTCTGGGTGAGGGCTTGCGCGTCGGGAATA
>JAZJZS010000024.1:0-6087 GCA_040389685.1 Actinomycetota bacterium
GATTCAAATCAGGACCAGCCCAACCACACCAGCCGATCGGTGGATCGAGGCTTAGCCGACCGTCTCGCTGCGCCGGTGCGACGCCGGTGAGGACTGGCACGCAATCGACTCGGGGGTTGTTGCGACCCGGAGCGCTGCCGGACGGCATTTACCCCCGAGTCGATGACCGTGCGACCATCAGCGCGACACACGCAGCCCCCGGCGACCGCGGTCCCCGGCCGCCGAAACGCTCAAAACGCGCGGAGCAGCTCCGCCACACCGTCGTCGAGATCGGAGAGCGTGATCTCATTGGCGACGGCGATCACCTCATCCGGACCCTGTCCCATGGCGACCCCACGGCCCTCCGCGGATGCCCACCGGAGCATGTCGATATCGTTGCGACCATCGCCTACAGCGATCACGCGCGAACGAGGGATGTCGAGCCACTTGCGCACCCGCTCGAGCGCGGTCGCCTTGTTGACGCCATCCGGGGCGATGTCTAGCCAGGCGGTCCAGCCGACGTTGTAGGTGACCTTGTGCAGGCCCATCTTCTCGACGATCGAGAGGAAATCCTCGATGGCGTGCTCTGGCGAAATGACGACGACGCGGGTTGCCTGCCCTTCGCCCAACCGCTCGAACGGCACCTTCTCGCTCAGCGCGCCGAGCGTCGAATCGGGAAAGAAGCCCGTGTAGCGATAAAACCCCTCCTCGTCCTCCACGGCATAGCTGGCGTTGCTGAGACTCTCGCGGATGGTTGCTAGCACCTCAGACGGATCGAAGGAGTCGACGGCAACGCGGGAATAGCCGGTGGGAGCGTCTTCGTCACGTCCGAGCGTGATCGCGCCATTGGAGCAGACGACGTAGCGCGGAGTCAGCCGGAACCGCTCGAGCACGGGCAGGGTCATCGACACCGACCGACCGGTTGCGAGCATGACCTCGTGTCCGGCATCGCGCACGCGCTGCACCTCAGCGATCACAGCGGGCGAGACGGTGCCGTCCTCCTGCATGAGGGTGCCGTCGATATCGAGCGCGACCAGCCAGGGTTCGATCACGCGACCGGTTCCATCAGTTCGAGGCCTCCGAGGTACGGCTGAAGCGCCGGAGGCACCCGCACCGAGCCATCCGCCTGCTGGTGCGTCTCAAGAATGGCGACGAGCCAGCGCGTCGTGGCGAGAGTGCCGTTCAGGGTCGCGACGGGTGTCGTCTTGCCGGATTCGAGGCGGTAGCGGATGTCGAGGCGCCGCGCCTGGTAGGTCGTGCAGTTGCTCGTCGAAGTGAGTTCGCGGTACTCGCCCTGGGTGGGCACCCACGCCTCGATGTCGAACTTGCGCGCGGCACTGGAGCCGAGGTCCCCCGCGGCGACGTCAATCACCCGGTAACTGAGGCCACAGGCCCGCAGCATCGATTCCTGGATCGCGACCAGGCGGTCGTGCTCGTCCTCGGCATTTTCTGGCAGCACGTAGCTGAACATCTCGAGCTTGTTGAACTGGTGCACGCGAAGGATGCCGCGAGTGTCACGGCCGCCGGAGCCGGCCTCGCGGCGATAACAGGTCGACCAACCGGCATACCGCACCGGGCCGGCCGACAGTTCGAGGATCTCATCCGAGTGGAATCCAGCGAGCGCCACCTCGCTCGTGCCGGTGAGGTAGAGATCGTCAGCGGGGAGGTAATAGATCTCGTCGGCGTGGGCACCGAGAAATCCGGTGCCGTCCATGATTTCGGGGCGCACCAGGGTGGGAGTGATGAGCGGTTCGAAGCCCTCGGCGAGCGCCGTATCGAGCGCCAGGTTCATCAGCGCGATCTCAAGCCGAGCCCCGATGCCGCGCAGGAAGTAGAAGCGGCTGCCCGAGACCTTCGCCCCGCGGGTCATGTCGATGGCGCGCAGCTTCTCGCCGAGCTCGACATGATCGCGCGGCTCGAAATCGAAAACCGGCCTTTCCCCGACCTCACGAAGAGTGACGAAGTTCTTTTCGCCACCGGACGGCACTCCGTCGATGATCGGGTTGGCGATCTCTCGCGCCGAGCGGGTAAAAGCTGCCTCGGCATCCGCTGCGACCTGGGCGAGTTCCTTCACCCGGGCGGCGAGCCCCTGGGCCTCCGCCAAGAGTCGGGACTTCTCCTCCCCCGTCGCCTGGGCGACCTCCTTGCCGAGTGACTTTTGGGTCGCCCGCAGGTTTTCGGACTCGGAGATGGCAGACCGACGCGTGAGATCGGCGGCGACGGCCACATCGACGGCCCCTGCGGACTCCCCGCGCGCACGCTGCGATGCCTTGAAAACCTCGGGATTGTCACGGAGAAGCTGCGGATCAATCACGCCTCCAGTCTAGGGAGCAATGCCGTACCGTAGGTGACGTGACCGCCGCCTCAGAACCCGAAGACCGCCACGCAGCCGTCATCTACAACCCGATCAAGGTGGACCTTCCGACCCTCGAGGCGCGGGTCGCCGTGGCCGAGGCCGAGGCCGGCTGGGGTACGACGCAGTGGTACTCCACGTCCGTGGAGGATGCCGGCCAGAGCGTGACTGCGACCGCGATCGAACAGGGGGCAGCCGTCGTTCTCGCGGCCGGCGGCGACGGCACGGTCCGCGCCGTCGCCGAGGCACTCCGCGAGACCGGAGTGCCGATCGCCCTCATCCCGTCGGGCACCGGCAATCTGCTTGCGCGCAACCTCGAGCTGACCCTCACCGACCAGGTCGAGTCGATCACTGCGGCCTTCACCGGCGGGGACCGCCGAATCGACCTCGGCATCGCCGAGATCAAGCGGGCCGATGGAAGCTCCGAAGAGCACACCTTCGTTGTCATGGCGGGCCTCGGCCTCGATGCGAAGATGATCGCGCTCACCAATCCAAAACTCAAGAAGGCGGTCGGATGGCTCGCCTACATCGACGCCGGAATGCGCGCCCTGCCCGACCTCAAACCGGTGAAGCTGCGTTTCAGTCTCGACGGGGCGCCCGCCCGCAAAACGAGCGTGCACACGATCATCATCGGCAATTGCGGATCGCTCCCGGGCGGCATCCTGCTCATACCGGATGCCAAGCCGGATGACGGCATCCTCGATATCGCCGCGCTCAAGCCGAGCGGGCCGTTCGGGTGGATCAAGGTATGGAACAAGGTGGCGTGGGAGAACGGTGTGCTGCGCAAGAGCGCGCTCGGCCGGTCGATCATCGATCTCACCGCCGACGTGAAGGATGTGCTCTATGCGACCGGAACGGACCTGCGGATGACGGTGGAGCAGCCGCAGGAGTTCCAGCTCGACGGGGATGAGTTCGGGGAGGCGAAGTCGGTGCACGCCTGGGTGGAACCCGGGGCACTCACGGTCAAGATTCCGGCGTAGGCTCCGCGCGGAGGAGCCTCTCGAGCCAGGCGCGGGCCTCGGTGAAGGCCCGGTCGTCATAGCGCGGTGTCACAGTGATGGCGAGCTGGTCGGCGCGGGGATACGAGCCGAGGAAGATCACCTTCGGGCTGAAGCGCTTGAGGCCGAGCAGGGCATCGGCAACGCGCTCATCGTGGAGGTGGCCGTCCAAATCGATGACGAAGCGATAGCGCCCGAGGGCATCCCCGATTGGTCGGGATGCGAGCAGGCTCATGTTGACCCCGCGGGTGGCGAACTGCTCGAGCATTTCGAGTAGTCGGCCGGCCGTGTCATCCGGAAGCTCGACGATCACGCTGGTCTTGTCCGACCCGGTGGGCGCGGGAAGGCGGGTCGTGCGGCTCACCAGCACGAAGCGGGTAACCGCGTTCGGATTGTCTCCGATCTCACTCGCGAGCACCTCTAGCGGGTAGTGACCCGTGATGCCGGGCGGCGCGACTGCGGCATCGGCCGCGGAGTCGGCGAGGAGTAGCGAAGATGCGGCGGCGACATTCGACGTCGACGGCAGGTGTCCGTGCTCGGGCAGGGTGGCGTCGAGCCAGAGGTGGCATTGCGCATAGGCGACGGGATGCGCGTTGATGACCCGCACATCCCCCAGCCGAGTGCCCGGCCGGGCCACCAGAACGAAGTTCACCGGCACGAGGTATTCCCCGATGATGCGGAGGTTCGGGATGCTGGCGAGCGCGTCCTGGCTCGCACTCACGCCGCCTTCGATCGAGTTCTCGATCGCGATCATCGCCGCGGTGCTTCGCCCCGACACCACGTCGTCGAGAGCCTGGCCGACATTGTTGACCGGGCGCCAGGTCTTGCCGGTGGCATCCGCGACCTGGGCGAGCGCGGCCTCGGTGAAGGTGCCGGCTGGGCCGAGGTACGAGTAGCTGTCGTCGGCGTTCGTTTCGTCGGAGTCAATAGCGTGCGGCATAGCGCCGAGCTTATTGGCTCGCCCCGCCTGCGGCACGACCCGGGCGTCTGGTGACGGGTGGTCCGCTGGTGCAAGACTTGCCCCATGAATTCTCGCGCAGGACGGCCCGCCCAGACTTCCGACCTCATCGACGTGCACGCGCTGCTCGCCGCCTATTACCAGCTCGTCCCCGACGTGAGCATCGCCGAGCAAAAGGTGCTGTTCGGCACCTCCGGACACCGGGGATCCAGTCTCGACCGCGCCTTCAACGAGACCCACATCGCCGCAATCACCCAGGCGATCGTGGAATACCGCGCGGGCCAGGGCATCACCGGACCGCTCTTCATCGGAGGTGACACCCACGCCCTCAGCCGGCCCGCCCAGACGACCGCGCTCGAGGTGCTCGTCGCCAACGGCGTGGACGTGCTCGTCGACGAGTTCGACGACTTCGTGCCGACACCGGCGCTCAGCCACGCGATCATCAAGTACAACGCCTCGATCTCGGCCGGCGAACCGCAGGCCGACGGCATCGTGGTGACGCCGAGCCACAACCCTCCCCGGGACGGCGGCTTCAAATACAACCCCCCACACGGCGGGCCAGCCGACAGCGACGCCACCAACTGGATCGCGAACCGTGCGAACGCGATCATCGCCGAGGGCAGTCACGCGGTGAAGCGGGCCGAACCCTCCGGTGTCGGCACCTACGACTACCGCGGCAACTATGTGGACGACCTCGAGAACATCATCGACGTGGAGGCGATCAAGAAGGCGGGCGTGCACATCGGCGCCGATCCGCTCGGCGGAGCGAGCGTGCACTACTGGAGCGCCATCGCCGAGCGCTATGGTCTCGACCTCACCGTGGTCAATCCTGGCGTCGATCCCCAGTGGGCATTCATGACCCTCGACTGGGACGGCAAGATCCGTATGGATCCGTCGTCGGCATCCGTCATGGCCAGTGTTCTCGTGCACAAGGACGACTACGACGTGGTCACCGGCAACGATGCCGACGCTGACCGGCACGGCATCGTGACTCCGGATGGCGGGCAGATGAACCCCAATCACTACCTGGCCGTCGCCATCCAATACCTCTATAATCACCGGCCGCAGTGGAGCGCGGATGCCGCGATCGGCAAGACGCTCGTGTCGAGTTCGATGATCGATCTCGTGGCCGAGTCGATCGGTCGTCGGCTCTGGGAGGTGCCGGTGGGCTTCAAGTGGTTCGTGCCGGGGCTCGTTGATGGATCGGTTGCGTTCGGTGGCGAGGAGTCCGCCGGGGCCAGCTTCCTGCGCAAGGACGGCACCGTGTGGACCACCGACAAGGACGGCATCCTGCTTGCCCTGCTCGCGAGCGAGATCATCGCCGTCACCGGCAAGTCGCCCAGTGCGCTCTATACCGAACTCACTGAGAAGTACGGCGCGCCCGTCTACGAGCGAGTGGATGCTGCGGCGAGCAAAGTGCAGAAGGCGGCCCTGGCAAAACTGAACGGCTCCGACATCACCGCCACCGAACTCGCCGGCGAACCGATCATCGCGAAGCTGAGCGAGGCACCGGGCAACGGAGCCGCAGTCGGCGGGGTGAAGGTCGTCACGGAACATGCCTGGTTCGCGGCACGCCCGAGCGGCACGGAAGATGTGTACAAGATCTACGCCGAATCGTTCCTCGGGGCCGAGCACCTGAAGCAGGTGCAGGCTGAGGCGAAGCTGATCGTGGATGCCGCCCTGGGGGGATGATTGCCGGTCGAGTAGCGAGCGCAAGCCCCGCCGGTCGAGTAGCGAGCGCAAGCCCCGCCGGTCGAGTAGCGAGCGCAAGCCCCGCCGGTCGAGTAGCGAGCGCAAGC
>JAZJZS010000024.1:6187-25367 GCA_040389685.1 Actinomycetota bacterium
CCCCGCCGGTCGAGTAGCGAGCGCAAGCGAGCGTATCGAGACCCCTGCCACACGCAAACCAGGTCTCGATACGGTCGCGAAGCGACCTACTCGACCACCAACCCCCCGCCGGTCGAGTAGCGAGCGCAAGCCCCGCCGGTCGAGTAGCGAGCGCAATCCCCCGCCGGTCGAGTAGCGAGCGCAAGCGAGCGTATCGAGACCCCTGCCACACGCAAACCAGGTCTCGATACGGTCGCGAAGCGACCTACTCGACCACCGCACGGTCGCGAAGCGACCTACTCGACCACCGGGGAGTTACGACCCGTACGTGGGCGCAGGCGGCAAGCCGAAGAACTCCTCGAGGGTGGTGACGTGTTCCTGGTGCATGGCACTGGCCAGCTCGACTCCGACGAACCGAAAGTGCCACGGTTCGTAGCTGAACCCGGTGACCGGCTGCTTGTCCGCCGGGTACCGAAGCACGAAGCCGAACCGGTAGGCGTTTGCCGCGAGCCAGCTGCCCTGGCGGGTACCTCCGAAACAGGCTGCGAGCGCGCAGGCCAGCGGCAGGGTGCTGATATCGGCGGCGAGGCCGGTCTGGTGCTCGCTGAATCCCGGTCGGGCGCTGTGCACATCCGCACTCGCCTTCCCCTCGCGCGCGACATACCCGGCGTAGACCTTCACCTGCAGGTCGTAGGACCGATACGCGCTCTGCAACTGCATCTCGCCCGCCCCCTCCGCCTTCCCCGCGGCGAACATGGTCACGATCGCATGCGCCGCCGCCGCTCGCAGGGTCGGCGGATTGAGGTGCGGCACCGCCGCGACGGTGAGATCCGGGGGCACGAAGGCCAGCGGATCGAGCGGTCTCAGCTTGTCGACCACCAGCCACGGGCTGGTCGAGTCATCGATCGAGTGCGCGGACCTGTCGAACGCCGTGGGAGCAGGACTTGAGCTCGGGGCCGGCGGCGCAGTGGCCGTCGGCGCGGCGGGAGCCGGCGCGGTGGGAGCAGGCGCGGTGGGAGCCGGCGATCTCGTCGGCACGCCGGTCGAGCTCGGGGGAGATGGCGCCGCACACCCGGCAAGCGGCAGAGCGACCGCAAGCGCAACGATCGCCGCGAAGACACAACGCCCGGCAGGGAACGGCACGACTTCGATAATAGCTCTGCGGATGCCTCGAAATGGGCCTCGCCAATCACTTGCGTTGCGGTTGCCCAGGGTGTAACTTTGCAGACTACGCAAGATTTTCCGCCACTGATGGACGTGCGTTCTTCAGTGGCCATTTCCGTTAAACACCCGCCGCCATACAGATCGAGGATCCATGTCACGCGCCGACGCAGCAACCCGGGCCAAAGAGGTCCACGAGTCCGGAGGGATCATGACCCACCGTCAGATCCTGTTCGTGCTCTACGGCCTCATGGCCGGCATGTTCCTCTCCGCGCTCGACCAGACCGTGGTCGGCACCTCCATCCGCACCATCGCGGATGACCTTAACGGCTTGAGCCAGCAGGCCTGGGTCACCACGGCCTACCTGATCGTCTCGACGATCGCGACCCCGATTTATGGCAAGCTCTCCGACATCTTCGGCCGTAGGCCGCTCTTCATCTTCGCCATCTCGATCTTCATAGTCGGATCGGTCGCGTCCGGGTTTGCGACCTCGATCCTCCAGTTGGCCGGATTCCGCGCCATCCAGGGTATCGGCGCCGGTGGCCTGATGGCACTGCCGCTCGCGATCATGGGCGACATGCTCGCCCCGCGGGAACGCGCCAAATACCAGGGGTATTTCCTGGCTGTCTTCGGCATCTCAAGCGTCATCGGCCCGCTCATCGGCGGCTTGTTCGCCGGCGCGCCGTTCATCCTCTTCATCACGGGCTGGCGCTGGGTATTCCTGATCAACATCCCGATCGGCATCATCGCATTGGCGATGGTACTTCGATTCCTGCACCTGCCGAAACGGAGCATCAACCGCAGAGTTCGCATCGACTGGTGGGGTGCCACGACCGTGATCATCGCCGTCGCACCCCTCCTGCTCGTCGCAGAGCAGGGTCGCGACTGGGGCTGGGGCTCGGCCGGAGCCATCGCCTGTTACATCGTCGGTGGCGTAGGAATCGTCGCGTTCATCGTCTCGGAGCGGTACATGGGGGATGACGCGCTCATCCCTCTGAAGCTGTTCAAGTCCTCGACGTTCTCGGTCGCGACCGTGCTCGGTGTCCTGGTCGGTTTCGGAATGTTCGGCGCGATCTCCACCGTGCCGCTCTACCTGCAACTCGTGAAGGGTTCCAACCCGACCGAGAGCGGATTCCAGCTGCTTCCGATGATCCTCGGCCTGATGATCTCCTCGATCGTGAGCGGCCAACTCATTTCGCGCACCGGCCGCTACAAGATCTTCCCGATCCTCGGCACCGGATTCATGGTGATCGGCTTCCTGCTGTTCACGACGATTCGGGCGGACACGAACTACCTCGTGCTCGCCGGCGCGATGCTGCTCGTCGGCCTCGGCCTCGGCCAGCTCATGCAGACACTCACCATCGCCAGCCAGAATTCGGTGGGGCCACGGGATATCGGTGTGGCGACATCCTCGTCCACCTTCTTCCGTCAGGTCGGCGGAACGCTCGGGGTCGCCGTGATCTTCTCGGTGGTCTTCAGCGTGCTCGGCGGTTTCATCAAAGCCAATTTCAGCAACAAGAGCACCCTGCGTGCCGCCCTGGATGCCGCGCTCAATCCGGCCGTCGCGGATGCCCCGAACAACCGGGGCATCATGTCGAAGGTGTACAGCGCCATCGTCGATCCGATCATCAAAAGTCTGCCTCCCCAGGTGGACCTCTCGAACGCCGGTGCCCGTTCGCGGGTCGTCGATAGCGTGCTCGCGAAGATGACATCAGGCTCCGGAGGAGGCGGCACCGTCTCCACCTCGCTTGATGGCAACACGTCGTTCCTCACCAACGCAAACCATGCGCTCGCGGCACCGTTCCTCAACGGATTCTCCGACGCGATGGTGCGTGGGTTCTGGGTGAGCCTGGTCGTCGTGCTCGTCGCCTTCATCCTGAGCTTCTTCCTCAAGGCCACCCCGCTTCGCCAGAAGTCGGCAATCCAGGAGGTCGCCGACCAGGACGCTGCGATCCTCGCAACCCGGGCGGCCGAGATGATGGGGGCGCCCCTCGAACCCGACACCAGCGAGCGTGACAGCGGCAGCTATCGACCGGGGGACGGATTCGCTGACGATCGGGTCGGCGCGGCGCCGAAACCGTAGCGCACCGTACTTCGCTGCAAGGGCGGTTCACCAGCATCTCTGGTGGACCGCCCTTTTGACTGTTGACAGCTCGCCCCCGCGCGTGCCAAGGTTAGCGAGATTGCGTGAGAGCGCTCCCACGGCTGCATTTGGGAGCGCTCCCACACATCGTTGCCGATCCCTTCCCCGCACACAAAGGAGTGACTGTGAAACCTTCACGACGCAAAACAACCGTGGTCGCCATCGCTGGCGCAGCGGTGCTCGCGCTCATCGCCACCGGATGCTCAACCGCCGGCGGTTCGACCGCGGACACGAATAAGCCGATCACGCTGACCCTCGCGACCTTCAACGATTTCGGCTACACCGATGCGTTGATCAAGGAGTTCGAAAAGGCGCACCCGAACATCACCGTGACCCATAAAAAGGCCGCAACGTCGAACGACGCGCGAACGAACATGTTCACCAAGCTCGGTGCCGGTTCTGGTCTCGCCGATGTCGAAGCCATCGAGGTCGACTGGCTCGCCGAGCTCATGCAGTACTCGAACAAGTTCGTACCCGTTACCGCCAGCGACACCAAGAATCGTTGGGTGAAGTGGAAGACTGCCGCGGCGACCGACAAGAAGGGCAACCTGATCGGCTACGGAACGGACATCGGCCCGGAGGCCATCTGTTACCGCTCCGATCTGTTCGCAAAGGCTGGGCTTCCCACCGACCCGGCCGCGGTCGCCAAACTCCTCGCCGGCGACTGGAGCAACTACTTCAAGGTCGGGGACACATTCGCTGCCGCCAACACCGGAAGTGCCTGGTTCGACTCCGCCGGAGCCACCTACCAGGGCGTGATCAACCAGGTGAAAAACGCCTACGAGAAGAACGATGGTTCGGTGATCGCCACGACCAACCCCGAGGTGAAGAAAGCGTTCACCTCGGTGCTCACGGCATCCAAGACGCTGTCGTCACACCTCCAGCAGTGGAGCCCTGATTGGACCGCAGGCCTCGCCAACGGTTCCTACGCCACGATGCTCTGCCCGGGTTGGATGCTCGGAGTGATTTCCGGCAATGCCCCCGACGTGAAGGACTGGAAGATCGCCAACGTGTTCCCGGGCGGCGGCGGCAACTGGGGCGGCTCGTACCTCACTGTCCCCAAGCAGAGCGCGTATCCCAAGGAGGCCTCCGAATTGGCCGACTGGCTCACCTCTCCGGCGCAACAGCTGAAGGCGTTCGCCAATGCGGGCACTTTCCCGAGCCAGAGCGCGACCTACACGAACAAGGCGCTGACCGGAGCAACCAACGCCTACTTCAACAATGCCGAGACGGGGGCGATCCTCATCGATCGCTCCAAGGCGATCACGGTGGCACCGTTCAAGGGTGTGAAGTACTTCCCGATCAACGATGCGCTGCAGAAAGCGCTCACCCGGGTAGAGGACGGCTCCCAATCGATCGAAGACTCCTGGAAGCAGTTCACCGACGACGTGAAGGCGCTGGGCTAACCAGCACCGGAGCCGGGTCGTTCTGATTCCCTCCGAACGACCCGGCTGTCCCGTTCATCCGCTCCCCGTCACCGCAAGGAAACCGCAAGTCATGTCCTCACCCACGTTGGTGAAACCGGGCCGGTCCCCCCGCCGCATCGCCTTCAGCCAGGCGGTCGGTCGATGGGACATCCGATTTTCGCCGTACCTGTACATCTCGCCCTTCTTTCTGCTGTTTGCAGTGGTCGGGCTCTTCCCCCTCCTCTACACCGGCTGGGTCTCGGTGCACGACTGGAACCTGATCGGTGGCCAGGGCGACTTCGTCGGCGTGAAAAATTTCGCCTTCATCCTCGGCCAGAGCCAGTTCTGGATCGCGTTGCGCAACACCTTCAGCATCTTCCTGCTATCGACCATCCCCCAGCTCGCGATCGCGATCATCATCGCGGCCGCCCTCGACACCAACCTGCGCGCCCGCACCTTCTGGCGGATGAGCGTACTTCTGCCCTACATCGTGATGCCGGTCGCGGTCACCCTCATCTTCAGCAACCTGTTCGGCGACCGGTACGGCCTGGTCAACACCGTGCTCGGACAGCTCGGGTTCGACGCCATCCGCTTCCACACCGATGTGGTGGCGAGCCACCTGGCGATCGCGACCATGGTCAACTTCCGGTGGACCGGCTATAACGCGCTGATCCTGCTCGCGGCGATGCAGGCAGTGCCGCGGGACTACTACGAGGCCGCGACCATCGACGGGGCCGGTCGCATCCGCCAGTTCTTCTCGATCACGATCCCTCAACTTCGACCGACACTCATCTTCGTCGTCATCACGTCGACGATCGGCGGCCTGCAGATTTTCGATGAACCACGCCTGTTCGACCAGTATGGACAGGGCGGAGCCAACCACCAGTGGATGACCCTCACCATCTACCTGTACAACCTCGGCTGGGGCCAGCTGAACTTCGGACGCGCGGCGGCGGTGGCCTGGCTCCTCTTCCTCATCATCGTGGTCATCGGCCTCATCAACCTCGCGATCACCCGTCGCATTGCGAGCAACGAAGGGACCAGGAAATGAGCGCCGGTGCGACATCCGCCCCCCGACCGTCCGTCTCAGCTCCACTCTCGCTCCGCGACCGGCTTCGAGCGCGCCGCGCGCGAGCGGTCATCGCCCAGCGACCCGGCCCGCTCGTGTACGGCATCCTCACGGCAGTTTTCGTCGCCGCCGTCTTCCCGCTCTACTGGTCGTTCCTGATCGGGAGCGGGGATGCCGGCACCATCAACGATCAAGCCCGCAGCTGGATTCCCGGCGGCAATTTCCTCGCCAACGCCGCAAAGGTGCTCGAGAACGGCAGCGTCAATTTCTGGAAGGCCATCGGCAACAGCTTCATCGTCTCAACCGTGGTATCGACATCCGTCGTGTTCTTCTCCACCCTGGCCGGATATTCCTTCGCGAAACTGAGATTTCGGGGCAAGAAGGGGCTTCTCGTCTTCGTGATCGCGACCATGGCGGTGCCGACCCAACTCGGTGTCGTCCCGCTCTTCATCGTGATGTCCCAGCTCGGCTGGACCGGAACGCTCGGTGCCGTGATCGTGCCGGGGCTCGTCACCGCGTTCGGGGTGTTCTGGATGGCCCAGTACATCTCCCAGGCGCTTCCCGACGAGCTCGTGGAGGCGGGCCGCATCGATGGCGCGAGCATGTTCCAGACCTTCTGGTACATCGGGCTGCCCTCCGCACGGCCGGCGGCTGCGATGCTCGCCCTCTTCACCTTCATCACCACTTGGACCAACTTCTTCTGGCCCTTCATCGTGCTCGATCCGCAGAACCCGACCCTCCCGGTGGCGCTGCAGCTGCTGCAGGGCAACTATTTCGTCGACTATTCCGTGGTGCTCGCCGGTGTTCTGCTCGCCACACTTCCCCTCTTCCTGCTGTTCGCCGTCGCTGGCCGACAGCTGGTGGCGGGCATAATGCAGGGAGCCGTTAAGGGATGATGAGCACCGAAGGGGTGGCACCTGTGACCATCGAAACTCCAGTACCGTCCGCACCGCGCGCATTTCCTCCGGACTTTCTCTTCGGAGCGGCGACCGCCGCCTACCAGATCGAGGGTGCGGCCCATGAGGACGGCCGTACCGATTCGATCTGGGATGTCTTCTGTCGCGTACCCGGAGCGGTCGTGCACGGCGACACGGGAGAGATCGCCTGCGACCACTACCACCGTTACGCGGATGATGTGGCGCTGATGGCCGACCTCGGGCTGCAGACCTACCGCTTCTCCACCTCCTGGTCGCGGGTGCGTCCGGACGGCGGGCACGTCAACAAGCAGGGGCTCGCCTTCTATTCGAAGCTCGTCGACCAGCTGCTCGAGGAGAACATCACCCCGTGGCTCACCCTCTATCACTGGGATCTTCCGCAGGCGCTCGAAGAGAAGGGCGGGTGGGCCAATAGGGACACGGCATACCGGTTCGCCGAGTACGCCGCGACGGTGCACGATGTGCTCGGTGACCGCGTGAAGGCGTGGACCACCCTCAACGAGCCGTGGTGCGCCTCCTTCCTCAGCTACATCGGCGGAGAGCACGCGCCCGGTCGCCAGGACGTGCCCGCCGGGCTCGCCGCGGCACATCACCTGCTGCTCGGCCACGGCCTCGTCGTGCAAGAGCTCCGCAAACGCGACCCCGCGCTGCAGCTCGGCCTCACCCTCAATCTCACCGTCGCGGATCCCGTTGATCCGTCCGATGCCGGCGACATCGATGCGGCCCGTCGCATCGACGGCCAGTTCAATCGGTTCTTCCTCGACCCGATCTTTCGGGGCGAGTACCCCGAGGACGTGCTGCGGGATGTCGCGGGCAACGGTTTCGAGGCGGTGGTGCACGACGGCGACCTCGCGATCATCTCGGCGCCGATCGACGCTCTCGGCGTCAACTACTACCACGGCGACTTCGTGAGTTCTCGGCCCGGAGCGGAGGAGACATCCACCGCCGCGCCATCCGAACGCCCGAAACGTTCCCCGTTCCCCGCCGCCGATGACGTGCACTGGCACTCGCGCGGCCTGCCACTCACCGCGATGGAGTGGGAGGTGCAGCCTGAGGGGCTCACCCGACTCCTGCATCGGGTGCACGACGACTACACCGGTCCGGCCGGCGTTGCGCTCTCGGTTACCGAGAACGGTGCGGCCTACCACGACGACGTGAACCCGGATGGATCGGTCGACGACGTCGACCGGCGGGACTTCCTCACCGCACACCTCGATGCGATCCTCGATGCGATCGACGGTGGAGTGCCCGTGACGGGCTACTTCTACTGGTCGCTTCTCGACAACTTCGAGTGGGCCTGGGGCTATGGCAAAAGATTCGGGATCGTACGGGTCGACTACGAGACCCTGGCCCGCACGCCGAAGGCCAGCGCCATCGAGTACCGCCGGATCATCGGCGAACGCGCCATGTAGTCGCGCTCCGGCGGCTCGCCATCGCCGACTGCACGCCGACACTGGCTAGAATTCGGGCACATGACTATCGCACCGGCGGCACGACGCGTCGCCCCGACCCTCGAGGCCGTGGCAGCGGCAGCGGGCGTATCCCGATCCACCGTGTCACGGGTGGTCAACGGTTCGAGCCAGGTGAGTCCCGAAGTGCTCACGGCCGTCCAGGATGCGATCCGTGCACTCAACTACAGCCCCAACCGGGCGGCGCGATCCCTCGCCAACAAGCGCACGCTCGCGATCGCGCTGGTGATCCCGGAGGAGACGAGCCGGTTCTTCGGCGATCCGTACTTCGCCGCCATCGTGCAGGGCATCACCCGCGAACTCGACAACAGCGACTACGTGCTCACCCTCCAGCTGGCGCCGTCAAGGCCGAGCGAGAAGACCCTCCGCTATCTCACCGGAGGCAATGTCGACGGCGCGTTCGTGGCATCCCACCACTCCGGCACAGAGTTTCTCGAGACGCTGCAGGAAGCGATGCCGGTGGTGTTCAACGGTCGGCCGATGCGCTTCGACGACCCGCCCGCTTACTTCGTCGACGTGGACAACGCCGCCGCGGCCGCGAACGGCACCCGGTACCTCATCGATCGCGGCCGTCAGCGCATCGGCATCATCGCCGGGCCGCCGGACATGGGTGCCGGCGCCGACCGGGCGAAAGGATCGTTGAGCGCGCTGTCGGCGGCCGGGCGCGGCATCGACCGGGTGGCCTATGGCGACTTCTCGCAGGCCAGCGGTGCCCGCGCCATGCGCGAACTGCTGGAGCGTTTTCCCGACACGGATGCGGTGTTCGTGGCGAGCGACCTCATGGCCACCGGCGCCGTCTCCGTTCTGCGTGAACGTGGCCGCAGCGTGCCGGGGGATGTCGCGGTGGTCGGCTTCGATGACTCTCCGGCGGCCACCAGCGGTGACATCCAGCTGACCACTGTGCATCAGCCCTCGGAAGCGATGGGCGCGAAGATGGTGGAGATGATGCTGAGGCTGCTGCGAGGCGAGACTGTGGAGCACCAGTGCATCATGGAGACTCACATCGTGGAGCGCGACAGCGCGTAGGTGCGCCCGTTCCCCAGGTGCGTCCAGAATCTCGCGAATCCGGTCGGGATCACTCCGGTCGTGTATGGATTGGCGTTCGAAATCCATGCGCCACGGGTCGACACGCCGGCATGCAGGGCCGACACGCCGAAACGGCGTTCGAAACGCATGGATTTCGCGAAGGCGCCGGCGCGACGAAGGGCGAAGCGGACGGCTCAGATCAGTTCGGCGAGCGTGAAGGCCACACAGAGACCGATTCTCGTCGGGACTGAGCCGAATGGCGTGGGTCACTCAGTGCCGCTGGAGAATCGCTTTCACGTCGACGCCGACCGGCAGCACCCCATAGAGATGCCCGCGAGTATCGCCAAGGCGGCTCGCGATGAACGCGTCGGAAACTGCCGGTGGGGCGGTGCGCACGAGCAGTGACGCCTGCAGGGCAAGGGCGAGCTGTTCGACCAGGCGACGCGCGTTCACGGCCGCGGAGGCGGCATCCGCTCCGGCCGTCTCTCGCAACAGGCGGCGGGTCGCCACGACGTGCGCATCGAGCAACGGATGTTCGCCCGCCGCAAGGGACACTTCCGCATCGAACGCGTCGGCACTCTCCGGTTCGCGCGCCAGGGCGCGCAGTACGTCGAGCGCGATCACGTTGCCGGACCCCTCCCACAACGCCATCACCGGCTGCTCCCGGTAGCGGCGCGCCAGCGGGAACGACTCGATGTAACCGTTTCCCCCCAGGCATTCGAGCGCCTCGTAGGCGTGCTCGGGGCCGCGTTTGCAGATCCAATACTTCGCCACCGCGGTCGCCAGCCGACGAAACGCCCGTTCCTGGTCGCTGGCATCGTCGTCGTGCGCGCGGGCGAGCCGCAGCGCCGTCGCGGTCGCCGCCTCCGACTCCAGCGCGAGATCGACCACCACCGCGGTCATCGCCGGCTGGTCGACGAGAAGCGCACCGAATGCGGCCCGATGCCGCACATGCCAGAGCGCCTCGGCGACCGATTGCCGCATCCCGGCGGCGCTTCCATAGATGCAGTCGAGGCGGGTGCGTGAGACCATCTCGATGATCGTGCGAACCCCGCGGCCTTCCTCCCCCACCAGGGACGCAGAGGTGCCATCGAACTCGACTTCGCTCGACGCGTTCGAACGGTTGCCGAGTTTGTCTTTGAGCCGCTGGATGCGGAACACGTTTCTGGTGCCGTCGTCGAGCACGCGAGGCACGAGGAAGCAGCTCAGCCCAGCCGGCGCCTGGGCGAGCACGAGGAAGGCGTCCGACATGGGAGCGCTGCAGAACCACTTGTGGCCGGTGATCTCGTAGCGTCCGTCGCCAACGGATGTCGCGCGCGTCGTGTTGGCCCGCACATCCGAGCCGCCCTGCTTCTCCGTCATCGCCATGCCGAACAGAGCGGAGGTTTTGTCCGCACGAAGCGTGCCGTCATAGTCGCGGCTGAGCAGCCGCGGCTTCCACTGCTCGGCCAGCGCGGGCGAGGCCGCGAGTGTCGGCACCGCCGAGTGAGTCATCGAAATCGGGCAGGCGTGGCCCGGCTCGATCTGCGCGAACAGCATGAACGTGGCAGCACGAGCGACATTCGCGCCCGGCCGAGGTTCGGCCCAGGCGGAGGTGTGCGCACCGAAGCCCACGGCGGCCTCGATGATGCGCGTGTACGACGGGTGATATTCGACTTCATCGATGCGGTTTCCGTAGCGATCGAACGCGTGCAGCACCGGCGGTACTGTGTTGGCCAGTTCGGCGTCGTGCTGGAACTGCGCGGTGCCGACGTGCCTGCCGACCTCGTGCAGCGTAGGCAGTGCCCACTCGGCGTCGTATCGCCCGACCGCCTCGACGAGCGGGAGGTTCGTCCCGAACTCGTCAACGTCAACGCGCGGAGGCGCCTGGTTGCTGACGGTATGGGTGGCCATGGTCGATCCCCTTTCGGTCGAAGCCAGTCGCCCGGCAGGTGCAAGCGAAGCACTCCCTGATGCTGTCAGTATGACCGCGAGAGTCCGTGGTCATCTGTCCGCGGCTCCGTTGGAAGAACAACTAGGCACGCTCGGCAATGGCAGCCAGATCCACCACGACATCGCGCCCGTTTACCGAGACGACGATCCGGGGATCACTGGCCCCCGCAGCAACCAAGTAGCTCCTGAGCGTCGAGAGAAGGACGTCGCCGCGGTTCTCAACTTGCGACACGGCACCCTGGGTGATCTTCAATGCTCGGGCGATGTCGGTCTGAGTGAGCTTGCCCGCCTCGCGAATCATTGCGAGGCTCATTGCGTGGGCTCGATCGAACTCGACGGCTTCCGTCGCGATCTCAGCCACCGCTCGGGCGATTTCGGGCCGCTCAAGCGTTGTGACAAGTCGGTCGTCGCCCCGCACAAAAGTGCTCTTGTCGGTCATCTTCCTGTCCCTTTCTCAGCAATCCATCGGTCGATCATTTGATCTGCCCGAGTTCCAACTGAGTCGTAGAAGACATCCCCCATACTCGCCTTGTCCCCGGCAAATGGCGCGACTACTACGGTGTCAGTCTTTTCGGGCGGATACCAGCAAATCAGCCGCAGCGCGATGCCGTCCCGATAAGGATGGGATACTCGCCAGACCTGATGCGTTCTGGATTGTCTAACCCGTTTGATCGTTGCTGTGTCATCAGTTGGCGCCTCAGTCTGGTCCTGAAGCCGTTTCAGCATGAACGCCATGAGAGCGAAGCGCTCTCGGCCAACCTTCGACTCGTCGGCCTCCAAGCGGTCCTACTGTGCATCGAACTCGCGACTCCAGTCCAACAGCATTCTTGAATATTAGCCCTCCATCATATTAGCTGCAACTAATGGTGAATTTCACCCACGGGAAGTGGCCGGGATGGAACAGAGCGGTCGATCGCCCCTGATAGTGATGCGCACGAAGTGCTCGCCGGTGCCCGAACAGACCTGTCCGATCCGCGAACGCCGTGCCACCGGCCGCCGTCACTCGAACGCGACACCCGCCTTGGTGAGCCGCGCGCGGATCACGGCCAGGGCATCCGGGCTCTCATCGACGAGAACGAACCGACGGCCGAGGGATGCGGCGACCGCGCCGGTCGTGCCGGAGCCGGCGAAGAAGTCGAGCACCCAGTCACCCTCGCGCGTGGAGGCCTGGATGATTCGGCGCAGGATGCCCTCCGGCTTCTGAGTGGGGTAGCCGGTCTTCTCACGACCGGTCGGAGAGACGATGGTGTGCCACCAGACATCCGTCGGCAGCTTGCCGCGCGCCACCTTCTCCGGCGTGACGAGACCGGGGGCCATATATGGCTCGCGGTCGACCGTGGTGGAGTCGAAGTAGTAGCCCTTGGCGTTCTTCACGTAGACCAGGATGGTGTCGTGCTTCGCCGGCCAGCGGCTCTTCGACTTGGCCCCGTAGTCGTACGCCCAGATGATTTCGTTGAGAAAACTCTCCCGACCGAACAGTGCGTCGAGCAGCACCTTGGCGTAGTGGGCCTCTCGATAGTCGAGGTGCAGGTAGAGCGTGCCGTCGTGGGCGAGTAGCCGCCAGGCCTCGGCGAGGCGCGGTTCGAGAAATGTCCAGTAGTCCTCGAATTGGTCGTCGTAGCTCATCAGGTCGCCGCGGATGCGCTCGTACCGTTGCCCCTTGAACCCGCGAACCGGACCGGATGCGCTCCGCACGCTCGTCGTGGACTGCCGCGCCTGCGAGCGTCCGGTATTGAAAGGCGGATCGAGGTAGACCAGGGTGAAGGCTCCGTCGGGCAATGCGGCGACGACCGCGAGATTGTCCCCGTGGATCACGCGGTGCGGCGATTGGGGAGTCCAGGTGGCGGGCATCTGGCTATTCTCCCGCACCCGTGAGTCGATCCCTTTGCGCTGCACTGACGCGGACCGTAGTCTCGTGTGATGTCCAGTGTCTTGCAGCACCTGCCAGCCCAGAATCGCTACGTCTTCGTGAAGGACGGCGCCGAGGTCGGACTCACCGACTATCGACTCGTGGACCGTGACATCCACATCACCCACACCGAGATCGACCCGTCGAAGCGTGGCACCGGGCTGGCTTCGGAAATGGTGCAGGGGGTGCTCGATGATATCCGCAGCGATACCGACTATCGCGTGGTCGCCGAATGCCCGTACGTGGTGACCTGGCTGAGCCGCCATCCGGAATACCAGGACCTCGAACGGCGCGGTTGATCAGCCCTTTTCGGCACCGTCATCGAGGTCGATGGTCACGCGACCGCGATAGATGCCCGCCTCCTGCTCCGGTCGCACCGGATCTCCGGCGAGCGGTGCCGGGGCGGGCAGGATGGTCTGGCGGTCCAGTTCGAGCGCGGCTTCGTGCCGGGCCGGTGCGAATATCTCGTCACCGATTCCCATGAGGCCGGCGCCGTTTCCCGAACTGCGGGTCTTGGTTTTGCCGACGAGGTCGATGAGCCCAAAGCGCTGGCCGAGGATGCCGAACAGCACCAGGCCGCCGGCCACACCCCCGAAGATCCACCAGTTCACCAGGCAAGGCTACGTGAAGTCGCTGGCAATCGGGTCATCCCTCCGGAGGAGATCCCGAACTCAGGGCACCCGATGCAGCCACTCCGGGGTGGCGAACTTCTCTTCCACAAGGTGCTGCGCTCGGGCGAGTTCATCGGGGGTCACGTCGTCGGGCGTCGCTCCGTAGAGGCGGGTGAAGGTCTGCTCCATGCGCTCGATGATCGCCGCCCGGCTGAGTCCGGTCTGGCTGCGCAGCGGATCGACTCGCTTGTTCGCGCTCTTGGTGCCCTTGTCGCTCATCTTCTCGCGGCCGATGCGCAGCACCTCCACCATGCGGTCGCCGTCCATGTCGTAGCTCATGGTCACGTGGTGCAGCACCGCGCCGGTTCCGAGCCGCTTCTGGGCCGCGCCCCCGATCTTGCCGCTCGGGCTCGTGATGTCGTTGAGCGGCTGGTACGACGCGTCGATTCCCAGCGACTTGAGGGCCGTGATGACCCACTCGTCGAGAAATGCATAAGAGTCGGCGAAGGTCATACCATGCACCAGATCGCTCGGGGCGTAGATCGAATAGGTGATCACCGAGCCGGCCTCCATGAACATGGCGCCGCCCCCGCTCACGCGTCGCACCACCTGGAAGCCGTATTTTGCCGCATTCTCGAGGTCGACTTCGTTCTTCACCGACTGGAAGCTGCCGATCACCACCCCCGGCTCGTTCCATTCCCAGATGCGCAGGGTCGGTTTGCGGCGTCCGGCGCCGACCTCCTCCGACAGCACCTGGTCGAGCGCCATCTGCAGCACTGGAGGATACGCGGTTCCGTGGATGAGCTGCCAGTCGTAGTCGGTCCAACTGGTGGCGCGTGTCAGTGAGCGGCGCACCGCGACAGCCACGGCATCCGGGGAGAATCCGAGCATGATCACGTCGTCGGGCAGGGCGGCCTGTACCGCCAGCGCAATGGTGGCGGCGTCGCTGTCTTCGGAAAGACCGGTGACCGCCGCGTTGATCCGAGCCAGCGCGCTGTCCGGTTCGAGAAAGAAGTCGCCAGCGAGGCGGAAGTCGGCGATGCGATGGTCGACCACCTCGAGGTCCACGACCACGAGCTTTCCGCCGGGAACCTTGTACTCACCGTGCATTGGAATGCCTTTCTTCGATTGGTTCGGAATGCCCTTAGGCGGCGGGTGGCTCAGCTGCGCATCGCCGCATCGATGAGGATGCCGGCGGCCCGGCGTGCATGGATCGCGGCCTCCCCGGTGCCGGCGATCGCCGCCGTCGTCTGGGCTCCTTCCGCCAGGATGGAGAGCTGCGGGGCGAGGGATGCGTCGGCTCCGGCGGCGGCGGCGAGTCGCGCAACGTAAGCCTGGAATCCCGCTTTGTGATCGCGGGCGCGCTGCGCGACATCGGGCGAGATCGAGCCGAGTTCGGCGAAGGCGTTGATGAATCCGCAGCCGCGGAAGGTGTCGTCCGCGAACCAATCCGAGAGGTAGTCATAGATCGCGAGCAGCTTTTCGCGAGGCGTTGTCGCGCGCTCTACGCGTTCGCTCACTCCGGCATCCCAGAGGGCGTGACGGCGGTCGAGCACCTCAAGCACGATGGCGGCTTTGGATGGGAACTCGGAGTAGAGGACTTTCAACGAAACTCGGGAGGCGAGGCGCAGTTCATCCATTCCGACCGACTGTACGCCGCGACCGTAATAGAGCCGGTCGGCCGCCTCCAGCACCCGCTCCCGCACCTGTTCATCGACCATTCACCCATCCTACTTGCATCGAGAACGTTCGTTCTCTAGGGTGGAAGCAATGAGAACGATCGTTCTCGTGCGAGGAGAGGATTTCGTCATGTCGACAATCACCGTGGGTACCGAGAACAGCACCGACATCGAGCTGTACTACGAAGACCACGGATCGGGCCAGCCCATCGTGTTGATCCACGGCTATCCGCTCGACGGATCGTCGTGGGAGAAGCAGAGCAGCGCTTTGCTCGCGGCCGGCTATCGCGTCATCACCTACGACCGCCGCGGATTCGGCGCGTCCAGCCAGCCGACCGCCGGCTACGACTACGACACTTTCGCCGCCGACCTGAAGGCGGTGCTCGACACCCTGGACCTCAGCGAGGTCGTGCTTGTGGGGTTCTCGATGGGCACCGGCGAGGTCGCGCGCTACATCGGCAACTACGGTTCCGACCGTATCGCCAAGGCCGTGTTCCTCGGATCGCTGGAGCCCTTCCTGTTGCAGGCCGAGGACAACCCGACTGGCGTGCCCCAGGAAGTCTTCGACGGTCTCCTCGAGGCGGTCAAGGCCGACCGCTTCGCCTTCTTCACCGGTTTCTTCCAGAATTTCTTCAACCTCGACCAGAACCTCGGCAGCCGGGTGAGCCAGGAGGTGGTGGACGCGAGCCGGTCCATCGCCGCGGGTTCGTCCTTCTTCGCCTCGGTTGCCGCGCAGCCCACCTGGCTCACCGACTTCCGGGGCGACATCCCGAAGATCGATGTGCCGGCGCTGATCGTGCACGGCACCGCGGACCGCGTGTTGCCGATCGATTCGACCGGTCGCGTGTTCGCGAAGTCGCTTCCCTCGGCGGAGTACGTGGAGATCGAGGGCGCGCCTCACGGCATGCTCTGGTCGCACTATGCGGAGGTCAACTCCGCACTGCTGGCGTTCCTCGCGAAGTAGCGTTGCTCGGTGGTCGGGTCGATACGCGCGACAGAGCGCGCTACTCGCCCACCGGGCGGCCCGCGAGGTGAGACGTCAGCCACTCGATCGTGTCGGCGAAGACCTCCTCGCGGTTGGTCTCGTTGAAGACCTCGTGGCGGGCATCCGTATAGATGATCAGTTTCACGCTGCTGAGCTTCGAGCGAGTGAGATAGGCCTGCGCGAGCAGCTCCGCACTTTTGATGCCGCCGAGCGTGTCTTCGCTGCCGATCTGGATGAGCACCGGGAGGTCATGAGACAGGTTCTTCGCCGGTAGGCCGAGCAGGCGAAGGCTGTCCCGCACCCCGAACAGCTTGATGCCGCTGGCCTTGAAGGTGAGCGGATCGTCGAGGAAGGCCTGCCCAACGGAATGGTCCCGGCTTAGCCATTCATATCCGGTAGTGCCGAGGTGGGCGTGCTTCTTCGCCAGGTCCCCGCCGTTCATGTGGCGCAGGGTGCGGTAGGCCGTGCCGGTGAGGATCAGTGCTTCGTAATCATCCGCGTGCTCATTGACGATCGACTGGGCGATGAGCGAGCCCCAGCTGTGTCCGAGCAGCGCGAGCGGCAGCTCGGCATTTTCGTCGCGGATGATCGGAAGCAGTTCGCGCACCGAACGAATGGTGGAGCGGATGCCTCCAGGGCCCAGCTTGCCGAGCTGCGAGTGGTCGCCTCCCCACTGTTCCAGGCCCGTCTGGCCGTGACCGCGATGGTCGTCGGCGTAGACAGAGTATCCGGCCGCGACGAGTCGCTGGGCGAGTTCCTCGTAGCGTGCCGCGTGCTCGCCGAGGCCGTGGACGATCTGCACGACGCCCGTGGCGTTGCCGACCTTCCAGTGGAAGAAGTGGATGGTCACGCCGTCGGAATCGACGAACGTGCGTTCCTGTCGCGCGGCGGTGAACTGGACCATGGGGCCTCCTGGCAGCGGGCGTGTTCTCGGGGCTCCAGTGTAGGGCCGGGGGTGCTCGCGTGTCGGGTTACCGGCTCTGCGCCGCGACGAGTTGCCGGCACCGGCCGTCACGGGCGAGAAGCTCATCATGCGAACCGACGTCAGCGATGCGGCACCCGGTCATCTGCCCGCGGATGTCGCATCCGGGATGTCGCGCCTGCGGCAGATTGTCAGGCCGAATTCACACTCGTCGGCTCCGCTGAACGATCTGACGGAGACTGGGCGCTGCTCGGCTACAGCGTTCCACCGACGTGCTGAATCGCGCGGCGCTCACCTCCGTTCGGCCCGATCGTTCCGCTCGCGGTCCGGCCATCTCGGAATGCATAGATCTCGTCATCGACGGCCTTAACGATCCATCCCCCAGTAGATAAGACTTCGCCTCCCTCGGGAGCGACCGACAATTCTGAGCGCAGCCGATCAGCTTCATCACACTGCTCCCGGGGTGTCACAACTAACGGTTAGCACCGCAAATGCAAGCGACGGGTTACGAGACGAAGTTATGACAATCGCCGCGCTGCAAGATTCCGACTATCTTGTGTCGCATTCCGTACTAGCCTGCCCCCTGTCCCTCCCAGAACACGGGCCACAGGCCCTTGCAAGGCCTGCCGATGCGCGTCGAGTCCAAAGAGACAGGGGTAGCTTGAGACAACGGCGCTCCCGTAAACTGCGCCTCGTTTTCTCAAAGGATCCCACTTCGCCGGGTTCGATCGTCTCGAGGAACAAACGGGCGAGAAGCAGAGCGCGCTCGTGCTGATTCTCAACAAGCCCTGTCACTCGTCGTTCTTGACATCTGCATGACTTTCGAGTGAAGGCAGCGGCCCACCTGTCTGCGCCGGCACGTCGCTCCTGGCTTGACCGTCCTCAACGAAAGTAGCCCTCACCTGACTTCCCCGCTCAACGACCGAGCCCGCCAAAGGCTCCTGAGCAGTCACCCAGAAGAGTCCCGGCCATGTACGCGAGCGGATACTCGGGCCGTCAGGGTCTCCGCTTGATAGAACCAACCCGATTGCGGCCGCCATTTCGCTAGCGATGTCCACAGGTTGCCCAACAAGATCGGGAACAGTCACCGTTGGACGTTCAGCCACCTCTGCATCTCCAATCAGCCTCAAAGACGGGCGGAGGACGCGCGTACTCCGTCGGCACAGCGCTTCGAACCGCGAATAAGTGGGGGCTGCGCCCGTGCGTTCAGCCCCCACTTTACTTGGCTACCGGTTATCCGAACGTGAACGTGGGGCCCACTGAGTAGCAGACAGTGCCATCGACAAGGATGACCGATGCTGACGCAGAGGCGAACGGAACACCCCCAACACCGGGCCCGACAACTCTGGGAATGGCGCCGGTCCAACTCTTGGTGCCCGATGCTGGGCCGGCACCGCTGGTAGTCCAAGAGTTCCCGGTGATAAATCCGGTCGCGTACACCGTCCAAGTGTGTTGGTAGGCCGCGCCGTAGACGAGGAAGCCTGTGCTGAACGCCACCGTGTCGCGGGCCTTTTTTACACCCGACACCCAAGAATCACCACAGACGACACCCACCGACGGACTCGGGGTGCCTTGTCGTGCGGCGGCGCGGATCTGGTCAGCCTGTTGCCGCTGGGCGATCGCCGCCGCCGTAACGGGGACGGACTGTTGAGTCCCGTCGGCGTTGGAGACGATCCTGTAGCCGTTCGCCGCCGCGACTTGGGCGTCGTATCCGTGAACAACCATGGGAGCGGATGTGGTTATGGTGTTGGGTGCCGGGTCTGAAGTCCCGGTACTTGCGTGGGCCACGGTGTTGTACGTCTCCCGGGGTGACGACGTGGGCGTCTTCCCCGGTGACGATGGTTTTTAGCGCGCCCGGATTTGGTGCCCGGTGGTCGGCGGCGTCAGGCTACGGCACAACACTGCTGTTGTACGTCTCCCGGGGTGACGACGTGGGCGTCTTCCCCGGTGACGA
>JAZJZS010000025.1:0-20657 GCA_040389685.1 Actinomycetota bacterium
TGTGGGGCGGGACGGCGGGTGGGCGGGGCGGCGGGGGTGTGGCTGGTGGGGCGGCGGGTATCGGGTGGCGGGCGTGGCGGCGGGGGTGGCGGCGCCGGCGGATCGCGATGGCGCCATCGGGCGCCGAGGGCGTTGGGGGTCGGCCTGGGGAATCGACTCTTCTCCTCCACAGGACGGCTTGGCACGAGTTGTCGACAGATTCGCCGGAGCCTCTTCAGATAGACATCCCGAGCATGATTTCAGTGTGATGACAATGGCTCGCCACAGTGACTTCGCGGATCTGGCGCCGTAGCCTTTTCACCTGTAGAAAACTGTCAACTAATCGTGCATATTCCCGACCCTTGGCACAAGGTGTCAGCTGACAGTCTCCGTGGTGACCCGTGTAGAAATCAGTCAATTAGGTTGCTCGCCCCGTAGAAATCTCCCGATTAGTGTAGGCGGCGGCCTTATAGGGAAGGCTGCGGGTCGCGCTCATGCCCATGGACGCCGCCATCCGAGCCAGCTCAAGACATCAGGTTTCGCATCTCAACGCCGTTGATTCGAGCTATTCTCATCACACTTGAAATCATGCTCGGGATATACATTCGATTCTGTAAGAATATAGGTATGTCCGATTTCGCAGTTAGATCGGCCATACGATTCCGGTGAGATAGAAGCGCAGTTTCCGCGAAGTGATAGCGGTTCAAAGCCACTGGGCTTTGCCCTAGAACGTATACCTTTTAGGTTGTTGCACGATAGAAAACGTATACCTTGTGTCTTGTTGCACAATAGAAAACGTATACCTAGGGGCTAAAACCCCATAGGCTTGGTGCATGGCAACATCGATCGGTCTCCTCGCTCAGGAACTCAGCAACGGGAATCCGTGGTGGCGTGGAACCCAATGGGTTGTGCGGGATCCAGACCTCAGTGAAGTTGCGCAGGCGCCGTTGAGCTACGAATCCGGCTGCCTCGGCAATTTGGAATCAGGGAACCTCTACATCCTGCGTGGGCCGCGCAGAGTGGGGAAAACTGTGGCCGTGAAGCAGACTATTCGGCGGCTGCTGGACGATGGGGTTCGGCCGACCAGAATAATCCGCGTCGCGGTGGACGGATGGGATGCGAAAACGCTGAGGACCCTGGTGGGGAACTCCACCCTCCCGGTTCTGCGCGAGGGCGAAACGCGGTTCTGGTTCCTCGACGAGGTTTCAGCAGTGTCGGGCGACTGGGCGCAGCAGTTGAAGTGGCTGCGTGACAACGATGAGCAATTCCGGAGAGACACCGTGGTCCTCACCGGCTCGAACGCGCGGGCACTGACCGAAGCCGGCGGTGTCCTTGCAGGACGACGCGGACGTGGGGCGCACCTCGACCGGATTCTGCTACCCATGGGTTTCAGAACCTTTGCGACGACGATCCTGCGAGGCGATGTGCCGCCCGGAGGCCACCTTGCCGCGGCTGCGCTGCGCACCCACGAAGCGAAAGGAAGGTTCGAAGACTCGATTCCGTGGCTGGATGGGCTCACACGGGCCTGGGAACAGTACCTGCTCTACGGAGGTTTTCCTCGCTCGGTCTCCGCTCTTCTCGACGGTCAACCGGTCCCAGAGTCGTTTGTTGACGACCTATTCGACGTTGTCTCCGCGGACGTGTTCAAAAACAGCCAGCTTCCCGCAGTCACCGAGATGGCGCTCCTCGAAAGGCTATGGAAAAGCATTGCAACTCCGGCCAACGTGACATCCATCGGCGAAGACGTCGGCATCAGCAATCAGGTCGTCACGCGACACGTCGAGTATCTACGCGATGCGTTCTTGCTATGGGCGTGCCCGCAACGTCACGACACCAGATGGCTTCCGAAGCCGAAATCCCAGAGCAAGCTCTATGCCATCGATCCCCTTGTCGCGCGCCTGCCGCACCTGAGAAACACAGCACGGCCCGACCTCGATCCGACCGTGCTAACTGAGATGCAGATCGGAATGGCCGTGCGGCGCAGGGTACTCGTCGACCGGCCGACAGCGGGCAACGACGACTTCTTGTTCTACTCACGCACACCTGCCCGAAAAGAGATCGACTTCGTTTCCGCGGACCTCGGGGGCGTGGCTATCGAAGGCAAATACACCGATCGGGGTTCATGGAGAAGCGAAGCCGCCACCGTGAACGCGTCGGAATGGGCCGGAATCCTTATCACAAAAAACGTACTCGACATGGCCGACGCGGACACCGCGTGGGCGGTGCCGGCAGGAATTCTTGCGTACTTCCTGGACGTATGACCGCCCCGTCCTGATCCGGTGCGCCGCATTGTCCATGTTGCCGCGGCGCGCGGCTCTCGACCCTTGGGCGAGACCAATTTCTAATCTCACCGGAATCGTAAGACCGAGTTAGATTCGATGCATCAGTCGATGCCGTCCTCTCTGCCGCATGCGCGATGCCGACTGATGCGGCCGCGGTTGGGTCACTCGGCGATTCCGAATTGCTACTCGCGCAACGCAAACTTGGGGACATCCGCCGCGCCGTCGACGAGTGTGCCGCTCTGATTGCCGGCGAGGTCGGCCATCGCTCCCGCCCGGCCCTGGGGTTCGGCGGGCTCGCCCAGCGCGAGGGGTTCCGTACGCCCGAGGCCCTCGTGCAGCATTCGATTCAGTCGACGTCTCGAGAGGCGTCCATGCTCGTGCAGGTCGGTGCCATCGTTCGCGAGGCGATGACATCCGCGGAGGAGCTTGGAGCGCCCATCCGCGAGCCTTGGCTGGCCGCGGTCGGGGCGGCCGTCGGCGCGGGGTCGCCCCCGCGGGGCGGCCCGCGATTCGTGAGCGAATCGGACAAGACCTGGGCCGACACGATCGCCACTGATGCTCGCAGTACCGAGCAATACCTCTACGACGCCCTGACCGAACTTCTTCGACTGGCAGTCGGTGCCAGCACGCCTCAGGCTCGCGCGATTGTGGGCTCCCGGCAGCCGTCGGTGCGCGTGCTCGTGACCGCCGGCGCCCTCGATGCCCGCACCGGGCACGGACGAATCGAAGGCTGCGACCTGCCGATCTCGATCGAGACGGTCGAACGGATCGCCTGCGAGTCCGGGATCCAGCCGATCACCTTCTCTCCGGAAGGGCGGCCACTGGATGTCGGACGCGAGCCCGCCAGCGCAAGGCACTCGCCGCACGAGACGCGGGTGCCGGTGGGGAGACTGCGACAGGCAACCCGACTGGTGCGAAGCGCACCACATATTCCACTGGGCTCGCGACGGCGGGCGATCAGACATCGATGATGGAATCCTGCTGTGCGGGTACCACCACCTTCTCTTGCACAATAACCACTGGGAACTTGTGAGGAAGGGCTCTGCCTACTGGCTGATCCCACCTGCGGAAGTCGACCCGTCCCAGACGCCTCGCCCTATGCCCATGAAGAGTGCCGCCCTGCGCGACCTGCTGCGGGAGAACGCCGCACCGGTGGGCGCGTGATGCGAGGGGGCCGAGTCGAAAGGGGGGTGGCAGCTTGCTGCTATTCGATCAGGGCCTGTGCCTGGCGAGCGATTTCGAGCTCCTCGTTGGTGGGGATCACGAGCACCGCGACGGGCGAGCCTTCGGGCGAGATGAAACGCGCCTTCTTCGAGACGAGTTCGTTGCGATCCACGTCGATCGCGATGCCGAGAAACTCGAGACCGGCGAGCGTGCGACGACGCAACAGCGCGTTGTTCTCTCCGACACCGGCGGTGAAGACGAGCGCGTCGAGTCCTCCCAGATGGGCGATGTAGGCCCCGATGTAGCGGCGCACGCGGTGGCGGTACACGGCGAGCGCGGCCTCGGCCGTCTCATCGCCACGGGAGGCGGCGTCCTGCACGTCGCGCATGTCGCCGCTGCCGGTGAGTCCGAGCAGGCCGCTCTTGCGGTTGAGAAGGGTGTCGAGTTCGTCGAAGTCGAGGCCCGCCTGGCGGTGCAGATGGATGAGCACGGCCGGATCGACATCGCCGGAGCGGGTGCCCATGACCAGGCCCTCGAGCGGCGTCATCCCCATGCTCGTCTCGACGGAGACACCACCATCGATCGCGGCGACGGAGGCCCCGTTGCCGAGGTGCATCACGATCGTCTTGAGTTCGGTGAGCGGGCGTCCGAGGAAGATCGCCGCCTGCTCGGAGACGTATTTGTGCGAGGTGCCGTGGAAGCCGTAGCGCCGCACGCTGTGCTCGGCCGCGAGCGTGGCGTCGATCGCGTAGGTGTAGGCGGCTGCGGGCAGCGTCTGGTGGAAGGCGGTGTCGAACACTGCTACCTGCGGCACCTGCGGCAGAGCCTTGCGAGCCGCCCGGATTCCCTGCAGGTTCGCCGGGTTGTGCAGGGGTGCGAGCGCCGAGAGCTCGTCGATCTGCGCCTCCACCTCGTCGGTCACGAGGGTGGCGCGGTCGAAGATCGACCCGCCGTGCACCACGCGGTGGCCGACGGCCACGATCTGCCGCACCGAACCGAGGCTTCCGAGCACCTGACGCATGCCGTCCTCGTGGTCCACGACGTCCGAACCGGGCTCGCCGATGCGTTCGATGAGGCCACTGAGGGCGACCTCCTCGGATTCCACGTCGATGAGCTGGTATTTGATCGAGGAGGAACCGGAGTTGACGACGAAGATCTGGGTCATGCCGTGTCCGTTCGGAGCGCTGTGCCCAGGGTCTGAGCCTGGATGGCGGTGATGGCGACGGTGTTGACGATGTCCTGCACGAGAGCGCCGCGGGAGAGGTCGTTGATCGGCTTGCGGAGGCCCTGGAGAACCGGGCCGATCGCCACGGCGCCTGCGCTGCGCTGCACCGCCTTGTAGGTGTTGTTACCCGTGTTGAGGTCCGGAAAGATGAACACCGTCGCCCGCCCGGCCACCTCCGAGTCCGGCATCTTGGATTCGCCAACAGCGGCATCCACCGCCGCATCGTACTGGATCGGTCCCTCCACGAGAAGGTCGGGGCGACGGGCGCGCACCAGCTCCGTGGCGGTGCGCACCTTGTCGACATCAGCTCCCACACCGGATGCGCCGGTGGAGTACGACAGCATCGCGATGCGCGGGTCGATCTGGAACTGGATTGCGGTGCTCGCAGAGGAGATCGCGATGTCCGCGAGCTGGTCGGCGTTCGGATCCGGATTCACGGCACAGTCCCCGTAGACGAGTACGCGATCTTCGAGACACATCAGGAAGACGCTCGACACCACCGACACCCCCGGGTTGGTCTTGATGATCTCGAAGCCGGGTCGGATTGTGTGCGCTGTCGTGTGCGCCGCGCCGGACACCATGCCGTCGGCCAACCCGAGGTGCACCATCATCGTGCCGAAGTAGGAGACATCGGTAACCGTCTCGCGCGCCTCTTCGAGTTGCATCCCCTTGTGCGCGCGAAGACGGGTGTATTCCTCGGCGAACAGCTCGCGCAACTCCGGATCACAGGGGCTGAGGATGGCGGCATCCGCGATATCGAGGCCGAGATCGGTGGCGCGAGCCCGGATCTCCGATTCGTCCCCGAGGATCGTGAGGCGGGCGACCCCGCGACGCAACAGCGTCGAGGCGGCGTGCAGGATACGGTCGTCCGTGCCCTCGGGAAGCACGATGTGTTGCGGGTTCGAGCGCGCCCGGTCGAGCAGGTCGTATTCGAACATGAGCGGGGTGACCACCTCGGAACGGCTCACATCGAGAAGGCGCAGCAGCACGTCAGCGTCGACGTGCTGCTCGAACAGGGCGAGCGCGGTGTCGTACTTGCGCGGGGAGCCGGCGGTGAGGCGACCACGCGTCTGGGTGATCCGCAGGGCGGTGTCGTAGGTGCCGAGGGAGTTGCGGATGATCGGGAGGGTGTTGTCGAGACCATCGATGAGCAGGGCGATCTGCGGCAACAACTCGAAACCGCCGTTCAGGATGATCGCGGAGACCGAGGGGAACGTCTCGGCCGCGTTGGCCATCAGCACCGCGAGCAGCACGTCGGAACGATCTCCGGGCACCACGACCACGCCGCCCTCGATGAGGCGCGTCAACACGTTTTCCATCGACATCGCCGCGACGACCACGCCGAGGGACTCGCGGCCGAGGAGGGCCGGGTCGCCGGCGATCAGGGTGCCATCGACGGCGTCCATCAGGGAGGCGATGCTCGGCGCGATGAGGAAGCGATCTTCCGGAATCGCCCACACGGGCAGCCGGTCGCTTTCCTCTTCCACCGCCGCGATGATCTGGTCGAGCTGCCTCGGGTCGGCTCGGTTGACGATTATTCCGAGCACGTGGGCGTGAGCGCTGTCGAGTTCCTGGCGGGCGAGGGTGAACACCTGACGCAGGTCGTCTGCGCTGCGGCTGCCCGGGGCATCCGACCGCTGCCCGCCGAGCACCAGCAGCACCGGGGCACCGAGGTTGGCCGCGATGCGCGCGTTGAAGCCGAGCTCGGTGGGGCTGCCGACATCGGTGTAGTCCGAGCCGAGGACGACGACAGCGTCACACTGCCGCTCGACCGCCTTGAAGCGCGACACGATTTCGCTGAGAGCCGCCTCCGGATCGGCGTGCACGTCGTCGTAACTCACGCCGACACACTCGTCGTAGTCGAGATCGACGCCGTCGTGCGCGAGCAGCAGTTCGAGTACATAGTCGCGTTCGTTGCTCGACCGGGCGACAGGCCGGAACACTCCCACCCGCCCCGTCTCATGGCTGAGGGTGTCGAGCAGGCCGAGAGCGACCGTCGACTTGCCGGCATGCCCCTCAACCGAGGTGATGTAAATACTGCGGGTCACAGGGCCAGCCTAGGCTTCGCCGGGTGCCCGTTGGGCGTCTCCGCCCCCGCGCGGCGCCGCGGGCACCGACGATGCGAACGGATCGCGATCAGGATTCCACGGCCTCGGCATCCCGATCGGGTTCGGATACGGGAAGAGCGTCTCGCAGGCTGTGACGATCGGCCGGAGAACTCGGGCGATATCCACGATCTCCTCGTCGGCCAGCCCGCGCCAGGGGCCGCCCGCGAGGCGGTTAGTCAGACCCTCGGTGCGATCGAGAGCCGCCGTACCCTGCGCGCTGATCACCCCCCGGTCGGTCAGCAACCCCCGGGACCTGAGCTCTTCGACTTCGGCTGTCCACTGATCCTCCGTCCAGCCGCGCGCACTCCTTATGGCCGTCGCGTCGATGTCGACGGCACTGCGCAAGATGATCGAGCTGAGACCCGGAATTTCTTGCTCGACGAGCGCGATCACGTGCCCCTCTCCGCGATGCTCGCGAAGGGTGGATGCTGCCTGCCAGAGTCGACGATACGGGTCGGTCTCCACCGGCAGAGCAGTGTTCGCCGCCGTGAGCGGCCGAGCGATCGTATCGACGCGGGCGGCGACACCGGCGAGTGCCTCGGCCGCTTCGGTGACGGCTTCCTCGTCGGCGAAGAGGTCGCGCAGTGTCGCTGCCGCGCCGAGCGATCGCGCGTCGAGCACCCGGTCCACCGAGGCCGTCGACCACACGGCCGGCAGGGCACGCTCGACGAGGGACGGTGCGAATCCGCTGAAGATGGCAACCACGGGAGCGGCGGACACGGCGCCGAGGGGGGCCGCGCGACCGGCGAAATACCCATCCCAGTAGCGCGTGAGTCCGACTTCGGCGAATGCCTTTCGGGCCAGTGGCGAGAAGTAGGTCACGGCATGGATCGGCTCGAAGAGAGTCCACATCGCCCGGACCAGGTGTTCCCGTTCGCTCATACGTCTCCCTCGTCGGGCCGTAGTCGTGAGCGCAGCGAACGCTACGTGACCCGAAAATGTAAAGACTCCTCGCGCACCCGCCAGAGCCCGGTTACCCTTGCTACGTTTCCGTCCTGGGGGAGTTGGCCTGGATGACGCCACGCGAGGAGCCTCCGGTAGTTTAGCCCGTCATCCCTGACGAAGAATGCGCAGAGAGGGCGGCTGGGGATCCGGCTCACACGAGCATCGAGAGGGGATTCTCGATGCGCCGCACGAATGCAGCCAGCCACTCGGCTGCCACCGCGCCATCGATCACCCGGTGATCCGCCGACAGGGTCACAGTCATTAGGGTGCCGGCCACGATCTGGCCGCCTTCGACCACCGCGCGCTGCTTCGCCGCCCCCACCGCGAGGATGCCTGATTGCGGCGGATTGAGGATGGCCGAGAACTCATCCACCCCGAACATGCCCAGATTTGTGACGGCGAAACTGCCCCCCTCGAGCTCCTGCTGACGGAGCTTTCCGGCGCGCGCCCGTTCGGCGAGGTCCGCGATCGACGTACTGATGGCGGAGAGGCTGAGCGTGTCGACTCCCCGCAGCACGGGCGTGAGCAGCCCCCCAGCAGTGGCGACCGCCACCGAGAGATCGACGTAGTCGAAGTGTCTCATCGACTCTTCGCCCCAGGTCGCGTTGGCCGCCGGCACGTCGAGAAGAGCCGCAGCGACGCCCTTCACCACGAAGTCATTCACCGAGATCTTGCGCGGCGCAGATGCGTTGATCTCGCCTCGGAGGGCGAGCAGCCTGTCGACCCGGCAGTCGGCGGTGACGTAGAAGTGCGGCACCGATGACTTGCTCTTGGTGAGTCGGCGCGCGATCGCGCGGCGCATGCCGGTGTGGGGCACGTCCGTGAACCCCTGGCCGGCGACAGCCGGAGCCGCGACCGCGGGCGCCGCGGAGACCGGCACAGCCGGTGTCCCGGAGCCGGGCGCGGCCGAGACGGGCACTGCGGACACCGCCACAGCAGGCACGGCCGCGGGTGTGGCGCCGGATGCGGCGTGACCGTCCAGATCGCGGCGCACGATGCGGCCATTCGGGCCGGAGCCGACGACGCTCCCTAGATCGAGAGACCGCTCCCTGGCGAGACGGCGCACAAGGGGACTCGCGAATCTGCGACGGTCGGTGTCACGCAGGGGCGGCGGTTCCGCCCCGGCGGGCTGTGACACCGCCGGGACGGAGATTGGCGAGCCATCCGGGGCGGAGGGAAGCACCCCGGCCGCCTCCGCATGCGAGTCCTCGCTCTCGAGCGCGGTCGCCTCGTCCGGTGGCAGGACAGGAGCGCCAGCAGGAGCAGGACCGGCCTCGCCCGCCAGGAGGGCCGCCACGTCGACATCGACCTCTCCCGCTGCGGCGATGACGCCAATCGGCGCTCCGACGTCCACCGAGTCTCCGACACCGACCAGAAGCCGCACGAGCACGCCCGCGACCTCGGAGTTGTACTCCACCATCGCCTTCTCGGTTTCGATCTCGGCAAGGGGCTGACCCACCGTGATGGTGTCCCCTTCGGCGACGAGCCAACCCTGGATCGCGGCCTCGGTGGCGTTCGCGAGAACCTCCGGCATCCGCACGATGGTGGCCATCAGCGGTCACCACCGAATCCGCGTCGCACGAGTTCGAGTCCCGCCACGACCTCTTCGGTGCGGGCGATCGCGGCACGCTCGAGCACCCGGGAGATGCTGGGGCTCGCTTCCCCTCCGGTGACGCGCTGGACCGGCTGGTCGAGGTAGTCGAAATAGCGTCGCTGGATCTCGTCGGAGAGCCACCCACCGTACGAGGTGCCCCGCGAACCCTGTTCGACGATCAGCACGGCGTTGGTCTTGGTGATGCTCTCGCCAATGGTGTCCCAGTCGATGGATGCCCGGTCCAGCCACCGCAGGTCGATCACGTCGGCATCCATGCCGGTCAGCTCCACGGCCTCGAGCGAATGCTTCACCATGTTGAGGTAGCTGATGACGGTGACGTCGTCGCCGGTGCGACGGACGGCTGCCTTGCCGAGGGGGAGGTAGTAGTCGAGGTCGCCCGCGGGCACCTCTCCGGTGTCGCCGTACAGGTCGACGTGCTCGATGACGAGAACCGGGTCCTGCAGTGCGAGGGCCGTGTTCATGAGGCCGATGTAGTCGGCGGGGGAAGAGGGTGCCACGATGCGCCACCCCGGGCTGGTGGCGAAGATGCCGGCCGGGTCCATGAGGTGCTGGGAGCCGTAACCGGATCCCATGGCGATCTTGGTGCGCAGCACCAGCGGCACGGGATTCTCACCACCGAACATGTGGCGAGCTTTGCCGATCTGGTTGAAGACCTGGTCGGCGGCCACCCACATGAAGTCCGGATACATGAACTCCACGACTGGCCGGAACCGGCCGTCCAGGGCCATTCCTCCCCCGAGGCCGGCGAACGCGTTCTCACTGATCGGTGTTCCGAGCACGCGGCCCTCGAACTTCTTGGTGAGGCCCTTTGTGGCACCGTTGGTTCCACCGTTGAGACGGTGGACGTCTTCGCCGATCACGATGATGCGCTCATCCTCGGTCATCCGGCGGTCCATGACGCCGGCGACGGCCTCCACGAATTTCTTCTTCTCGGTCGGCCCCGAGTGCGTCGTGGGCTCGAGGGTGCGGAGCTCGGCAAGCTCACTCGCGTCGCCACGAACGCCGATGTTCACGAAGTCGGTGTCCGGCCAGAGTTCGAGACGGATGCGACGCTTGCCCGCGCTGTCGGGATCGGCCTCGAGAAGCTGGGCGACGGCATCCCTCATGGCGGACTCGCACTGCTCGCGTACGGCCGCGACGCCAGCCTCGTCGATCTGGCCCAGAGCGATCATTTCGCGGGCGACGCGGTCCAGCGGATCACGTGCACGCCACTCGGCCTCCTCTTCCTTCGTGCGGTATCCGAATGCACTGCCGGGGAATGGGCCGTTCTGGTGGAAGTAGCGGTAGACCTCGGCCTCGATCACCACGGGCCCGCCCCCGGACCGCATCACACGCTCGGCTGCCGTCATCGCGAGATGTACCGCGAGCGGGTCCATTCCGTCGACCCGCCAGGAGGGGATGCCGAATCCCAGCGCGCGCGCGGAGAGACGGGGCTCCCCCGTGGCTTCGAACACCGTGGTGGCCACCGCATAGAGATTGTTCTCGATGAAGAACGCCACCGGGAGCTTCCAGGCGGACGCGAGGTTCATCGTCTCGAGGACCGAACCGATGTTCGTAGCTCCGTCGCCGAAGTACGAGACCGTGACATCCGCTGTTCGCGCGTGCTTCTGCGCCCAGGCGTTACCAGCCGCGAGGGGTACACCGCCGCCGACGATCGCGTTCGTGCCGAGCGCGCCAGCCGCGAACCACTGGAGGTGCATCGATCCGCCGCGACCGCGGCAGTACCCCTGCGCAAGCCCGAGGATCTCAGCGAGAGTGCGCTGCAACACGGTCTGGATGTCGCTGGTGACGAGCGCGCCGAGGTCGAGAGTCCCGCCGGACACATGGTTGATCGCCTTGGCGAGAAACTGGTGGTGACCGCGGTGGGATCCATTGATGGCGTCCGCCGACCCGAGCCCGATTATCGAGCCGACGGCGCCACCCTCCTGTCCGATGCTGGAGTGTGCGGGTCCGTGCACGAGGCCGTCTCCGGCAAGCTCCAGAACGGTTTCTTCGAACGCACGGATGAGATGAAGCTGACCGAGCATCGTGGCGAGGAGGTCAGGGTCGGCGTTCTTCCAGTCCTGTGCCGTCGTGCTGAGCTGCACCCACGGTGCCAGTGGATCCAAACGTCGTTGTTTCGCCATGTGCACGGTCTCCATCGGTCGCGCCGATCCGCGCGGGATCGACTCCATGTGACTCACACAATATCGCAGATTGCATCCAATGCCAACGAATCTCGTGAGAATCATTGGTCATATTCGCAGGTTCGTACTATTTTGGATCCAACGCGAGACGAAGGAGTCAACCATGAGCAGAGGCATCCCCGGCCTTAGAGGAACCGAGCACATCGGCTTCACCGTGCCAGACCTCGACGAGGCCGAGCGGTTCTTCGTGGACGTGATCGGCTGCCAGCTGGTCTACTCGCTCGGTCCGTTCGCCCACCAAGACGACGACTGGATGCTCGAACACCTCGGCGTTCACCCTCGCACCGTCATGCGCGAACTGCGGTTCTTCCGCTGCGGGCACGGCCCGAACTTCGAGGTCTTCCAGTACGACCCGGCCGACGGCTCGGCCCCGGAGCCCCGCAATAGCGACATCGGCGGCCACCACCTCGCCTTCTACGTGGACGACTTCGATATCGCACTCGAACACCTGCGCTCAAATGGGGTGGAGATCATGGGCGAGCCAACGGCGTCGTCCAGTTGGAGTACGGGCCAGCGCTGGGTCTACTTCCGAAGCCCCTGGGGAATGCAGTTCGAGCTGGTGAGCTACCCGAGTGGCAAGGCGTACGAACGGGATGTGGCGGTTAGGCTGTGGCATCCGGCCCGTCCGTCTGAATGACTCCCCGAAGGGCTCGATGACCACCTCCCCCAGCCGTGACGGATCCGCCGGTCACCGCATCGCGGGTCGATTGCGCGACGCGATCCTTCGGGGCGACTACGCGCCAGGAGCACGGATCCGGCAGGAGGACATCGCCGAGGAGTTCGGTGCGAGCCGCATCCCGGTGCGCGAGGCGCTGCGCATCCTCGAGTCGGACGGCCTGGTCACTCTCGTCGCGAACACCGGCGCCTGGGTGGCGCATCTCAGCCTCGCGGAATGCGAGGAGGTGTATCAGATTCGTGAGCGCATCGAGCCCCTGCTGCTGCGCTACAGCCTGCCGAACCTGCCCCCCTACACCCTCGGCCGCCTGCAGGAACTCGCCGACCAGATGCAGGCGGGCACGGATGTCGCGACCTTCCTGCATCTCGACAGGGAGTTCCACCTGCTCTCCTACTCCGGCGCCACCACCTCGATCCTCGGGGACACCGTGCACCGGCTGTGGAATTCCACTCAGCACTATCGCCGGGCCTTCACCCTGCTCATCGGCCCCGACGGCAATCGCGCCGTTCACTACGAGCACCAGCTGCTGGTCGGAGCGCTTCGGCGGGGCGACAGCGAGGATGCCGAGCGGGTGCTCGCCGGCCACATCCGCCGCACGCGGCTCGAGCTCGGGCGGCATCCGGAGCTGTTTGCGCAGGACTAGTTCAAACGTCAGTCTTTGCGTGCACGGCACTTCATGACAGCAGTTCGTAACGTCTGAGACGGCCGGGAGAACAGTTTGCGACCGCGGAGTCGACCAGGGAAGCGCCCGGCGCTGGTTCTCGGGCACGGAGTCACCCCGGCGCCGAGCGCCGGTCACCAGCCGTCAGATTCTGCGCTCGAGGGACTGCGGGCAGGCAGTTTGCGACGGTTGACCGCCGCCGGTGCCACTCTCGATGCGTGGGCCAGCTCGACGGCGATCTCGCTTGCGGGCGCCCGACCTCTGAGCCGACGCTGCTCGTCGACGACCAGCCCGTTGATCTGACCGACCTCGCTGCGGCGCCCCTTGGCACCGGTGCCGAGCACCGCGACCTTCTTGTCGGTTACCCGGCGGCGCTCACGAGCACCTTCACCTGGTCGCCGACGGGCGACAGCAGTGTCTCGAAACCGCGCTCCACTACATCCGTCATGGCGATCTGCGCGGTGACGACCTTCTCCACCGGATAGCGGCCGCGATCGATCAGGTCGATGATCCGCGGCCAGTCGGTCACCGGGAAGCACCAGGTGCCCGAGATTGTGATGTCGTGCTCCGAGAGCACCATCGGGTCGATGGACGCCGCCTTGGTGTGCAGTCCGGTCTGAGAGATTCTGCCGGCGGAACGCACCGACGCGATCGCCGCCTGCAGGGCACGCTCGTTGCCCGAGCACTCGATCACGGCATCCACCCCGATTCCGTCCGTCGCTTCGCGAAGGTGGGCCGGAACGTCGATCGCACCCGGGTCGAGCACCGTGCCGATGTCGAACCCGCAGACGAGCGACGCGCGCACCGGGTTCATTTCCGACACGAAGATCCTCGCGCCGAGGGATGCCGCGTACAGCGCGGCGAGCGCACCGATCGGACCGGCGCCGGTGATGAGCACGGTGTCGCCGGGCCGCACGCCCGCCGTGTCGACGCCGTACGCCGCGACGGCTCCCGGTTCCACGACCGCGCCCTGGATGTCGGACACCCCGTCGGGCAACGCGAACACGTTGGCTGCGGGCACGACGGCCAGCTCGGCGATGCCGCCGGACCGGTAGCTCAGCCCGACCGCGGCCATGACTCGGCAGAGGTGGTTGAGCCCACGACGGCAGAAGTAACACTCGCCGCAGGAGAGCAGCGGCATGATCGACACCCGCTGGCCGGCGACCACATTGGTGACCCCTGCGCCGGCCTCGATCACTGTGGCCGAGAACTCGTGCCCGAGGATCTGGGATCCGCACGCGGCGGTGAGCGGATGCGGCGTGCTCGGGATCACGATCGGGCCCTGCGCGTACTCGTGCAGGTCCGTGCCGCAGATGCCGCACCAGAGCGGGGCGACGAGCACCTCACTGGGTCCCGGACCAGACGGAGGGTCCACTTCTTCCACCCGGATGTCGCCGGCGGCGTGGAAGACCGCGGCCCTCACTGTCGGGGGTCCAGCAGCTCGCCGCGCACGAACTCGAGCTCGCGTGTGACGTAGTCGGTGATGTCGCCGGTCTTCAGGTGGGCCGGGAGCACGTCCCAGGTGTAGGTCTCGATCTCGAGGTGGTCAGTGAGCGGCGTCTCCCTGTGCATCGCGAGCGCCTCCTGCACTGCGAAACGAGTGGTGACGAACGGGCCGAGTTCTTCGAGGAAGACCGGCACGTGAAAGTGCGTGCGGATCTCGGTGGGACGCGGATCCGCTTCGAACGCGTCCAACGCCTCGCCGAGGGTGAGGAACTTGGTGATCTCCCCCCAGCGACGCATCGTGGTCTGGCTCAGGTAGATCGTGTCGGTGAAGACCCGCAACTGGGGAACCAGCTCCAGGGTGAGGTCCTTCACCCAGAGCGCCGCGGCCTCCTGCAGCTTGAAGATCGGAATGCCGGCATCCACGAGGCTGCGCAGCGAAGCCGGGATGTCCTCGAAGCCCACCGACTGGTGGCCGATGTCGAAGACGACACCGAGGTAACGACGCATCGCCCCCTCCGCCTCCGACATCGGCAACTGCGCGAGCCGCGCCAGCTCCGAGATGCCTGCGGGGGAGTAGATGCGCTCGGTGAAGTAGGCAATAGTCTCGGCCGTGGTCTCAAGGAAACAGGCCGGCTCCGGCTCGAGGGCGAGCTTCACCCGGCGTCCGGTGCGCGCCTCGAGGGCGACGAGGTGCGCGACGACCGTGAGCAGGTTCGTGGTGAAGTGCGCGATGTACTCGTCGTCGATGACGTTCGGGGCGAACGCCAGCGGAGCGGTCTGGATGCTCGGGCTGATGTCATCGGGAGCGATCTCCGCCAGGATGTCGGCGACCGAGTTCGTGTACGCCACCCGGTCATCCGTCGCCCAGTCCGGCTCGTAGACCCGCTCCATCACGAGGTCGCCCTTGAACGGGCCGTACGGAAATGCGTTGACCGTGTAGACGTACATGTCGTTATCGTCGAGAAACGTGCGGAGCTCCGCCCGCTCGGCCGGATCGGCGCTCAGTGTTGCTGCCGACACAGCCGAGATGCGCAGCGAGACACCGAAACGCTGCTCGGGCGCGACCCGGGCCTTCACGGCTGGCACGAACGTGTGCAGGCTGTCCTTCATCTCCGGCCAGGTGTCACCGGCGTGCACGAGTGTGGAATAGGAGAGGTGGCCGAGTCCGTTGCCGAGGTTCATTGTGTTGCTCTCTCTTCGTCGACGATGACGAGCCAGTCGCGGGCGTATGCCACGTGTTCAGTGACTGTTAACTGCAGGCCTTCATGGTGCGGCCAGTCTGTTGTAAAGTCAAGCTTTACAAACTGACCAAGGGATCGCGATGGCATCCACGCTCGGCTCACGGCTGAAAGCCGCCCGGACCGATAGGGGCGCGAGCCTTCGCGAGGTAGCCGCCGGGATCGGCGTGTCCGCAGCCCTGATCTCCCAGATCGAACTCGGACACACGCAGCCCTCTGTCAGCACGCTCTATTCGCTGGTCACGTTCTTCGGCATCTCGCTGGACCGGGTGATGGGGATCGGTCCCGAGCGGCTCACTCCGGCCACTGCCGCGCCGCTCTCTCCGTCAGCGCACCTGGCCGTCGCCGCCCGACCGACACTCGCCATGGGCAACGGTGTTCGTTGGGAGCTCGTCGCCTCCACACCCGGCAATTCCGCCGAGGCCGTGCTCGTAACCTACGAACCGGGGGCGTCGAGTTCGTCAGACGGATCGCTCATGACGCATTCGGGACGGGAGGATGCCTATCTTGTTGCCGGGGAGCTGACGCTCAAACTCGACGAGTCGGTCGCCGTCATCCGGGTCGGCGATTCATTCAGCTTCGATTCGGCCCGGCCACATCGGTTTTTCAACGCCGGCGATCATCCCGCCTGCGGGATCTGGCTGAAGGTCAAGGGAGAGGTGTGACTCAGGGCGCGCCGTGCACGAACCAGATGCCCTGGAACTGGACCAAGCCGGGATTGCGCAGCACGTGAGGGATCGCCGAGTCGAATCCGAGGGACTCCCCCGCGTGGAGGTGGAAGACCTCCTCGCCGATCGTGACCTCGAGCTCCCCCTCGAGTACGTAGCCGTACTCCCAACCCGCATGGCTGACCAGGTCGCCACCGGCGGTCGAAGTCGCTCCCGGGGCGTAGGTGATCTTCATGAAATTGGCGGCACGTTCGGGGGTCGCGGCCAGGCGCTCCCAGACCACGCCCTCCGCCATATTCAACTGCGGACGGTGGCTGGGATGCACGACCGACACCCGGTTCGAGTAGGCGGTCGGCGGCCAGGCGCTGGTGGGATTCTTCGGCCCTCCGGGCTCCCAGCCCTCTTCCTGGTTCGTGATGGCGGCCGGCCGGGAATCCGGATCCCGCACCTCGAACAGTTCGTCGACCGACACGTTCAACAGCTGGGAGAACGCGTACAGTGTCGCGACGGACGGCTGCGACTTTCCGTTCTCGATCTGCGAGACGAACGAGGGCGAGACTTTGGCCTGTCGCGCCAGTTCGCGCAGGGTCAGTCCCGCGGCGAGCCTGATGTCCTTCAGGCGCGAACCCAAACTCTCCATGAAACCCTTTGCGTGTGTGTAGTGCTGGTCACGATCGGCCGGCACGAAGCCGAGTGGCGTTATCCTTGCGGTTTAGCCTGCATCCCCGGCCGGGTTGGCCCCCAATATACACAGCGGTGGCGTGCACGAGAGGTGCGCGCGCCGGGGTCCCAGATCCGTCTTCGACATTGAGCTGTTCTGCGAACCGATGTAGTGTTAACTGTAGCTGCACACGTCCACCGCCGGAACTGCGCGTCCCTCGGGATGCGAGCCACTCGGGGTGGATGACCGCCCCGCCTTTCCCAGGAGGACACCCATGGCCATCGCCACCGTCAATCCGACCACCGGGGTGACCGAGCGCACCTTCGACCCCCACGGTCCGGACGAGGTCGAACGGCGGCTGGTCCGCGCCGCACAGGCCTCGGACGCACTGCGTCGAACCACCTTCGCCGACCGAGCGGGGTGGATGATGTCCGCCGCTCACCTTTTGGAGGATGAAGTCGACACCACTTCGCGCGTGCTCACCATCGAGATGGGCAAGACCCTCGCCTCGGCGCGCGCGGAGGTGCTGAAATGCGCGAAGAACATGCGCTTCTATGCCGCCAACTCGCAAGCCTTCCTCGCCGATGAGGTGCTGGAGGATCCGTCGACGGTCGGCGCGACATCGGCGAAGGCCGTCTACCAGCCGCTGGGAATCGTGCTTGCCGTGATGCCGTGGAACTACCCCTTCTGGCAGGTGATCCGATTCGCGGCCCCCGCGCTGATGGCCGCGAACGTGGGAGTCCTCAAGCACGCGTCGAACGTGCCGCAGACCGCTCTCTATTTGGACACCCTGTTCACGCGCGGTGGTTTCCCCGAGGGGGCGTTCTCGATCCTGCTGATCGGATCCGCGGAGGTCAAGGCCGTCATCGAGGACCGGCGGATCGCCGCGGTCACCCTCACCGGATCCGAGCCGGCCGGCCGATCCGTCGCCTCGATCGCCGGCGCGAGCCTCAAGAAAGCAGTGCTCGAACTCGGCGGCTCCGACCCCTTCATCGTGATGCCGAGCGCCGATGTTGCTGCTGCCGCCACCACGGCGGTCGCCGCGCGCACCGGCAACAACGGCCAGTCCTGTATTGCCGCCAAACGATTTATTGTGCACACGGACGTCTACGACGACTTCCGCGCTCTGTTCACGGAGCGGATGTCCGCCCTGCGCCTCGGCGACCCATTGGAGCCGGACACGGATCTCGGCCCGGTGGCGACCGAGAGCGGCCGCATGGATCTGGCCGAACTCGTCGATGACGCTCTGTCCCACGGCGCCACTGCCCTGGTGGGCGGCACCCTGCCCTCAGGTCCCGGCTGGTTTTACCCGGCGACCGTGATCGAGGGCATCACCCCGGCGATGCGGCTTTACCAGGAGGAGACCTTCGGGCCCGTCGCGAGCCTGTACCGGGTCGCCGATGCCGCCGAGGCACTCGCGGTCGCGAACGTCACCGATTTCGGCCTCAGCTCGAACGTCTGGACCACGGACGCGGCGGAGCGCGACTTCTTCACCAGGGAGCTCGCCGCCGGAGCCGTCTTCGTCAACGGCATGACCATCTCGTACCCGCAGCTTCCGTTCGGGGGAATCAAATCCTCCGGCTACGGTCGTGAGCTCGCCGCAGCGGGCATCCGCGAATTCTGCAATCTCAAGACGGTCTGGGAGGCCTGACCGTGGAGCAGGTCGGATTCCTCGGGCTCGGTACGATGGGCGCGGCCATGGTCGCCCACCTGCTCGCATCGGGGCAGCCGGTGCGGGTGTGGAATCGCACCGCCACTGCCGCCGACGCCCTCGTGGATGCCGGCGCCGAGCGCGCCGGGACGGCATCCGAGGCCATCGCCACGGGCCTGTTCTTTTCGATGCTCGCCAACGACGCCGCGGTGGAGGCGACCTTCACCCCGGAGGCACTCGCCGTCGCTCCCGCCGGGTCGCTGCACGTGTGCCACTCGACCCTGAGCCTCGCCGCGACGGACCGCCTGGTCGAGCTGCACCGTCAGGCCGGGGTGGGCTACGTGGCGGCCCCGGTGCTCGGTCGCGCGAACCTCGCCGCCAGCGGCAGTCTCAACATCGTCGCCGCGGGCGCCGTCGTCGCGGTCGACCGTGCCCGACCGTATCTCGACCTCCTCGGCAAGCGCACCTGGGTTGTCGGCTCCGAGCCGAGCACCGCGAACCTGGTGAAGATCGGCGTCAACTACAACCTGATCCATGCCCTGCAGGCCCTCGCTGAGTCGGTCACGCTGGTCGAGCAGGGTGGGGTCGACGGCGAGACCTTCGTCGAGATCCTCACCGATGCCGCGTTTACCGGAGCGGCGTACACCGGCTACGGATCGCTCATCGCGCGTCGGGCCTATTCGCCCCCTGGCTTCACCGTGGCACTCGGCCTGAAAGACCTTACCCTCACCGAGCAGGCGGCCGCTGCTCACGGCGTGACGTTGCCGACCGCGCCGGTGCTCCGCGGCATGTTCGAGAAGGCCCTGGCCGACCCGGGCCTCGCGGAGCTCGACTGGTCCGCCATCGCCGAGGTCACCCGCGGGCTCGTCCAACCCGACCACTAACCCCATCAGATCATCGACGATCAGCAGAGAGGTCATCCACCAATGACGACACCATCCTCCGACCAGCGCCGCGCGCTCGTGATCGGTTCCACCGGAATCGCTGGCCAGACGGTGAGCCGCCAGCTCGCCGAGCAGGGCTGGCAGGTCACCGGACTGTCCCGCAGCGGATCCCTCCGCATCCCCGGTGTGACCAATGCGGTGGCCGACCTGCTCGATCCCGACGCCCTCGGCGCCGCCCTCGCCGGAACAGCACCCGAGCTCGTGATCATCACTGCCTGGATGAGGCACGACACGGAGGCGCAGAACATCGAGGTCAACAGCGCCACGGTGCGCAACGTGCTCGCGGCCCTCGAGCCGGAGAAGTCGGTGCGCCACGTGGCACTGCTCACCGGTCTCAAGCACTACCTCGGCCCGTTCGAGTTCTACGGCCAGGGCGTCATGGCCGACACCCCGTTCCACGAGGAAGAGCCCCGCCTCGACTTCCCCAACTTCTACTATGCGCAGGAGGACGAGGTCTTCGCCTCCGCGGAACGCAACGGGTTCACGTGGAGCGTCCACCGTGCGCACACCGTCTTCGGCTTCGCCACCGGCAACGCGATGAATATGGCGCTGACCCTCTCCGTCTACGCGACCATCTGCAAAGAACTCGGGCTGCCGTTCGTCTTCCCCGGCTCCGCGATGCAGTGGAACGGACTCACCGACGTGACCGACGCCGACCTGCTCGGCGAGCAACTCATCTGGGCCGGCACGCATTCCGCGGGCGAGAACGAAGCCTTCAACATCGCCAACGGCGACGTGTTCCGCTGGCGCTGGCTCTGGCCCCAGATCGCCGAGTTCTTCGGGCTCGAGTGGGAGGGTTTCGAGGGCGCTCCGCGCCTGCTCGCCGATCAGATGCGCGGTATGGAGGAGACCTGGGTCGCCATCGCCGAAAAGAACGGGCTGGTCGAGAAGGATCTCGGGCGACTCGCGTCGTGGTGGCACTCCGACGGCGACCTCGGCCGGGAGATCGAGTGCCTCACCGACATGACCAAGAGCCGCACGGCAGGATTCCTCGGCTTCCGCGGGACCCCGCACAGCTTCTTCAACAAGGTCGACCGCTACCGCGCGGCGCGGATCATCCCGTAACCACTCTCTGACACGATCCATCCGTCACAATCGGCTCCCGCGCCATGCGGCAAGTGCTGGTTGTGACGGATGGCTGGTCCGGTCTAGGCCCAATACCGTTCAATTAGTGGTTCTTGGTGTAGTTTTCGGGTATGCCTCGTTCT
>JAZJZS010000026.1:0-15291 GCA_040389685.1 Actinomycetota bacterium
CTTCGAACACCGGGATGCCGTTCATGTGATCAATACTGCCCGGCACCACCGACATCCGACGTCGCCCAACAGGCACCTCGGGAAAGACAATTCTCGAAAGCCATGGGGGAGGAGAGGGCAGACATTTGCCGGATCGCCGAGGTTTCTGAACGTTGGGGCGCGCGGGAGCGCTACTTCTCCTTCTTGACTTCCGTGTCTCCGGAGAGCGCCGCGATGAACGCCTCCTGCGGAACCTCGACGCGACCAACCATCTTCATGCGCTTCTTGCCCTCCTTCTGCTTCTCGAGGAGCTTGCGCTTGCGGGTGATGTCACCGCCATAGCATTTGGCGAGCACGTCCTTGCGCATGGCGCTGATGGACTCGCGGGCGATGATGCGGGCACCGATCGCGGCTTGGATCGGCACCTCGAACTGCTGGCGCGGGATGAGCTTCTTCAGCCGCTCGGTCATCAGCACGCCATACGCGTAGGCCTTGTCGCGGTGCACGATGGCGCTGAACGCATCCACCGCCTCGCCCTGGAGCAGGATATCGACCTTCACGAGATCCGCGTCCTGGTCGCCGGTCGGCTCGTAGTCGAGGCTCGCATAGCCGGCGGTGCGGCTCTTCAACTGGTCGAAGAAGTCGAACACGATCTCGCCGAGCGGCATCGTGTAGTGCAGCTCGACTCGATCCTCGCCGACGTATTCCATGCCCTGCATGGTGCCGCGGCGGCCCTGGCAGAGCTCCATCACGGTGCCGACGAAATCCTTCGGCGTGAGAATGGATGCCTTCACTACCGGTTCGCTCACCGACGCGATCTTGCCGCCGGGGAACTCGCTCGGGTTGGTGACGGTGACGGTCTTCTTGTCGTCCGTGGTCACCTGGTAGATGACGCTCGGGGCCGTCGCGATGAGATCGAGCCCGAACTCGCGCTCGAGCCGTTCGGTGACGATCTCGAGGTGCAGGAGACCGAGGAATCCGCAGCGGAAGCCGAAGCCGAGCGCCACGGAGGTCTCTGGTTCGTAGACGAGCGCGGCATCCGACAGTTTGAGTTTGTCGAGAGCCTCGCGAAGCACCGGGTAGTCGGAGCCGTCGATCGGATAGACGCCGGAGAACACCATCGGCATCGGCTCGGAGTAGCCCTTGAGTGCCACAGTCGCCGGCTTCGCGAAGCTAGTGACAGTGTCTCCGACCTTGCTGAGTCGCACGTCTTTGACGCCGGTGATGAGGTAGCCGACCTCGCCGACACTCAAGCCCTTCGTCGGGGTCGGTTCTGGCGCGCTCACGCCGATCTCGAGCACCTCGTGGGCGCTTTTCGTGCTCATCATCATGATCTTCTCGCGGGGCTTCAACGCCCCGTCGATCATGCGCACGTAGGTGATTACCCCGCGGTAGGAGTCGTAGACGGAGTCGAAGATCATGGCGCGGGCCGGCGCAGTCGGGTCGCCGACCGGCGGCGGGATGAGGCGGGTCGCCACATCGAGCAGCTCCGGCACGCCCACCCCGGTCTTGCCGGAGACCAGCAGGATGTCTTCCGGTGCGCAGCCGAGCAGCCCGACGATCTCCTTGGTGTACTTCTCGGGATCCGCAGCGGGAAGGTCGATCTTGTTGAGCACCGGGATGATCGTGAGGTCGTTGTCGAGGGCGAGGTACAGGTTTGCGAGAGTCTGGGCCTCGATGCCCTGCGCGGCATCCACCAGCAGGATCGCGCCCTCGCAGGCGGCGAGCGAGCGGGAGACCTCATAGGTGAAGTCCACGTGGCCGGGAGTGTCGATCATGTTCAGGGCGTAAGTCTGACCGTCAAGCTCCCACGGCATCCGCACGGCCTGGCTCTTGATGGTGATGCCGCGCTCGCGCTCGATGTCCATGCGGTCGAGGTATTGTGCCCGCATGTCGCGGTCGCTGACGACGCCGGTGATCTGAAGCATCCGGTCTGCCAGCGTTGACTTGCCGTGGTCGATGTGGGCGATGATGCAGAAGTTGCGGATGAAGGCGGGGTCGGTCGAAGCCGGCTCGAGGGCCTTCAGTGCTCTGGGGCTCACGCAAATCCTTCGTATCAGTGCCGTGGGGTCGCCCAATTCTCCCACGCCGCGCCCCGACCGGGATGCCCAAGGCCGATGCTGCGGCCGAGCGCTACGGTGCCGGTAGCCGTCCGAGACCCTCGAGCAGTGTGGACAGGTCCGCCGCAAGCGACACACGGATCCAGCCCTCTCCCGAGCGACCGAATGCGCTGCCGGGCGCCACGGCGACCCGGTCGTGCAGCAGGAATCGTTCGGCCCAGGTCGCGACGTCCCCCGAGCTCGCGTGCGCGACATCCACCCACAGGTAGAAGGCGCCGCCCGGACGCTGATAGCGGATGCCGCGGGCATCGAGCAGCGCGCATGCCGCCTCGAGATTGCCGCGATAGTGCTCCCGGGATTCGGCGACGTGGTGCTGGTCGCCGGTGATGGCGGCCACCGCGGCGTACTGGTCGGGCGTCCCGACGCAACTGATCGACGCCTCCTGGGCGGTGCGCATGATGGCGGAGAGGCCGGGCGGCGTCACGAGGTAACCGATCCGCACCCCGGTCATGGCATAGGTCTTGGAGAGCGAGAAGACACTGAACACACGATCGTCGGTGTCGAGACTCGCCATGCTCACGTGCGGTTCGCCGTAGGTGAAGTACTCGTAGACCTCGTCACTCAACACCCAGAGGTCGTGTCGCTTCGCGAAATCGAGCAGGGCACGCAACTGCTGTTCGTCGAACACGACCCCGAGCGGGTTGGACGGCGAGTTGACGATGATCACTCGAGTGCGATCCGTGACCAGCCCTTCGAGTTCGTGCAGGTCGGGCGCGAAACCATGCTCTGGCCGCAGCGAATACGGCACAGGAACGGCCTCGAGCAGGCGGGCGTTCATCGTGAAGGTGGTGTAGCCGGGGTCTGGAACGAGCACTTCATCGCCGCTCCCGAGAAGGAGGCGCATCGCTTGGAATAGCCCCTGGGTCGCCCCGAGGGTCACCCAGACTCGCTCGACGTCCACACGGATGTCGTTCGCCCGGGCGAGTTTCTCCACGATCGCCGCCCTCAGCGGCGGGATCCCTCCGTTGGCGGTGTAGCTCGTCAGGTCGTCGCGCCAGGCCTGAGCTCCCGCCGCGAGGATGTGCGGAGCCACCGGCCGGTCGGGCTCTCCCACGGCGAGGGCGATCACATCGTCGAGGCCAAGGGCGATTTCGAAAATACGCCGGATGCCCGATGGCGGCACCGAGGCGATGTGCGAGGAAAGCGACGGCATACTGTCAGGCTATTACGACAGGCGAAGCGGTTAGCATCGTGCCATGCCCACCCCTGTCGTGCTCGTCCACGGTCTGCGCGGTGCGAGCGCCGAGTGGGAGCGGCAGCGCGACATCCTCGAGGCCCACGGGCATCCGGTGGCGGTCGTCGAGCTTCCCGGGCACGGCGCGCGCACCGACGAACCGTTCTCCATCGGTGAATCCCTCGTGACCGTAGCGGATGCCGTACGCTCGCTCGACATCGCGCCGGTATTCATCGTGGGGCGCGGTCTCGGCGGCCATCTCGCCGCGGAGTGCGGGTCGCTCATCGACACCGTCGGCGGGGTCGTCGCAGTGGGATGCGGCACCCAGGCCCTCGGCTGGATTCTCGACAGCTACCGCATCGCGGCCACAACCACGCATCACCTGCTACCCGATGGCGGCGCGGCCATGAGCAGCGCAGCATCCTCCAGCTTCGTTCGGGCCGGCTCCTCCGGCGGAGTCGCTCCGTCGGAGTATTTCGCCGACACCCTCCGCCAGCTCGACGCCCTCGACACGAGAAGTGCCCTTGCGCGGCTTCGGGTTCCAGTCTGGTTGCTGAACGGCCAGTTCGACCGGTTCCGAATGCAGGAGCGCGCGTTTCTCGCATCCGCTTCCCGCCCCCGGCTCATTCGCCAGCCCGGGGTGCGGCTCGCGGCCCGATTCCGCCGACCGGTGGAGACCGCGCGGCTGCTGCTGGGAATCCTCGACGGGCGACACCCGACCAAGGCTCGCCTGCCCACATTGCCGGATCGCTGACGCACTGGTATTGTGAGTGGTTGGCTTGCGCGAAGGATTTGGTACCCGAATGCCTCCGCGAATCGCAGCCCGGATCCCCCCATTGTGGAACCGGTTCGCGGCTGCCCTCGACCGTTCGAAACCCACAGAGAGTTAGACATTGGCAAACATCAAGTCGCAGATCAAGCGCATCGGCACCAACAAGAAGTCGCAGGACCGCAACAAGGCCGTCAAGAGCGAGGTCAAGACCGCGGTGCGCTCCGCGCGCGAAGCCATCGTCGCCGGTGACGCGGCCCTGGCCGCGAAGGCGCTCGCGAACGCATCCAAGAAGCTGGACAAGGCCGCCAGCAAAGGCGTCATCCACAAGAACCAGGCCGCGAACCGCAAGTCTGCCATCGCCAAGAAGGTCGCCGCGCTGAAGGCCTGATCGCCCGGGCGTCACCTATCTGCAGCCCGTCACCGTCAGCGGTGGCGGGCTTGTGCGTGTCGGGCGGTGCAGGATCCGCCGCTGCGTGTCGGCGCCGCGGCGGTCAGCCCGTACCGCGGGTGCTGATCACCCCGACCAGGCGCTCGAGTACGAACACCGGATCGCGGCCGGCACCCTTGATCGCGGCATCCGTCTCCGCGAGCAGTTCGATACACCTGCCCAAGCCACGATCGTCCCACCCCTGAAGGTCACGACGGGCCCGGTCAACCTGCCAGGGCGCGAGTCCGAACTGCTGCGCGAGTTGGCCGGATCCTCCACGAGCCCCCGAAATCTTGGCCATGGTGCGGAGCTTGCTGGCGAAGGCCGCGACGATCGGCACGGGGTCCGCCCCCGATGCGAGCGCATGCCTCAGTAGGAGGAGAGCGTCACCGCGGCGGCCGGCGATCGCGACATCCGCCACTCGGAAGGCGTTCGTTTCGACCCGACCAGCGTAGTACTTCTCCACGGTGGCCTCGGTGATCTCTTCGCCCACGTCGAGAATGAGCTGCTGGCAGGCCGCTGCGAGTTCGGCGAGGTCGCCGGAGAAGGCACCGGCCAGGGCTCGGAGGGCGCCGCTCGTGACACGTCGATTTTCGAGAGCGAACTCCGCCGCCGCGAATTCGAGCTTCTCGGAATCCTTCTTCAGCTCGGCGCAGGTGATCTCGATGCCGTTACCGAGTCCGCCACGGATCGCATCGAGAAGTCTCTTGCCGCGCACTCCCCCGGAATGTCGCAGCACGAGGTAGGTGTCCTCCGCTGGCGATTCGAGATACCGCGTCGTCTCGACGATGAAAGCGTCCGTGCACTTCTCGACGCCACTCACCCGAATCATCCGCGGCTCGCCGAAGAGGGAGGGGCTGGCGAGGGTAATGAGCTCGCCCGGGCCGTAGGCATCTGCGTCGAGGTCACTGATCTCGAGGCTCGGATCCTCCGCCCTGAGAATCTCCCGGAGCGTGCGGATGGCCCGCTCGGCCAGGAACGATTCGGTGCCGGAAACGAGCACGACAGCGGCCGGCCGAACCCGATCCCAGCCGAGCTGCGGAATCGTCACGACACTCTTCGCCGTTGCCCTGCCTGCCACTGCACCCCCTGCGCCTCGAGCCGCCGTCGCTCCAGTTTATCGCCCCGGTACCACCACCCCGCCTTCGGCCCACTACGGCCCGGCACCGGCCGCGGGGGCCCGCTCCGTCCACACGTCGACGGTTCCCGCCGCTGTCGGCGACAGCAGCGCCATTCCTTCGAGGTCGGTGCGGATGGGAAGGGTGCCGACACCGGCAAGGATTCGCAACAGCGTGTCGGTCGGATGCCCGTAGCCGTTACCGAGGCCCACCCCGATCAGCCCGACGGTGGCGCGAAGCGCGGCATAGAGCCCGGAATTCTGGTCTGCCGATCCGTGGTGGGCGACCTTCACGACATCCACCCGCCCGAGGCGATTGGCGGCCTTCATAACCGCCTGGGGGCGATTTCCGAGGTCGCCCAGGAAGAGCGAAGACAGGCAACCGGTGGAACAGGTCCCGACGCCGGTGAATCGGATCGTGACGCTCGCATCGTTTCCCGGCGGCACGGAGCCGAGACGCGCGCGTGGCCAGAGCACCTCCCACCGGAGCTCCCCCAATCGCCCGGAGAGACCCTGGCCGACCTGGCTGACGACCGCCCCGTTGGCGGCGAGTTCGCCGCCGATCCCGGCCGCCATCGCGCCATCGGCCGGCCCGACCATCGCCTGGGTGACGCGACCGACGACCGCCGACGTGCCCCCGACATGGTCCATGTCCCAGTGGCTGAGCACGAGGAGGTCGATGCGACCGATGCCAAGAGTCTCGATGCACCGGCGAAGCAGCTTCGGATCGCTCCCCGTGTCGATGAGCGCGACCTGGCCGAGACTGCGCACGAGAACCGCGTCCCCCTGCCCGACGTCGCAGGCCGCGATCTGCCAGTTCGCCGGCCTCGATAACTTTTCCCTCAGCGCGCCTCCCACGGTGATGCCACTCGCTACCACCAGCACAAGCGCGAGCACTATGGAGGCGATGCGACGCACCCGGCCCCGCCCGAGAAGCACCACCATGAGAAAGGCTGCGATGACGACCGCGATCGAGGCGACCCCGAACGCTCCCGGTGCCCAGGGAATGGCGGCGCCCGGAAGCCCGGCGAAAAACGATGCCACGCCGGCGATCCAGGCGGCAGGAATCCAGGCGACGGTCGCGACGACCTGCCCGACGGCAGGAAGAACGGGCAGCAGCACGCAGGAGACAAGTCCGAGCACGGTGGCGATCGGGGCGGCCGGCTCCGCCAGCATGTTCGCGATCACGCCGTAGGTCGGGATGCTCGGGTTGAGCAGAATGAGCACCGGCTGGGTCGCGAGCTGGGCCGCGACCGGAATCGCGATCACCGCGGCCAGCCAGAGCGGCATCCAGCGGCAGAGAAGGCGGGTGAGTGGACCCGCCAGCACCAGGAGACCTCCGGTTGCCAGCACCGACAGGATGAATCCGTAGCTCTGCGAGAGCCACGGATCGTTCGCGAGAAGCACGATACTTGCGAGAGCGAGAATCGGGATGCCGCGCACGGGTCGGCCCCCCACGAGGGCCGCGAGCACGAGCGCCGCCATCACCGCCGCCCGAAGCACGCTCGGTTCGGGGGTCACGAGCACGACGAATCCGAGCAGGACCGTTGCCGACAGGGCGACCCGCCACGCACGCGGCAGGCCGAGAGCCGCGCCGACAAGCATGACGAGCGCGATCACGACCGCGCAATTCGCCCCGGACACAGCCGTGAGGTGACTCAGCGAGGTGGCCTTCATCGCGGTATCGAGCGGCACTCCCACCGCACTCGTGTCGCCGATGGCGAGCCCGGGAAGCAGGTCGCCGCCATCTCCCGGTAGCGCGACCGCGGCATCCCGAAACCGGCCACGCAGGCTGTTCGCCCAATCGAGGTACCAGGGTGCCGGGGATTCCACCCGCACACCGCGGGCGGCGAACAGGCGGAACGCGACGTCATCGGCTGGATCGCTCGCCGACAGGGTGCCCCCGAGCGCGACGGTCGCCCCGATGTTCAGGGTTGCGCCCGGGGGATCGGCGAAAACAGTCACGGGGATGTCGACCTGCAACGTGCGGGCCCCCAGCGCCACCGAGACGAGCTTCACCCCGAACATCGCCTGGCTCGCACCGGACGCTCCCCCCGGGTCGGTCTGCTGCACGGCCTGGGTGACCGTTGCGATGGCCGTGACGAAACGACCGGCGTCAGCCGCTTCGATCAGCACTACCGGTTGGCGTTCGGGAGCCCGGATCGCCGCGATGCTCACCAACAGAGCCGAGGCGGCGAGCGCGACAACCACCCCGGCGAGTACCGTGCGCCCGCGCCCGCGCAGCAGAATCGACGCAATCACCGCGACAACCGCCGAGCCCCACAGAGTGACCGCGGCATCCGACAGGAGGCCGGGGGCGGGGAGCAGGACTCCGACAGCCACCCAAGCGACGACCGCCGGCACGGCGAGACGGATGTCGACGGTCACAGGGTCACGAGATCTTTGAGCGAATCGAAGGTCTTCTGTCCGACGCCGGTGACGCTCATCAGGTCTTCGAGCGCAGTGAATCGACCGTTTTTAGTGCGCCAGTCGATGATGCGTTGCGCCATGGCCGGCCCGACCCGCGGCAGGGTCTCGAGCGCCGTGGCGTCCGCCGTGTTGAGGTTGATCTTGCCACCCGCTGTGGCCGCACCCGTGCCACCGACTGCGACCGGCAGCTCCCCGATGTTGGGCACCAGCACCTGTTCGCCATCCACGAGCGGGCGGGCGAGGTTGAGGCCCGACTGGTCGGCGGTCGCGGTGAATCCGCCGGCCGCGGCGACGAGATCCACCGCCCGGTCGCCGTCGGTGAGGAGGTAGAGACCTGGCTTCGCCACGGCACCGAGGATGTGGACATAGATGGTCGCCCCATTCGACGACGCCCGCGGACCGCCGGTCGACGCCGGCCCAGGCAGCGCCGGCGCCGAGGATCGGGGCGGTGTGACGGACTGGCTGGACCCGCGACCGCCCAGTGCACTCACGAGCACCGCAATCCCGAGCGCGACCAGCACGAGCACGATGGCGCCCCCCACACCGACCCGCACGCGCAACGGCCGACGCGCGACGACGAGGGCAGGCGGATCCACAGCCGAAGGGTAGGCAATACCCACTGTCGGCTTCAGCGCGGTCGCTACCGCTGGGGACAACTCCCACGCCGAGCGAACGGCAGAGGACTGGAGGCGGGAGTCAGGTCTTCGTCGCGATATTCACGATGCGCGGGGCACGCACGATCACAGTGACGATCGTGCGCTCGCCGACGGCACGCCTCACCCCGGCGGATGCCAGGGCCAGCTTCTCGAGTTCGGCGGGGTCGATCTTGGGGCTCACTTCGACCCGGTCCCGCACCTTGCCGTCGACCTGGAACACCGCGGTGAGGGCCGTTTCGACGAGGAGTGTCTTGTCCGCCTTGCGCCAGCCGTAGAGCGCCACACCGGGCGGGTAGCCGAGCCCCTCCCACATCTCCTCGGCGGTGTAGGGCGCAAAGAGCGATAGGCCGAGCGCTACGGTCTCCGTGGCCTCGCGCACCGCGGCATCCGCCCCCCCGGCCCCGGAGTCGATGACCTTGCGGGTGGCATTGACAAGCTCCATCAGGCGCGCGACGACCACATTGAATTTGAACGACTCGATGAGGCCCGGTGCTTCGGCGAGGAAGTGGTGGGTGATCCGGCGCAGTGACTGGTCGCCGGTACGCCACTCGATCTCTGGTGCGCTCGTGACATCCTGCGCGAGCCGCCAGGCGCGGGCGAGGAACTTTGCCGAACCGGCCGGTGAGACATCCTCCCAGTCGATGTCGTCTTCCGGGGGCCCGGCGAACACCATGGTCAGCCGGATGGCGTCCACCCCGTGGGCGGCGATCTCGTCGCCGAGGTTCACCCCCCCGCGGCTCTTCGACATCTTCGATCCTCCCGAGAGCACCATCCCCTGGTTGAGCAGGGCGCTGAAGGGCTCGGTGAATCCGACATAGCCGAGGTCGAACAGCACCTTGGTGATGAACCGGGCGTACAGCAGGTGGAGGATCGCGTGCTCGACTCCGCCGATGTACTGGTCGACCGGTGCCCACTTGTCGGCTTCCCGGGAATCGAAAGCGCGCGTGTCGTCGCCCGGGCTGAGGAAGCGCAGGAAGTACCACGAGCTGTCGACGAAGGTGTCCATCGTGTCCGGGTCACGGCGCGCCGCACGGCCGTCGGGCAGCGTCACGTTCACCCAGTCGTCTGCCGCGCCGAGGGGAGAGACACCCTTCGGCTGAAGGTCAAGGCCCTCCGTCGACGGCAGGCGCACGGGCAACTGCTCCTCCGGCACCGGCACGAGGTCACCGTCCTCAGTGTGGAGGATCGGGATGGGGGTGCCCCAGAACCGCTGGCGCGAGATCAGCCAGTCGCGCAGGCGATAGTTCTTCGACGCGCGACCGTTGCCCGCGGCATCCAGTTGCTCGGTGATCCGTTTGATCGCATTGGACCTGCTCAGCCCATTGAGGGACCCGGAGTTGATCAGGCGGCCATCGCCGGTGAGCGCCACGCCGGTGTGGGAGGGGTCGAGCGGCGGGAGCTCGTCGGGCAGTGCTGCCTCGCCGGTCTCCGGATTCACCGGCAACACCGGGATGGCGCCGGTCACCGGCTGGTTCGTATCGACCACCACACGCACCGGGAGGCCGAATCTGCGGGCGAAGTCCAGGTCGCGCTGGTCGTGGGCGGGAACGGCCATCACGGCACCGTGGCCGTAGTCGGCGAGCACGTAGTCCGCGGCCCAGATGGGGATACGCTCGCCGTTGATCGGGTTCACCGCAAACCGGTCGAGGAAGACGCCGGTCTTCTCCCGGCTGGCATCCTGGCGCTCGATCTCGGTGGTCTTCTGCACCTGAACGAGGTAGTGGGCGAAGCTCTCGCGCACCGCATCCGTCGAACCGGCCACCAGTTCGGCGGCGAGGTCCGAGTCGGGGGCGACGACCATGAAGGTCGCGCCGTAGAGGGTGTCCGGTCGGGTGGTGAAGACGGTGATCTTCTCTGCGCGCTCTTCGATCACGAAGTCGACATCCGCACCCCGGGAGCGGCCGATCCAGTTGCGCTGCATCGCGAGCACCTTCGGCGGCCACGAGCCCTCGAGCTGGTTGAGGTCGTCGAGCAGGCGGTCGGCATAGTCGGTGATCTTGAAATACCACTGGGTGAGCTTCTTCTTCACAACCACGGCGCCGGAGCGGTCGGAGGTGCCGTCGGGAAGCACCTGCTCGTTGGCGAGAACTGTCTGGTCCACCGGATCCCAGTTGACCCACGAGTCCTTCCGGTAGGCGAGACCCTTCTCGTACATCTTGAGGAACAGCCACTGGTTCCACCGGTAGTATTCGGGATCGCTGGTGGCGAGCTCCCGGTCCCAGTCCACCGAAGTCGCGTACTGCCGCATCGACGCCGACTGCTGCGCGATGTTGGCATAGGTCCACTCCCGCGGATCCACGCCACGCTTGATCGCGGCGTTCTCGGCGGGAAGCCCGAACGAGTCCCAGCCGATCGGATGCAACACGTTGAAGCCCTGCTGGCGCCAGTAGCGCGCGAGCACGTCGGCGAGGGCGAATGCCTCGGCGTGCCCCATGTGAAGGTCGCCGGAGGGATAGGAGAACATGTCGAGGATGTATTTACGCGGGCGCTTGTCGTGCGGGTCGTCGGTGCGGAACTGTCTCAGCGCATCCCAGCGCGGCAGCCACTTGGCCTGGAGTGCGGCAGCGTCGTACCGGGGACCGTGCTCGGCCGTGCTGGACCCGCCTGTGCGGGTCCCGGCTGTGCTGGCCTCGGCGCCGTCGCCTGCGGTGCGGTCTTCTGCCACGAAAGTCTCAATTCGTTGTCCGTTGGGAGCCGGTCGGAATCAACCACGACCGGGTTCCAAGGCTACCGAACCCAGCTGCACGGGAACGCATCCGCCTCGATGTGGCTCGGATGCACCGATGCGCTCCGGGGATTGCAGGGTTATACCGAGGGCGGAACACCCAGCACCGCCAGCAGCACCGCCGCCTTGAGCTTCGCCTCGGCGAGTTCCTCGACCGGTTCGGAGAGCGCGGTGATGCCGCCGCCGGTGCCGACCGACGCGCCATCGGCATCCAGCAGGATGCTGCGGATCACCATCGACAACTCGATACGACCGTCGAGTCCGAAGTACCCGAACGCACCGGAGTACACGCCGCGGGCACGGTTCTCGAGCCGGTCGAGGATCGAGACGGCGCTGTGCTTCGGGGCCCCGGTCATCGACCCGGCGGGGAAGCAGGCGCTCACCGCATCGATGCCAACGAGCCCCGTGGCGAGGCTGCCGCGCACGGTGCTCACCAACTGGTGCACGTGGGCATAGGTCTCGACGGCGAGCAGCCGCGGAACATTCACCGAGCCGACCTCACTCACCCGGCCGATGTCATTTCGCATCAGGTCCACGATCATCAGGTTCTCGGCGCGCTCCTTGTCGCTCGCAAGCAACTCGGCCGCCAACTCCGCATCCGACTCTTCGGTGTCCCCTCGCCGCCGGGTGCCTTTGATCGGCTGCGATTCCACCGTGCCATCGGGAGCGACCGTGAGGAAGACTTCGGGCGACGAACTCAGCAGCGAAACCTGGCCGGCCCGGAAAAATGCCCCGTGATGACTCGGATTGGAGGCCCGCAACGCCAGGTAGGTGTCGAACGGATCCGGAGTGACCGCCACTCGCACCTCGGTCGTGAGGCACAGCTGGTAGGCGTCGCCCGCCGTGATCGCGGACTGGCAGTCGCGGATCATCCGCAGGTACTCGTCGTCGGTGTCGGCCCATACCGCCTCGGCCGTGACGGGCCCCGCCGCACGGACGGCGATTTGCGCGGTATCCCCCAGACCGACGACCCGGTCCCGCAACCGGTCGACCTCCGACGAATCCAGCCCGATCACCATCGCGGACCGGGCCGCGTGATCGAACACGATCGCGAGGTCGACGAAGAGGAGGCGGGCATCCGCATACCGCGACCGATGGGCGGAAGTCACCCCCATGGTCTGAGCGTGCAACTCGTACCCCAGCCATCCGACCCAGCCGAGCCGAAAACCGCGGCCCGCTCTCGGGAGCGGTCCGGCGAGATCCTCGCGCAGGAAGTCGAGCACCTGCCCGGGCCTGGTCTCGCCGTCGACGGTGACGGAGTTCTCCGACACCGACGCCGTCAGTGTTCTCGTGCCGAACCCGAGGCAGCTCGTTCCCTCGGCGGCATGGATCCCGGAGTCAAGCCAGACGGCGTCGCCCGCAGTGGCGAACAGCCTGCCGGCCATTCCGGGCGGGTCGATCCAACCGGGCAGCGGAGTTTCGTAGACCGGGTGGCGCATACCCTAACTCTATGAGCGAGTCGTCGATCCATCGTTGGCGTGCGGGTGCACTGCACCCCCTCGACTTCTGCGACCCGGCGAGCGTGACAATCGCCGCCGCGGACTCCTGGCTGGTGACTGGCGGCACCATGCTCGCCCTCGACCTTCATCGGCAGCGATTTTTCGACGGCGCAGACGGTCACGTTGCCGATCTCGCCGAGTTCTGGAGAGCATCGATCGACGCCATCCCCCGCACCGGCGACTGGTTTCCCCGGGTCGAGGTACAACTGAAGGGCGGTGCTCCCCTGGCGGTGTTCCGCCTGCGCAGCGCACCCGAAAGGTCCCGGTCGGTGCGGCTTGCGAGCCACCACGGTGCCGATCCGAGAACCGCACCGCGCACGAAGGGTCCGGACACCGCGGTGTTGTTGCGCATCCGCACCGAAGCTCAGGCTGCCGGCGCGGATGAGGCCGTGATCCTGTCGCCCAGAGGTTTCGTCATCGAGGGCGCCTACAGTGCGATTCTGTGGTGGCGAGGCGACGTGCTCTGCATGCCTTCCCCCGACTTGGACAGGGTGGACAGCGTGACCGCGCGTTCGGTGATCGCGCTCGCGAATGCTCTCGGCGTCGAGGTCTACCCGGAATCCGTGACGCCGGCGGAGCTGGACGGGTGCGAGATCTGGGCGCTCAGTGCCCTGCACGGCATCCGCATCGCCACCGCCTGGGTCGACGGACCCGCACCGGCTGAACTACCGGGTCGGCTCGCAACCTGGCGCGCCCGCCTGGATCGACTGAGACGACCACTCCCGGTGCCGAAGGACTGATTCCTGAGTTCGGCTGGCTAAACTCGCGAGCGTGAACGACATCCTCAACTGGATCCTCGACACGGTTCGGCAGGTCGATCCCGTGCTCCGAGTGCTGATCGCGGGCATCGGCATGCTTCTGGAGACGTCGATCCTTATCGGCCTGATCGTGCCGGGCGACACCGTGGTGCTCGTCTCGGCCACCGGCATCGCCGACTGGTCGCAATATGTGGCGCTCCTGATCGCGGTGATCCTCGGCGCGCTGAGCGGCGAGAGCATCGGCTTCGCCCTCGGCCGCTTCTTCGGGCCGCGAATCCAGGGCTCACGACTCGGGCAACGACTCGGCGAACACAACTGGATGCGGGCCAAGGCCTACCTCGACCGTCGCGGCGGCATAGCCGTGTTCGTCTCGCGCTTTCTTCCGGTGCTTCACGCGCTGATTCCGCTGACGGTCGGGATGAGCACCATGCGTTTCCGGAGGTTCCTGGCCTGGACCGCGCCGGCGTCGATCCTCTGGGCCGGCGCCTATGTGTCGGTCGGCGCTCTGGCGGCCGGATCGTATCGCCAACTGGCCTCCCGGTTGCAATTGGCCGGCTACCTGTTCGTCGGCATCATCGTGGTTTTCCTGGTGATCGTCCTGGTCGTGAAGAAGGCCGTGACCCGCGCGGAAGCCCGCTACATGCAGCACCGGGAGGACGCGGCGCCCGAGCCGTAGACCCGGGCGCCGCGTTCGAACAGGGATGCCAGCGGTTACTTCAGCAGTCCGTTCTTTTTCAGCCAGTCCTTGGCAATGACCGGCGCCGATTTCTGGTCGTTCACGCTCTGTGAGTTGAGGCTCACCAGGTCCGATTGTGAGAGCTTGGCACTGATCGCGTTGAGAATCGCCGCGGCTTTCGCGGTGACCTTCTTCGACACGACGGGTGTCACGTTCTCCGGGAAGAACAGGTTGTCGGTGTCTTTCAGCGACACCAGCTTGTTCGACTTGATGTTGGGGTCGGCCGTGTAGATATTGGCGAGCTGAATCTTGTTGTCCACAAGCGCCTTCACCGTGAGCGGCCCGCCGCTGTCCTCCACCGCGCTGAAGCCGGCAGTGTTGATCCCGTACTTCGCCTTGAGTGCGGCCGGTCCGTAGGGGCGTGCCTCCAGCTCCGAGTTTCCACCGACGATGATCGGCTCGGTGACCTTCGTGAGCGACGCGATGTCGGTGAGTCCGTACTTCTTGGCAAAGACCTCGGTCACGGTCCAGGAATCTTGGTCCGCCGCCGCGGCCTTGTCCAGCAGGCGGAGCCCGGTCGGGAGAACGGACGCGAGGTCTTTCGCCACCGCATCCGCAGAGCCGACCACGGCGGACTTATTCAGCGCCTGGTCGAGGCTGCCGATGTATTCGGGGAACACATCGATCTTTCCGGCCTCGAGCTCGGGCAGATAGATCTCCCGCTGGCCGATCTTGAACGAACGGGTAACGGTGAAACTGCCGTTCTCGAGAGCCTGGGAGTAGATTTCGGCGATTATCACGTTGGAGTAGTAGTCCTGTGACCCGACGATCAGTGTCGTCTTCGAATCAGAACCGGAGCCCCCGGAGATGGGGTTACTCGACGCGCACCCTGAAAGGGCTAATGCCAATACCGTTCAATTAGATCACGATGGCTCGTTCGGGAGACCAATCCGGCTGG
>JAZJZS010000027.1:0-31124 GCA_040389685.1 Actinomycetota bacterium
GCACTTTTTCACTTCCCAGACCCGCGCGCCACCAAACCACTCGCGGATCTGGGTCTGACATCTCGACCATTCGACTAGTTAATTCCGCAGGTGCTGACGTCACTCCGGCGGGCCTTCCAAGTCGCTCGCCGATGGAAGTCGGCTTCAAACTTGGAGATTCTTCACAAGAACCGTTGATAGTTAGCAGGAGTGATTCATGGAACGGCCAAAATTTCTGCTACTAATGGCAGCACTAGCAACTTTATTCACCGCCGGCTCGTTATCGCCTGCGCTAGGCGCTGGTGGCGAATGTACCTTGGCTGAGAAGTTAAGTGGCCGATGTCCAGAAGTCAGCGGCACCGTCAACGGTGACGGGGTGGACATCCGCGGATCGGTCGATGTTCCGGGCTCAACCAAAGGGAGCGGCCGTGGCCCCCGTGGTGGTGCAGGGGTGGTTGCACGACCGGATCCCGTGGTGGTCCAACGTGATGGCTACACGGTCACGAGCCCGGTCACCCTCGCCGATCTGGTCAACTTCAAGCCTCTTGCCGGTGTCGCTCACATGGAGCCGAACGGGTGGATGGTCGTCGGGCTTGCGACGAACTTTTACGCCACTGTGGAGGCCGGCGTTCAGACGGGGCTGCTGCTCGAGAAACCGGCATCGGTACGGTTCACTGCCGAACGGTTTCGTTGGTCGTACGGCGATGGAACGGCTGCCGTACTATCGGTTCGCGGTTCCAGTTGGGCGGCCTCCGGGGTAGGCGAGTTCGAGGGCACAGCGACCAGCCATGTATTTCGCAGGGCAGGGTCGTATTCCATCGATCTCAGCATCGAGTTCAGCGCCGAGTACCAGTACGCGGGCGGACCGTGGATACCGATTTCCGGCCGGATACCGGTCGCCGCCAACCGCCTGGTCGCCGTCGGGGTGGACGCGAAAACGGTTCTCGTCGGGTACGACTGCACCAGGCGCCCGACCGGACCCGGTTGTTGAGACGGGTTCGTTAAAGCAGCGGCCCGCTCCCAGCGCGCCCATATAGAGTGCACAGGTTGGCGTTGGATGCTAGCACCGCTTGGAAGGAGCAGCCCCCATGACCGACGCAACGCAGAACCCTCAGACCGGGTCCGAAGCCGCAGGTACCGAGCCCACCACCAACAGTGGCACGGACAGTTTCGAAACCCGGCCATTGGCGCCCGAGCCCCCAACGACCGCACCTTCCGTGTCCGCGCCACCGGTATCCTCGACCCAGCCGGTCGATCGCGACTATGCCTGGACGCCCGCCCCCGCGACCGAAACCAAGCGCTCCAATAAGATCGGAATCGTCGCCGCCCTCGCGGTCGGCGCCCTTGTCGGTGGAGTCTCCGGCGCCGGTGTGGCAGCCTGGGCCGTCTCGGCGAATCAGGGTAACAACTCTTCGAGCTCCATGTCGAACAGCACGCCGCAGAACATCACCGTGAACGACACCTCGAGTGTGAACAACATCACGGCCGTCGCGGCCAAGGCCGCTCCGAGTGTCGTGACCATCTCCGTGACCAGCAAGTCGGCGTCGGGCACCGGCTCGGGGGTCATCCTCAGCAAGGATGGCTACGTCCTCACTAACACCCACGTCGTCACTCTCGACGGCGCAGTAGCGAGCCCCACTGTGCAGGTCACCACCACCTCCGGGCGTCTCTATGCCGCGACGATTGTCGGCACAGACCCGACGGTCGACCTCGCGGTCATCAAGCTGAAGGATGCCAGCGGACTGACCCCGGCAGAGTTCGGCGACTCGAGCAAGCTGAACGTGGGCGAAACCGCGGTCGCCATCGGCGCCCCGCTCGGACTCAACAACACGGTCACCGACGGCATCGTGAGCGCCCTCAACCGCAGCATCTCGATCGCGTCCTCAGCGGCGCCGAGCACCGGTGACACCCCAACTCCGAACCCTTCGAGCCCCTTTGACCTGTGGCAGTTCGACAACGGGCAGGGCGGCACGCAGGGCCAGCCCACCACCGCAGCCGCCACGATCTCCCTCCCGGTGATCCAGACGGATGCCGCCATCAACCCCGGTAACTCGGGCGGCGCGCTCCTGAACTCGGATGCCAAGGTGATCGGCATCAATGTCGCGATCGCCAGCGCGGGCCAGTCGAGCGGTTCGTCCCAGTCGGGCAACATCGGAGTCGGATTCGCTATCCCGTCGAACCTCGCCCAGCGCGTTGCAAACGAGATCATCAAGGGTGGGAAGGCCACCCACGGTCTGCTCGGTGCGAGCGTGCAGGATGTCTCACCGACCAGCAACAGCACCGTTGTCGGTGCCAGCATCAAGGAGGTCACTTCGGGGGGCGCGGCCGAGAAGGCTGGCCTCAAGTCCGGGGACATCGTCACGGCGTTCAACGGCGCGCCGATCACGAGTAGTACCGACCTCACGGCGCAGGTTCGGTTCCTTGCCGGTGGTGCGTCGACTTCACTCACCTATGTGCGCGGCGGCAACCCGACCACCGTTGACGTGACACTCGGGACGCTCAAGCAATAGCATCGCTTTCCAGGAACACCGAGACGGATGCCCGCGACCGCTTGAGTCTGAGCGGCGGGCATCCGTTTCGCTTCTGCGGGGCGCGATGAGGTCGGCTGGTAGGCTCAAGCGACTTGGCCGACCTGATATTGGAATCCATGCCAGACGATGTACACGCCCCGCCCGGAGTGTCTTACGTCATCCCCGTTCTCAACGAGGTCGCCTACATCGAGTCTGCCGTTCGCACCGTCCTTGAGCAGGATTATTCGGGCGCGACGGAACTCATTCTCGCGCTGGGGCCGTCGACCGATGGCACCACCGAGCTCGTGCAGCGGCTGGCGGCAACAGATGACCGCATCATTATCGTCTTCAACCCGGCCACCGATATTCCGGTTGGACTCAACCTTGCGATCCGCGCAAGCAGTCACCCGGTGATCGTGCGGGTGGATGCCCACTCGGAGCTCGATCCCAGCTACACCCGCCGCGCAGTCGACACGCTGACTCGCACCGGTGCCGCGAACGTGGGCGGGGTGATGAAGGCGCGGGGCAAGACACCCTTCCAGTCCGCGGCAGCTCGCGCCTACAACAGCCGATTCGGCCTCGGCGGCGGCAGCTATCACGGGGGAGCCGATGAGGGCCCCGCCGAATCCGCCTACCTTGGTGTCCTGCGCCGCGAAGTGCTCGACGAGGTGAACCTGTTCGACGAGTCGGTGCGTCGCGGGGAAGACTGGGAGCTCAATCTTCGCATTCGAAACGCCGGGCATTCCGTGTGGTTCGATCCCACCCTCGAGGTCACCTACTGGCCGCGGGAGAGTTGGTCGAAGCTCGTTCGCCAGTTTGCCGCGACGGGGATTTGGCGGGGAGAACTAGTTCGCCGCTATCCGGACCGCAACCCGTGGCGATTCTTCGCGCCACCGGTGCTGGTCGCGACCCTGGTGCTGAGCATCCTGATCCTGGCGCTTCAGCTCACCGGCGCCTTGCGGGGCTGGCCGAGCCTTCTGCTGTCCCTGGTCTACCTCGGTCCAGCGGCGTATGTTGTGCTTCTCTTGCTGATCTGCTTCTCGCGCGCCGGAGGCCCGCGATGGGCGGATCGTTGGAGATTTTTCCTCGTGCTACCCACCATGCATCTCAGTTGGGGAGTGGGTTTCATCGTGGGTGTCGTGCGCGGGGCACGAGACACCGTCGACACGTCCCGCACCGGAATCTGAATCGTCGTCTTCGGTGGATCGGCTCGGCCTCAGCCGATGATGCCCTCTGCGAGCAGGCGCATCACCACACGTTCTGCCGCATGGCCGTCGTCCCGAGGGTTGAATCGTTCGCGCCAGGCGCGATACTTGTCGGCGAACTGTCGTTGCACGCGGTCGCGGTCGCGCACGAGTTCGGCGAGCTCGTCTACCGAAGTGACGACCGGGCCTGGGGCCACCGGAATGAGATCGAAGTAGAAGCCGCGGAGCTTCTGGCGATAGTGCTCCAAGTCCGGAGTGAAGAAGAACACGGGCTTTCCAGTGACTGTGAAGTCGAACATCACCGAGGAGTAGTCCGTGATCAGTGCATCCGCTACGAGGAACAGCTCGGAGACGTCGGGATAGCCCGTCACGTCGAGCACGTTCGGCGCGTGCACGTCTTCGCCGGGCAGGAGAGTGCGGGAATGCCCGCGGATCAGGGTGACATAATCGTCCCCGAGGAGACCGGCGAAGCGGGCCACGTCGAGATGGTCGACACGATCGGGCCGGTCGTCGCGCCAGGTCGGAGCGTACAGCAGCACTGTGAGACCGGGTGCGAGGCCTAAGCGGGCGCGCACGCGCGCGGCATCCCCGGTGACCAGCGCGTCATCTCGGGGATAGCCTTCCTCCCATACTGGCCCGGTGAACGCATACGCCCTGCGGAATATACGGCGACTGTAGGGATTCTGGGCGAGAAGAATGTCCCATCGGCCCCGTTCCCGAAGCGTCGCGATAGCGGGTCGGATGCCGAGCCGCATCCGACTGAGTGCCAGCTTCTTGAGCATCGTGCCGTGCCAGGTCTGAAGCACCGTCTGGTGTTTACGCTTGCGAAGTCTTTTGCGCAGCCAGTCATTGACCACGAGCAGGCGAGCCGACCCGCGGATGCGCCACCACTCCGCGCTTCCCTCGAGTAGCGCGGTTGCCCCCTCCGGCACCACCACGGAGGCATCCGTGACACTCCAATAGCGGGCGATATCGGGTCGGAGGCGCGCGAGGGCGCGGTCGATGGCGAGCGGATTGCACGAGGCATTCTGCCCGTAGAAGCTCTCGAAAAGAACCGCATTCAGAGGCTCGTATTCGGCAGCCCGATAGTCGGATTCCAGCGACGCCTGCTGCAGTCGTCCGCGCTCCCGATCGGTGAGCGGAGCCGAAAGGACTACGACGAGAGAGTCGTCGGTCGCAGCGACCGTCACCCGAGTGACGGAGGGCAACAGCTGGGAAGCGGGCAGGTGCGCGGACTTCCGCAGCGACATCCGCGCGCCGTCCGATGCCGAAGCGACGACGAGGTAACGCCCCGACCTGGCGGGGAGAAGGGGGCCGTTCCAGTTCGACACCAGTAACGGGATCCGAGCCGACCAACGGGTGCCTAGAGCGATCAGTTCGGCCGGAAGCGCCTGGCGGGAGGCTTGCAGGCGAAGCGCGGCAGGCGCGGCTCCAGGCCCCTCGAGCACGATCGACGGAAGCCGGCCCGTGGTCACCACGACCGTATCGACCACCACGGCCGCAGTCGGGGCGGATGGGGTCATTGATGCGCCTTCAGGCGGCGCACGAGCTCGTAGTACACCCTCTCAGTATTACGCCCGTCCCGGAATGCGAAGTGCCGCTTGGCCAGCGCGGCTGAATGTTCTCGCACGCTCGCCGCCCATTCCGGGTGTGTGTCGTAGCGGGCGAGCTGGTCGAGGATGCCGGACCAGGTACGCACCTCGCGACCCCCGCTGAACTCCCGATACGGTTCGTACAGTCCGCGCGAGGAGGTGTAGCTCTCCTCGTCCGGCGCGATGAACAGGATCGGGCCGCCGGTGAGGGAGTAGTCGAAGGCGACGGATGAGTAGTCGGTGATCAGCAGCTGCACCGCCGGGAGGATGGGGGTGAGATCGGAACGGCGCTTGGTCGACAGCAGGTGGATGCGCTCGGATCCGGTGATGCCGGCCAGATAGTCTCCGACGCCGTGCGGATGTGGTCGCACCACAAGGGTGGCCCCGGTCGCATGCAGCCAGGCATCGATCCGCGACCACTCTCCTGCGGTCGGCACCGCGGGATCCACTTCGCCGTCGCGCCAGGTCGGGGCGTACAGCAAAACTCTGCAATCGCCGAGGTCGACCTCGAGCGCCGCGGACAGCATTCCGCGCGCCATCGTCTCCCGGTCGGCAGTGGTGCCCTGGCAGAGCACGTCATCTCGAGGGTCACCGGTCACGACAACGCGATCGGCGGGCAACGCGAACGCGGTTCGCAGCCGGGAGGCCACCAGTTCCGACGCCGCGGGCATGAGGGAGATCGCACGGTAGCCGCGCCGATAGAACCGACGCAACAGGCCGCGAACCTGGCGGGAGATCACCGGGATGGAGATGCGTGTGGTGGCAGCAGAGTCCAGCTGGATCAGCTTGAGCGGGATGCCGTGCCACAGCTGCACCACCATGGCGCCGCGCTGGCCGAAGCGGTTGACGTCCCCGAAGCCGTGGGTCACCACGAGGACGCGGGCCCGCAGGGTGAGCCACAGTCCCCGTCGAGAGGAGGCGATCACCGCGGGGATGCCGAGCGCCGCCGCGTCAGCCAGGTCGCGATCGTCGCGGGCGAGCCAGGTGAGCCGCAGGCCGCGATCCGTGTCCCGCGCGTATCGGAAGAGCGCCAGAGATCCCTCGCCCATTCCCGACCCGCAACCGAACACCCATGCGTTCGGCAGCCGGGGGATGAACACGCTGGCCACAGCCCCGAGGGCGTAGAGCGGAAGAGCGGCGAGCTTCTTCGCATTCCCCGACGCAAAGCTGAACCCCGGCACGTGGGGGAGCCTAGCATTCGGGGCAGGGCGGAGTCTCGGCTGGGTAACGGAAACCGCCGGGGCCAGTCGAAGCTGGTTCAATCGACAGGTGCCAATCCTCAAGGACATCAAGACGGCCACGCGGATCGTACGGAACCTTGTCCGTTCCCGCCAACAGCGACGAGACGCGGACTGACTCCAACGGGCATGACCGGCGTAGAGATCGCGGTGCGGGCTAGAAGCTCACACGCCAGAGGAATTCTTCGCCCGTCGGACGAAACCAACGCACGACCAACACGGTGCTGCTGGCGAGGTCGCGAGCCGCGATCATGACGTCGAGGCTGTCGCCCGGCTCGAGAGTCGACGGGGCGGTCGCCGGCATCACCCCGGCTCCAAGCAAACTCATCGTGACACCGTAAAGGGCTTCACCTCCGCGGTTGGTGAGGAGGTACCGGCGCGGGCCGGCGTCCCGCACGATCTGGAAGGGCACAGGGTACGCGGAGTCGAAGGACGGGGAGCGGGGGCCGGTCATGTCTCGAAAAATACCGATGACATCCGACCGGGCAAGCGGATGTCGCGCGACCGGCCGCTGGTGGAGGAGAAGAGGCATCCGGGCCGCGTCACTTGACGGGACCCAGCCCGCAATCGAGTCGGGAGACGATGCGACTGTGCCGCCCCGCACCTCGCACTTACCCCCGCGTCGATTCCGCGCCGAAGCTACGGCTTGGGCGGCGGGAGCGCGGCGCCGCGCCGACCTACGGCTTCTGCGGGCGGAGAGCTTTCGGCGGCCGGGGGGTCTTCGGTGTCTTCGAGTCGGCGGTTCCGCTGCCGAACCGGGGGAGGTTGACGCGGGCTCGCCTGGTGAGCACCACCGGGCCGCGAACGACGGGGTCCAGCACCACCGCAAACTGGAGGGGAGGGGGACCGAAGGCGTCGCGTGAACTCGAGACGACCTTGCGTCCGAGCATGAGGTTGCCAGTGCCCCCGATGACCGCCCCGATTCCGAACGGAATGGCGCGACCGATCACGCTCGCACCCTGGGTGGCGACGAAACGCTTGATGAAGGACTTCCTGATGCGATCGCCGATCTGTCCCATGGCCGCCTGCGGCAGGCTTTTGGTTACGAGTTCCCCCCAGAAGCGGCCGCGCGTCGGGCCGACGCCGGCGGCCTGCCCGGCGAGCTGCTTCACGAGGTCGGATCCGGCCGTGCCGAGCATCATCGCCATCACGAGCGTGCGGGCGCGTTCGGGGTCGTCGATCGCGATGCCATGCACCTCGGTCACCGACTGGGCGAACAGGGCGCTCGTCTCGAGGAACCCCGCTGTTTCGACCCCGGAGAGCGCTAGCGAGATTCCGACCCCCACACCGGGAATCACCGCGCTCGCACCGACGGCGGCGCCTCCCGCGGTGACAGCGGCCAGGTAGCGGTTCTCGAGGATCCGGATCACCTGGGCGGGCGAGGCATCCGGGTTGCGCCGACGGATGCCCCGAATGTGCAGCAGCACGGCGGGACGCTGCACCGACAGCAGCCGTTCTACTCCCTTCTCGACCTGCGGCGGCGTGTTGCGCGGCAGGGGTCCTGGCACGATGCTCACGACTTCACGCCGTAGTCGGCGTTGTACCGGTCGAGCACCTCGGCGATGGGGGCGTCCAGCACGAGCCCGCCCTTATCGAGGTAGAGGCCACGGGTGCAGAAACGTCGGAGGTCTTTTTCACTATGGGACACGAAAAACAATGTACGCCCCCCAACCAAGAGCTCCTCGATGCGGCGGTAGCACTTCTCTCGGAAGGCCTTGTCGCCCACGGCGAGAACCTCATCCACGAGAATGATCGGCTCTTCGAGGCGCGAGATCACGGCAAAAGCGATCCGTACCTTCATCCCGCTGGACAGGTGTTTGTAGGGAGTGTCGAGAAAGTCCCCGATCTCGGAGAACGTGATGATCTCGTCGAATCGTTCGTCGATCTCGGCCCTTTTCATGCCGTGCAGCCCGGCAGTGAGATAGACGTTGTCGCGAACCGTCAGGTCGTCGACGAATCCACCGGTGATCTCGATGAGCGGGGCGACGCCAGCTCCGACCCGAACGCTGCCCTCGTCGGCGAAGACCACCTCGGCAACCAGCTTGAGAAGGGTCGACTTGCCTTGTCCGTTGCGCCCGACAACCCCGATGGCCTCACCCGGGGCGACCGTGAATGACACGTTTCTCAGCGGCCAGAATTCGTCCGGACGACCGCGACGTTTCGACCCGGCGAACAGATCCTTAAAGCTACGACGGGATCGTCGATTGCGTTTGAAACGGATGCCGGCATCCCGAACCTCGATGACGGGCGTGACGGCCATCAGATCTCCTTCAACACGGTCTTGATTGTGCGCCGGAAGACGAGCAACCCGATTCCGAGGATCAGGAGCGAGAGGATGGCGCTCACGATCACGTCGAACCAGTTGAGTTCCTGGGGAAAAAATGCCGACCGATACAGCGACAGGATGCCGGACATCGGGTTGAACGCGGCGAGCGTGCGGAATTCCTTCGGCACGTTCACCAGCCCGTAGACCACCGGAGACGCATAGAACAAGAAGCGCAGCCCGAGCTTGACCGCGCGTTCCAAGTCACGGAAGAACACCACAAGCGGCGCAACGATCAGGCCGACACCGAGGGTAAGCACGGCCTGCATCACGATCGCGAGGGGCACCAGGAGCACCTCGATGTGGAGACGGGCCGGATTGGCGGTCCCCAGGGAGAGCAGCGCGAAGAAGACGATCACCGGGGTGCTGACGACGAATTCGATGCCCTTGGAGAGCACGAGGCGCGACACCCAGATCGTGCGAGGAATGCGTGTGGACCGGATGAGTTTCGCCTCTTTGGTGAAGGCCCGCGTCGAGTCGGAGATGCTGCCGTTGAACCAGGTCCACGGCAGGAGCGCCGTGAGGAGGAACACGATGTACGGCTCATGGCCCACGCCGCGGTTGAAGATCACCGTGAACACGAACCAGTAGATCGCAGCCATCACAAGCGGGTCGAGGATGGACCAGAAGTATCCGAGGAACGAGGTGGAGTAGCGCACCTTGAGATCGCGGGTCGTCAACAGCCAGAGCGAATGCCGGTAGCGCGCAAATCCCGAACGTTCGGAGCGTGCTTCGAGGACTGCACTCACGCGTTAGAGATCCTTAGCGTCCCGCACTCCGCTTCTCGTGCGCGAAAGGCGAGGAACTCAGACGAAGAGGTTCGCCCGCTCGAGGTCTTCCGCGAAGTCGATCTCTACGGCGTAGAGGTCGGAGATGTCTACCGGCTCAAATCGTAGCTTGTCCTGCTCGATTGCCAGCTCGATGCCACGCTCGAAGTAATCCTGGTCACCCACGCGGGTGAGCTGGCGGATGAGCGCCGCCTTATCGCCACGAGCGACGTAGTTGATGCCGACGGCCTCTCCGAGGCCGCCCTTGACGGACTTGGAGAGTTCGTTGATGTAGCCCTCGGCGTCCACCGTGTACTTGACCTCTTCATCCGAGACCTTATCGGTGTTGACCGAAACGAAGGACCGGTCCGCCTCGACCATTTTCGCGGCTCGAACGAGGGCCTCTGGGTCGAAGACCACGTCTCCGTTCATCCAGAGCACGCCACCCTGCCCGGATGCCCGCAGGGCGCGCATGAGGCTCTTCGAGGTGTTGGTCTGGTCGTACTGCTCGTTGTAGACGAAGGACGCTGCGGGGAAAGCCTCGATGATGTGCTCAAGCTTGTAGCCGACGACGATCGTGACAGCGGCACTCGCGCCAAACGCGTGGTGGATGTTGTCGAACTGCTGCTGCATGATGGTGCGGCCGTCGCTGAGTTCGGTGAGAGGCTTCGGCAGGGAACGGCCAAGGCGGCTGCCCATGCCAGCGGCCAAAATTACGATCTGCGTGCTCACGATTTGTCTCCTCAGATGACTGTGGTCTTGACCGGGGGAGGTGCCAGAATCACTTTGATATCCGACCGCCATTAGGTTGCGGTCCTGAAGAGATTCACCTGTTATTCATCCCCAGACTGTTGCCTGGACACGTCGTTGTGCGTTACTACCCTACCTTTGCAGCCCGCTTTAGCACAGGGACCGGTGGGGGCAGTTCTCAATTCGTGATCTAATGCCCAGTCGTCGTACAGGCATTCCAGTGGGCATTGGTACGGTTGTGGGGTGGAATCAGAACCTGAGGAGAAGCCAGTAGGGGCGGCTGCAGCTCGGGCTTCCGGAGACGATTCCGAGCCATCCGTGAAGCCCGCCGCGGCCGCGCCGCGCACTCCGGCCGCGCCGCGCACTCGCAAGCCGGCCGCGCCGCGCAAGCCGGCCGCGCCGCGCAAGCCGGCCGCGCCGCGCACGCCGGCGGCCCCGAAGGCGGCGAAACCTGCAGGCTCGAAAGCTGCTGTTCCCAAGACGGCGAAACCCATGGCGGCGAAACCTGCCGTGACCCGGTCGACCGCGAAACCCCGTTCGGTAGCGAAACCTGCCGCGAACGGGTCGGCGGCGAAACCCGCAGCCGCGTCCGCCGCGAGACCGGCGACCCCACAACCGAGAACGCCTGCCGCGCCCGCGCCTGCCGCGCCCGCGAGTGCGCCTGATTTTGGCGACATCCTCTCCCCGACATCCGCGACAGCTCGCACCGCGGTAGCCGACCGTGAGCTCGTGCTGGTCGTCTCCGACCTTGTGAAAAGGTTCGGCGACACGCTCGCCGTCAATCACGCCAGCTTCGCAGTGCCAGCGGGCACCATCTTCGGCATCGTGGGACCGAACGGCGCTGGCAAGACCACAACGCTGTCCATGGTGACCGGCCTGCTGCGGCCGGACGGCGGATCCGCGTCGGTGCACGGTGCCGATGTCTGGGCCGACCCGGCGGGCGCCAAGAAAGCCATGGGCGTGCTTCCCGACCGGTTGAGACTCTTCGACCGGCTGACCGGCAGCCAAATGCTCCACTACGCCGGCACGCTGAGGGGGCTCGACTCCCGCACCGTGAAGAAGCGTTCGACCGACCTGGCGGCCGCCTTCGGGCTCGATGACGCGCTGGGTCGGCTCGTCTCGGACTACTCGGCGGGAATGACCAAGAAAATCGCTCTGGCCTCGGCGATGATCCATTCGCCGAGGCTGCTCGTGCTCGATGAGCCCTTCGAATCGGTGGACCCGGTCTCGGCGGCAAACGTCACCGCGATCCTGCAGCGTTATGTCGAGGCGGGCGGTACCGTGGTGCTCTCGAGCCACAGCATGGACCTGGTCCAGCGCATCTGTGATCTTGTGGCCATCGTCGTCAGTGGACAGGTGCTCGCGTCCGGAACGATGGACACGGTACGCGGCACCGGTTCGCTGGAGGAGCGATTCCTCGAACTTGCCGGAGGTCCTAAGTCGGTGGAGGGCCTGGAGTGGTTGCACAGCTTCTCGGACTGAAACTGAGGCTTCTCGCGAACACTTTTCGTCGCAGCCCGCTGCGCGTTGTCGGCATCGTCATCGGGCTCCTCTACGCTTTTGGCGCCGTCGCGATAACGGCGGGCGGGTTCGCCTCGCTTCGACCGGTTGAGCCGATGCTCGCGGGCAGCATCACGGTACCCGTCGGGTCGGTGATCGTGATCGGATTCCTGCTCGTACCTCTCGCCTTCGGAGTGGACAACACCCTCGATCCCCGCGCGTTCTCGATCTACGGGCTTTCGACGAATCGACTGGCCGCGGGCCTGGCCCTGACGGGCCTCATCGGCCTGCCCGCGTTGGGGATCATCGCGATCGCCCTCGCGCAAGCGGTTGCCTGGTCGCGAGATCCCTTATCCCTCGGACTCGCGGTCATCTCGGCGACCCTGATCGTCAGCACCTGTGTGCTTGGGGCGCGAGTGTCCGGCTCGCTGGCCTCCCTGCTGCTGTCCACCCGTCGCGCCAGGGACATCACCACCCTCCTGATGCTCGTACTCCTCGTGTCGCTCGCCCCAGCGGTGGCGATGCTTGCCGCGATCAACTGGGATCGCCAGGGTCTGCGCGTGCTTGCATCAGTGGCGGATGTCGCGGGCTGGACGCCCTTGGGAGCGGCCTGGTCTGCACCAGCCGAGGCGGCATCCGGCAATGGCGGCAGCGCCGTGCTCAAAACCCTGATCGCCCTCGGCTTCGCCGGACTGCTCTGGCTGGCCTGGCGCGCACTCGTCGGTCGGCTGCTCGTCGCCCCCGAACCTCGGGAGCGCCCGTTGGACACGCGCGGACTCGGCTGGTTCCGTGCCCTGCCGGACTCGCCTGCAGGAGCCGTAGCGGCCCGAAGCATCACCTACTGGATTCGCGATGCGCGATATCACGCCGCTCTCATCGCCATGCCGGTGGCACCCGCCCTGTTCGTGATCGCCCTCGCGGTCGCCGGCGTTCCCGGGAGCATCCTCGCGCTGCTCCCGGTGCCGGTGATGTGCCTGTTCCTCTCCTGGTCGACGCACAACGATGTGGCTTACGACAGTTCGGCGGTCTGGCTCCACCTGGCGTCGAACACGCCGGGCTGGGCCGACCGGCTCGGACGGCTGTTCCCGGCGCTACTCATCGGCATCCCGCTGGTGCTCATCGGATCGCCGATCTCGGCATCTGTCTCCGGCGACAGCTCGGTTTTGCCCTCACTGGTCGGAGTGAGTTCGAGCCTGCTCCTGGCGGGATTGGGATTGTCGAGCGTGCTCTCCGCCCGCTTCCCGTACCCTTCGGTGCGGCCGGGCGACAGCCCGTTCTCGCAGCCGCAGGCCAGCGGCACGGGTGCCGGCCTCATCCAGTCGCTCGCCTTCCTCGCGGTGATCGTGTTGTCCGCACCCGCCATCTGGTTTGCGTTGCTCGGACTGCTCGACCCGGGCACACGCGGATGGCCGCTGGTCTCCCTGCTCGTCGGGGTCGGTCTCGGAGGGGCGTTGCTCGTCGTCGGGGTGGTGTGGGGCGGACGAATCTTCAGCCGTCGAGCTCCCGAACTGCTGGCTTTCACGCTGCGGCAGTGATCCCGATTCCGCCATCGCGCTGGCGTAAAATGCTGGCATGAGCGGCGACACACAGCAGGGCGGCGGCGGCACAGACACGCTCGACCGTGAACTAGAAGAACTCCTCAACCGCGAGCAGGTTGAAGAAGGTGACCACGAACGCTTCTCGCACTACGTGCAGAAGGAGAAGATCCTCGCCTCGGCGCTGAGCGGCAAACCGGTGATCGCACTGTGTGGCAAGGTGTGGACGCCGGGTCGCGATCCCGAGAAGTTCCCGGTCTGTCCGACCTGCAAGGAGATCTACGACGGGTTGAAGAAGTAGCCTCTGGTCAGCCTTCCGGATCGGCGCACCACCTCCCATTTTTACTAGCACCCACCAGTGCAAACCCGCGGGTGGTAGTAAAAACGGGAGATGGAGCGGGTAAGGGGGCTCAGGCGTACCGGGTCGGGATCACCGGATCGCCGCGGCCGAGGCGGAAGGCCTCTTCGGGAAGCTCGGCGATCGCGGCGGCTCGATGCTGTCGAGCCCGCTCGGTGCCGGCGGCCCCCCGGAACCGATCGACCGCAATCCCATCGACGATGAGCGGCACAAGCAATGGACGGTGGACGGATGTCGCGGCCGCAGGCTCGCCGAGGTGAATCACTTCTGCGCTCGCCCTGCCTGCCGCGGTGAACTCCCGCACGGGGAACTTCCTGCCCCCGACGGAGACCTTCTCGGGAGACGTCTTGGCAACGGAGATCCACTCGCCCGAGGCATCCTTGCGCGCGGCGAGTTTGTAGACGAACCCGGCTGCCGGAGAGCCGGAGCCGGTGACCACGGAGGTTCCGACCCCGAACGAGTCGACCGGTGCTGCGCGGAGCGCGGCGATGGTGAACTCATCGAGGTCGTTGGTGACCGTGATCCTGGTGTTCACCGCACCGAGGGCGTCGAGCTGGCGACGCACGGCGCTCACCTGGCCGGGCAGGTCGCCGCTGTCGATGCGCACCGCGCCGAGGCCGGTGCCGGCCACTTTCACGGCGAGGTCCACGGCCGCGGTCACGTCGTAGGTGTCGATGAGGAGGGTGGTGTCGGGGCCGAGCGCCGCCACCTGGGCGCGGAAGGCATCCTCTTCGGTGTCGTGGAGGAGGGTGAAGGAGTGAGCGGAGGTGCCCATCGTCGGGATTCCCCAGCTGCGACCGGCTTCGAGGTTGCTGGTGGCGGCGAATCCGGCGATGAAAGCGGCGCGGGCTGCCGCGACGGCGCTGCGCTCGCCGGTGCGCCGCGATCCCATCTCGGCGAGGGGACGGCCGCTCGCGGCCGACACCATGCGAGATGCGGCGGTGGCGACCGCGCTGTCGTAGTTGAGCACGCTGAGCACCAGGGTCTCGAGAATGACCGACTCGGCGAAGCTGCCCTCCACGACGAGGATCGGCGAGCCGGGAAAGTACACCTCGCCCTCCTGGTAGCCGGAGACGGTGCCCGTGAAACGGTAGTCGGAAAGCCAATCGAGTGCGCGATCATACACCACGGCGGCATCGCGAAGCCACTCGAGTTCTCGCTCGGTGAAACGGAAGTCGTCGATGAGGTCGAGCAGGCGCCCGGTGCCGGCGACGATGCCATACCGGCGGCCGCCGGGGAGTCGCCGGGCGAAGACCTCGAAGACACACTGGCGATCATGCGTACCGGCGCGGATCGCCGCGTTCAGCATGGTGAGCTCATAGCGGTCGGTCAGCAGCGAAGATACGGCGTCGGTCACGCAGGCCAGCCTAGCCAGCAGTTCGAGAGTGTACCGTGACAGCAATGGAGCGCACCCGCTGGATCTTCGCCGGTCAACTTGGCGGCGCGTTCGATGACGGCGGGCGGATGCTCCTGGTCGAAGCCCGTTCCGTGTTGCGCCGCGCACCCCTCCATCGGGCCAAGGCGCACCTGATCCTCTCCGCTATCCGGCATCGCGCCGCCGAGCTCGGAGACCGGGTCGAATTCCACCAGGTGGAACGCTACCGCGATGTCGTACACGGGCGCGACGACCTCGAGGTCATCGACCCCACCTCGTACGCGGCCCGGCGGCTCGTGCGGTCGGTCGGCGCGACGGTGCTGCCGAGCCGCGGATTCGTCACGAGCGAGGCGGACTTCACCGAGTGGGCGGATGCCCGCACGAGCCGGCCGATCATGGAGGACTTCTACCGCTGGGTGCGTGCCCGCACCGGCATCCTGCTCGATGGGGAGGCGCCGGCCGGCGGCCGGTGGAACTTCGACGACGAAAACCGGCAGCCGCCGCCGAAGGGCGCCGTCTCGCTTGGACTGCCTGAACCGTGGTGGCCGGAGGAAGACGACATCGACCAGGAGGTGCGCGCCGACCTCGACCGCTGGCAGGACTCGGGGGAGATCCACCTGGTGGGAGAGGATGGCCCGCGACGGTTCGCGGCGACAGCACACGAGGCGCGGCGCGCGCTCGAGGACTTCATCGAGAGCCGACTCGGCGGGTTCGGCCCCTTCGAGGATGCGACCCTCACCGGCGACTGGACGATGGCGCATTCGCTGCTCAGCGCGCCGCTCAACCTCGGGCTGCTCGACCCGCGGGACGTGATCGACCGGGCGGAGGCGGAATATCGCGCCGGCAATGCCCCCATCGCGAGCGTCGAGGGCATCGTGCGACAGCTCTGCGGCTGGCGCGACTGGGTCTGGCACCTGTACTGGCGGCTCGGGGAAGACTATGTCGATCGCAACGCACTCGGTGCGACGACACCGGTCCCGCACGAACTGCTCGAGCTCGATGCATCCGCGATCGAGGCCAACTGCCTGAGACAGGCGATCGGCGGGGTGCGCGAACATGGTTGGGCGCATCACATCCAGAGGCTGATGATCATCGGGAACTGGGCCCTCCAGCGCGGGTACGACCCGAAACGGATGAACGACTGGTTCATCGGGATGTTCGTGGACGGCACCCCGTGGGTGATGCCGGCGAATGTCGTGGGGATGAGCCTGCACGCCGACGGTGGCCTCGTCGCGACCAAGCCCTATGCCGCAGGTGGGGCCTATGTCAATAGGATGACGGACTACTGCGGGGGCTGCCGGTTCAATCCGAAGGTGCGCCTTGGACCGGATGCGTGCCCGATGACCGCCGGCTACTGGGCCTTCCTCGACCGGGTGGAGCCGGTGATCCGAGGCAATTACCGCATGGTGCAGCCGCTCGCGGGGTTGCGCCGGCTGGCGGACCGGGAACAGGTCGTCGACCAGGAGCGCCGTCGCACGGGGTTTGCGGCGCCCGCGTAAACTCGATGGCTATGGATGACGCGCCGATCGGGATCTTCGACTCCGGGGTCGGCGGGCTGACGGTGGCCCGCGCCGTGATCGACCAGCTCCCGCACGAATCGCTGCTCTATGTGGGGGACACGGCGCATTCGCCCTATGGTCCGAAACCCATCGCCGACGTGCGCAGGTACACCCTCGAGGTGCTCGACGACCTCGTCGGCCAGGGGGTGAAGATGCTCGTGATCGCCTGCAACACAGCATCGGCGGCGATGCTGCGGGATGCCCGCGAGCGTTACACCCAGGCTCTCGGCATCCCGGTGGTCGAGGTGATCCAGCCCGCCGTTCGCGCAGCGTTGCGACAGACCCGCAACGGTCGGGTGGGGGTGATCGGCACGGTCGGCACTATCGGTTCCCGTGCCTATGATGATGCGTTCGCGGCAGCCCCGCATCTCTCGCTGTTCAGTGAGGCCTGCCCGCGGTTCGTCGAGTTCGTCGAAGCGGGTGTCACGAGCGGACCGGAACTGTTCGATGTCGCCGAGCACTACCTCGCCCCGCTCAAGCACGCGGGCGTCGACACGCTCGTGCTCGGCTGCACCCACTACCCGCTCTTGTCGGCTGCCATCCAGTACGTCATGGGGGAGGACGTCACGCTCGTCTCGAGCGCGGAGGAAACCGCCTTCGACGTCTACCGCACGCTCGTGAAGCACGGCATCGAGCGTGGCAGGTCATCCGCGCCGTCCCATGTCTTTGAAGCGACCGGCGACTCGAAAGACGAGTTCACCCGCCTGGTGCGCCGCTTCCTCGGGCCGGAGGTCTCCACGGTCGAGCTGGTGGCGACCGGCACCATGTCACTCCCGACTCCCAACCAGAAGGACAGCACTCGATGACCGAACCAGGACCCCGCGCGGACGGCCGCGAACTCGACCAGCTCAGACCGATCACCATCGAGCGTGGCTGGAGCGACCAGGCCGAGGGATCGGCCCTGATCTCCTTCGGCCGCACGAGGGTGCTGTGCACCGCCTCCTTCACCAACGGAGTTCCGCGCTGGATGACCGGTAAGGGCAAGGGCTGGGTCACCGCCGAGTATTCGATGCTTCCGCGTTCCACCAACGACCGCATGGATCGTGAATCGGTGAAGGGGCGCATCGGGGGACGCACCCACGAGATCTCGCGGCTCATCGGGCGCTCGCTGCGCGCCGTCGTCGACATGAAGTCGCTGGGGGAAAACACCATCGTGATCGACTGCGATGTGCTGCAGGCCGACGGCGGCACCCGCACGGCGGCCATCACCGGGGCCTACGTGGCGCTCGCCGACGCCCTCGAGTGGGGCCGGACCAAGAAGTTCATCGGGCAGAATGCGAAACCGCTCATCGACAGCGTCGCGGCGGTCTCCGTCGGCATCATCGGCGGTACACCGATGCTCGACCTCGCCTACACGGAGGACGTTCGCGCTGAGACCGACATGAACGTGGTCGTCACCGGCCGCGGCCTTTTCGTGGAGGTGCAGGGCACGGCTGAAGGTGCCCCCTTCGACCGCGCCGAGCTCGACGCGCTTCTCGATCTCGCGCTCGGCGGCGGTGCAGACCTGACCCGGCTGCAGGTGGAGAGCCTGGCCGGATGACCGGGACGCCCGTGCCGCTGGTGCTCGCCACCCACAACGCCCACAAGGTCACCGAACTGCGGCGGATTCTCGGTGCGCGGCTCGAGGGAATCGACCTCGTGGCGTACGAGGGACCCGAGCCGGTGGAGGATGGCGACACCTTCGAGGCGAACGCGCTGATCAAGGCGCGCGCGGCATCCGCTCATACCGGCCGTGCGGCGATCGCCGATGACTCCGGCATCTCCGTCGCGGCGCTCGGCGGCGCACCGGGCATCCATTCGGCGCGATATGCGGGCACGAGAAACGACGCCGACAACGTTAGCCTGCTTCTGGCCAACCTGCAGGGTGCGGATGACCGCAGCGCCGAGTTTCTCTGCGCGGCCGCTCTCGTGCTGCCGGACGGCCGCGAGGAGGTCGCGTCTGGTCGCTGGCCCGGCACTGTGCTGCTCGAGCCGGTGGGTGGCGGGGGCTTCGGCTACGATCCCGTGTTCAAGCCAGCCGGCTACAGCGTGTCGGCGGCGGAACTCCACCCCGACGAGAAGAACACCATCAGCCACCGGTCACGGGCGTTCGCGGCGATCATGCCGATCGTGCGGGAGTTGTTGGTGAACCAGCGCCCCCAAGAATTTCGGGAGTGAGCACAACCCCGGGAGTGACACGTCCGGTCGCCCGGGGCTTCTTCCTGCTCGGCCCCGCCTTCGTGGCGTCGATCGCCTACGTCGACCCGGGCAACGTGGCTGCGAATCTCACCGGCGGCGCGCGGTACGGCTACCTCCTCGTCTGGGTGGTCGCCGTCGCGAACCTCATGGCCGGCCTCGTGCAGTTCCAGTCCGCGAAACTGGGGCTGGTGACCGGGCGCTCGTTGCCGGAGCTGCTCGGTGAGCGGCTGAAGCCGACTGCGCGCCGGCTGTTCTGGGCGCAGGCGGAGTTGGTTGCGGGGGCGACCGACCTCGCGGAACTGTTCGGCGGGGCCATCGCACTCAACCTGCTGTTCGGAATTCCGCTCTTTGCCGGTGGGCTCATCGTCGGGGCGGTGTCGATGGGCCTGCTCGCCGTGCAGTCGCGGTATGGGCAGCGCCCATTCGAATCGGTGATCATCGGCCTGCTCGCGATCATCGCCATCGGATTCCTTGCCGGGCTGTTCATCACCCCGCCGGATGGCGCCGCCGTTCTCGACGGGCTCATCCCGAGATTCGACGGCGCAGGCTCGGTGCTCCTCGCGGCGAGCATGCTCGGGGCGACGGTGATGCCGCACGTGATCTACGTGCACTCTGCTCTTGCCCGTGATCGCCACGGTCACTCCACAACCGCGGAGGGCCTGGTCCGCATCCTGCGCATCACCCGCGTGGATGTGATCATCGCCATGGGTGTCGCCGGCATCGTCAACATCGGGATGCTCCTGCTCGCTGCTGTCAACCTGCGGGGCGTCGCCGGGACCGACACGATCGCGGGGGCGCATGCGGCCATCGGAGCCTCCCTCGGACCGGGCATCGCCCTCGTCTTCGCCATCGGGCTGCTCGCGTCCGGTCTCGCGTCAACGTCGGTCGGCAGTTATGCGGGTGCGACGATCATGGCCGGGCTGTTGAAGCGCCGAATCCCGGTGGTCGTGCGCCGACTGATCACCCTGGTGCCGGCCGTCGGCCTGCTTGCGGTCGGAATCGACCCCACCTGGGCGCTGGTCGTGAGCCAGGTGTTCCTGAGTTTCGGCATCCCGTTCGCCCTGGTGCCCCTGTTGAGACTCACGAACGATACGACGGTGATGGGGGAGCGGGCCAACGGCCGCGGCATGCGATGGACGCTCGTGCTGATCGTCGTGCTGGTCGTCGCGCTGAACCTCGCGCTGGTCGGCCTGACGATCTGGGGGTGAGGGACCGCGGCGGTATTCTGGGAAGCCTTATGGCATCCGAATCCGCGTCTTCCGTTCAGATTGATGATTCCCCCGGGGACCGCATCAGCGCCGCCGTCGCCCGGTTCGGGGAGCAGGCGGTCGTCGATCGTTGCGCCTCGCTCCTCGCGGGCGGCAACGAGGGCGAAGAGTTTCTGCTCATCGTGGGCGGCCGGCACGCCCAGGGTGTGCTCGACGGCGCGCCGCCGCTGTACTGGCCCGAGGTGTGGGGAGCGCGGGCGCTCACCTTCGTCTGGGCCGATTCCGCCCGACCCGCGGTCCATCGGGGACTTGGCGACCGGGCCTGGCGGGTGCGGGAGATGTGCGCCCGCGTGGTTTTCCTTCGCCGACTAGACGAGCAGGAGGCCCTCTCGGCGCTCTTGGCGGACGAGGTCGCGCGGGTGCGTGGGGCCGCCGCGCGCGCGCTCGGCGAAGTGGGGAATGCGAGTCACCTCGAGGCGCTCAGCCTGCTGCTCACGGATGTCGAGAAGGAGGTGCGCCGATCCGCTCACGATGCGATGGTGCGCCTGGAGAAGCGCACCGCCGCGCCGTAGCCGCCTATTCGTAGCGGAGAGACTCGATCGGATCCTGGCGAGCCGCCTTCGCGGCAGGTAGAGTGCCGGCGACGAACGCGATCGCCATCACGACGAGGATGATCGCGGCGATCGACCCCGGGCTGAATGCGATGAGCGTGAGGCCCGGCAGGGCCGAGAAGACCGATCCCGAGAGCGCCGCGCTGACGCCGCTGCCGACCAGGATGGCGATGACCGCCCCGATCGCGCTGCCGAGGAACCCGATGAACACGGCCTCAAAACTGAACAGGCCGAATACCTTGCCGCCGCCCATGCCCATGGCCTTCATCAACCCGATCTCCCTTGTGCGTTCTTGCACCGACATGAGCAGGGTGTTCACGATGCCGAAACTCGCGGCGAGCAGGGCGATCACGGCGAAGGCGTTGAGCACGAGCACGATCGCGTCGATCACCGTCTTGAAGGTGCCGATCTGGTCGGCGACGGTCTGTCCTTTGTAGCCGGCTTTCGTCAGGCGGTTCTTCAGCTGGGTCACCTCAGAGTCGCTCGCCGCGGCATCGAAGCGCACCGATGCCTGCGAATATCGATCCTTCGCGCTGCCCACAAGGCCGACACTCTGGGCGTCGAAGAGTTTCTGGGTGAGGGCGGAGTTGGTGGTCGCCGCGTCCGCGACCGCGCCGAGGCTCGCATCGGAGATCCCCACAATGGTGGCATCGACTGTCGAGAGGTTTCGCGCCGCATCCGTGACGCCGATCTTCACTGCCGTGCCGATCGCGGCGGCGTTGCTGGAGAGTCCGAGCGCCTTCACGTAGGACTTCGCGAGCACGATCTGGGAGACGCTCGAGGTGGAGCTCGGCTGCGATCCGGCCGCGAGCTGCAACCTGATGCCGGGCACCGCGCCGCTCGCGTTGAGCGTGTACCTGGTGCCGGATCCCAGTTGGACGTAGCCGGGGCTGATCGACAGTGTTGGCTGCACCGACTTCACTCCCGTGAGGGCGCCGATAGTCGTGATGTCACCGGGGGTCAGCGCCTGCACGGTGCTGCCGGGTCGTCCGGCGTCGGAGGCGAGAAGGTCGGGGTTGTACTTCTTCGGACCAGTCGTGGTGGCATCCGTTCCCACCTTCGTCACCGTGAGCACATCCTGCGCGCCTATCGCCGCGACCGTGGTGTTGATGTAGTCGTTGATGCCCGTGCCGAGGCCGTTGGTGATCGTGAGGGTGAATGCGCCGATGAAGATCGCGACCACCGTGAGGGTGGTGCGCAGCTTGCTCCGGAAGCTGTTGCCGATCGCGGTGCCGATCACGTCGACGGTTCTCATGCGGCCACCGCGCCCTCGACGCCGACGACGAGGCCGTCGCGGATGGAGATGCGACGGTCGCAGCGCGCCGCAAGCTCTTCGTCGTGGGTGACGACGATCAGGGTGATGCCCTTCTCCCGGTTGAGTCCGAAGAGGATGTCTTCGACCACGCCGCCCGTGGCGCTGTCGAGGTTGCCCGTCGGTTCATCCGCGAAGATGATTCGAGGATCGTTCACCAGCGCCCGCGCGATGACCGCCCGCTGTTTCTGTCCGCCCGAGAGGTCACTGGCCTTGTTCATGGCCTTGTCTTTCAGCTCGAGCTGGTCGAGGGCGGCCAGGCCGCGGCGCTTGCGCTCCCGAGACCCGATGCCGGCGATCTTGAGGGGCAGGATGACATTCTCGAGCACCGAGGCGCCTCCGGTGAGGAAGAACTGCTGGAAGACGAATCCGAAGGTGCGATTTCGCGTCGTGTTGAGGGTGCGGCCGGTGAGCAGCACCGCGTCAGATCCGGCGAGTTCGATCGATCCGGTGCTCGGGCGGTCGAGCAGGGCGAGAAGGTGCATGAGGGTCGATTTGCCCGATCCGCTCTTGCCGACGATGGCGATGGATTCGCCTTCGAAGATCTCGAGCGAAACCCCCTTGAGCGCATCGAAACGGCCGGGACCCCGACCGTACGACTTGGTGACGTGATGGGCGGCGAGTATCGGTATCGGCATGCGGGTGGGCTCCTTGGTGATGGTGTCCCCCCAGCCTGCGGCCTCGACACGAGGCCACAGTCATCCCGTCGTACGAAATCCGACTACTCCCGGGGGCGTATCGTGTCCCGCGTCAATCCTTCTTCTGGTCGAAGTACTTCTGGTCGATCGTCACGTCGGCATCGGTCAGCGGCGGGCCGGGCTGCCCGCCAGGCTGGCGTGCGGCCCTCCGGGCCCTGAGCGAGGCCTGAATGACGTGGAACAGCGTGGGGATGAGGGTGAGCAGCAGCACGGCGAGAAGCACAAGATCCACATACTGGATGACGAAGTCGCGCACAGGGGGAATGTTGCCCAGCAGGAATCCGAGCATCGTCACCCCCGCCCCCCAAACGAAGGCTCCAATCGCGTTGTAGAGCGAATACTTGCGGTAATTCATCTTGCCGACGCCGGCGGCAATCGGCGCGAAGGTGCGAACGATTGGTACGAACCGGGCCAGGATCACGGCGTAACCACCGAATCGTTCGAAGAAGGCGTTGGTGCGTTTGACATTCGCGATGCTGAACAGGCCGCTTTCCTTACGCTCGAAGATGCGTGGGCCGGCTTTCTTCCCGATGTAGTAGCCGACTTCTCCGCCGAGGAACGCCGCCAACCCGATGGCGAGGACTACCCACCAGATCGGGATTCGGATGGTCCCGGTGAAGGTGAGCACGCCGGTGATGAGCAAAAGCGTGTCGCCGGGGAAGATGAAACCGATCAGCAGGCCGGTCTCGGCGAAGATGATGGCGCAGACGAGGAGCAGTGCCCACGGTCCGGCCTGGTTGATGAGCGTGTTCGGGTCGAGCCACGGGACGAGCGCGGTGTGTAGCAAAGCGGGGTGCTCCAGTCGTCTTATTCGTGTCAGGGTAGCCGGTGCGCCCCCGGCCAGGCTGGATGCGCGAAAACCCGGTGTGCGGAAGAAGGGACTCGAACCCTCACGCCTTGCGGCACAGGTACCTAAAACCTGCGTGTATACCGATTTCACCACTCCCGCGGGTGCGGCCCCAGTGTATCGGGCACAGTGTATCGGGCGCCCCGCGGCCGGCCTCGTTCGGATCCTGCCGACCGAGCGGGGAAGAAAATTCGACCGCGGATGTATCTGTGGGGACTTGCCCCGCTCCTGAAGGGTGATGAGAATTCAAACCATGAGTGACAACGACACCGTCCGCGGCCGACCCGACGGCCGACGGGCGGAGTCGTCTGTCATCTGGGATGATTCGGCGGCGGCATTCGGCCGCTGGCTCTCCGGCGAACCCGGAGCGATGGATGAGTTGGTGCACACCATGACACCCGTTCTCTGGCAGGTCGTCCGCGCCTATGGTCTTGCCCAGGACCAGGCCCAGGATGTCGTGCAGACCACATGGTTGGCCCTCGTTCAGCGCTCCGGGTCGATCGCCGACCCTCGCGCGATCGCCGCCTGGTTGTTGACGACCGCGCGCCGGGAGGCCTGGCGCGTCTCCAAAGCGAGTGCTACGAGCATCCCGGTCTCTGATGAGGTGCTGGAGGCCGTCTCCGAAGACGAAGCGTCGGCCGAGGATGTGGCGCTCGCCCGCGACGGCGAGAGCCGACTGTGGGCGTGTGTGAGGCGGCAGTCCGAACGTTGCCAACGGCTGCTTCGCATCGTCGCATTCGAACAGCGGCCCGATTACGGGAAGATCGCCCGCGACCTGGGGATGCCGGTGGGGAGCATCGGTCCCACCCGTGGGCGCTGCCTGTCCAAATTGCGAGAAGCCCTCGAGCAGATGGATGGTTCACGATGACGATCCGTAGCGACGCAGGTTTGCCCGACGAGGAACTTTTCGCCCGCCTTCGACGGATGTGGAGTCGACGCGACCCGATTCCCGCCGAACTCGTTGACAATGTGCTCGTCGCTCTCGAGACTCACGATCTCGGCACTGAATACGCCATGCTCACTCTGCTCGAGTCCAGCGGCGCACCGATGGGGATGCGCGCGATCTCCGACGTGAAACTGCTGGAATTCAGCCACGGGGAGCGGTCGATCATGATGCGGGTGAGCGACCTCGGCAAGGGCCGCCGCCGGATCGACGGCTGGATCTCTCCCGCGGCGCCGCTGTTGGTGCGGTTCGAACAGGACGATGATGACTTCACCACTGCCGCGAGCGCGGAGGGTCGGTTCGATTTTTCCGACCTTCCCGCGGGCCGCACCCGGATGTGGGTGCAGCCCGAGGCGGTCCACAGCGGCAGGGGTGGGTCGCGACGGGGCTTCACGACGGATTATTTCATTGTGTAACGAGATAAGCGAGCTGTTGGGAGATCGGATTGAGCGAGCAGGGCGACAATGGCACACCGAACGCTACGTTCCGGCGGCGTCGCCGCTGGGACGACCGCTATCCGGCACAGGTCGGAAAACGACTCGCCCCGACGGCGATGACAGTCGACGGTATCCGGGCGCATCCCACGGTCTACCTGCCAGATCGCCTCCTGGTTTCGACACTGGCTGATGTTCCCGCGATTTCGGAAGACCTCCGTCGTGTCGCCCGAGACCTGGGCTGGAATCTCGACCTCGACGAGAAGTTCGCGACGGTGGACGTGCCAGAGTCGGATGCCGCCCGGGCGGATCGCGTGCGCCGCTACCCCTGGGCGACGGGGGTGCTCGGGGTCGCCCGTTTCATGATCACGGTGCGCCCTGGCGAGGCCGTACCGGCGCCGGATGCCTGGAACCTGCTGCAGAACGCGAGGGCGATTCTCGGGCGGGACGCCATGCGCGGCGTCGGACTCGATCATCTGCTCACCATCGATTCGCCTGCAGGCGATTCTCTGGCCGCGAACCCGTTCCATTCGACGAACCCGTTCCATTCGACGAACCCGTTCGCCTCGAGCGTGGAAGTGGGGGCCATTGCGAGCTACGGTTCCCCGGGCAGCGGCGGACTCCAGCCGGTGGCTTATGCCGGTGCGGCACCGTATCGGCGGGATCGTTCGGCCGCCGAACCGCGGCGCCCGGTCGTCGCGACTCTCGACACCGGCTGTGGCCCGCATCCCTGGCTGGATTCGATCGTCACGAAGACGGTGAGGCTGGATGGCACGGCCATCGGCCACGTCGATCCCGCCACAGATCCGGAGCTCGACGGCGATCTCGTCGGTCCGATGGATGGCGGGCTCGACGAGGTCTCGGGGCACGGAACCTTCATCGCCGGACTCATCCACCAGTCCTGTCCCGAGGCTGACATCGTGGCCTGGCGGGTGGTCGATTCCGACGGCGTGATCGTCGAATCCGATCTCGTCGCCGCTCTCACGGCCATCGGGACGTTGACCGGCCGGGCGGCACTCGGCCTTCCCGGAGGCCTCGGCATCGACGTGTTCTCCCTGTCGATGGGGTACTACCACGAGACGCCGGAAGACGGACTGTTCGATCCGACGATGTACGAACTCCTCGCTTCGATGGGGCGGTGCGGCACCGTGGTCACCTGCTCCGCCGGCAACGACGCCACCGACCGGCCGATGTTTCCCGCGGCCTTCGCACCCTGGCGCGGCGGCGGAACCCCGGTGAAACTCGTTGGGGACGCCATCCCGATCGTGGCGGTGCGCGCACTGAATCCGAATCGCTCGACGGTGGCGCTGTTCAGCAACGATGGGCCGTGGATCAGTTGCAGTGCGCCCGGAGGGTCCGTGTTTTCCACGATGCCGGCCTTCAACGGCGGCGACCAGCCGCTCGGCCGCGTCGAGAGTGGCGTCGACCGCGACTTTGGAGGCGCAATCCGCGAGCGCGAATCAATCGATCCGGATGACTTCCGCGGCGGATTCGCGCTCTGGAGCGGCACCTCTTTCGCCTCTCCGGTCATCGCCGGAGCGGTGGCATCCGCCCTCGACGCCTCGGTCCTGCCGCCCCTCGGATCGGTCTCACTCGTCGACCGGCTGAAGGTGAGTTCGGCGGCCCTGCAGAAAGTCATCGCGGCCGCGCCATAATGAGGAATGCTGTCCGCGGCGGTCCTGTACGCGCGTGGTGTCGAGCACTCCAACGCCGGTCGCCATGCGGCCGCTCGCGCCGCCCTCGATGAGGCGCTGCGGCGTTCGCGGGATGCCGAACTCACGGCCCGCATCAGCGGAACCATCGCCTACCTGCTGTCGGAGACCGGCGACCCCGATCGGGGCATCATGCTGTGCCTCTCGGCATTGCAGACCGAGGGCCTCAGTCGTCACACCCGCGCCGTGCTCGGCAGCCAGCTCGGGCTCATCGAGCTGCGACGGGGCGACGGAGATGCCGCGCTTCCGCACCTCACCGCTGCAATCGCCGACCTGAGCGAGGATCCGGCCCGACTGGGTCGAGTATTGCTCAATCGCGGGCTCGCCTACCTCGAACGTCGCGAGGTCGTGGCGGCGGAGCGCGATTTCGATGCCGCCTCGGAGGCGTTTCGGCAGAGCGATGAACCGGTGGAGATTGCCAAGGCGCGCAACAATCAGGGCTATGCGGCGATGCTCGCCGGTGACCTGATCGCCGCGCTTCGACTGATGGACGAGTCCCGGCCGGTGCTCGCGGCTCTCTCGCCGGTTGCGCTCGCGACCTGCGACGCCGATCGTGCGGAGGTGCTGTTGAGCGCCGGGATGACGTCGGAGGCGATCGACCTGCTGGAGACCGTCGCCCACACCTACGGCCTCCGCGGACTCCGTCAGGCGCAGGCGGAGGCGGAATTCGCGCTCGCGCGCGCGTTGCTGCTCGCCGATCCGCAGCGCGCGACCGCGGTCGCGCGCCGGTCCGCCCGACGCTTTCGGGAGCGCGGAAGCGAGAGCTGGGCGCTGCGGGCGGATGCATGTGCGTTCGCCGCCGTCGTGTCATCCGGTTCGACCGGTTCGAAGCGATCCGGGGACATTCTTCGGGCGCGAATCGAGGAGACTGCCGCCGCGCTCTCGGCCCACCATTTGGCGGGTGACGCGATTTCCCTTCGGCTTCAGGGGGCACGTCTGCGGGTGCAGTCGGGGGATGCGGCGGGCGCGCGATCGGCGCTCGCGGCGGCGCCGCTGTCGGCCGGTTCCCCCATCGGCACCCGGTTGCTGAACCGCGAAGTCGGTGCAGAGCTCGCAGTGCTCGAACGACGACGGCCCCGAGCGCTCCGGCTCACCCGCGCCGGCCTGGACGAGCTGGCCGAGTGGCAGTCGAGCTTCGGCAGTCTTGACCTGCAAAGCTCGCTCGCCGCCCACGGGACGCGCCTCATCACGCTCGGCATCCGCCAAGCCGTCGCGAGCGGCAAGGCGTCCGACATCTTCGAATGGTCGGAGCGTACCCGTAGTCTCACCGGCCGGATCGTGCCGCTCCGCCCGCCCGGCAATGCCGCGAGTGCCGCTGATCTCGCCGAGCTTCGGCAACTGCGTGCCTCCGATCCCTCCCCGCTTTCGGCCGACGGGCGCGCGGAATCCGCCCTGCGTGCCGCCATCCGTGCTCGGCAGTGGGAGGGCCGCGGATCCGGCAGCCTCGAGCAGTTGGCATCGTTGGAGGACGTGCAGGCAGAACTCGGTGCGAAGGAATCGGCGCTCCTCGCGATCCTCTGGTCGGGGGAGCGACTCACGGCCCTCGCCGTCACGGCCGAGAGTTCGAGGGTTATCGATCTCGGGCCGCTCGACCCGGTCCGCACCGAGCTCGACGGCCTACTCGCCGATCTCGACATGGCGGCGGCGACCCTCCCTCCCGGCATACAGAAGGTCGTGACCGCGTCGCTCTCCCATCGCCTCGAGAGACTCGACGCCCTGATCCTCGGGCCCGTGCGGAACAGTCTCGGCACCGGGAGTCTCGTCGTGACTTCGCCGGGGGTGCTCGCAGGGATGCCCTGGTCGCTGCTGCCGACGCTCGCGGAACGGGCACTCACGCTTCCTGTGTCGGCGACCCGATGGCTCGCCCAGCGCGCGCAGCCGCTCTCACTGCGATCCGCCGGCTTCGCGGCCGGCCCGGGGGTCGCCCGTGCCGAGGAAGAGGTGACGGATGCCGCGGCCGGCTGGGATGCATCCACCGTGCTCGTCAGGGCGGCCGCCACGAGCGCGGCGGTGGCGCAGGTCGCTCAGCGTGTGGACCTGCTGCACGTGTCGGCACACGGGCGCCACTCGGCCGACAACCCGCTCTTCTCTGGGGTGCTGCTCGCGGATGGGCCGTGGTTCGGGTACGACGTCGACCAACTGCCTGACGTTCCATCGGTCGTGGTGCTCTCTGCCTGCGAGGTGGGGCGATCCGCGGTGCGCTGGGGGCAGGAGGCCCTCGGCATGTCGCAAGCCTGGCTTCATGCCGGGGTGCGTTGCGTGATCGCCTCGCCGGCGAGCGTCGACGACTCCCTCGCCTGCGAACTCCTCACCGAGGCTCATTCCCTGATGGCCGCGGGAATGGCTCCGGCGGAGGCACTCGCCATGGCCGGTCCGGACTCGGACCGGCGGCCGGCTTTCCAGTGCTACGGAGCGGGCTGGTGACGTCCGTTCTGACGAAAGAGTAAAAAATACTAGACATGATGTGAACTTTGCATTACATTCACAGATGTCAGCAATTTTTTACATAGGCGCCCCTCCGGCGCCGAGTCGACAGGAGAAAACCCGTGTCCGTTTCCGAAAAGCGTGCCTGGATCATGGTGGTCGTCGCCACGGTCGCCTATGGCGCCTACGTCGCGATGGTGCTCGGCCAGGGCGTCGGCCGTCCGCTCGCCACGGTGTCGTACCAGTGGACGTTGGTTTGGAGCGTCGGAGGCGCCATCGGCGCGTCGATCCTTCTCGACATCCTCAGCTCGTTGTTCGCGCCGAGAAGCGCCGCTGAGAAAGACCAGCGCGACCGGGAGATCAACCGCCTCGGTGAATACATCGGTCAGTCGTTCCTCGTCATCGGTGCCGTCACTGCCCTCATCCTCGCGCTGCTTTCGTTTGCTCCGTTCTGGATCGCCAATGCGATCTACCTCGGCTTCGTGCTGTCGGCGGTCGTCGGATCCGTCGCCAAGATCATCGCCTACCGCCGCGGTTTCCAGACATGGTGAAGGCGACGCGGATCACCAACGACATCCGCCGCCTGCGCTTCGCCGCCGGCGAACTCACCCAGGCCGATCTCGCCGCCCGGGTCGGCGTCACACGCCAAACCATCATCGCCATCGAGCAGGGTCGCTACTCGCCCTCCCTCGAGGTGGCGTTCCAGATCGCCCGCGTCTTCGGCGTGCCGCTCGACGACGTGTTCCACTACCCCCGCAGCGAAGGAGACACCCCATGAAGGCCCTGGTTCACGACACGTACGGTTCGAGCGACGTGCTGCAGTTCGCGGAGGTCGAGATGCCCGTGATCGGGGATGACGACGTACTGCTCCAGGTGCGAGCGGCCTCTCTCCACCGCGGCGACTGGCACATGATGACCGGCCTGCCCTCTCTCATCCGCGTCCTCGGATTCGGACTTCGCCGCCCCAGACAACGCGTTATGGGCATGGATGTCGCGGGCGTCGTGCACAGCGTCGGAAGCCGGGTGACCGACCTGAAGCCGGGCGACGAGGTTTTCGGTGTCTGCCGGGGATCGCTCGCCGAATATGCCGGAGCATCCGCGAAGCTGCTCGTGCGAAAGCCCGCCGGGATCAGCTTCGAGCAGGCGGCGGCGGTACCCACCTCGGCTGTGTCTGCCCTTCAGGGACTCCGGGATGGTGGCCGTCTCACCGCGGGCCAGCGGGTGCTCGTGATCGGCGCGGCCGGTGGGGTCGGCATCTTCGCCGTGCAGCTGGCGAGGGAGCTCGGTGGTGTCGTGACCGGGGTCTGCAGCACGGCGAAGGTCGAGCTGGTGCGGTCCCTCGGCGCGGATGCGGTGATCGACTACACCCGCGATGGCCTCGGAACCGAGCGCTACGACGTCATCCTCGACCTGGCCGGAAACCGGCCGCTGTCACTGCTGCGCCGGTCGCTCACCGCCACCGGAACCCTCGTGATCGTCGGTGGCGAGAACGGCGGACGCATCCTCGGCGGCTTCCAGCGCAGCATCGGGGCGATGTTGCTCGCCCCGTTCGTGAGGCAGCGGCTGACCGGGCTCGCCGCGGTGCAGCGCGGCCAACGCATCCCGAGTCTCGGCCGGGCGGACCTGCTGTTGCTCGCCGACCTACTCGCTGCCGGATCGCTCACCCCGGTCATCCACCGCACCTATCCTCTTGCCGACGCGATCGACGCGATGCGGATGCTCGAGAGCGGGGATCCTCAGGGGAAGCTCGTCGTTACGCCGTAGCGGCGTGATGCGATTACACAGGCTCGGAGCCGATCCCCCCATCACCGGTGGCCGGTAGCGCTGTGTCGCACTGCGGTCGACAGGAAATTTCGGCGGCATGTGGTCTCAGCAGGAGATTCTTGGCTCCTGTGGTTGTTCGGACTGGTGTTTGTCATTGGAGTTGGCCTGAAGTGGCACGTCTGATCAGATTCAAAAACTCGCCTACTGGCTTCTCAGCGATAGTTCGTGCAATCACTGTTCGCGAGCGGTGAGAGTGTTTAGCCTGCCGGGATTCGGGTGGTGGCGAGTCGCATGGTGGGTCG